>JAEEMG010000040.1 GCA_016283095.1 Paludibacteraceae bacterium | reverse complement strand
CTATGGACAAAAGCAAAATCACCTGCGAAACATTAAAGGCCATACGAAAACAAGTGGCAGATGCTAACGGCATCGTCTACACACCTGCAAAATGCGATTTTGAAGGTGTGTGCACAGGCACATGCCCAGCATGCGAGCAAGAACGTGAATATATAGAAAAACAAATATCCTTGAAACGTAAGGCTGGAAATATTGTCAAGATTGCCGGACTTGTAACAAGTTTGACTACCCTTGCACCTTTAGCCACCGTCGCCCAAGAAATGAATGCTCCAGAACCGACAGAAACCATAGCCCTTTTAGACGAGGAATATTTCTTTGATTTCGGAACTTTTTTAAAACCACAATATGAAGAAAGGTATGATTATCTTGCAGAACTTGTTTCCCAAATGCCAGGAGAAGTCTTTATTATTGCAGGGAATACCGATAGCAGAGGATCGGAAGCATACAACCTAAAACTCTCCCAGAAAAGAGCTGAATATGTCAGGAACCTCATTTTAAGCAGATTGGAAGAAAATGGTTACAATAAAGAAAACTATATAATCATTTCCGTCGGACTGGCTAACATAGCACCAAATATTCCGAACGCGAAAGACGAATCAGAGCACGAACTGAACAGACGTGTTTCACTATTCCTATATAAAGAGCATTCATTAAACGGAAGAGCCGCATGTATTGTAAATGATAAAGTCAAAGAGAATTTTTCACTTTTGGAAGAGAGGCTTGGGACAACCAAATTCAATGAAATAAAAGAAATTTGGACAGAGAAAGTGAAGAAAGAAAAGGAAAGCATCACGAATCATTGAAATACAGCATACTATGGACAAAAGCAAAATCACCTGCGAAACATTAAAGGCCATACGAAAACAAGTGGCGGATGCTAACGGCATCGTATACACTCCTGCAAAATGCGATTTTGAAGGTGTATGCGCAGGCACGTGTCCAGCATGCGAAAGTGAACGAGAATATATAGAGAACCAGCTTTCTATAAAACGTAAAGCTGGAAATCTTGTCAAGATTGCCGGACTTGTAACAAGTTTGACTACCCTTGCACCTTTAGCCACCGTCGCCCAAGAGATGAATTCTCCCGAACCGACTGAACAGATTTCCCTTTTAGACGAGGAATATTTCTTTGAGTTCGGAGGGATGAAACCAGAATATGATGACAGATTAGATCAATTAACTGAACTTATCTCTCAAATGCCGGGAGAAGTTTTCATTATTGCAGGCCATACCGACACCAGAGGATCGGAAGCATACAACCTAAAACTATCCCAAAAAAGAGCTGAATATATCAGAGAGAGCATTATAAGCAGGTTGAGATACCATGGATTCGATATAGAAGACTATATAATCATTCCCGTCGGTCTTGCTTACTTCGAGCCAAATGTTCCGAACGCCCAAACCGAAATAGAGCATGAGCAGAACAGACGTGCATCAATATTCCTATATAAAGAACATTCGTTGAAAGGAGAATCCGCATGTATTGTGAATGATAAAGTCAAAGAGAGTTTTTCAATTTTGGAAGAGAAACTCGGAACGACTAAATTCAATGAATTTAAAGAAATCTGGAAAACGAAAGGAAAGAACGAAAGGAAAAGATAAATAAGGCATTACGAATCATTGAAATACAGCAGACTATGGACAAAAGCAAAATCACCTGCGAAACATTAAAGGCCATACGAAAACAAGTGGCAGATGCTAACGGCATCGTCTACACACCTGCAAAATGCGATTTTGAAGGTGTGTGCACAGGCACATGTCCAGCTTGCGAGAGTGAACGGGAATATATCGAGAACCAGCTCTCACTTAAACGTAAGGCTGGAAATATTGTCAAGATTGCCGGACTTGTAACAAGTTTGACTGCTCTAGCCCCTTTAGCCACCGTCGCCCAAGAAATGAATTCTCCCGAACCGACTGAACAGATTTCCCTTTTAGACGAGGAATATTTCTTTGATTTCGGAGGAATAAAACCAGAATATGATGACAGATTAGATCAATTAACTGAACTTATATCACAAATGCCAGGTGAAGTTATAATTATAGCAGGGCATACTGATACCAGAGGGTCTGAGATATACAACACAAAGTTATCTCAAAAAAGAGCAGAGTATATCAGGAATATTGTTTTAAACAGATTGGGGAAAAAGGGTTATAACATAGAAGACTACATTATCATTCCCGTCGGAATGGGATATCTTGCGCCAAACATTCCTGATGCGCAAACAGAAGTCGAGCATGAGCAAAACAGACGGGTATCCATATTCCTACTTGATGAGCATTCGTGGTTGAGTGAAAAATACAAAGAAATCTATAAAAGATAAGAAGCTGTTTTTTATTAAAGCTGGCTTTGTCTAATTTAAGACTGATCTTTCCTTCTTTTTTCGTCTGAAAGACGCTACCAAGCAAAGCGAGAGTAACCCATGACGAAGTCTCGGGATGATGTGACGATGATACAAAAACTTTGCCTGAAAGGCAATCCCATAAGCACCGCTTTCTCGTCTCTTTTCCTCAAAAAAAGTCAAAGACGTTCTCTTAAAACTCCGAGTCTCTGTGGTTATTCTATATGTGCTCGCCTTCGACTCGCACGTGGGGAAGGGTTAGGGCGTTCCGCCCTTAACAATCCTCAAAAATCAATCTTTTTTATGATAAAAATCGCAGACTACATCACATGCAATCTGCGATAAGATAAAAATTGTATATTTTATTATTTCTTACTTTTATCGTAAAAGAAATAATATTATCTTTGCACGATTTTTGAAAGAACAACATAAGTGTTATACCATAGTCTTGTTTAGTCAAAATATAGACATAAGTATAGGTGACTCACACTTATGAATTTATTGTTTATCCGCCTCCAGAGTCGTCGTGGCAAACAAAATTAATTTCAATGAAAAAGTTTTTATACTTTTTTGGTATCCTAGCATTGATTGCAGGATTAGTATCGTCTTGTAGCAAAGATGACGAGAATGAGAACAAACGGTCTATTCCACAAAAAAGGATAGCAAAATTAGTCAAGATTCCCGGTGACCTTGACGAATCAATAACCATTTATGAATACGATGACAAAGGAAGATGCATCTTCTCTACTTATACATTCGATGGAAAAGAAACAAAGTACAAATACGCATACGAAATGAATACGATGACAGAGACTACATACTCGTACCAAGGAGACACGTCCATCACAATCTATACATATAATTCAAAAGGTTATTGTGAATCAGAAAAAAGAGAAGGAGAACATGATTCGTACACTAGTACCTATAAGTACGACAATGAAGGTCATTTGATTTCAGAAACAACAATCACCGACAGTCACACATCAACAATGACGTTTGAATGGGAGAACGAAAATGTCACAAAAATCAAACGAGATTATAAAAGTGATTCTCAAGAATCAACAAAAACAATAATTCTCAAATATACAAATCAAAGTCACCCAACACCTATTACAAATACAGCCAAACTTTCAGTACTGGAATCTGCATATTATTTTGATATTGATCCTATTTATTCGAACTTTGGAGTTTCTTCAAAAAATCTTCCAGTACATGTTATAGAAACTTTTACTGACGAAGAGGGTACAGACACAGAGGAATATAGTATGGAATGGGTATTAGACGGAGATCAATATCCAATAACACTAAATTTTAAAGAAGAGAATTTTGACTATATCTATTTCAACGCATTTTGGGAATAGCCAAAACCTGAATCCGAAGAAAATCATAGAGAAGTCACGTTGAGGTGCACCTCAATGCGACTTCTCTTTTTATGATAAAATAATCGCAGACTACAACACATGCAATCTGCGATAAAGATAAAAAGGGTTGAATTAATTTTTGCTATATTCTCTGCCATATCCTTTGCAACGAATCCGGATCAACACTGACCGTAAAATTTTCTGAGAAACCACACTTTTCATATGATTTGATGATATATGAATCCAGAATGATTTTTTCGCACAAAGGTCTTTCTTTTTTTATTTTGACAGCAAATTTAGCATTTTCAACAACAAATGCAAAAGAAATCAGCAAAATTATTTTCATTTATATATATTTAGTTGACAACAATAAAGATTGTAATCTACAAGTATCAATAAAAACTTTAAAAATTTGATAAATTTGTTAAAAAAAGTCAAAAAGAATAAATCATTAAAAATCAAGAAGTAAGTATATATTTAAGCACTCTCACATTGCACAATCCAATAAAAAATGTGCAGAAAATTGCATAAAAATCGCTCGAATGTATGAAAAAGCTATAAATGATATGATTTATTTGTTATCTTTGCACCGTTTTTGGAATTAAAGTGCACCACTAGCGGTGGACTTTAGATACAGAAAAAGACAAAAAATATGATTAAAAAGATTTTAGTTGCCAACAGAGGAGAAATCGCGATGCGTGTAATGCGCTCTTGTAAAGAGATGGGCATTAAGACTGTTGCAGTATATTCCGAGGCAGACAGAACATCGAAGCATGTTTTTTATGCAGATGAGGCATGTTGTATAGGACCAGCCGCATCAAGAGAGAGTTATCTTTGCATAGATAAAATTATTGAAGCGGCAAAACGTTTCAATGCAGATGCTATCCACCCAGGATACGGATTTTTGAGTGAGAACGCTGAGTTTGCAGCACGTTGTAAGAAAGAAGGAATTATCTTCATCGGCGCACCAGCAGAGGCGATGATCAAAATGGGAGACAAAATCATGGCTCGTCAGACCATGATCGCAGCAGGAGTTCCAGTAGTGCCAGGCACACAAGAGGCATTGAAAGATGCAGACGAGGCTGTGAAGGTTGCAATGCAAATCGGTCTACCTGTAATGCTAAAAGCAAGTGCAGGTGGCGGTGGAAAAGGAATTCGCCTTGTTTGGAAAAAGGAGGAGATCGCCGATGCATTCAACACTGCTCAAAGCGAAGCCATTTCTTCATTTAACGATGGCACAATTTATATAGAGAAGTTCATTGAGACACCTCACCATATTGAGTTCCAGGTATTGGCAGACCAGCACGGCAACTGCGTACACCTGTTCGAACGTGAATGTTCAATCCAGAGAAGAAATCAGAAAGTAGTAGAAGAGAGCCCTTCCCCATTGATGACTCCAGAGGTCAGAGCCAAGATGGGAGAGATCGCTGTGCGTGCAGCAAAGGCTGTAAAATACGAAGGAGCCGGCACAATCGAGTTCCTTGTTGACGACCATCTAAACTTCTACTTCCTAGAGATGAACACTCGTCTACAGGTAGAGCACCCAATCACAGAGGAGGTTGTAGGTGTTGACTTGGTGAAGGAGCAGATCAATGTAGCAAACGGTCTTCCATTGAGATTCAAGCAGGAGGATTTGTCGCAGAGAGGACATGCAATCGAGTGCCGTATCTGTGCTGAGGATGCAGAGAACAACTTCATGCCAGACACAGGTGTCATCAAGCAGCTACAGGAGCCACTTGGTATCGGAACACGTGTGGACAGCTTTGTTTACGAGGGTTATGAGATTCCAGTGCACTACGACCCAATGATCGGTAAACTAATCGTTTGGGCTGTGACAAGAGAGTTTGCAATCGAGAGAATGAGACGTGTGCTTTACGAATACAGAATCACTGGTTTGAAGACAAACATATCTTACCTAAGAAAGATCATGGATGTGCCAGCATTCGTAGAAGGAAAGTACAACACTAAGTTCATTGCAGAGAACAACGACAAACTTAGCGAAGAAAAACTTTACGAAGCAGAAAAGAGCGAGGTTGAGGATATCGCAATCATCGCGTCATATATGGATTATATTGTGAACTTGGAGGAGAACTCGCCAAAGACAAGCGACAACCGTCCTATCAGCAGATGGAGAGAGTTCGGCAAGCGCACTAGTATGGTCAGAATCTAAAAACATGAGTCGATAAAATGGAAGTACATGTAGGAAACCGAGTGGCTGAAGTTGAACTTATCAGCAAAGAGGACAATAAAGTCACTATCAAGATTGACGACAAGACATACGAAGTCGACATCGTGATGGCAGAGAACGGAAGTTGTTCGATCATCACAAACAACGGACGAAGCTACAACGCTGAGTTTAAGAGAGAAAAGGGTGGAAAGAGCTATCAGGTGAACACTCACTTCAACACTTTCCCTGTTGAAATCGTAGACCAGCAGGCTAAATATCTGCAGAACAGAAAGAAGGGCGACTCAAGCGAATCGCAGGATCGTGTATTCTCACCAATGCCAGGTAAGGTTGTCAAGATACTTGTACAGAAGGGAGAGGAAGTCAAGAACGGTCAGAGCGTAATCGTTGTTGAGGCGATGAAGATGCAGAGCGACTACAAAGTGAAAAGAGATTGCATTATCAAGGATATCCTAGTGAAAGAGGGCGACGTGATCAACGGAGACCAGACACTTATCACATTGATGGACATTCCAGAGAATGCTTAATTCAAATAATTAACTATGAGAGACAGAAAAGTAGTACTCGACGAATTTAACGAGTTTAGCCGTATCGCAGAGCTAGGCGGAGGTCAGGATAAGATCGACAAGCAGCACGAGCAAGGTAAACTTACTGCTAGAGAAAGAATTGATGTTCTTCTTGACAAGGGTACATTTGTAGAGATCGATAAGTTTGTTATCCACAACTGTTCTAATTTCGGTCTTGATAAGAAAAAAATCAGCGGAGACGGTATTGTTTCAGGCTACGGTAAAATCGATGGTCGTTTGGTATACGTATATGCATACGACTTCACAGTGCTTGGAGGTTCATTAAGCCGTACAAACGCTAACAAGATCACAAAGGTGCAGCGTCTTGCTTTGAAGATGGGTGCTCCTATCATCGCAATCAACGACTCTGGTGGTGCTCGTATCCAGGAGGGTGTTTCTGCCCTTGCAGGTTACGGTGACATCTTCTACCAGAACACAATATCTTCAGGTGTAATTCCTCAGATCTCAGTTATCATGGGTCCATGCGCAGGAGGTGCTTGCTACTCTCCAGCATTGACTGACTTCATCTTCATGGTGAAGGAAAAGAGTCACATGTTCGTTACTGGTCCAGACGTTGTAAAGACTGTAACTCATGAGGATATCGACAAAGAGGGTCTAGGTGGAGCTGCAGTACACGCTTCTAAGAGTGGTGTCGCTCACTTCGTAGGTGATACAGAAGAGGACACATTGATGATGGTTCGTGAGCTATTGAGCTTCTTGCCTTCTAACAACTTCGAGGAGTGTCCATTCGCCAACACAATGGATGATCCAATGCGTGAGGACGAATCATTGAACGATTTGATTCCTGAGGATCCAAGCAAGCCATACGATATGATCGAGCTTATCGAGAGCATCGTCGACGACGGTAATTTCTTCGAAGTTCACAAGCATTTCGCTCAGAACATCATCGTTGGTTTCGCCCACATGGCAGGCAAGACAGTCGGTATCGTGGCAGACCAGCCAGCATTCCAGGCAGGTGTACTTGACATCGACTCTTCAGATAAGGCAGCCAGATTCATTCGCTTCTGCGACTGTTTCAACATTCCAATCGTCACTCTAGAGGACGTTCCTGGATTCCTACCAGGCTGCACTCAGGAGCACAACGGTATCATCCGTCACGGAGCTAAGATCGTTTACGCTTACGTTGAGGCTACAGTTCCTAAAGTCACACTTATCACTCGTAAGGCTTACGGTGGTGCTTACATCGTGTTGGCTTCTAAGAACATCGGCACAGATGTCAACTTGGCTTATCCAAGTGCAGAGATCGCAGTGCTTGGTGCTGAAGGCGCAGTAAACATTCTTTACCGCAAGCAGACTGGCGAGGAGAGAGCTCAGACATTGGCAGAGTATGAGAAGACATTCTCTAACCCATACCGTGCCGCAGAGCTTGGATATGTTGATGAGATCATTCTTCCTGCTCAGACACGTCAGAAGATTATTCAGAGCTTGGATATGGCGCAGACAAAGAATCGCCAGAACCCAGCAAAGAAACACGGAAACATTCCACTATAAAATTAAAAAGGCGTCTTGAAAAAGACGCCTTTTTATTAAATCTTTTGAATAGACGAAAACATCACACAACAACACTTTTGCTTTTGGTATTGTTTTTCAGTCCGCGTCTATGCGAAAAATTCTAACATATTGGTCTTTTGTTTCTTCTTATACACAACGTGATAAGAGAGACAAAAACAACAATGATTTGCCAAACTGTAATACATGGAAAAGCTAACATATCCTTGCGATTGTTGATTATAAGACATCGTATGATGCAAAACCAGAAAAAGACTATAATCTAAATACCCATATAATATGAGTTTAATAAAAAACATTTCATACAAGACTCTGATTCCGTTCGTATTAGCATTCATTGCGATACTGACATTCCATTTCTCTATTGATCTGACAACAGACGACTATAAGTACTTCCGAATTTTTGCGTTTGGATATTACGAGCAAGGAGACGTGTTGTCATTTTTACAATGGAGATATGCGACATGGACATCACGTGTGCTGATCGAATTCTGCACATTCTGGTTTGTACAATTCCCATTATGGGTATTTGCCATAGTCGATTCTACAATTGTGTTAGCGATAGTAGCGATGACATATTTGCTTTTCTCCAAGGGGAAAGGTATCATATATGCCACTGTCGCAATATTGCTCACTTTCATGTATAGGATCACCGACCAAGGTTCGGCAGGGTATCTTGTGACAATGATCGTGTATCTGTGGCCTTTGGTCGCATTCTTGCCAACATTGTTTCCATTCAAAAAATCGTTGGAAAATGAAGAAGAGCCCCAATGGACAACATACGCAATATGTGCAGCTTGCGCATTTTTCTGCTGTAACTGCGAACAGATTTGTGTGGCAGCCACTATGACGTGGGGAATGTTTGTCTTATACACATATTTCCAAACAAAAAGCATCAACAAACTGTACTGTCTGCTTTTGCTAATCGCTTTCGCACATCTTCTGTTCATCGTAACATGTCCAGGCAATGCGGCAAGAACACAATGTGAGTTATCGCACATACCAGCCTTCGAGCATTATTCTCTTATCAGGAAAATTGCACTGTGCATAGGATCTCCAATAGTCAAATATATGGTTGTAACATCACAGTCTTTAATAGTATGGGCATTTTCAATCATATTGCCACTAACACTATTCATAAAGAACAAGAAAGCATACATTCCTTTGCTGGTTTCTCTGATTCCTTTTGGATTGCTTATATATTCATTTTTCAAATTCGACCCTGTTTTCACAATTTTGCATGAGACAACAGCAGGACAATTAGCGTATATCTGCGCAATATCAGTAGCTTTCTACGGATCAGTTTTCTTCACATTGTTTTATATCGGTAAAGACGAAGAATCAGTCATTGCGAAATATGGACCATTATTTATCTTTTTTGTCGGATTGACAACACGAGCATGTCTTGGCATAACTGTTAGTTTCATAGAGATGGCAAGAACATTCTTTTTGTTGGAATACGCGATGATAGCGATAAGCATCCTGTTCATGACCCGTAATATATCAAATTGGATAGGCAGATCAAAAAAGGTAAATTTAGACTAACATTATTTCGGAATAGCAAATGAAAAAGATCACATATTTTTTATTAGTTTCTTTATTGTTGTCTGTAGTCACTTCATGTAAAAAAGAGGTGGTAAGAGGCACACAGACACCAAAAAATGTAATTGAGATTGAAGGAGGAAGAAAAATCGGGCAGATGGCCAAGCACTATGATTTCAGGGAAAAGTTCTTGCCATGCTGGGACTATGGATTCTCCGACAATGAAGAATTCGGACGCTGGTGTGTAGGAGAAAAAGGATTTTTGATTTTTCAAGTCAGAAAGAACGCCACAGTCACATTGCGACTTGATTTCGTGGCATTTGTTTCAGACAACCATAAAGCAGACAGTATCAGAATCGCCACAAACGGAGTGGAGTGTGGAGAATTTGTAATCACTGAGAACAAACCCGTCTTCCTGAATCTGGACAGCAGACATATCACGAACAACAATGCGATAGAGCTAGAGTTGTTTCCTCTGAATCCAAAGTCACCTCAGGAATTAGGAATCAACGAAGACATCAGAAAGATCGGTTTCGGTCTGAGATCAGTGACACTGTGGGCTTATTATCCTGTAGAATAAACGACTACATATGAGGGTTGGATTCAATCCTCATTTTGTTAACAGGCGGCATGGAAATAATCGGTAAAATTTAGTAACTTTGCACCGTCAAAAATAAAGATATGGAAAAAACAGCGGTGGTATTATTGTCCGGCGGACAAGATTCAACAACTTGCCTATACTGGGCAAAAAAGAATTTCGACAAAGTGTACGCAATCGGTTTCAACTATGGACAGAAACATGTGTTGGAGAACGAGATCGCGACAGCCATAGCCAAAGAGGCTGGCGTCCCCTACGTCATCCATAAGATTGACACCATCGCAAATCTTCACCACAACTCACTCACCGACCATTCTATGGACGTATGCAAGGAGAAACCAGCAAACGAACTGCCAAACACATTCGTCGCTGGCAGAAACCTGATATTCCTGACATACGCAGCCGTCTACGCATACACAATCGGTGCTCACCACCTTGTGACTGGAGTGTCGGAGGCAGACTACAGCGGATACCCAGACTGCAGAAACACATTCATCAAAGCAGCGAATGCGGCAGTGGCTCTCGCCCTCGACTATGATATAGAAATACACACACCACTGATGTGGCGTGACAAAGCGCAAGTATGGCAACTCTCAGACGAGCTTGGCGTACTTGATTTGGTGAGAACAAAAACACTCACATGCTACAACGGTATCCCAGCTGACGGATGCGGAGAATGTCCGGCATGCCGTCTACGCAAAGCAGGATTGGAAAAATATTTGTCGACAAAGAAATAGTCATCATATGTCACTTACACAACTTGGAAGCAAACAGACAACATACTCGTCTGACTACAATCCATCAGTACTGGAAACGTTTGACAATAAACACCAGGGCAACGACTATTGGGTGAAATTCAACTGCCCAGAATTCACAAGTCTCTGCCCTATCACAGGTCAACCAGATTTCGCAACAATATACATCAGCTACATACCGAATGTGAAGATGGTTGAAAGCAAGAGCCTCAAGCTCTACCTGTTCAGTTTCCGCAACCACGGAGATTTTCATGAAGACTGTGTCAACATCATCATGAAGGATCTTATCAAACTGATGGATCCTAAATATATTGAAGTATGGGGAAAATTTATGCCGCGTGGAGGAATCAGCATTGATCCATATTGCAACTATGGAAAGCCAGGAACCAAATATGCGGAAATGGCAGAATATCGTCTGATAAGGCACGATATGAACCCTGAAACTATTGACAACAGATAATTTTCATAGCTTTTTTGCAAAAAATATGCAGGAAATGAATGTTTAATAATGTTTTTGTATATTTTTGCATAGTGTTTTGCAACATAAAAATTCGCAAAACTCATCACGGATACTTAATTTACTCATTTGCAACCCGTTACCTTACATTTTCGATAAATTATGGTAGGTTGCAGTCATAAATGAAGCGACAGTGAAAAACAAAAACAGAAGAATTTCCGTAATACAGGAGATTATAGCAACGACAAAAGTCGGAAGTCAGGACGAATTGCTCCAGCTTTTGACAAACAAAGGTTTCAACCTTACTCAAGCCACTTTGTCTCGCGATTTGAAAGCGATGAAGGTGGTGAAGACTCCGGCTGTAGATGGAGGATATTGCTATAAACTGCCTGCAAACGACGATCAAGCAGATGCACAGGCAGCATACCTATCCAGTGCAGCTGTAACGATAGATTTTTCTGGAAACATACTCGTCATCCATACACGTGCAGGATATGCGAGCAGTATGGCATACCGAATTGACGACGAGGCTTCAGATGTCATCATTGGCACCGTAGCAGGAGAGGACACTGTAGTATGCGTGATGAAAGAAGGGATGACAAAGCGTGCTGTAATCGAATCGCTAAGCAAGATTATTCCAACATTGAAGAAAGATTAATTCATTAGCAATGGATCAGATTCAAGATCAAAAGCAAGAACCAGAAATAAAGATTGTGCTTGCAGACGAGAGCCACGTGCACTACGTCGATGAAATTTTGGAGACTATAGCCGCAGCGGCTAAAGTGCGAGGCACAGGTATTGCCAAGCGAAATCCGGAATATGTAAAGCAGAAGATGATTGAAGGAAAAGCTGTGTTGGCTTTATGTGGCGATGATTTTGCCGGTTTTAGCTACATTGAGACATGGGACAACAAGCAATATGTCACAACATCAGGTTTGATTGTACCAGACAGATACCGTGGCAGAGGATTGGCTCGTCGAATCAAACACATGACATTCTCATTGGCTCGTGCACGTTGGCCTGAGGCTAAGATTTTCAGTCTTACAAGTGGAGCGGCAGTGATGAAACTAAACACACAGCATGGATACAAACCTGTAACTTTCGCACAGTTGACAAACGACGAGAGTTTCTGGCACGGTTGTGAAGGATGTGTAAACTTCGATGTCCTTCAACGTACAGACAGAAGATATTGCATCTGCACAGGTATGTTGTTTGATCCTAATGATCCAGACTGTTTGGAAACAGCTCAAAAGGAATTGGATCTTGATCCAACCTGCAGAGAAACAATAGAGGCAAAATATGGTCCTATGCCATACAAACTGCCAGAGAAAGAGTCTAAGACTCTATTGGATAAGATAAAGTCTTTATTTAAATAAATTAAATAAAAATGGCAAACAAAAAAGTAGTAGTAGCATTCAGCGGCGGTTTGGATACATCTTTCACAGTGATGTACCTTGCCAAAGAGAAAGGTTACGATGTATATGCAGCTTGTGCTAACACAGGTGGTTTCAGCGAGGAGCAACTAAAGCAGAACGAGGAGAACGCCTACAAATTGGGTGCTGTTAAATATGTCACTCTTGACGTAACAAAGGAATACTACGACAAGAGCTTGAAATTCATGGTATTCGGTAACGTATTGAGAAACGGTACATATCCTATCTCTGTATCTTCAGAGCGTATTTTCCAGGGTATGGCTATCGCACGCTACGCAAACGAGATCGGTGCAGACGCAATCGCTCACGGATCAACAGGTGCCGGCAACGACCAGGTACGTTTCGATATGACATTCTTGGTAATGTCTCCAAACGTTGAGATCATCACTCTTACTCGTGACATGGCACTTACTCGCCAGTATGAGATCGACTACTTGAACCAGCATGGTTTCGCAGCAGACTGGACTAAGTTGAAGTACTCTTACAACGTAGGAATTTGGGGAACTTCAATCTGCGGTGGTGAGATCCTTGATTCACGTGAAGGTTTGCCAGAGACAGCTTATTTGAAGCAGGTAACTAAGACTGGAAGCGAGCGTTTGAAGATCGGGTTCAAGAAAGGTGAGATCTGCTCGGTTAACGGAAAAGAATACACAGACAAGATCGCAGCTATCCAGGAGATAGAGAAGATCGCAGCAGCATACGGTATCGGTCGTGATATGCACGTAGGTGACACAATCATCGGTATCAAGGGACGTGTAGGATTCGAGGCTGCAGCTCCAATGGTTATCATCGGCGCTCACAAGTTCTTGGAGAAATACACTCTTTCTAAATGGCAGCAGTACTGGAAGGATCAGGTCGCTAACTGGTACGGAATGTTCCTACACGAGAGCCAGTATCTTGAGCCAGTGATGCGCGACATCGAGGCTATGCTTCAGGAGAGCCAGCGCCACGTAAACGGTGAGGTTATTCTTGAGCTTCGTCCTTACACATTCTCAACAGTTGGTGTTGATTCTAAGGACGACTTGGTTAAGACTAAGTTCGGTGAGTATGGAGAGATGAACAAGGGATGGACAAGTGAGGACGCTAAGGGATTCATCAAGGTGACTTCAGTGCCATTGAGAGTGTTCTACACAAACCACCCAGACGATGCAAAGGACATCTAAAGCAAAGAACATTTAATATATTTATAGAAAGCGAAGGTGAAAATCTTCGCTTTTCTTTTGATGTAAGGATAGAGGACTCAAAGGAAAGCGTTCCTTTTTTCGTGTTTCATATATTAAACAAAAGAAAATAGAAGATAATCAACCATTTTTCGGAACAATCCTTGTTTTTTTGTATTTTTGCAATATATGGCAAATGGAAGTGATAACACATCGAGAAAATTAAAGTTCGCAGATCATAAGGATTCTACATTTCTGCTTGGAACATATAGAGCAGAAAAGAATCAACTAGATTGGATCATAGGAAAAAATCCCTATCGATTCGAGACTTTATACAACATTCGATATAATGAAAATTTATTTGAATCTCGAAAAGGAGGATTTACGTCAGAATTCTGTCCAAACTACGTTTTGTTGTACAACCATACAAATCCTTCTGATAGTTATCACCTATTTCCTTGTATATCTTCCTCAATAAAATCTGAAGAAGATATGAAATCCTTGAATTATCCAGATCCTAAAGGCAGTTACATCGTTTATTTGTTAGGAGAAGAAATTCAAAGTGAAGCTTTGGATATAGATAGACTCATTTCATCTGTCAAAGAAAAAAATCCAATAGCAAATATGCCATTAGCTGTAACTGGAGATTTTTTTGAAAGTTATGTAGACACAAATAAACCAATACAAACACCATTAGAGAAACCAAAAGAAAACGTTCTCCGTTTCATTGATTTATTTGCTGGAATAGGTGGAATACGTTGTGGATTAGAACAAGCAGCCATCGAAAATGGCATACAACCAGTTTGCGTCTTCACATCAGAAATAAAGTCTCATGCTATAAAAGTTCTAAAAGACAATCACCCAACAGAAACAATTAATGGAGACATTACAAAAATAGAAACACAAAACATTCCTGATTTCGACATTTTGTGTGCTGGATTTCCTTGTCAAGCATTTAGTGCTGCAGGAAATAGAGATGGTTTTGCAGACACAAGAGGAACTCTTTTTTTTGATGTCGAACGTATTTTGAAAGATAAAAAACCACAAGGTTTTATTCTTGAAAATGTAGAAGGATTAATTAATCATGACAAAGGAAAAACGCTGCAAATAATCATAGGAAACCTTACCGCATTAGGATACAATGTTAATTATAAATTACTAAATTCTAAAGAATTCGGAGTTCCTCAAGAAAGAAAACGAATTTACATTGTAGGAGCATTGAACGGACATGTAAATCTAGATCATTTTGATCCTGTCCACAAAAATCTTGGAGAAATATTAGAAAAAAAAGAAGAAACTTCACAGTCTCCATTCGTAAGAAAATTATTGTCTATATATTCTATAAATGAGTTAATAGGCAAGTCTATCAAAGATAAAAGAGGCGGACATACAAACATACATAGTTGGGATATTGAATTAAAAGGAAGCATCAGCAAAGAAGAAAAGAAACTAATGAGTTGTATAATGACTGAAAGGAGAAAGAAGAAATGGGCTCAAGAATGGCAAATTGAGTGGATGGATGGAATGCCTTTAACAGAAAAACAAATATCTACTTTCTTCAAAAGTGACAACTTAAATAATATGCTCATTCATTTAACCCAATTGGGGTATCTTAGATATGAGTATCCAAAGAAAAAAATAGAGAAAAAAGTTTCTACACCAACAGGCAAAGAAGTCTCAACTTTTCGACGTGAATTTGACACGACCAAAGACAAGGGATATAATATCGTCGCAGGAAAGTTATCTTTTGAAGTAAATGAGATTTTGGATCCTAAAGGAATAGCTCCTACTTTAGTAGCAACGGATATGCAACATCTTTATGTCCCTGATGGAAACGGGATAAGAAAACTCTCATTAAGAGAAGGATTAAGACTCTTTGGCTATCCAGAAACAATGAAATTTGACATTACGGAAAAAGATGGATTCGATCTTTTGGGCAATACTGTAGTAGTTCCAGTTATTAAAGCAGTCGCAAACAGATTATTAAACACAATAAAAAATGGCTAAATACAATGCAACAGATGTTTTCAATTTGTTAAAACAACAATTGAACAACAATAATCAGGGAGAAATCTCATTTAAATTATCAAATTTCAACATAACAGTTCAACAGAATAATGTTGTAGGCAATATTTTAGAAGAATGGTTAGACAAATGGATGACAAAAAATAATATCGACCATATATACAACCATTCTCAAAGTTCTCCTGATTTCTGGTTGAGTTCCACAGCGACAAATGACGATTGGTTGGAAATAAAATCTTTTACAGGAAGTCCTAATTTCGACATAGGCAATTTTATGTCATATATTTCTGATGCTATGGACAAGCCATGGAAACTTCAATCTAATTATCTTTTGATTGAGTATAAAATGGATATGGGAACCGGCGTTATCACAATCAACAATGTTTGGCTGAAGAAAGTTTGGGAGATCAGTTGTCCAAGTGCAAAATGGGCAGTAAAGGTTCAATACAAAAAGAATGTCATTTACAATTTGAGACCAGCAACCTGGTATTCACCAAATACTGATTTTGACACATTCAAATCTTTGGAAGACTTTTTGTCTGCACTAGATTTTGTTATAAAAACATATCCAAACACAGCAGCAATTGGACTAAATTGGAAACAAAAGGTTGAAACTGCATATAATGTATACTATAAAAAACCGTTAAGTATTCCACTATGGCAGAATATTGTACAAAATTATCCTAAAAAGTAAATGACTTTTATTATAACCATATCATGAACAGTTTCTCAAACGACTATGATTCCTACCATTCTTTATGGAATTTTATTGAAACGTATCTTCCCAACTATAGTTCACGAGACGATGTTTTATGGGATGATATCCTAACAAGATTCTTAGAAGATGATGAAGTTTGTGAAAGTGACATGAGAATAATAGAAGAAGTGTTTAATGGAGATAAAAAACAGATCAAAGAAGAACTTGCTCTATTAGAAACTAAATTTGCACAAGAAGCGTTAATGGAATACTACCAAAACATATCAACCAAATAATATGCAAGAAATAATAATGACTCCCGACGTATGTATGCGATTCCTTGTGTGGTCGTACTACTATCATGATATCCGTCCGGCAAAAAACATCAGTTATAAAGAGTGTGGCAAATTTTCCGATGCCGACGCTGATCATCTTGACGAACTGAAAGAGATGCTTTTCAAATGTTTTGAGGAGGATTCTGTGGAGAGGGCATGCGACCAATTCTACAAAGCTAAGATGCTGCAGGAGCCATGTCCGTTTCCTCAATCTGAATTGGATATGATGTTTGCGAAGGAACTTGAACCGTAAAAATGCAAATGACATTAAAATATAACCTCTAACGAGGTAATGAATGCCCCCCATCATCATATTTTCTACCAATATGTAACGTCTAACGGCGTAATTGGGGTGTATTCATCTGCGGAGGTGTGCAATGCGACGTTCCAGATTTATATCCAGGATGGATCATTCCAAGGGAGACCACAAGGAATCACCCCTACGGTCAAAATCCAACAGATGGATTTTCCCCATAATTACGAATTACGAATTATGAATTACGAATTTATCATGACACGCACGTCCGTGCGTCTCTACGAGGGTTGAATCCATCAGCAGTTTGGATTTTCCCAACAATTACGCATTATGAATTACGCATTATGAATTACGCATTATGAATTACGCATTATGAATTACGCATTATGAATTATGAATTATGAATTATGAATTATGAATTGTGAATTTTCCAACAACCACAATGGATCGCCCCTACTATTTTATCAAATCTTTTATCTTGATTCCCTCTTTTGGCAGGGCGATTCGTGTCGGACCTAATCTATCATAATATTCTTTCTGTGCACGTCGTCCCATACATATTGCCCCGTAGACGTATTTGTAATCCATCTCCATTCCGAGATCCCAGTAGGCAAAACCGTTCTCTTTCAACCATGTGCCCAACGCAGCCATCTGCACTGTGCCACTGTTGTCTTCAATGTGGAATCCACACAGACTGGCATAGGCATTACGTGTGATGAAACCGAGTTCTCCTGCCACCAACTCGTCGCCTTTCCATAGCTCCACACTGTCCACACTCACTTCGTCATCCGGATTGTCGTGGATTGCCTTAAATGTTTCGAGCAGAGGTGGCACGACCCACGTCTCCTCATATTGGGAAATGAGAGTCTCGGCACATAAATCAAAATTTTTATTGAATGTCAGAGTATAGTCGCCAAAATGTTGACGGACATACCTCCTGGTTTTCTTCGGAAATTTGAACTCATCAAAGTCGACGATCATCTTTTTCAGATGATGACGGATAGTCATGAAATATCGCCACGCATACACCCCACCCTTCACTTTCTTCACATTGGAAAGGCGATCTCTGAAATCCATCAGCTCCTCCTCCGTCATCACCATCTTCTCCATCGACATCGGATAATAGCCAAGAGAAAGAGCCTTTCTGACGATCTTCTCATCGAAATCCGCACACACAGCATCCTCCTCAATTGTTTCAAGCACATATTCGTCGATCTCCTTCAAGCCGACGGTGCTCTTGCAATTTCTGTGATTATCGACAAGTTTGACCTCCAGATTATCGAGATCTGCGACGTCGCATATTCTCACGCCAGACTCATAGGTTGCCAGTTCAAATACATCTTTATAGGTCATAAACGCAGTTTATTATTCGTCTCACAAAAATATAAAAAGATACGGAATGCGACGATTGCCTCATCCCGTATCTTTTTAATATGTTCAGATATTCAGATTAGAAACTGATCTTCACTCCTCCCATAGCTGTGGCCTTCGGCATTGGATAACCTGCTAGGATTTCGTATTCCTGAGCAAGCAAGTTCTCGCCTTTTGCCCATAGTGAGATATACTTATTGAGATTATACTTCACTGTTGCGTTCAGCAATGTGACATTTTCTTTCTGCTCATCCTTACCCACAGCTGTGTATAAACCAGCAAGTTGTTGCAAACCGACTGATGCCATCCATTTGTGTTTTTTTGAATACCTGTCGACACCAAGATATCCCTTGTATGTCGGCACAGACACAAGTTTATTTTCCTGATGCAACCATGAATGGTTTGTGCTGATTCCCCAGTGTTCCTTTATTGTCCACGACAATTCAGCCTCAACACCCCAGTTTTCCAACTCCCCTGTATTGACGTTTTTCTTCGCCACAGTCTGGATCATATTGTCTGCCTTCATGTAGAACAGGTTGACTCCGTAAGTGATTCCATGATTGTATTTTTCCACTTCGTCCACTCTTACAACCTCATCGTGGTAGTAGACAGAATCCATCTCTGTGTATTTTCCGGAAGTCAGACGTTGACGCCACGACAATTCATAGTTCCACAAACGCTCTGCCTTAAGATCCTCATTTGAAGGTGGATACAGATACATATCTTTCGTCGACGGATTTCTGAATCCCTTGCTTGCCATCGCCTTGATTTCCCCTGATGAGATTGGACGGTAGACTGCTCCAAACTGAGGGATCAATTCAAGTCCGGCAACTGAGTGATGGTCGACTCTCAATCCGGCGTCAAATGTCACATTTTTGATGTCTTGACGGAAATCCGCATATCCTGCCACCTCATGGTTGCGGACCTCAGCACTCTGCTTGTTCTTCGTCTCAAGCACCTCACCTGTCTCACGAGATGTGTAATATGCGTCGCCATAAATATTCTGGTAATCAAAACCTAATGTGATGCAAGAGCCACCGTCGCACTCAGCACTCTGATAAACAGACACTCCCATCAATGCATCTTTCGACTGGAAAAAACGAGTCTGTGGTTTCGCCCCTTCCCCATATCCATCATTGATCTTATGTCTTCCAAAATTATCGTAGACGGAGATACGTCCATTCGTATGTTTGAAATGATTCTCCAACGCCAATGTGGCCACTCCACGTGTGATCCACTGGTCAGCCTCATACATCGGAGCATCCACAGTGCCAGGTTGAGACGCATTGAAATGAGTCACATTACCGTCTGCCCAAAGATTCCAGTTTTCATTGAAGTCGTAGCCCAATTTAAGATAGCCGCCATACTGTTCAAATCCCATGCGAGGACGATGGTTGTCGCTTCTGCCATACTGGCCGCTGACTGTGCTGCTAAACTTACCCTTCTTGAATCTGTTGGTAGCCTCAGCCTGAGCTGTTCCCCACGAACCGCCACTGATATTGATGTCCGTTTTCACACCGTCTTCCTTCATTCCACGAGTAACGATATTGATCACACCACCCATAGCGTTAGAACCGTAGAGCACTGATGCAGGTCCACGCAACACCTCCACACGTTCCGTGATCATTGTCTGATAAGAATCTGAAATAGGATGACCAAAGATACCTTGGTACTGAGGATGACCGTCAATAAGAACCAGCAAACCACCTGTTCCTCCTGAGATACCACGAAGGTTGATTCCTCCAGCAGCACCTCCACTCACACCGTATCCCATCATTCCACGTGATGTGACAAACAGACTCGGAACATTCACCACAGCCGACGGCAAAACATTAGGCTGTTCATTCTTCACCAATTCCTCTCTGCCCACGACAGACACAGTCATCGGCAAATGACGAATATCGGATGTCTCACGTGCTCCCGTCACCACAACCTCATCAATCAACGTGACATCTTCATTCGTCTCATGAGCTTCCGCATAACCATAAATTGGGAGCAATAGTCCCAACATCGCATACTTCTTCATATAATGTCTGTATAATTTATAAGTAGTATAATTTAAATTGCGGTGCAAAAGTACATATTTTGAAGTCGACAAGCAATAAAAGAAAAAGAAAGTGTACAAAAAGTACGTCTCTTTATCTATTATTTAATCATTACAAAATCGGATTATAATTTTCTTTTTTATAAATTGCCGACGTTTTCAAAGAAGAACAATAATCAAGTCTCGCATTTGCGATACAATATAAATATTTAATATTCAGTAAAATAACACAATTTAGTATTTACAGATACTAAAATTGAGCCATTTTTAGTATTTACAGATACTAAAAACATCCAAAATTTAGTATTTATAGATACTAAAAACGACTAAAAATTAGTATTTCCAGATATTATTTGTAATTTTGTAACGTCGATATACAATAAAAAGAAGACGTTATGGCAGAGTTAGAGATAGAATCACTAAGAAGGACATTCATCCGCAAGCTGATGAACACCCCAATGGATTTCTTCCGTTATCTTAATTATAAGATAGAATGGAAGGACTCCCTTATTGGCATAAAAGGTCCTAAAGGATGTGGAAAAACGACTATGCTTTTGCAACACATCAAAGAATCTTTCCAAGGCAATGATCTCGACAAAGTGCTCTATATCTCACTTGACAATCTTTACTTCGCGTCACACGACATATTAGACGTAGTGGAAGCTCACTATAATAATGGAGGCACTTACATTTTCATTGATGAAATCCATTATTACGAAAAATGGCAAACGCTACTGAAGAATATATCTGATGATTTTCCCGGGCTCAATGTCGTCTACACAGGATCTTCCATGCTTCAGATCCAAGCCGGAGAAGGAGATCTTTCTCGTCGCCAAGCAATGTATGAGATGAGAGGTCTTTCTTTCAGAGAATTCCTACAATTTGAGCAAGGCATAAAGCAAGACGCTGTAGGATTGGAGGATCTGTTGCACAACCATATTGAAATCGCGATGAATATATGTTCACAAACAGCGATCCTCCCTTTGTTCAAAAGGTATCTGAAATATGGCTACTATCCATTTTATAAAGATGTCCATAATGGAATAGACGTAAGATTGCAAGCCGTCGTCAACCAAATAATAGAAAACGACTATGCTAAAATTGACGATGTAAACCTCTCAACAATCCGAAAAACAAAAAAGATGTTGATGGTTCTGTCGGAAAGAGTTCCACAACAGCCCAACATGAGCAGTCTGTACCGTGAACTTGAAACTGATCGTAACCAAGGATTGAAAATGTTATATGCGTTACAAAGAGGCGGTCTTCTTCTCCTTCTGGGCGATAATGTAAAAAGTTCAGACAATCTATCACGTCCAGACAAGATCTACGTCAACAACCCGACACTTATGTATGCCCTTTCTCCATACGCAGAAATCGGAACCATACGTGAGACATTCTTCTTCAACCAACTGTCGGAGGCTCACGACTGCTGCTATCCAAAAGCAGGTGATTTTCTCGTAGACAAACATTATCTGTTCGAGGTGGGAGGTAAGAACAAAACATTTGATCAGATAAAAGACATGCCTGACAGTTATCTTGCAGTCGACGATACTGAAATCGGCAGAGGCAACAAAATACCTCTTTGGCTGTTCGGATTACTTTATTAATAAACTCTTGCTAGACGAGGTCCTACTCCCCGTCTACAATTCAAATGAAAAATTGAACATACAATATGATAAACGAAAAAGATATAGCAGCATCAATCGCATCTGAACTCTCTTTGCCTGCCGACAAGGTGGCTAACGTACTGTCTCTTCTTGCAGACAAATGCACGATCCCTTTCATCTGCCGTTACCGTAAGGAGATGACGGGAGGTATGGATGAGACAACTGTGGAGAGCATCATCAAACTGCAGAACCAGATAATCGCTGTGGACGAACGTCGCAACGCAATCATAAAGAGCATTGACGAACAGGGTAAACTGACCTCGGAGATCAAACATGCGTTGGAAAAAGCTTCGTCACTCTCTGAATTGGAAGACATCTATCTGCCATACAAACCGAAGAAACGCACGAAAGCGGAGAAAGCACGTCTGCTGGGACTTGAAGGTCTCGCAAAAATGATCATGTCGCAGAATTCCCGTTCCGACAGTGATGAATTGGCAGACGATTATTGCAGAAAGAACCGTATCGATATATCAGCCGACGAAGCGGTGCAAGGAGCCTTGGACATCATCACTGAGTGGATCAGCGAAGATTCACGCACACGATCACGCATCCGCAGTTCCTACCGTCGCAACGGATCCATACAAAGTGAGGTGGTGAAAAGCAAAGAGGACGAGGCTGGACAATACCACACCTATTTCTCTCATTCCGAACCATTGTCAAGATGTCCGTCTCACCGTCTTCTCGCAATGCGCCGAGGAGAAAAAGAGGGAATGCTGAAAGTGTCATTGAAATGTGACGACGACTGGTGTCTCGACAATATCGGAAATCTTTTCGTACACGGCAATTCCGAAAGTTCATCACTTGTGAAATCTGCGGTGAAAACGGCATACAAAGATTATGCTCGTCCTGCAATTGAGACTGAATTCGCCGATTCCAGCAAAACGAAAGCCGACGAAGAGGCTATTGACGTGTTTGCCAAAAACGTGAAGCAGGTATTGCTCGCGTCGCCTTTGGGAGAAGTGGCAGTGCTTGCCATCGACCCTGGTTTCCGCACTGGATGCAAAGTTGTATGTCTTGACAAACAAGGCAAATTACTGACTCACACGGTGTTGTTTCTTTCTCGTGGTGGTGCTGATCTACCTAAGGAGCAGGACAAACTGGTGACTCTGCTTAAGAAATATAAATGTGGAGCGATAGCTATCGGCGACGGTACTGCGAGCAGAGAGACGCACGAAGCTGTGGAGAAAGCCTTGGAAGATTCCAAACTCACCGATGTCGAAGTCTACATTGTGAATGAGAGCGGAGCCAGCATCTATTCAGCAAGTGAAGTGGCGAGAGAGGAGTTTCCCGACTACGACATCACAGTGCGTGGAGCGGTGTCTATCGGACGAAGACTGCAAGACCCATTGGCTGAACTTGTAAAGATTGACCCAAAGAGCATCGGTGTAGGACAGTATCAACACGACGTCGACCAGAAGATGTTGAAGGAAGCACTCGACAGAGTTGTGGAAAGTGCTGTAAACCATGTAGGTGTGAACCTTAACACAGCCAGCAAGCATCTGTTAACTTATGTGTCTGGAGTCGGTCCGAAACTAGCAGAAAACATCATCGCTTACAGAAATGAGAACGGAGCATTCACGTCGAGAGATGAACTGAAGAAAGTTCCAAAACTTGGAGCCAAATCATTCGAGCAGTGTGCGGGATTCCTGCGTATACGCGGACAAAAGAACCCACTCGACAATACAGCAGTCCACCCGGAAAGCTACTCTGTGGTGAAGAAAATGGCAAAAGATTATAAAGTGACGGTGGAGGAACTGATCGCCAACAAACAGGTGAGAGATTCCATCGATCTGAACAAATACGTCGACGCAAAAATCGGATTGCCTACACTGCAAGACATAATGAAAGAGTTGGACAAGCCGGGAAGAGACGTGAGAGAAAAGATCAAGCCATTGGCATTCCGACAGAATGTGAAAGAGGTGACCGACCTTGAGATCGGAATGAGAATGGAAGGCATCGTCACCAACATCACAAACTTTGGTGCATTCGTCAACATCGGAGTGCATCGTGACGGATTGGTACACGTCTCCGAATTCACAAGACAACGCAACGTCGACTTGCAGACGATAGTGTCTGTGGGACAGCGATTAAACGTGATTGTGAAAGAGGTTGACTTGAAGTTGAACAGAGTGGCATTGTCGTTGGATAAATGATAATGTATGCCGTCGTAATATTTCAATCTATTAGTCAATCACCTAAAAATCATTGTTTTTATTTGCGTAACTTGAATTTCATATCTATATTTGTACACTCAACTAGATTTGTACACTAGACTATATTTGTGCACTTAGCTAGAAGGAAAAAAGCTAAAACAAATTCATACTTAATAAGAACATGAAGAATTTGAGTGAATTGAAAATAGGTATTGCAAACGACCACGCTGGTACAGATTTGAAAAAATACTTGGTAGAGCAACTGACTCCACTTGTCGCTGACATCAAGAATTTCGGTACGGACACAAACGATAGCTGTGACTATCCCGACTATGCCCATCCGCTTGCAGAATCAGTGGAGAAAGGAGAGGTAGACCTTGGAATCGCAATCTGTGGTAGCGCCAACGGCATATCGATGACTTGCAACAAGCATCAGGGTGTGAGATGCGCGCTTTCATGGGAAACAGAAATCGCATCACTTGCACGTCAGCACAACAATGCAAACATCGTCGGTTTGCCAGCCCGTTTCATCAGCAAAGAAAAAGCTTTGGAGATCGTCAAAATATTCCTTACAACAGACTTCGAAGGAGGACGCCACGAGAAGCGTGTCGCAAAAATTGCTGTGAAATAAACTGCTTTTGAAATAAAAGACTATTGACAATACATCAATAATAAAAAACACTATTAATAACTTATAATAGGGTAGATTATGAAGAAGATATACTCATCAATTGCGGTAAAAGCGGTAGTAGCAGGACTGGCTTTATCGTCGGTCAGCACTATCTCCGCACAATCGTTCGAAAAGGAATATTACCAAAAAGCACTTTGGATGACAGGTCGATTCTACGGTGCTCAGCGTTCAGGTGTCGGACCCAATTGGCTGATTGCCGACTACGAGCCTACACAGGTTGCTGAAAATTGTAAAGGCAACTTAGGGGCATTCGTAAAAGGACAGTCTTTTATCAAAGATTCTGACGGTGATTACGACTTGACAGGAGGCTGGTATGACTGTGGAGACTTTGCGACATTCGGCCAGACATTCTTCTACTCAGCATATATGCTTGTGTTAGGCTATTCTGAGTTTCCAGAAGGTTATGACGACCTTTATTCTTTTGATTATCATGGCTATATAAATGCCAGCGATTATACATGGGAAGGCAAGAAAGGAGTGCCAGATGGAATTCCAGACATATTGAACGAGGTAAAATATGCGACAGACTTCATCATTAAGGCATTCCGCGACAGCAAGACATTCTATTTCCAGAAAGGCGACGGTGGTCCGGACCATGAAGTTTGGTGTACGTCTCCTACAAAGTCAACTCTTTCTAGAGCACAAGGAGGAGAGGCAGATGGACCTCGACATTTTGAAGTTGCCAATGGCGGTGAGACATCAATGGCATGTTTAGGTGGAGCCGCTTTAGCTACAATGGCAAGAGTCTACAAGAAATTTGACCCTGCTTACGCAGCTCAATGTCTGGAAAAAGCAAAAGTAGCATACGCTTATGTTACAGGCACATCAAAAGGCAATCTAAACAACTGTGGATTCTATGGTCCAAAGCCCAAATACATAACAGATGAGATTATATTCTACTCTGAGCTTTACCGTGCGACCAACGATGAGCAATATTTGAAGGCGGCAGAAGCTTGTTGCGACTGGATGACAACAGAAGAAGGCTATAACTACAACTATAGTCTTTGTTACAACAACACAGAAGATTTGGCTTGTTATCTGATCGCAACTTTCGGAGACAAGACTAAATATGGGGAAAATGCAATGACCGCACTCGACTTCTACATCAACCAGATGTACAAGCCAGCTTCAGGATACTTCCTTAATAAAGCGGTTTCTGCGGCATGGGGAGTTTTACGTTTCCCTGCCAACCAAGCTTTCGTTCATGGTTTGTATAACAAATTGAAAGGAGACACAAAATTAAACCCATATACAGCGGAAACAATAGACTACATCCTCGGAAAAAACAGCCGTAACTATTCTTTCGTAGTTGGATTGGGAGACAAATTTCCTCTCTATCCTCACCACAGAAACTTCTATCGAGTAGACAATAACGATGAAAACGCTCTTCCTAAATTGGATGCGTCATACAAGTATGTACAGTTAGGATACCTTGTCGGAGGATCAATGAACGCTGAAACTTATTCCGACAACGAGAAAACATACACCTCTTCTGAAGGTGGTATCGACTACAATGCCGGTTTGGTAGGTGCACTAGGTTATATCAACTCTGTGCTTTCTCCAGTCGACATCAATAGGTTCGGACATCCATCTCCAGCACTTGGTCCTGACCGCTCTATCTGTGGAGAGAGTTCGCTTGTGCTCGACAGCAAGATTCCTGCTGACGGAAAGAAGACTTTCACTTGGTCGAAAGACGGAAAGCAATTGGCATCAGACACAAAATCTTCTACTTACGAAATCACAGAAGCAGGCGTTTACACTTGTGTTGTTGATTCAGCCGGAGACTGGGAGACTTCAGCAAGTGTCACAATCCTAGACGAGCTACCAGATGTACATCTTGAAAGCGGAATGTTGTGTAATCCTGCGACTATCACATTGGACGCTACTGTAGACGTCAAGGGCGTCTCATACCAATGGGGTGTTGACGGAGATGATATAGAAGGTGCTAATTCTTCTACATACACAGCAACCAAGGCTGGTATGTACACTTGTAAGATATCTGTGACAAGATGTGGAAGCAAGAAAGTCGAGACAGAAATCACATCAAATCTTCCAGTTGTGGCTGACGCAAAGTCTAGCAACGATGGAAAAATCACATTCACTGCTGAAGGCGACGGTGATTTTGAGTGGTATGACAAGGCAGAGGGAGGTACTCTTCTTGGATCTGGCAAATCATACACAACCACAATCGACAAAGACATTGTCGTTTACGTGCAGGATGCAGGCAGCAGTTCATTCGTAGCTGGTCCGGACGAAAAGACATTCGCATCTTTGGGAACTTCGGATTGGGGAGAAACAGCAGCCTTGTTCACAGCACACAAGCCATTCATGATCACAGGTGTTTCTGTTTATTTGTCAGCTATCCACACTAAAGGTAGCCAATCAATAACATTCACACTTACTCATAATGATAAGGAGCAGAAGATCGCCTCTGATTCAATCGATTTGCAGAACCCAGGTTGGTACACAATCACATTGAGCAACCCAATCGAGATTTCAGAAAAGGGTGATTATTCATTATCTGCTAAACCAGTCAACGGATCAATCCCATTCTATGCTAACGGTAAAGACTACAACACATTCGCAAACAACGGCGATGTGATCGAGTTTACTGGATGTGATAAGGGAGAGGCGAAAAACAAGCCATTCCCTGCGATGATCAACTGGCAAATCCAGGCAGGTTCAGGTTGTGCGAGAGCTGTGGTTCACGGAAAATACAGTCATGATTCTGCAACAAACATAATCGATGCTAACGAAAATGTATGCAACTTGTATCCAAACCCTGCATCTGACGTTCTGTTCGTTGAGCTTCTTAATGGAGACGTGAATGCTTCCGTTCAGATTATGAGCATAGACGGCAAACTTGTTTTGACTGAGCAGATTGCATCTGACGGAGCAAACAGTGTTGACATAGCACGTCTTGCTAACGGAATCTACACTGTGATTGTAAACACAGAGTCGTCAAGACAGGCATTCAGATTGATTGTCAAGAAATAAGATTGTAAAAACAAAACGCTTTTTGCATTAAATACCAAAGGAGGGAACGCAATATCTTTTGCGTTCCTTTCTTTTTCTTTATATTTGTACTATCAATAGTTGAGAGTTGGAAGTTGAGAATTGAAAGAGGACCTTCGTCTCACAAAAAAAGGAATATGAGCAATAAGGAAGAATACAAAGAGATATGCAGACAGCATCCGGAAATACCAGTGTTCTCGCAATACTGGTGGATGAACGCGAGCAACGGCGACAATTGGGACGTGCTGATCATACGTGACAAAACCAACAACGTCGTCGCTACGATGCCTTATGCCATATATAAAAAATTTGGATTCACCCTGATCTCCCAACATGAGTTCTGCCAACACACAGGACCGTTCATCTTCTATCCTACCCCATCCGATTCAGGACAACTGTCGAACTATGAGAAACTGATGTTTGAGGAGAAAGCGTTCAATGAAATCATATCTCAATTGGAGACGTTGGGGGCAGACATGTTCTGGCAGAATTTTTCACCACGTATAACCCACCACCTGCCATTTCACTGGGCTGGCTACAAACAATACACTCGATACACCTACCGTCTTCCTAACATTGGAGATGCGGATGAACTGTTTGCAAGATTCTGCAAGTCAAAGCAAAAGCATATACGCAAAGCGCAAAAGAACGGATTGTCGACAACATTCGACATGCCTACCGACGAATTCCTGGATTTTCACCGTCGCACATATAAAGAGCGAGGAATGGATGATCTGCTCGACAAATGGGACTGCAAGCATATTATCGAAGAGGCTAAAAAGGCCGGACAAGGCACCATTGTCAGCACACGAGACACAGAAGGAACGTTGCTGTCGGCATTCTTCTTAGTGTGGGATTCAGAATGGGCCTACTATATCTGGACAGGAATCGACCAGAACAGAAAAAACGAAGGAGCCCCGTCGCTGATGATCTGGGACACTTTGGAATTCTTGAAAGACAAGACCAAAGGTTTTGATTTCGAAGGCAGTATGAACCAAGGTATCGGCTCTTCACACCGTGAATTCGGGGCTGAACTCGTGCCTTTCATCCACGTCCACAAATACTATAGCAAAACATTCAAGATTTTGGATTATCTGAGAGGGACCGCACAAAAACGATAACCGGGAAAACAAGGCTGACGAATCTCAGACGTCAGTTTGGGACATTATTCCTTCAAAAAATCCACGATTTTCTTCAAATGTCTCAATGAAATCACACCGTAATTATTGAGATCCAGCCCTTCATAGAATCTGACGAGCGTGGAAGCATTGGAGTGCTTGAGAAAATATCCAGCCGCATTATTGGACGGATTTTCCAATTTATACAGCATTCTGTACTCTTTCGGTCTGTCAATAAAGTTCTGCAGAGTGATCACCGCGTCACCCTTAGTGCCAAGAGCCACATACATAGCCTTCACTTTACTCTGCTGTATCTTTATCACATATTTCTCCTCATTCTCTTTCGTCGCACGAATGAGAGTGGCATCCCCTTTTTTGTAAACTTCACGCAGAGAATACTCGGAGATATTAGACTGTGCGGACAAATTCAACGTCGCACACAAAAGCAATATAAAAAATAAAATATGTCTCATTTTTTCAATCATGCGACAAAAATAGGAAAATAATGAGGGAATCACACAATTTTTTGTTGCCCAACATAAAAAATCTCGTTTTTTGTTTTGTTTTACTAATTTTTTCCATACCTTTGCACCGCAATTCACAAAAAAGTGGTTGTGACTGGCCCATTAGCTCAACTGAATAGAGTATTTGACTACGGATCAAAAGGTTACAGGTTTGAATCCTGTATGGGTCACAAAAAAAACGGTATGGCCCGTTAGCTCAACTGAATAGAGTATTTGACTACGGATCAAAAGGTTATAGGTTTGAATCCTATACGGGTCACCACTCAAGGCTTTTGAAACCTCGGTTTTGAAAGCCTTTTTTGTTATTCAACAAAAAATCTGTTTTGACGGAGGCAATGAGTCGGGATTTAGAATGCCCTTTCAAAAATAATGAGATGCCGATTTAATTTATTTTGAGTATGGAAATAGAAAAAGCAATCAAAGAGACAAACATCAACAAATATTACTCATTAAAAGAATATTTTTGCTCTGATGTTGATACATTCGCGTTCCCAAAAGAAGAGGCTATCAAGATAATTAATTATCTAAGAGAAGATTTTTTTCCTGTCACCGGATTGACTTTGTGGATTCTTGATGGAGAAGACTTCAAAATAGGCTGTGCATGGTGGACCTGCGACGAAATAGAGAATGAAAATCCATATTCACATTTGAAAAGGAGTTGCGATACAGCCATCAAATACATAGAAGACATTACCGATGATTCCCAAAAAGATAATTTCTTATGGGAAATCGACTTTAGCCGAATGAAAGCATGAAAACCAAAGAAAAAGTCGGACATAAATTATAAAAGCCTGCCTTATTATTTCAAAATTGCATTAATGCAACGGCAACAATTATGCATTATGCATTGTGAATTATGAATTAATTCTTATATTTGATGCGTAAGGATTTTCATTATTTACGACAGATACTTATGGCAGAAAAATTAGAAAACATCATAGATCTTCTTGACAGAGGCGTCAAGTTGTTCCCGAACAACACTCTTACTCTTGACAAAAGGAATGGGAAATGGGAAAGTCTGACTTTCACCCAAGTGAAACAGCAAGCACGTCATTTTGCGGCAGGCCTGATAAAGATGGGCGTCAAACCTGGCGACCGTATCGCTCTTATGAGTGAGGGGCGACGTGAATGGCTGATCTGTGAGCTGGGAATGCTTATGGCTCGTGCCGTAAACGTGCCTCTATCCATCAAACTGAATGTGGAAGGTGAGGTGTCATTCCGTCTTGCCCACTCAGGAGCTCGCTATCTCATCCTTTCCGCTCCACAAGCTAAGCGTCTTGCCGACGTGGGGTTCGGTCCGGAAGGTATCACTCTGATCCATCTCGACAATTGTGAGGCTCTCAGCGATGGTGTCGCCACTTATGATGATATTGTCAACGACGGTGCGGAATGGCTGAAAAACTCTGACAACGCCGCTCATCTGGACACTTTGATCGCTTCTATCGACAAGGATGACATGGTGAATATCAGCTACACCAGCGGAACAACTTCCGATCCTAAGGGCATCATGCTTACTCACGGCAACTACGTGTCAAACACACTCCAGTCAGCTTACCTTGTGAAGATTTCTCCTAACGACGTGACTTTGACCATCCTTCCATGGGACCACAGTTTCGCCCACACCACATGTCTGTACTGCTTCATCTACTATGGAGCGACAATTGCGTCGCAGATCATAGGCAAGACTCCTATGGAAACTTTAAAACTTATCCCTCAGGCAATCAAAGAGGTTCGTCCGACTTTGATGATGAGTGTGCCAGCATTGTCGAAAGCATTCAGAAAGAATATCGAGTCGGGAGTGAAAGCGAAAGGTGATTTCGCATGGAAAATGTTCGAGTTCTTCCGCAAGAACGCATATGCATATAATAAAGACTATTTCCACAGAGGCTCAGGCTTGAGTTTCTTGCGCAAACCGCTTGTTTGGCTTGGCGACAAAATATTGATGAGCAAAATACGTGAGAACTTCGGCGGACGTCTGCAATACTTCATCGGAGGAGGAGCACTGCTTGATGTTGAGCTTCAACGCTTCTTCATGTCAGTAGGAATTCCTATTTTCCAGGGCTACGGATTGAGCGAGGCTTCACCGGTGATCAGTTCAAACGTCAGCGGACGAGCTAAATTCGGAAGCTCCGGCACTCCAGTCAAATTTATGGATATCACAATATGTGATGCCGACGGAAAAGTTCTGCCAAACGGAGAGAAGGGAGAGATTGTCATTAAAGGTGGCAATGTGATGAAAGGTTATTGGAAAAACGAGACAGCCACACAAGAGACCATCGTAGACGGATGGCTTCACACCGGAGACATGGGCTACATGGATCCAGACGGATTCCTACAGGTGCTCGGACGCTTCAAGAGTCTGCTCATATCGAGCGACGGAGAGAAATACTCACCTGAAGGCATTGAAGAAAGCATTGTGGAATTGTCGCCAATCATCGACCAATGCATGCTCTACAATAACCAGTCGCCATACACCATCGCTCTTATCGTGCCGAACGCATCAGCATTGAAAGCCCGTTTGGAAGAGCACGGTCATGGAGACCTCTCAAAACCAGAAAACCAAAAGATCGCGACAGAGATGCTTTGGAATGAGATCTGCCAGATGCGTAAAGGCGGCAAATACGCAGGATTGCATCCAGAACGTTGGTTGCCAGCCACAATGGGTGTGCTTAGTGAAGGATTCACAGAAGCCAACCACCTGCTCAACTCAACAATGAAGATGGTTCGACCAAAAGTTTGCGAGAGATATGCCGATCTGATCGACTTCCTGATGACAACAGACGGAAAGAACATCTGCAGCGACAGAAATTTGGAATCAATTTCAAAATTATAATTATGGGCGGGTCTTGTATCCGCCCTTTATTTATTTCAATATTTATCAATTTATAATGCGGGCAGACACGAGACCCAGGGCAGGTCTAAGACCTGCCCCTACATACATACCACAATGAATGATTTATTGGAAAACATATCCCGCATCCACACCACCGAGATGGGGAAAGAACGTATACGTCGCAACCTTTCTCTTGCAGACGACACTGATGTCGTGAAATATTGCGTCGACGTGATTATGCGAGACAACTGCGTCATCACCAAACAAGGAAAAAACTGGTATGCGGAATCCAACGGGGAAATCATCACCGTCAACTCTTATTCCTACACTATCATCACAGCCCATGCAATTCATAATTCATAATTCATAATTCATAATTGTTGGGAAATACATCTGTAGGGGTAATCCCTTGTGGTCGCCCATGTCTGGATATATTTTAGACGGATGCCTCTCTTTTCTCCACTAGATGTTAGAATTTTCATACATTTTTTCATTACGCTTCAATAAATTCCCTGTTTTTATAGACAAATAACACTTTTTTACCGACAAAAACTTGTACTCTAGTTTTTTTTCTTACTTTTGCCGTAACGTTGATAACCAAATCAAAAGTCATGAAACACGTTTACAAGTTTACTCAAATTCTAAAAACGCTATTATCATCAGTATTAGCTACAACAGCAGTTACCGCATCAGCAACCGTGACAATCACAGAGATCATGCCAAGCAATATCGCCACAACAGTGAGCGACAAGTTTGACTACAACGGTTATGTTGAGTTTTACAACGACGGCGAGCCCATCAATTTGTACAGTTGGTTTGTAAAAAACACCAAAGAAGGCAAGCTCAACTGGAATTATGAGATGGGAAAGGCTCATATCCTGCCTACAGGCTACAGCTTGATGTTCTTTGGAAAGGAAGAGACATCCAGTGAGACAGCCAAGAAGGTGCATCCGCTTTACGTAGGTAGCGTTCCTAAAAAGTTGACTGCAGACGAAGGATCGGTGGTGTTCTACAACGCCAACGGCGACTCCATCACTTTCTCGTATCCAGCTCAGTATCCACACGTCTCTTATTCAAAAGAGGGATATATGGAGCCAACTCCAGGAGCTAAGAACGGAGCCGCTTTCAAGATTTCTGAGAGAGTGGCAAAACCAGTGTTTGGCGGGACTCCTTCAGGTCTAATCGGAGCCGGCAACACAGCGACAGTTGAATTGTCGTGCAAGACAGAAGGAGCAAAGATCTATTACACATTGGACGGAAGCATCCCTACTTTGGAAAAAGGTATTGAATACACCGCTCCGATAGAGGTTTCCGAAAACACAATCATCAGAGCTAAAGCATTCAAAGACGGTGTTCTTTGGAGCGACGTCGCTACAGCATCCTACCTATATTTGGGTGAATATTACGAAGAGTGTGGCGAGACCACACTTCCAATTGTTTCCATCGTAGCAGACAGCATAGATCTATACAGCGACTCATTGGGTAGTTGTGTGGTCGGAACAAACGGAGCCCAGACAATCTGTTCGTCAGACAAGATCGAGGTAGCAAACTATCATCAGGAATGGTATCGTCCAGCCAACTTCGAGTATTTTGTCGACGGCAAGTCTGTCAACAGCCAGGAGGTTGAAGTGGCATTGCAGGGTGGATGCTCACGATCTCATGGAGTGAAGAGTTTCAAAATCAAGACAAACAAACGTACTGGAGACAACAAATTCCAGTACAACAAGTTCTTTGCTGACAGAGACTACACAAAATACAAAGCACTTACTTTGAGAAACGGAGGTAACGGCTTCGGTTACCTGTTCCCTCGCTGGCGTGACGGATACATGCAGAATTTGGCAAAGGGAATGAATATCGATTTGCAGGCATACATGCCAGTGGCTTACTTCCTAAACGGCAAATTCCATGGTATGATGGGATTGCGTGAAAGAATGGATGAGACATACCTCTACCAGAACTATGGAATCGATGAAGACGAGATCGACTTCTTGAAAGTAGTAAACGGCACTGGCTATGTGGCTCAGTATGGTTCTAACGAAGAATTCTACGCTATGCAAGAGTATGCATACGTGCATCATCAAGATCCTGACTACTTCGACAAGATGTGTGAGATGATAGATATGGATGAATACATCGACTATCAGATCCTTGAACAGTTTGTAGGAAACACAGACTGGGTGAAAAACAACATCAAAGTGTGGAGAAAGAAAAACGGAGGAAAATGGCGTTGGATGGTTTACGACACTGACTTCGGTTTGTCTACTCAACATTCAAGCCCTACCAAAAACATGATAACATTCGCAAAAACAAATGGCGATAGCGTCTTCACTATGATGTTTGAGGGATTGGTTCAGAATGAGGACTTCAAATATAAGTTCACCGACAGATACATGTATGCGATGAACAAATATTTCAACAGCGAACGAGCATTGGCACTTGCTGATTCTATGTACAACCTTACACAGATCGATATGTGTGCCACTATGGCTTGTCCTGATTTCGGATATGTCGGCAACCAGACCAAATATGATTCTGAGTTCGAGAACATGCGCAATTTCGTCACTCGCAGACCATCATATGTACAAAAACATTTGGCATCATATCTAGGATTAAAAAATGTATTAGCGGATGTATCAGTCAGAGTTGAATTCGACGGTAATGAAACACCAGACTACGTTTATTGGGTCAACAAGAACGAGTTCAAGAATGAGGTGTTCAGCCAACAGTTGTTTGTTGGTGAGCGCGTGAAAGTTGAGCTAAGATTGCCAATCGGATACAAAGTCGCAAATTGGACTGTTAACGGAACACTAACTGAAGATCCTTCAACAACAATGACAATCGACAGTGCGAGTGTAGACGGTACAGATATCCAAGTGTTGCTGACAAAAGACGAGAATTTCAGAATCCCAAGATTGTTCATCAACGAGGTCTGCGCATCCAACGGAGCTACTCTTGATGAGTTCGGATCGGCTCCAGACTGGATCGAGATCTACAATAGTGAGCCATACGATGTTGATTTGGCAGGAATGGTCATTAAAAATGTGACAGCAGGAGCAAAGTCAGCTATCCCATACGGTTCGTCGTCATCTGTGATCCCTGCGATGGGTCATGCAGTGCTTTGGGCAGACAAAGGCAAGAACGTCGGAGCCCTTCACTTGAATTTCAAGTTGAACGACGCGATCGAGCAGAAGCTACAGTTGATCATGCCGTTGACTACAGGCGACACTTTGATTGACGAGATGACATACAAACTTCACGAGCGTAACTTCTCTTACGGTAGAGTATCCGATGGAGACACTGCCATGACAATATTCGCAAAATGTGATGAATTGGCTTACGGTAAGCAGAAGAATTCTCCTCACGCAGCCAACGGAAGCATCATCTGTTCAGCAGAGACAATTGATGATGTGCAGCAGATCGACGCAGTTGCGGAGACAATCGTCTACCCTAACCCTACAAGCACAGCATGGACTATCAACGTAGAAGGCGACTATGTGGTGACAACAATGCTCGGTCAGGTTGTAGAATTCGGAGAGGCTGAGGTTGGAACTCAGATCGGAGACAATTATCCAGCAGGAGTGTATGTGTTGAAGATCAACGGCACAGCAACGAAGATTGTAAAACAATAATTCTCACATATATCCAATTAATTTGATTGCGGTGGCGACGGTTCGTCACCGCAATTTTTTATTATGCTGTCCGAAAAAATTGAGGATTGTTAAGGGCGGAACGCCCTAACCCCTCTCCTCCTCCACGAACCCGAAGGGTGAGCGGAACGATTTTTATTTGAAATTTCAATTGTATTCCATCAAAATGCATTATATTTGCATTCAAAAAACGTACAAAAAAATTCATTTATGGCAATACCTATGACAAATATCCCTGTTCTAACAGGAAAAGTAGCGGAACGATTCGTCGAACAATGTGAATACAACGCAAAGCATCTCGCTGGTTCACAATGGAGTCAAGAAAGAGAAGACAGATTTAACGCAATCATTGAGAAGTTCAACAAAAGAAAGGTTAGTTCAAGAAAATGATTCTATTGGAAAATCTAGAAATGCTCACAATCGGAGATCGAAACTTAAATCTTCAATCGTTTGATTGTGGACGTTTGGAAGTGAATGTATTCTTTAGTCAACAAGCTCAAGCCTACCAAGAAGAGTTATTCGGGAAAACATATTTTTTTGAGTTCATCACGAAAAAGGATTAATCAATTATCCTGCAATACTGCTTGCTCAACTTGGGGTTGATGTCAAATACAAAGGCAATCATCTCGGAGATCAAATCATCGAATTTGTAGAAAATTGGTTTACTAATGACAATAACAAATCCGGATGTCGTCATTTGATTGTCGATGCATACAATGAACCCAATCTTATAGATTACTACCAACGAAACGGGCTGAATCTTTTCTTCTCTACCATAGATCAAGAAATGAAGTACCGAAATTGGAATAGAGAAAAAGACGGAGAACTTAAAACAAGATTGATGTATCGAGACATGATTCTTCTTCGACGCCACTCAATACGCAAATAAGTAATAATCAAAATTATGACTCCAAAAGAACTTACGGATTTCATCAGACAGGAAGCGGACGGCAGCCCGATATTGATACTCATGATGGGCATTCCAGCATCTGGGAAAAGCACGTTTGTTGCCCGTCATCTGCAAAATTTCTCACGTATAAACCTGGATAATCTACGCACCAGGGAAAGAGAGGACGCTATGCTTCACGCTCTGTTCATCTCAGAAGAGGATATCGTCGTCGACAACACAAACGTCTTCCCTGAGGAAAGAGAGAAATATTTCCAGCTTGCGAATCAAAACGGTTATATGACTGTAGGTATTTTCATGGAAAGCATTCTCAATGATTGTCTGAAAAGGAATGCCCAGAGAGAGGGCGACGCGAGGATTCCAGACATCGGTGTCGAAGCTCGTGCGAAGAACTTAGTTCCGCCGACAGATGATGAACCTTTCGACTATCTCTTTTTCGCTAAAATGAAAGACGGAGACTTTGAGGTGAATGCTAAATGCTAAATGCTAAATGCTAAATGCTAAATGCTAAATGCTAAATGCTAAATGCTAAATGCTAAATGCTAAATGCTAAAT
>JAEEMG010000039.1 GCA_016283095.1 Paludibacteraceae bacterium | reverse complement strand
TTCTAAACATCGCCGTAGGTGGCAGTTGGGGAGGAGAACAGGGCATCGACAATGGAATCTTTCCTCAACGAATGCTTGTCGACTACGTAAGAGTTTATCAGTATGGTGAAGTGGAGGAAGAACCTGTAGATGGAGTATTGAAGCTTAACTCTTCTATCGCCGCTACTAACGTTTGTGAAGAAGACAGTACTGTACTCACTATCGACACAACAGGAACTGGAAATATACTATATCCATCAAAATTAAATCTTACGGTATTAGAATTTAATGATAAAGAAATCACTGATGTCACTTCAAAACTTCAAAAAAGCGACAAAGGATTCATTCTAAAAAGACAACAAAATGTGCCTGGATTTGTCAAATACATCACAAGATTTTCATATCGTGAAGAAGAAGGTGAGTTCGAACAAATTGTAAACGACACTGCCTATGTCATAGTGTCTGCACCTTCCATGATAGATCTTGATAAGATCGAAATTTGTGAAGGAGATCGTGTTACTATTGACTTATCTGAATCTGAAATAAAAGACTACGAATGGAAGTCTGAAGAAAGCGGTGATATTTTAAGTAATAATGCCATTTTGGATTTCGAGCCAAAAGAAACAACAAACATTAGTTTTAAGGCAAATGATGGCATATGCACAACTTCCGCATCCATAGAAATCAAAGTTAATCCTCGTCCAGTAATCGCATCTGTGGACAGCATCGGTCCAAGAGATGTGATGGTTGTGTTGGAGAACTACGATTATGCACCATATCTATACGCATTAGACAGAGGTCCATATGGAGAAAAAGACGAATACCATAATCTGGACGCAAGGGATTATGTAGTGTCCGTAAAAGATGCTAATGGTTGTATTGCACAATATCAATTCACTATTAAAGAGCCAACCGCAGTGGAACTTATCGCAGGAGACAATATCTCTGTTTATTCAAACGGCAATAATGTTATAGTGACTGGAGTGGAAGCAGGCACATCCTTCAGTGTGATTGATGCTATCGGAAGCCGTGTGATAGAAGGAGTATTATCAGTCGACGGTGAGATCAACGCATCTTCTTTGAATGATGGAATCTACTACGTGGTTATTGAAGGAAAAGCATATCCATTCATAAAGAAATAATCAATCAGTGAAGACGGTGCGACATTCCGTCTTTACAAATCATAAACAAAATCCCGCCTCTTTTTCAGGAGACGGGATTTTTATTCAGTATGATGAACAATTTTCGCAGATTTTATTCAGTATGATGCACAAAATCTAGAGTCCAATCCAAAATTGGCACTACCTCAATCGATATTCCATCTACCACAAGATGCTCTTTTTCTTCCCATGTGACAATCATCAATTTCACATCCCTATTTGTTTGAGCATAACGATACAAAGCATCGACTTCTCGATTTCTTGTACTATCATCTTTTATTGAATACGAGACTTGGATGGCAGTATTTGTCTCATCAATGTAGAAATCTATTTCCTTGTCTCCTTTCAAATAAACAACATTTTCCCTGCCATACTTTTTGCACAGAGTGACCGCAACAAAATTCTCAAGCAGAGAGGTCTCAGAATCGACAAGGAACAAGTTTAGTATTCCATTATCTATAAAATAATATTTCTTTACACTTTCACGTTCTCCTATCTTTGCAAAACCATTTTCAATAGGCAAAATCAGCCAAGAATCCACAGCAAATGAGAGATAATCAATCACAGTATTAACAGTAACTGACTGACCTGTCGATTTTATGATATTTTGTAATCTATTGTAGGATGTCGGTTGTTTTACACTTTCAGCAAGTTTCTTTATCAACAATCCCATAACCTTGGAGTTGCGGATATTGTTTCGCGCACATATATCGCCCAAATAAATTTTCTGATACAGACTTTGGAGCATCGATCTTTTGTCTTTATAATTGATGATTTCAGGTAATCCTCCGTACTTGAAATATTCAGAAAAGTAAGCATTCATCTTAGATTGCTGAATTGTAGAAAATTTCCAATCCTCATCTATATCTACATTCCTCGCTTTCAATTGTTCTTCAAAAGAATATGGGAACACATCATAAATTAAGAAACGGCCTCCCAATGTTGTAGCGACGTCGCTACTCAACATCTTTGCATTACTTCCTGTCACATAAATCGTATATTTGGAATCCGCCAACCGACGTACAAACTTATCCCAATGATTCACATTCTGAATTTCATCAAAAAAAAGAATGGGTTTCGTGTCGGAACCAGACATTTCATAATGAACCTCCAATATTGAATTCAAGTCGTCCGACTGCATCTCAGACAGCCTTTCATCTTCAAAATTCAAAAACAATATATCTTTTCTATCAATTCCATTTCTGAGCAGCTGATTCAAACGCTGATATAGCATATAGGTTTTTCCGACACGACGAAGCCCCACAAACACATAGTTTGCACAATCTTCAAACACAAACGGTCTCTCAACAACATCAAGAGATGCTATTTCCTCTCGCTTGTCGATTATACATTGCTTTATGACATTTTTAGCTATTCCCATATTTTGTTCATTATAACGAACAAAAATAGATAAATTTATTCAGCATAATGAACAAAATCCAAGATTATTATTCAACACAATGAACAAAAAAAGCTGACTTCACGATCTCAACCACAAAAAAAGGCGACCGAAGTCGCCTTTTTTTGTGGTTGTGTCATAGATAACACATGTTGATATCACTTATTTTCTACAGCACGGATTGTACGTCCCTCATAGCGATCTGCCTTAATATCTGGTGTTATGAGAACCCTTCTGAAAGGAGAGACCTCACCATATATTTGACAATAGTAAGCATAAAAAAGATAAAGACCAGTTGCTCCTGGACTATGCTCTTGACAAGCAGTAGAACTCCAATATTGTCCAGAATCAGAATTATAAAACTTTTCAAATGCTTTCATGCCAGTGACAGGAAGAAAAATAGCATTACCATTAATCTTACTTTTTACATAAAAGCCGGTTACCTTCTCACCAGTTCCTGCTACAATTGTCATATTGTAAAAGTCGCAGTTTTCTTTTAATTCAGAAAATTCTTTTGCTGTTGGCATCCTATACAAAACGTTCCACGCTGTTGCCGCGTCATACATAAACGTTAGATTGCCACTATTGTCAATCACTCCCTCATCGTACAATTCATTTATTGATTTATAAACAAAATCTGAATTAGCAAGAGAATATTCATCTTTAGTCTTAGTCTCACCCCAAGCAAAATAACTGCCATTGCTATAGAAATCAAGTGCTCCAACATTTTTAGATGCCCACTTAACACTCAACCCAAGATCAATAAGACTCACGCTACCCAATGGGTAGTTAAGACCTAATTCATATAAGGTTGCATAATCTAAAGACGAAACTTCTTCTGGAATTTCTACCTTATTATCCTCCTTCTCGTCATCGTCCTTGCACGATGCAAATGACAAAAGCGAAACGAGAGATAATGCTAAATAAATAAATTTATTCATATTATTAAATTTAAAATTAATTCAATGTTACTGTAAAATCTTCTTTAGTCTTCATAGGGATAACCATAGGCTTAAATACACAGTTATCACCCTTGATTAGCAAAAATAAAAAGTTGAATGGAGGCATCAAAAACATCATTCCGACTGTCAAACCTATACTTTTGCCTCTTGACGAGTTTCCTTTTTCTACAGCAGAACCCTTAACTGCCAATATTTTGCCATCTACGGTTTGTGTATGCACTCCTTCTAACTTTACTTTACCTGGCTTTCCTATGCCATGTCTTTTGCGACAATCAACATCAATAACTACAGGAGTCTCAGCCTTTATTACAGTGTAGCCATCAACTACCACATCATTTGCAATGTAGCCCGTTATCTTTTTAATCCTAGAAGTTGAAGAAATTGAATCAGTTGTCTTGACAAATACATCCGTTCCCTTGGGGATTACAACTTCTTTTTGTGCGAATAATGTCACACTAAACAAAGACAGAATAAAAATTAATAGATCTTTCCTCATAGCCCTAAAATTATATCCACCCAATTCCCCAAGGTTAAATCATAAAACAAAAAACGAGCGCAGGAACCGTACTCCACTGCGTGTGAATTAACAGGCTCGGCAAAGCCCTTTCCCCTACACACAATGACAGATTCCTGTGCTCGAATATCATAACTATACCAACCATGCACCTATTACATAGGCACACGGAGGTACAGATCTATTCTATGCCCAGACATCTACTCATTACCATGCTTCAGGGGAATTTCAAATTTTGCCGATTTGTTAATCCTTAGCAAAGCGAGTAAACGCTCGTATAAAATATTTCACAGTATCATAGATACCATTGCAAAGATAATATAAAAATCTACAATACAATGTTACATAAATAAAATAATGGGAAAATCTCTCGGGACCCTCACATTAAAAAAGCTCTTGATTTCTAAGATTCTATATACATACGCTCGTTCTTCGGACTCGCGTGGATGGAGGGGTTAGGGCGTTCCGCCCTTAACAATCCTCATTTTGGACATCTACTAATGGAGTCCAAAATCAATAAAAAATCCCGACTCTTTCGAATCGGGATTTCTGTTCTTATTGTCGGGAGGATTTGATACCCTCCCCTACGTAATGGTCTGCTTTCAACTAATTATTTGTAGACATTGTATACCTATAATTTAGCATTCAGCATTCCTCATTTAGCATTATTAATACTCCTGCCAAGTCTTGATCTTGATATCAGACATACTCTTTATAGACAATGCACGGATGTACGCGCTTGCAAGACGAGCGTTTGTCATCAATGGAATATTGTGGTCGATCGCAGAACGACGGATCTTGTATCCATTTGTAAGCTCACGCTTTGTCTGATCCTTTGGTATGTTGATAACCAAATCAATCTGATGGTTAGACATCAACTTAGCGATGTTCTCCTTACCGTTCGACTCCTCATCTGGCCAGCAAACAGCTGTAGCCTGGATTCCATGATCGCCCAAGAACTTCTGTGTTCCCTCTGTAGCGTAGATCTTGTATCCCTTAGCTGCCAACATCTTGCATGCGTCAAGAAGCTCTACTTTTCCACGAACATCTCCTGATGAAACCAAGATTCCCTTCTGTGGAATTGGATATCCTACTGAAATCATTGAAGTTAGCAATGCCTCTTCGAAATCAGCTCCGATACATCCAACCTCTCCTGTCGACGACATGTCTACGCCAAGCACTGGATCTGCCTTGTGAAGACGTGCGAATGAGAACTGTGATGCCTTAACTCCAACATAGTCAATATCGAATGTTGAAGAATCAGGTGTCTCAACTGGGACATCAAGCATAATCTTTGTAGCTGTCTCGATGAAGTTTCTCTTCAATACCTTCGATACGAATGGGAAACTACGTGATGCACGCAAGTTACACTCGATAACCTTAACATCATTGTTCTTTGCAAGGAACTGGATATTGAATGGTCCGCTGATGTTCAACTCCTCAGCGATCTTCTTACTGATTCTCTTGATTCTGCGGGCTGTCTCCAAGTAGATATTCTGTGCTGGGAATACAAGTGTAGCGTCGCCTGAGTGAACTCCTGCAAACTCAACATGCTCAGAAATAGCGTACTCGATCACCTTACCGTTCTTTGCAACCGCGTCGAACTCGATCTCCTTAGCCTCCTGCATGAACACAGACACAACAACAGGATACTCTTTAGATACCTTTGCAGCAGCCTTCAAGAATGTATGCATCTGCTCTTTGTTGTGGCAAACATTCATTGCAGCTCCTGAAAGCACGTATGACGGACGGATCAACACTGGGAAGCCGACCTCATCAATGAAGGCGTCAATCTCGTCGAAGCTTGTCAACTCCTTCCATCTTGGCTGGTCGATTCCTAGCTGGTCAAGCATTGCAGAGAACTTGTGACGGTTTTCAGCACGGTCGATAGATACTGGTGATGTTCCTAGGATAGGCACATTCTGACGGTGCAACTTCATCGCCAAATTGTTAGGGATCTGTCCACCTACAGATACAATCACACCCTTAGGAGTCTCCAAATCCAAAACATCCAATACGCGCTCGTAGCTCAACTCATCAAAGTAAAGTCTGTCGCACATATCGTAGTCTGTAGAAACTGTCTCTGGGTTGTAGTTGATCATGATCGACTTGTAACCCAACTTTCTTGCAGTCTGTACAGCATTTACCGAACACCAGTCGAACTCTACAGAAGAACCGATACGGTAAGCTCCCGAACCAAGAACAACGATTGACTTGTCGTTCTTGTAATTATAATTGATAGAGTGCTCAGTAGCACCGTAAGTCATATATAGATAGTTAGTCAACTCAGGATGCTCAGAAGCGACTGTGTTGATTCTTCTTACCGCAGGAACGATATTGTTCTTCTTACGAGATGCACGTACACGTAGGATCTCCTTCTCCATGTTGCCAGATGGATTCTCGCAGTAACGAGCGATCTGGAAGTCTGAGAATCCAAGACGTTTAGCCTCACGCATTACGTCTGCTGGGATATCTTCGATAGTCTTATATTTAGCGATTACCTTAGTGTAGTCTACAATATTCTTCAACTTGTTCAAGAACCAGATGTCGATCTTTGTCAACTCCTCGATTCTCTCCACTGTATAGCCCTTCTCCAAAGCAGCGGCGATAGCGAAGATACGCAAGTCTGTAGGATGAGAAAGTTCCTTGTCTAGGTCGCCAAACTCAAGATCTCTATTACCAACGAATCCGTGCATACCCTGTCCGATCATACGAAGACCCTTCTGGATAATCTCCTCGAAAGACTTACCGATAGACATGATCTCACCTACTGATTTCATTGACGAACCGATCTCACGGTCAACACCAGCGAACTTAGTCAAATCCCAACGAGGAATCTTGACAATCATATAGTCGACAGACGGTGCGACGTAAGCTGAGTTAGGAGTACCCATCTCACCGATCTGATCAAGTGAGTAACCCAAAGCCAACTTAGCGGCTACGAATGCCAATGGATAACCAGAAGCCTTAGATGCCAAAGCAGAAGAACGGCTCAAACGAGCGTTGATCTCGATGATACGGTAGTCGTTTGTCTGTGCGTTGAAAGCGTACTGGATATTACACTCACCAACGATTCCGATGTGGCGGACAACCTTCTTTGCCACCTCCTGAAGGAATGTGATCTGCTCCTGAGACAAAGAGATGATTGGAGCGACGACGATAGACTCTCCAGTGTGGATGCCAAGTGGATCGAAGTTTTCCATAGGCACAACAGTGAAGCAGTGGTCGTTCTTATCACGGATAACCTCAAACTCGATCTCCTTCCACCCCTTCAACGACTCCTCAACAAGGATCTGCTTTGAGTGAGCCAACGCACTGTCGCAAAGTTCACGGAATTCAGCCTCGTTCTCGCAAACACCAGAACCAAGACCACCAAGAGCGTAAGCCGAACGAACCATCACAGGGAATCCGATCTCGTGAGCTACACGAAGAGCATCCTCCATCGACTCAACAGCCTCCGACTTAGGAGTAAGAGCCTTGATCTCATCCAACTTCTTTACAAACAAGTCACGGTCCTCAGTGATCATGATAGCGTCTACAGACGTACCTAGAACCTTGACACCATATTTCTCAAAAATGCCGTTTGTGTACAACTCAGTACCACAGTTAAGCGCTGTCTGTCCACCAAAAGCAAGCAAAATTCCGTCTGGTTTCTCCTTCTTGATTACCTCCTCAACGAAGTATGGAGTGATTGGTAAGAAATAAACTTTGTCAGCAACACCAGCAGAAGTCTGGATTGTTGCGATGTTTGGATTAATCAACACTGTGCTGATACCCTCCTCGCGCATTGCCTTCAATGCCTGCGAACCTGAGTAGTCAAACTCACCTGCCTGTCCGATCTTCAAAGCTCCGGATCCAAGCAGAATGACCTTTTTGATTCCTTCTATCATAACCGTATAATAAATTGTTTCTTTTTCTAAAATGCAAAAAAAATGCGTCGGAATCAAAAACCAACGCAATTAAAAAGGAAAAGTGAAACGACATGCGGATGTGTTGTCCGCAACAGCCAATTGCTTATGTCCATAGTCCATAGTCATACCACCTTCTTTTTGAATCGTGCAAATCTACACAAATTCTGTCTACTTCCCAAATTTTGACGGAAAGAATTGGAATGTAACTTTTCAACAAGAAAAGAATGCGACAGATTTTAGATATAGGAGCACCCCCTCAACTGAACGAATTTACATTAATTCATTCAATTCGGCTGAAGAAATTTGTGTTTAATTCTTCATTTATTACGCCGTCAGGCGTTTAACATCGGTAGAAAAACATTCAAACGGATTTCTCTTTTACCTCGTTAGAGGTTATAGTTAAATGCCATTTACATTTTGACAGTTCAAATTTTCATAATTTGAGTCTTTTAATAATTCATCTTTATAAATCCCCCATATTTCATAAAAAAGACGGAATTCCTCCCGTCTTCCAATTGTTTACCACATCGCTGTTTCTTTATCATTCAACTATTTCTTGTGCGGAAACATTATTACTTTGAAGTATCTCATACAATCGTACCCAATACTCCTTTGTCTGAAGAGATGAACTGCCACATACCAAAGGACCCCTTTTCTCAATAATACTAATGCCACTGAACAATAGATCTCCAGTAGAGGGTGAGACATTAGCAATGCATGACTCACAAGCCTTATCGAAGAATGACTTTGGTGTGTCGCTAACACCAACAAGTCCAAAGTTCAAAGTGCCTACTTTCTTCCCTATCAGACTATCATAAAATTTTCTTAGTTCTCCCCTATATATGGGATTTTGAGCAGGAGCAGGATTAGACAAATATTTGTGCATTTCTTCATCTGTCACATACAAGAAAAAATAACGAATTGTTTTTTTAGCCCCTGCTCTTTTCCATAGAGGAAGACGTTGGATATCATCAAATATTGTACCTGCAGAATTTGGATGGGGAAACGGGATTTTTGAGGGATTTCTATGAAATTTTATTTCTATCGCCAAAATCTCATTGTTGTCTTCATACACAAGATCCAATTCTTTATCAGCCAAAGAAATATACGGCTCTTCTAATGAATAATGATTTAAGTCAGAATCTTGCTTCAACATAGAAGCAAACCAATAAAAGCGAATATTATCCTCAGAAAGAAAACCTGTTCGTTTACTTAGTTCAGTACAAAAATCATTGAAAACGTTTTTTAAGTACATTTGTAATAAAATTTAAATCCTTCCCTACTCTTTTCTCGGTTTTCGGCCTCTCCGTTTAGTCCAAATCCTTTTGTTCGGTTTCAACAAACTTAAATACAAAACAAATCAAATGCAAATATTTTTAATCAAACATGTTCACAAACATGCATTCATGGAGATTTCCAAACCTTATTCATAAAAAAAGACGGGATCTCTCCCGTCTTCCTCATAATTATTTGATCTGTATTTCAGAAATTCTTCTACCCAAGAAAATATGCGGCATGAATTGCAGTAATATTATCCCCTAATTCACTCGTTTGAACATCATTACTTAGAACAAAACTGTGCAATAACGGTTTGTCATTCAATATTTCATTTAATTCTCTCAAATGACGGGCATCCGTTTTTGAAACATGATCTGTCAACTTTACCTCAAAAGCAAAATAACCACTCTCTACTTCGACAATCAAATCAACTTCTCTACCATCCGATGTTCGCAAATGATAAAATCTGGCATTGGAGTCAACCTGCTTGGTTTGCTTATATATTTCAGAAACGACAATACTCTCAAATTCATTACCATTAGGTTGAGCCTGCTTTCCTAAAATAGCCTGAACAACTCCATAATCCACAAAATGTATCTTTGGAGCCTTAACTAATCTTTTGGATTCATTTCTCTCCCAAGATGGCAGAGTTATTGTTTGGTAACTCAAAGAGAGATATTGCAAATATTTCTTTACCGTAGGAGCACTAACACCTACTTTTGTTGACAAGGCAGACACATTGCATAGACTACCTGTCTGCAACGCTAAAACTTTTTGGAGTTTAGTATATGGTTCTAGGTCTGACATTACAGCAATATCTCGCACATCTCTTTCCAAATAAGTACGAACATAACCAGCCAACCATTCATATTTCTCACGATCGGTTCTATCATCACTTACAAGAGCTGGATAACCTCCGAAAGTCAACAAATGATTCCATGCTATCATCTTATCTGAATGAGAAGAGTCCAAAACGAAAGAAGGAAACAAATCAGGCAAATCTCCACTTTTTATAATCTTTTGAAGCGGAGAATCAACAACATCATCATTAAACGAGGTTGTACACAACTCTGGTAAAGTAAGGGGATACATATCAATAATAACACATCTTCCTGCTAAACTTTCTTTCACTTTCTGCAATAAAAGCAACTGACTTGACCCCAAAAGAATATATCTTGGTTCCTCCCATTGATCATATACGGATTTAATACTTCTTATCAGTACAGGCATCTTTTGCACCTCATCAAGTATAGCTTTCGGATACAACGATTTCCATTGTTTTGCCGTCATCATTGACAAAGCCTGAGATTGTATTGGATCTTCTATGGAAAGATACTCATAGTCTGCAAACAACTGCTTTGATATTGTAGTCTTACCGATTTGTCTTGCACCTGTTAATACAAGAATTCTACCATTTAGACTCTCTGCCAATCGCTTTATTTCTTTACTTAAATATCTTGCCTTCATAACCTCTATTTTTATGCAAAGATACAATACATTTTTAATTTCGGCGTAAAATCAAAATATATAGTTTTAAATTAGACGTAAATTTGAAACACATAGTTCTAAATTTGACGTAAAATCGAAAGTCAAAACATAAATCCTAGCTATAGATACACATTTCTTACGATGTCAAGCACATATATTCTCGCATTTTCTAATTGTTTCTTGAAATAGCCATAGATTGACAATCTCTAACTCGACAAATGTAAAAGACGGGATTCCTCCCGTCTTCCTATATCCTACGCAAACAATATTTTGAATGCGTCTTCCACTTTTTCCGCTGTAAGAACCTGTATTTGTCGTCCGCTGACATCCATGTTCTTGAATCGCGGAATGACTATCTTCTTGAATCCTAACTTTTCCGCTTCCGAAATTCTTTGCTCTATCCTGTTGATCGGACGTATCTCTCCCGTCAATCCTATTTCTCCCGCCAAACAGATACTCGGATCTATCGCTATATCCATATTCGACGAGAGGATGGCGCTGATCACCGCTAAATCCAACGCCGGATCACTGACCTTCAATCCTCCGGCAATATTCAAAAAGACATCTTTCTGCGATAATTTGAATCCTACTCGTTTCTCCAACACGGCAAGCAACATATTCAATCGGCGTGCGTCGAATCCTGTGGCTGAACGTTGCGGTGTGCCATACGCTGCTGTGCTCACCAATGCCTGTACCTCTATCAGCAACGGTCTGATTCCCTCTATCATCGCTCCGATCGCCGTTCCGCTGAGTCCAAGGTTGTTGTGAGACATGAGCATCTCGGATGGGTTTGACACTTCTCTCAATCCACTGTGCTGCATTTCAAAAATACCGATCTCGGATGTGCTTCCGAATCTGTTTTTTATCGCACGCAAGATACGATACATATAATGCTGGTCTCCCTCAAACTGTATAACCGTATCCACAATATGCTCCAAGATCTTCGGTCCGGCTATCGTACCGTCTTTCGTGATATGACCGATCATCAAAACTGGTGTGTTGCTCTCTTTGGCATAACGCAGAATCTGTGCCGCACACTCTCTGACTTGCGATACACTGCCGGCCGCACTCTCCACCAACTCCGTCTCTATCGTCTGGATGGAATCGATGATCAGCAGTTCCGGCTGCACATTCTTTATATGTGTGAAGATTCTTTCAAGCGAATTGTCGCTCACGAAATAGCACTGTTTGTTGGCATACGACCCGAGTCGCTCAGCTCGCATCTTCAACTGGTTAAGGCTCTCCTCGCCCGACACATACAATGTCTTCTTTCCTTCTATATTCAGCACCACCTGAAGCACCAGCGTACTCTTTCCGATTCCTGGCTCTCCTCCGATCAACACCATCGATCCAGGCACAAGTCCGCCACCTAGCACACGGTTGAACTCGGCACATTTGGTATCAAAACGGACCTCCTGCGTCACCTCAATGTTTTCTATCAACACAGGACGAGTTCGCTCGTCGTTTGCTGAGACTATCGATACGCCCTTTTTTATAGAAGAAGACGCGGGGGCTTTATTCACCACCTCTTCGACGAAGGTGTTCCACTCTCCGCACGCAGGACATCTGCCAAGCCATTTGCTCGACTCATTGCCACAATTTTGACAGAAAAAGACGCTTTTAAGTTTAGCCATAAAAACAGATGGTATGATTATTAAAATGGGCAGGTTTAAAACCCGAAATGGGCAGGTTTAAAACCTGCCCCTACAGAATATTTATCAATAGCTGTAATCTTCATAGTAGTACTCATCCTCAGGACGCTTTGGCTTCGGATGCTTACGCGTATAGTAGACAGGGACTGTCAATGCCACCTTCACACGGATGCCATCAAGTTCACCTGGCTTGAATATTGGCAGATCACTCATGATCTCCAATGCCTCAGTGTCGTATTCTTCACACACGCCCTTTATGATCTCAGGGTTCACAGCCTTTCCACAACGGTCAATTGTGACTCTCACAAGCACAGTGCCACGAAGCAGATACTGCAAATCGCCTCCGTCCGGACCTTTTCCAGCTGCCACAGAGTCTACAACTTCTAATCCCTGCTGATGATGGAACACATAACGTGAGAATTCCACCTCTCCTCCACCAGGGAAGATTGGCAGAATCAAACCTGGTTTCTTCTTCTGAGCATCGTAAATCTCAGAAGCCTCATTATCCTCACATCCAGGATATAGATTGACGAAACGTCCGTAACGGTCTGGCACCTCTTCCTCTCCGCCACCACCTACACTTCCATCATCACTGTATTCGCTGTAGTCTTCTGTGTATTCGCTACTACCGTCGCTATAGTCATCCTGTGCATAAGCTGCAAATGAGAACATTGTAGTAATCAGTAATGCACAGATTCTTTTTATCTCTCTTTTTTTCATCTTCATTATCTTTAGAACAATGTCAACTGACCATTTTCATCAGTCGGCAAATTTGAATTATCATCATTATCATCGGCGTCGTCAGCCGAAGTTTCTGGATCTTCCTCCTCTGGCTCAGGTTCTGGATCTGGCACTTTCGTTGGTTCCAATTCAACCACGTCACCGACAACCCAAGACGGATGGATTCTCTTTCCTTTTGCCTTTACACCTTTCACCGCAATAAACTCTTCAACACCAAAATCGATCTCCATTGGAGCGCGTTGCGAATCGTTTCCTCCGAAATTGACCTTCAAATGAGGGTAGACGGTAGATGTGATAAGCAGGATTCTGCTGTTCGGATTGTCCCCGATAAACGACGTCGGCTTAGCAGTGACATCAAACATGAATCGTTTGATATATGCGTACTTCTCATTCGCATCATACAAACAGACTGTCCAAACTTTTTCTGGATCCAATTTTTCCACGAACATCACATTCTCAGGGAAGTGCAATGTGTCTTCAAATCCTGTCATGTAATATTCTCCGCTCTTAGTGACAACTAGGAGTTTGTCTTCCGACATGAACTCACCAAGATAAATACCATGAGAATCGTAATTGATACGAAGAATATCAGTATCAAACCATACGTTTCGGCCACCCATTGTGCTGGAACCTCGCGTCTTCATAGTGATTGAGAAGATCTCGTTCTTCGTCAACATTTTTCCAAGCGACGCGCGTCCCTTGATCGCTATGTCGGCAAAGTTTCTGTCCATAGCCGCCACTTTCAGACGCAATTTCGGTTTCAGTTTGACATGGATCACCTCAGCCTCCGCATTCTTGTTTGCAGAGAAATAAAGGATCTTAGATCCTGCCTCACCTTGGGTGATATCATAATCCTTATCACGGGTAACTCCAGTGATAGAGAAACGTTTCATATAAGTAGGTCCAAGTTTTCCATTTCTGTAGACGACGTTGTAAACCATACGTTTGTCGTTTTTCTTGAACACATTGACATAAAGGATGTTCTTGCCGACATACTCTTTCGGCTTCACCTTGATGATCTTGTATTTACCATCCTTAAAGATGACAAGCACGTCGTCGATCTCCGAACAAGGGCAGACATATTCAGCCTCGCCTTTCTTCAATCCGAATCCTACGAATCCTTCATCACGGTTGACATACAGTTTCTCGTTCGCCTCCACAACCTTAGCGGCAGCCACAGTGTCGAACACACGGATCTCCGTCTTACGAGGATGGTCTGCTCCATATTTCTCCTTGAGCGTTGCGAACCAGTTGATTGTATATTCAACAAGATTCTTTAGATTCTTATCGATCTTGGCAATCTGGTCTTTGATCTCAAAAATGATTCTATCCGCTTCGTCGGAACTGAACTTCAGGATTCTGCGCATCTTGATCTCCATCAGTCTCAAGATATCCTCACGTGTCACCTCACGCACGAAATCAGCCACAAATGGTTTCAGACGTTTGTCGACATGAGCCACAGCAGCATCCATATCTTTCGCATTTTCAAAATCCTTATCCTTATAGATACGGTTCTCGATAAAGATTTTTTCCAGTGAACAGAAATGAAGTTTCTCCAGCAATTCTCCCTTCTCATACTCCAACTCCTTACGAAGCAACTCCTTGGTATGGTCGGCAGAGAATTTCAACAATTCGGATACGTTTGTGAAGATTGGTTTTTTATCCTTGATGACGCTGCAATATGGAGAGATTCTCTTTTCACATATATTCAACGCATACAAAGCGTCGATCATCTTATCCGAACTTGTTTTGTCGGACAGATGAAGAATAATCTTCACCTCAGAAGAAGTCTCGTCTACGATATTCTTGATGCTGATTTTTCCTTTCTCATTGGCAGCGATAATCTTCTCCTTCAACTCTTCCGTCTTCATTCCGTATGGAAGGTCGGTGATCACCAAAGTCTTATTGTCAAGTTTGCTGATATGGCTTCTCACACGAAGCACACCGCCACGTTCACCATCATTATATCTCTGGACGTCACACATACCGCCAGTCGGGAAGTCGGGATACAGAGTGAATTCCTCTCCCTTCAAGTAAGCGATTGCGGCATCCAATATCTCATTGAAATTGTGCGGCATGATCTCCGTCTTCAACGTAACGGCGATACCTGTTGCGCCTTGAGCCAAGAGTAGAGGGAATTTGACAGGCAAAGTGATTGGCTCATTCTTTCTTCCGTCGTAAGATTTTTTCCAATCTGTGATCTGAGGGCAGAACACCACATCCAGAGCGAATTTAGATAGTCGGGCCTCGATATAACGGGGAGCGGCCGCATCGTCTCCTGTAAGTATATTACCCCAGTTTCCCTGAGCATCAATAAGAAGGTCTTTCTGACCCAACTCGACAAGTGCTCCATAGATAGACGCATCACCGTGAGGGTGGTACTGCATAGCCTGACCCACAATGTTAGCG
>JAEEMG010000038.1 GCA_016283095.1 Paludibacteraceae bacterium | reverse complement strand
TTGATACACCTGCGCCATTGCCGCAAACGACGAGAGAGAAAAGAGTATGTTTATAAATAATCGTTTCATTATCATATTAAGTTTATTACGCAATTTACAAAAAAAAGAGCAATTGATAAGTATCAAATTAACACTTTTATCAAAAATATGTCATATATCATTACAACTGCATTTTGCAGACGTCCTAATCTTAAGTCTCATAAACTTCATAGTCCTAACATCAAGAGTTAACAATGAATTAGTTAATAGGTCTCCGATTCCAGTGAAATACTTGATCACCTCTGTTGCCTGAATTGAGCCTATTATTCCGACGGATGCTCCAAGCACTCCACGTTTTGCAGAAGGTTCTTCATCCTCATCAAAAAGGCACCTATAGCATGCAGTCGACGGGAGATGAGTAAACACTCGACCAGAATATTCCGTTATGGAGCCATGGCAAAACGGCTTTCGTAGTCTTACACAAACATCATTAATCAAAAACTTCGTCCGATTATTATCCGCGCAGTCTACGATAAAATCGTAATCCTTAGCAATCGAATCAGCATTATTCTTATCAAAAAAGAAATTATAGGTGACGACTTCCGTTTCCGAGTTCAATTCCGATATCCTCTGTTTTGCAGAGATCACCTTATCTACCCCGACAGACGACTCCGAATGAATAATCTGACGCTGAAGATTTGTAACGTCGACAACATCCGCATCTATCAAACCTAACTTGCCGATCCCAGCGGAAGCAAGATACATGGCAACTGGAGATCCAAGTCCGCCGACACCGACTATCAAAACCTTGGCATCTGCAAGTTTCTTTTGTCCGTCACGACCAAAACCTTCCAATAAGAAATGACGTTCATAACGATTCTCCTCCATAGGCTACCATTTATCATGTCCGTAATTGAGGTTGAATGAAACTCTTAATCCATAATTGATAAAAAGCACATTGCTGACAACCTTTTGGTCAGTCTTATAATTCCTGCTCGACAAAACACTTTCTGTCACCAATTCCACAGGAACAGACTTAGATACAGTCAACAATGTGTGAGTGTCGTATGTCTCAATCTCAGTATAATGTCGATCCTGCGTTTTCTTCGCTGAAATTCCTAAGAATGCGAAATCACAGTAGGCTCCAACACTAAGTGAATATTTTTCACTCAAAGGGAATGTATATTGAGCATCTCCTGTAAACATAATGAAAACTGGAGTTTGCTTGAATGAGCTCTTTTCCGAAACTGTCTCAAACGTACCACAACCCAACACCCACGAATCATCGACAAAGACATCATAATCTGGATAATATGCTGTCTGAACAACTTCTTGGTCTTCTTGCGAATAATTCACATGAAGCGGCACACCTACTTTCAGACCGACTCCACAATCGAAATTTTTCTCCTTGAAGTCAAGCATAATAGGCACTTCCAACTGCAAATGCATAATATCCTCAACAATACCTCCGATTGAATATTTATATACAGTCTCGTCCAATTCTGAATCCACAATAGTATATTCATCAGAATAAGTACCAACCTTTGCGACACTCGTAGTGTGTATCAAATCAATACCTGTCTTGATACCAAAACTAGGATTGAAAAAATAAGTATAGTATGCACCAATACCTCCATCCAATTTCTGTTGGAAATGCACAGTTTTGGAATTTCTGAAACCTGCGACTCCTCCCTGAGCAAAAAATGAGAAACGGTGATGGAAAAATGGGACTGGCTTATGAATCTTTGTTGAGTCGACAAGTCTGCCATCCAAATCAGGGAAAAATCTATACGTATACAACCATGATTTCTTTCCCACATACATCTTCGGATCTACAAGCAATGATGTTTTAGTTGGCTGACGACGAGGGTTGCGAGCAGACACAGTCATCGCCGGCAGCAGCATAAGCAACGTCGCGACAACTATAAAAACACTCTTTATGTTATACAAACCTCTATTCATATCACAATACAATATACAATAACACCAAATTATTTAACTACATACTTAGCCGTCAAAACTTTACCTGACACTGTAGTCAAACGAACCAAATAATATCCGGATACAGTCATTCCTGGAATAACAATTTCATTGGACTTAGCCTTTGATACATATACCTTCTCGGCTTTCATGTTGAACACTTCAACATCTGTTCCAACTACACCTTCAACTGGGAAATCACAAATGATTGTGACCGGCTGCAATTTATCAACTGGATTTGGTTGTGGAGATATTGTATATTCGTGATTTTCATCAACACAAACGATATCCGACAAATATTCATCTCCACCATCTATAATGACACCAACCTGATAACAACCATCCAACTCCTTGTCTTCAGTGAAATATGATTCTGAAGTTGTCGATACCAATCTTTCGTCTTTATACCATTTATACTTCACATTAGATTTCAACTTGAATTTGTCATCATCAAAAATGACATCATTGCAAATCAAAATCCAATTATACTTGTTTACAAGCACAGGATAAGGGAAACACTTATTCACATTAAGCATGACATGTGTGAAGCTGTCACATCCCATCTCTGTAGTCTTTGACTTTTTGGTAACCTCTGCCGAATCTTTATATGTCACACCTTCATAAGTGATGCGTAGACAACTATCCACATAAACAGTGTCATGGACAGGCATTATCAAATTGACCATATTAGCAACCACTGTACCACACTTGTTTTCTGAAGAAACAGTGTCGAAGATGATTGTATCTGATGTAAGAGGCAAATCACGGTAGGTCGCATATCCCTTCTCTGAATCAAAACACTCAAACACATCAACAGCTGAGTATGAAGGATGACCCACCTGTATTCGCTGGATCAACTGATACTCACAACCGTTCTCTGTAAGTTTATCTACATATATAGTCGAATCACGGTGAACATAAACTGGCAAACCACCGTTATAATCCACGTCAACAAACTTAACCTCATTACATCCGAAAACATAATCTGTGATATCAGGAGACTGGTGTACAGTTATATTCACATTGATTACACTGTCGCAATCATTACGGCTCAACAATGTATCACGGAACATAATAGTCTGTTTGTACACGACTCCATTTCTAACAACAGAATCACATGACTCCAACACTTCTGAATGGTTGTACTTAGGATATACAGTCAACATATAATTATGGATCGAGTCACACTTAGTTGCACCGTTCACAACAAGGCTGAAAGACTTTGCATTTTCATTCTCAGACGTATAAGTGTCACCACGGAATGTCAGTTCTCCACAACCTTTCTCAAATATCGTGTCACGTGGAGTCGGTATGATATTGACATGCCAATCTATAAAATTTTTACAGCCTGCTTCATTCTCGCCCAATATCTGTTTCCATACGCCAGACTTATTAAAAAAATGTATGGAATCATGTAATTCATCATAAAGAGATGTGTCACCACATGCAGACAAGATAGACACACTGCCTGTTGATTTTGGAACAGTCACGTCGACAATGACAACACTATCACACCCTGTGTTCTTCATCTGGAATGTGTCGAGGAACTGTACATCATCCGTAAATATCATCAACTCACCTTTTGAATTTGTATAAGTCACCGTGTCACAAGCATGAAGAGTGTTTGTTTTACGTAAAGACTCTGGATATGAATTGTTGATTGTGATGTTTGTTGTAAGAATAACACTGTCACAATCACATACATTACTCTTCAATGTATCCACAATCACAGAAGATGAAGTAACCAATCTTTGTGTGCCATCAAAATCTGTGTAGACGAATGAATCACACGCGACTACAGGATCAGCTGTGATATTTCCTACACCATGAACAGTCAAGAACAGTTTTGTGGTATCCATACAACCTGGATTCAAAGTGTTAGCATTCAAGAAAATCAACTCAGTTGTCAGAGCAGTCGGAGTTTCGAGATTAACATCCACAGGAAGATTGTTGTAATTCCATACTGGCAATTCTGAATGATACTCCTTGCAAGCATCCAAAGTGTCAAGTGTGACTTCAACAGGAATAATATTCACTTCCGTCTCATAATAAATATGACATCCATATCTGTTTATCAAAGTATCATATACTATTTGAGACGACTCAATCAATATTTTCTTACCGTCTGATTTTCTGACATAAGTATATGGACCACAGTTATTCACAGGTTCCAACTTTTCACGAGAATCCTGACTGATATTTACCGTAACCTTACGAATTATACTATCACACAAACAAACTTTACTCTGAATCTTATCAATCAAAACAGTACCGTCGTCGACAACCATTTCCTGATGACCGTCATAATACTTATGGACATAGTTTTCACAAGCATAAACAAAAGAATCGATTTCAACAGGCTCAATAATACGGACATGATATATCTGCTTATTATCACAACCAGTTTCATTTGGAATCGAAATTTCTTTTATTGCAGATGTTGTCAATGGCTCTCCATTAATATAGTAAACTCCACAAGTGTCAATATTAAAATACTCTACACTTGAAGAACTGATGTTCACTTTGTATGGTTGGAATTGAACTCTACAAGCTTTGAAAATATTAGGATCAACTTTCTCTACAACAAATGATGTATCTGTTGTATACTTTTTACCTTCAATTTCAACCTCATTGCAACCCTTTCTAACAATCTCTTCAAGGGTTTTAGGTGCTTCTATATTTAATATAGTTTTCTTTACAATACTGTCGCAGCCACATTCATCTTTAGATTTTATTGTATCATTGAATGTAAAATTACCTGCTTCAAAGACAATTGTATCTCCATTTAATTTGGTAAATGAGTAAGGAGCACATCCCATAACAGGAATTATTGAACTCTTATCCGATGTTTTATGAATGTATACATGGACAGTACGTTGAGATGAGCATCCTTCAGGAGTTGTATATTCATCTACAAAATCCTGAGTTTTATCAAAAATCTTTGTCTCACCAGATAACGTTTTGAAAGCAAGACGACCACAGCCATGAACTATAGTGTCGTTGTAAGAGACAGCCTCGCCGATTGTGACGTGATATGTCACGATTGTATCGTTATCACATGAATTTATATTGTTTCCTCTTCTTGTAACAGTGTAATCTCCACTATGATCCCAGACTGTCTTTTTTCCACGGTATTCGTAAGTGTACGGGCCACAGCTATAAATGGTTTCCTCACGAGTAGGCTTCTCTCCTAAAACATGATGAGTAATATTTACCTTTGAAGGGCATTGACAACCCGAAATTGTTGAGTTTACACGTGTAGTATCATAAAATGGCTCTGTTGATTCACAAATACCTGTAGCACAATCATATACAATCACACTACCACAATGCACATTTGTTGCTCTTACTGTATCTGGCACAGCTGCCTTTATACGATGTGATCTGATTTCATACAGCACACCTCCTGGCACTGATGGATCTGGAGTTTCAACGATATCTTCTATTGTTGTCTCCTTTGCATATTTGACTCCATTGTAGATAACAGTATCACAACTCCATTCTGAATCTTCAGTCTTTGTTATCTTGACCGGAATCACATATTTAACCACAATAGTTGCGCTATCACATGTTGTTTTATCCGCATATTTTATATGGTCGACATACAATTCCTTTGGTTCCAACACATACTCAGATCCGACTTCCACTGTTTGAGGAGCACCTCCGCCAACTGGTGTATATGTATAACTCTTCTCATTAAGGCTGAACACCTTCAATGAATCTATGGCAGGAAGCGTAGGATATAATTTCACATCTCTGTAATTATAAGTCTTACATCCTGTAAGATTCGGGAATGAATCTACATAAGTGCCAGAATGATCATACGAAACACCATCAACACCATCAATAACAACTGTGTTAGCTCCACAATTACCACTTATTAATGGCAGATAATTTCTTACAGTCTCCCCTATCTTTATGATAACTTCCTCATTTGAACTGTTTGTATAGTTTCCATTATCCTTAGGGAAGAACCATCGTCCATCATAATTCAAACTGTCACATCCACTTATTGTCTCCGGTCCTGATGAAGAACCGACGCAAATTGTATCTATCTGTCCATAAGCCACACGTGCTGGATCTAACGGGTTAAATGTGAATGCTCTGTAGACAGTAGTTTTTTTATTGTCAAATGTATAATCTTCATAAAAATCAATTCTGTAAGAGCCATCAGGAATAGTGATAACACTTGGCAATCTTTCCCAATCGCCATCTCCAACTTTCACTTCAAGACCATAAATCCAGCCCTCAACAGTCTGGTCGTCTGTAATATACTTCAAACGTCCATTAATTCTGGAAACATTTCCCGTCTCAGAATGTGACAATGTGTAGATTCCAGGATGACAGAATGGCTCAACATCATACGACTCGTCTACCATAAAACGAAGCACAGGCAATGTGTCGTTCTGGAACTCCACGTCTTCACGCCACTGATTTTCTCCCGTCAAATTAACGATATGATAGTCTCTCAACACCTCTGCAAAACAACCGCTACGCATAAAATCATTTTGTGCCTTCAACAATTTATGCGTATTCTTATAGTCTAGTGAGAAATCAACACCATCCATTAAGATTGGCACAAAACCCTCACCGTACGCATTTTCATAACAATAACATGATTCATAAAAACGTTTTGTCTCATCTTCTTTGTACATATCACGACCGACAAAGAAATCAACATTGTCACGGTTAGAATCATTCACACTTATTTGAGGATATGCATAACAATTCTTTACATTAATCACAGCATCCTCGGCTACTACACCAACAAGTCCACCAAAGACCTTCGCACTTTTCCATGTTTTGCCATCATTATCAAAAACAGTGAAGCAATTCAAGAAAGAGCCCTTATTGATTTTTCCACACAATCCACCGGAATTCACAACATCTATCTCACCAGATGGTATGAGTGTACCATTAAATCCACAGTTTTCAATTGTTCCACCATTCTGTTCACCGACAAGGCCACCGACATAAGAATCTCCAGTAAGTGTCACATTGTATGCGAAACAATTTTTAATGTCTCCTGAATTGGAACCACAAAAAGCACCGACATTTTGTGCTCCACTTGTCGGCGTATATTCACAATCCCTTACACTACAATTAGTGATTGTCGATCCTGCATTGTTTGCAACGATTGCACCAAAAGAGAAATGACCAGCACCAAAAGCTTTTGAATTAGTTATATGACAATTTGAAATCTCAGCATTTTCCACAACACTCGCTAAAAATGACACACCTGTAATATTCAAACCATTTTGAGTGTCCGGCATCTCTATCTCAAAATGATCAATATTCAAATTCTTAATGACTGACTTATCTTTGCTTACATTTCCAACCTTTCCGAACATCGAAATATAATATATTTTCTCGTCCTTCTCGGTTTTCCCGACCGTCTTCATCATCTTTTCTTTTGGTAATGTCCAATTCGAAATCGTATGTCCTCCACCGTCATATTCACCTAAAAAATAGGTCATAGTTGCAGGCACACGCAAAGCATTTCTATTCCAATTGAAACTAGACAGTGGCATTGGTGGGCGGCCTGCTTTACCAGACAATTCTGCCAAATCAATATCAGCAGTCTGTTTAACATACATAAATTTGCCTTGACTACCTGAAATCTTATCCCTCAATTCAGGTATATCCGAACTTTCATCAATGATATAAGGTTCTGGCTTTGTTCCTTTTCCAGTCAAAACAGCATAAGATGGTGTCAAAAAAGAAAACACCATAACCAACACTGCTATAATACGAAACGAGTGCTTTATATTAAGTCCTTTTATGTTAAGTCCCTTGTCCATATTTCCTAGCGATTTACTTTAATACGCAAATTTATAATAAAAAAAAAAGTTATCAACATTCATATATATAAAGTTTTCAACGAAATTATCAACAATCGCATTTTTTTTCAACATTTGTCCATATTGTTTGACATACAACACATTTTATAATTGTTTCATTACTCAAAAAAACGCAAAAATTTCTTAATTTTGCACAAAATTGATACACTATGGCAAACAGCAATTTCGTAGACTACGTAAAAATCCATATAAGAAGTGGAAGAGGCGGCGGTGGTTCGGCTCACCTTCATCGTGAAAAGTTCACTCCCAAGGGTGGCCCTGATGGTGGTGACGGTGGTCGTGGCGGACATATCATCATCCGTGCGAGCAAAGACTATTGGACTTTGCTACACCTGAAATACGACCGTCATATCTTCGCTGGAAACGGAATGAGCGGAAGCCATAGCAGAAGTTTCGGCGCCGACGGTGCTGACAAGGTGATCGAAGTGCCTTGTGGTACTGTGGTGTATGATGCCCAGACTGGTGAATATCTGATGGATGTCACTGAAGATGGAGAGCAGAAGATTCTTCTTAAAGGTGGACGCGGAGGTCTTGGCAACTGGCATTTCCGTTCTGCCACAAACCGTACACCACGTTTCGCGCAAAGCGGTGAGCCTGGTCAGGAACGTACTGTCATCCTTGAGTTGAAAGTGTTGGCTGACGTCGGTCTGGTAGGAAAACCAAACGCTGGAAAAAGTACTCTGCTTTCTTCTATCTCAGCAGCGAAACCAAAAATCGCTGACTATCCGTTCACCACTCTTGTTCCGAACCTTGGTATCGTTGCCTACCGTGACGGGAAAAGTTTCTGTATGGCAGATATTCCAGGAATTATCGAAGGAGCGAGTGAAGGAAAAGGACTCGGTTACCGATTCCTTCGTCATATTGAAAGAAACGCAATCCTTTGTTTCTTGGTCCCAGTAGACACAAATGACATCTTAGAGGAATACAATACTCTTTTAAAAGAACTTGAAGCATATAATCCAGAATTGCTTGAGAAACAGCGAATTCTATGTCTTTCAAAGTCTGACATGCTTGATGATGAACTGAAAGAGCTGATTTCCGAGCAGTTACCGAAAGATATCAAATACTGTTTTATCTCTTCTGTAGTTGGAAGCGGTCTTACTCAACTTAAAGACATGCTTTGGGAAATGATCCAGAACAATACACATGAAGTGGAATCTATCACCCACCGTAATCTCGACGCAGATAAAATCCGTAATGATTTTGATGACGACGATGATTTCAGCTACGTCGACGAGAATCCAAACGATGACGAGTACGATGAATATGAGTTTGATGAGGAACTTTATGATGAAGTCATGAATGGCAAGACCCCTTCTAAGTTCATTGAAGAAGACGACAATAGTGAAGACGAAGAACTTGTTGATTATGTGGAAGACGAGGAGGACGAAGAGATTGTCGACTATATTGAAGATGAAGAGGATAACGAAAACAAGTCTAATTAAATTAATAAAGGGAATATGAAAGCAATTAAAATCATAAGAAATATCACAGCAGTATGTCTGTTGCTATCTTTCGCTGGTTGCGACAACGTAAAAAAAGCTCCAGAAACAAAAACTGAAACTGAAGACACAATAAAACTGACTAAATTTGACGGTTTTGACATCTACGTTCCAGAAGGCTATGAAGTAACAACATACCCATTCCCTACCATTCCATTGGTAATGGAGAAAGGTGATGAAATCATGATTGATGTGACAAAGGCGAACACACAGGAAGAGTTCAAGACCTTCGCAGAAAACCTATTGAATTCAGACAGCCAAGAGTATCCTGAATTCCGTCTAATTGAGATTTCAAAGCAGGATGGTGTATATGAATTTGTATTCTCTGCGAAAACAGACGAAGAAGAATTCACAAAAATATCCAGAATCGTCGACGCGAAGGATGGACTTATATACCGTGTCAACGGAGACATCATCCCTGACAAGAAAGACTCTGTTGTTGCCATTGTACGCAGTTTCCGCCCTACTGATTTCAAAGTCAACACAAAGATTCTTGACAAAGTGAGTGAGATCGCAGACCAGGAGTCAAAGAAAATTGAGAACGAGAACCACGATTCAGCAGAACAATGAAAATAGAAATTTTCGTTTTTAACCCCATTCAGGAAAATACTTACGTTGTGATTGATGAGACCACTAACAAATGTGGTATCATCGACGCCGGTTGCCGCAGCAGAATGGAAAAAGTGAAGCTGAAGAAGTTTATCGAGCAGAATGGGCTGACTCCCGTCGCTCTTCTGAACACTCATCTTCATTTCGACCATATCTACGGTAACAAATTCATACTTGAGACTTTCGGACTGAAGACTTACGCAAGCCCGAAAGATCAGTTTTTTATCGACACATTCATCGACCAATTGAATATATTCCAAATGCCAGCCGACGAACAGGCTCCTGAGATTGGAACAAAAATCAAAGAAGGAGACGTGATTGAAATCGGCAACATCAAGCTGCAAGTGATTGAAACTCCAGGACATAGTGCAGGAAGTGTATGTTTCTATGCCAAAGAGCAAAATGTCTGTTTCACAGGAGACACAATATTCAAGCAGTCTGTCGGAAGAACTGATTTTCCAACAGGAAGCCAGAGAGAGATCATGGAGAGCATCACCGGCAAATTATTACGATTGCCTGATGACACAATCCTTTATCCAGGTCATGGAGAATCAACAGATGTGGCTTGGGAAAAATTAAACAATCCATATTTGGAGTATTAAAATGCCTGAATTAGAAGATAAATGGAACGAAGCCATCCGTCGTGCAGAAACGACGGATGCTCTTTTTTGTATCTTCAAAAAACGCGGAGGAAAGGTCCAATTCTTCGCATCAAACGAATCACAACCAAGCAATTACCAAGCAAATACAGATGGATTCATTTTATCTTCATTCGAAGATAATGAGCTAAAAATGATTCCTAAAAATATCTCTTTAGATTTTGATTCTGCAGAAGACGTTGCCCTTTTAGACTCCTATATCAACCGACGTCAGAAACTTAATCTGACATCAATAACAGATTTGTCCACATCAGCGGAAACGTACGAACGGTCGTTCGATACCGTGATGCATAAATTAAAGTCAAAAGAGGCGACAAAGATTGTTTTGTCTGCCAAGCAAAGCATACAGACCGAAAAATCAGCATTTGATATTTTCACAAACATAGCCTCTAAAGACAATTATGAATTTGCCTATCTTTTACATCTTACCAACGGAGAAACATGGATAGGCTGCACACCTGAAATCCTTCTTCAGAAAAATTCCGGATCATACTCCACAATATCACTTGCAGGAACAATCTCCAATGATGGCAAGCAGCAGTGGCATGAAAAAGAAATCCGTGAACAACAAGTTGTAACAGACTATATAACAGAACGTTTGAATGAGATAAAAGCGAACATTACCGTCGGTTCTACATACTCGAAGGCTGCAGGAATGATCCAGCACCTTTGTACAGATATTTCATTCACGTCGACAGAATCATTATCCACACTTATCAAACTACTCCACCCCACTCCTGCAGTGTTGGGTTATCCAACTTCACCTGCATTATCTGCAATCAAAAGTGCAGAAACCCATAAACGTGAATTATATTCAGGTGTAGTAGGTTTTCAATCCGCATCAACAGACGAAGCTGATATATTCGTGAACCTTCGTTGCGGAAAGATCAACAAAAATTCAATTACATTGTTTGCTGGAGGCGGCATAATGCCCGACAGTACAAAAGAGAATGAATGGAATGAGATTCAGATGAAATTCAAGTCGATAAAAAAATCTTTTTTTGAATAAAAAAACCGCGAATGCTAAGCAAACGCGGTGAAAAAAATAAAATTATTCAAGTAAACATCATTGTTTAACAACCTCATAACCAACACCATCAACAATTGATATCAACTGTTCCATAGAAAGAGATTTACCTTTCTTAAACTTTATCACAACCGACTTAGAACCTAAATCCACATCACAATTTTCTACAGCTTCATTAGCAAGAAAAGCCTCTCTGACATTATTTGCGCAATGGCTGCAACGCATGCCATTGACTTTCAAAACCACTTCCTCATTTTTTTCACAGCAACAGCAGTCATCATCGTCGTCGTCCTCATGACAATGGCAATGTCCTTCATCGTCGTGATCATGACAGTGACAACCTCCATCATGACATCCACAACCACACTCTCCATGATGATGATGTCCATTAAAGAATGATTTGATCAAAAGAATCAAGAAGGCGACGCTGCAAATGATGCTGAACCATTCATTATGTCCTTCCTCACAACATGCAACTGCAGCATTCATATGGCTGACGTCAAACCAACTGCTTGGCAGAAGATAGTCCATGATCAAGCCAAAACTAATTGCTCCCAACACTATAGAAACAATATAAATCACTGTCTGTTTTTTGCCAAAAGCTTTGTTTATCACAAGCATAGAAGCAGTGTTAATAGCAGGGCCAGCCATCAGCAACAAAAATGCCGCTCCAGGAGTCATTCCCTTCATCATCAAAGAAAGAGCAATTGGAATTGAACCAGTTGCACAAGTATACATCGGAATGGCAATAACAAGGACGATCAACATATTCAAAAAAGGATAATCCTGTAATGCTGAAAAGAAATCGTTCGGCAAAGCAACTGTGATCAATGCAGAAACCAACAAACCGATAACCAACCATTTACCAACGTCTTCCAACAACTCACCAAAAGCATATTTGAGTGCGACCTTCAACTTCTGCACAAAAGTAAGATTCTTACTCTCTTTGTTGTTTGAAACAGATTCCGTCTCCACCTCATCCTTGAATGACAGATCAGTGACAAAACCACCGACCAAACCAGTGATCAATGCCGCAATCGGACGAATGATCGCAAACGGCAAACCCAGTAAAGAATAAGTTGCAAGTATACTATCGACTCCTGTCTGCGGAGTAGAAATCAAAAAAGATGTGCAGGCTCCACGTGAAGCCCCGCTTTTACGCAAGGAGACTGTTGTAGGAAGCACTCCACACGAACAAAGCGGAAGTGGGATTCCAAGCAACGTCGAATATAAAACTGATTTGAATCCAGGCTTTTGAAGATGCTTGGCATATAGTTTCTGTGGGACAAATGCATAAAGCAATCCTGCTATGAAGAAACCAAGAAGCAGATATGGTGCCATTTCCAAAACCAACACCCATAATGAATAGAAAAATTCTTTCATAACATTTTTCTTTTAATTCTTAAACTGAAACAAAAGTAGACGAAGGAAAATGCAACTTGATTGCAAAAAAGAAATTAATATATAAATTTGCTGTAAAATACCAACTATTTATGATAACATACATCATCATCGCAGTCACATGCCTAGTTTCGTATCAGGCATTCAACAATCAAGAGTTGTTTGAAAAATTGTCTTTCAAGCCATACAAGGTAGTTCACAATAAAGAATATTACAGGCTGATAACCAATGGGTTCGTGCATGCAGACTGGACACACCTCTTTTTCAACATGCTGACATTATATTTCTTCGGCAGGACACAGGAGCAAATATTCACAGCTATAAATGGAGAGATGTCGTTCATATTATTCTACCTACTCTCTATTCCAGCGTCGTCGCTCATATCACTATACCAACATAAAGATGATCCAAGATACTCGGCAATTGGAGCGTCAGGAGCAGTGAACGCAATATTATTCTCATTTATTCTAATAAATCCATTCAGCACGATCTATATCTTTGTGATTCCGATAAAAGCGATAATTTTTGCGGTTTTGTTTCTTATCTATTCCTCATACATGGCAAAGAAGAACATGGATAATATAGGTCATGAGGCACACATTTCAGGAGCCATCTTCGGAGTGTTATTCACGATTCTGACAATTCCAAATGTGATAAACCATTTTATTTCACAATTTTAAACCAACTACATTTTAATATATATATCACAAATCCGTAGGGGCAGGCTAGAAACCTGTCCTTACATATTTATGTAAAATATCGAAGCATTTTTGTTGTCTAACTCTTTATAATAACCAATTATCATTTCGAATTAAATCTAATTCAAAAGTCAATAATCAAAATATCACACAATTGATTCTACAGAGGGAAGCACATTGTAACCATATTCCTTCGAAATAGTCTCAATAAAGTTTTGGACCACACTATCTTGTTGATAGTTTTTATCACAAGTCCTAATTTTTTCAGACAACATATCAACGTTAATTTCAAGAATCAAATCATGAAACAGAGTTGTAAGTCTAAAAGACTCACTTATATAAGACACAACTAACCATGCATCAAGTAAAGTACAAATTTCAAGCTTAGACAAAGCATCATTTATCTCCTGATTTGTTAGATTTCCTTCTGTCATTATTGCATCTAAATACATAAGGACAATTCCCGCATCAGTAATGTCATCAGCTGGAGATTGAGTATAACCTCCCTGTTTTAGAACTCTGCCTGCAACAAAATCATCTAATCTGCCATTTTTTATTATTGACACTATTTCTTCGTAGTCATTAAATGACTTCCATTCTGACAATCTTTCTTTATTCATAATCTTTATTTTTCAAAAACAAAAAGTTCTTCAGTTTCTCTTGAATAAGCATATACTTTATCACCTATAACGATGGGTCAAAAAAATATGATACATATCGAAGCATTTTTGTTGTCTATTTCTTTATCATAATCAATTATCATTTCGAATTAAATCTAATTCAAAAGTCAATAATCAATATATCACACTATTTATTCTAACGATGGAACCACATTGTAACCATATTCCTTCGAAATAGTATCAATAAAGTTTCGGACGACACTATCTTGTTGATAGGTTTTATCACAAGTCCTAATTTTTTCAGACAACATATCAACGTTAATTTCAAGAATCAAATCATGAAACAGAGTTGTAATTCCAAAATACTCACTTATAT
>JAEEMG010000037.1 GCA_016283095.1 Paludibacteraceae bacterium | reverse complement strand
TGCATTATGAATTACGAATTGATTCCATTCCGTTTCCACGGTTGGAGAAATGCCAACGAAAAAAGGGATGAACCGTTGTCCATCCCTTAATCTATCTTACGTCATGAAATCCTTTATTTTAGGTATTTCACAGATTTGCAACCTTCAAACGTAGAACTTCTAACCTTCACTTTATCCTTGGAATTATCAATTACAATTTCAAGATTACTGCATCCCCAAAAAGCATCTTTTCCGATGCTGGTCACACTCTCTGGAATGTTTATGCTGGTCAAACTGGTGCATAAGCGAAAAGCCCAATCACCGATAGAAGAGACACTTTCAGGGATGTTGATGCTGGTCAAACTGCTACAGGCATAAAAAGCTTTATTTCCGATGCTTGTCACTCCCTCTGGAATACTTATGTTTTCCAAACTGTGGCATCCCCAAAAAACATCTTTTCCGATGCTCGTCACACTTTCTGGAACATTTATATTAGTCAAACTGTCACAACCTTGAAACGCAGATCCTCCGATGCTCGTCACACCCTTAGGGATCACGACATCAATACATTTTCCCTTATTTCCAAGCCAACCATAGCATTTAGTGCCTTTATCATAGACCAGTAACTTTGGATTCAAACTGTTGCAGTCCCCAAAAGCATCTTCTCCGATGCTAGTTAAACTCTCTGGGATATCTATGCTAGTCAAACTTCTGCATCCCTCAAAAGCAGCTACTCCGATGCTAGTCAAACTCTCCGGGATATCTATGCCAGTCAAACTGCCGCATCCCCTAAAAGCAAATTTTTCGATGCTTGTCACTCCCTCTGGAATACTTATGTTTTCCAAACTGTAGCAACTAGAAAAAACATCTTCTCCGATGCTTGTCACTCCCTCTGGAATATTTACGTTTATCAAATTGTCACAACTACGAAAAGCAGAATTTCCGATGCTCGTCACTCCCTCTGGAATTTTAATACTAGTCAAACTGCCGCATCCCCTAAAAGCAGCATATCCGATACTCGTCACTCCATCAGGAATCACAACATTTGTGCATTTTTCCTTATTTCCTACCCATCCATAACATTTTGTGCCTTTGTCGTAGACCAATAATTTTGGCTCCAAACTACTACATCCATAAAAAGTAGACGCTCCGATGCTTGTCACACTCTCTGGGATATTTATGCTTTTCAAACTACTACAACCAGAAAAAGCAAATTCTCCGATGCTTGTCACTCCCTCTGGAATACTTATGTTTTCCAAACTGTAGCAACCAGAAAAAGCATTTTCTCCGATGTTTGTCAGACTCTCCGGAATATCGATTTTTGTCAAACTGCGACATCCCTCAAAAGCAGCTACTCCGATACTCGTCAACCTTTCTGGCATATTGATACTTGTCAAATTGATGCATCCCTCAAAAGCAGCTACTCCGATACTCGTCACACCCTCAGGAATGCTTATGCTAATCAAATTGTCGCATCTGTAAAAAGCAGCAATACCGATGCTTGTCACCGTATACACTTTTCTTCCTATTCGCACTTTTTCTGGTATAGTGATAGAATTATGACCGCAATATTCTAGTGTAGTGAAGGGATCATAACCACGATATGAAGACTCTTTTGTCAGCTCCACTGTGGAATCCGATAAAATTTTGAATCTCAAAAATGTTTCCGACGTGTCCACCACATTGATCTTCTGGTCCTCTCCGTCTTTTCCCTTTACGACCATATCTGCAGCCGACACAAACAGGCACAGAGCAAATGCCATAACCGACGCAAGTAGTTTTTTCGCCATATCTCTTTCAAATTATATTTCAAAATTATTTGTCGTTGTGACAACTTAGATATATTTTATAAATGACAAAAATATCAATGCCAAATATGATGAATGATTATTCATTCCGCATTTTTTGAATTTCGCATTTCGCATTTTGAATTTTAAGGTTCTCTCCTATTGCGGGCAGGTATGAAACCTACCCCTACGATCGTGGATATGCAATAGATTAATCTTTTAACCATTTCACAGATTTGCAATTTTTGAAAGCATCCCATCCAACTTCCACTTTCTCCTCTGAATTATCAATAACAATATCAAGATTGCTGCATCCCCAAAAAGCAGTTTCTCCGATGCTCGTCACACTCTCAGGAATGTTGATGCTGGTCAAACCGCTACATTCAGCAAAAGCTCCTGCTCCGATGCTGGTCATTCCTTTAGGGATTACGACATCTGTGCATTTTTCCTTGTTTCCAATCCAGCCATAGCATTTAGTGCCTTTATCATAGATCAGTAACTTTGGCTCCAAATTGTCGCATCCATAAAAAGCCCAATCTCCGATGCTTGTCACACCCTCAGGAATCTTAATGCTGGTCAAACTGCTACATTCCCTAAAAGCGGAATGTCCGATGCTGGTCACTCCCTCTGGAATCACGACATTCGTGCATTTTTCCTTGTTTCCAATCCAGCCATAGCATTTAGTGCCTTTATCATAGATCAGTAACTTTGGCTCCAATCTATTGCATCCATCAAAAGCCGATCCTCCAATGCTTGTCACTCCCTCAGGAATGATTATGCTGGTCAAACTGCGGCAATATTCAAAAGCATGATATCCGATGCTGGTCAAACCCTCAGGAATGTTTATGCTGGTCAAACTGCTGCATCTCTCAAATGCAGATCCTCCGATGCTGGTCACTCCCTCTGGAATCTTTATGCTTGTCAAACTTTTGCATCCACTAAAAGCTCCGTATTCTATACTAGTCAAACCTTCAGGGATATTTATGCTGGTCAAACTGCTGCATCCATAAAAAGCCTTATATCCGATGCTTGTCACCGTATATACTTTTCCTTCTATTCGCACTTTTTCTGGTATAGTGATGGACTCATGACCACGACATGAAGACTCATTCGTCAGCTCCACTGTGGAATCCGATAAAATCTTGAATCGCAAAAATGTTTCCGACGTGTCCACCACATTGATCTTCTGGTCCTCTCCGTTTTTTTCCTTCACGACCATGTCTGTAGCCGACACAAACAGGCACAGAGCAAATGCCATAACCGACGCAAGTAGTTTTTTCGCCATATCTCTTTCAAATTATATTTCAAAATCATGTTGACGTCATGACAACGCCACAAAATTAGATATATTTTATGAAGGACAAAAATTTCAATGCCAAATATGATGGATGATGAATGATTAACGATTGACGATTATTTTGTATAATTAAACATGCGGGCAGGTTTGAAACCTGCCCCTACGGACGGATTCCCCAACAATTATGCATTTTATTCACAGCGACCACAAGGGATCGCCCCTACAGACCTGTCGATAATGCACGTATATAATGAGACGCACGACCGTGCGTCTCTACGTGATTTTGCCACCCCCAATCCGATTCCATAATTGGATATAACGATTAATGATTATTCATTTCGCATTCCGCATTTATAATTTTGAATTGATTTTGCATTTATAATTTTACTGTGCGAATGGTATATTTTTAATTTCAAATTTCACATTCGCATAGAAAATACGTTATATTCGTAAAATCTGCCCATGTTGTGAAAGCGAATTTCATAATCCTCTCATTCCATCGGTCAAAAAAACTCGATTAAATGAGGTTTAAATGCAAAAAAGGCCAGGAATTTTCATTCCTGACCTTTTTATTTTAGGTATATCCGAAAGATTATCCCATGATAACCTCTACGTTGCAACCGTTAGATAGCATGTCTGCTGGCACTACATTGCCAGTTACAGTCTTACCGTCGACAGTGATGCTCTTGACTCCATTCTCGACCTTGGAAAAATTATAAAAAAAATGCTTATGTCTTGTTTTATTTTGAATTTGTTATTGTAATTTTGCTGTTGTGAAATCAAAAACGAAAAGAAATATTGCCTCTTGGGTGTTGTTGGCTATTTTTGTGCCAACACTTTTTTTTGCGTCGATTCACGTACATCATTCTGACAATTCTGAAGATACTGAGTGTGTTGATTGTGTGCATCACCAATGTAGTGGACACTTAACACAACAGACCACTTTTGAACATGTATGTTTGTTCTGCCAAATTCTCACATTACCTATGGTGGCCGCGACAATTGTTCGGTTCATCATATACAGAGAGAAGTTTAAGGCGAACTACTTTAATTTAAAAGAAGATGTATATATATCTTCTTGTGATTTTATCAGCCTTCGCGCACCTCCTGTTTTCTTATCATAATTTTTATGTTTATCCGCTTTTCAATGGTGGATTAGCTTATCATGTTTCAATCGATGCAATTTAGAATGTGTCGGTTGATGGTGTGTTATGTATTTTATTTGCCTGACACAGGTTTTATGAAATCACACCGCAAATTATTAAGATTTTTATTCCGTGAGTTTTGCTACATGTAAAAGTGGCAAAGCAGGGATATCTATATCTCTGAGTTAATCGGATTTTTATACTTAAAAAAATGAAAGAAAACGATAAAAGTGCTCACAAGGTGTCAATTACCTTGTTGACTTTATTTTTAGGATTATTTCTTCCTATTGCACTGCAAGCACAGGACAATATAAAAATATATGGTACGGTTTATGAGGAATATGGAGGTGGACTACTTCCATTAGATTTTGCCACTGTATCGTTCCCAGATTATGACATAGGAGTAACTTCAAGCAATGGAGGTGGTTATATATTGAATAACGCACCTACAGGCAAGGTGAAAATCAAAGTCCAATATCTAGGAAAGCATGAAATTGATACTGCGATATATGCAGATAGAGATATTCAACTGGATTTTATTCTGAAAAATGAGGATTTCCTCCTTCAGGAGGTTATGGTGACAGCGAAGGTCAATGACGAAGGACAATCCACATCAAGCGTTATCTCACGACAGGCAATGGATCACCTGCAGGCCACAAGTTTGTACGACCTAATGTCACTTCTTCCAGGCGGAAAGGCTGTAAATCCTTCGCTCAGTTCGTCTCACTCGATCGAGATCAGACAGACGGGTGCATACAACAGTGCTCAGAATGCTCTAGGTGTATCCATCATTCGTGACGGGGCTCCAATGTCGAACAACGCAAACCTTTCAACGCTAAATCCAGTGACCTATTTAGGGTCAGTGTCTGGTTCTCTCAATGTTCTGGGTGGTGGTGCGTCTCCGTCTGGTGGTGTTGATGTGAGAAGTATCTCTACTGAAAACATAGAGAGTGTGGAGATTATACGTGGTATCCCGTCTGTAGAATATGGAGACTTGACCTCTGGAGCTGTTATTATTCATTCAAAAGCTGGACGTGAGCCATTGCGTATCAAAGCTAAGGCTAACCCTAATGTCTATCAAGGTAGTATAGGGAAAGGTATAGGTTTAGGTAAGAGTTCCGGAGCACTAAACCTAAGTCTGGACTATGCCTATAATGTAAATGATGTAATGCAGAGTTATCTTCATTATCAACGTCTTACAGCCAAAGCTTTGTATTCAAATGTTTTCTTTAATAATGGACTTCGCTCAAATACATCCTTAGACATATATTACGGAAAGGACCAGCGTGACAAGAATCCGGCGGATGAAATCACGATGGTGAAAAGTCAGGGAAATGACTTAGGTTTCACATTAAATACCAATGGACGAATCAATGTAGACAAGGGGTGGCTTGAGAATATCAAGTATGTGATATCGGGAAGCATTACCAATAAGGAGAGTTTTCATGAGGAGGCTACAAGTAGCGGTAACGCGCCCTACTCTGGTGTGATGACAGACGGGACAGTGCTGTCAAATAATCCAGGGGAACATCTGTATGCCTCTGACGGTACTGAAATAACTAATTTTTCTGCTTCCGATGCTGGTTATTATGCTTATTATCTGCCCAACAGTTATATTGAGCATAACAGTATTGACAGTAAGGAGATAAATGTTTTTGCAAAAATCACGGCTAACTTTTTCAAGCGTTTTGGCAAAGTCAACAACAGAATATTATTAGGTTCAGATTTTAAGACTGACGGCAATGAGGGTGACGGTAAGACGTTTGGACAAACCACACCTCCTTTACGTCCTGTCTCGTTTTTGAATGGCTCGTTTCGCCCACGTTCGTATAAAGACATTCCATGGGTCACTCAATTTGGTTTGTTTGCAGAGGAAAAGTTAAATTGGATGTTAGGAAAACGAGACCTGGATCTACAGGCTGGTTTGCGTTATGACATTTGTTCTGTGGTTGGAGGTACATTATCTCCTCGTCTTAATGCTTCATTTGAGGTAATACCTGAAAAGTTATCTATTCGTGGAGGCTATGGTGTCACGGCGAAAATGCCTACACTGATATATTTGTATCCAGAAGATGCCTATTTTGAATATACCGCAATAAATGAGCTAATGAATGAGGACATGCCGCAGGAAGAGCGTAAGTTCGTTACAACGACTCGTGTTTTTGACACGCAGAACAAGGATCTAAAGGTAGAGAAGAAAAATAAGGCAGAAGTAGGTTTTGATCTTGCTCTTGGAAAAGTCAAACTCTCTGTCACTGCTTTTCAGGAACATTTGAAGAATGGATATTCCCTTTCCACATCTATAGATGGATTTCGACTTGTGCCATATCAGAAGTTGTCTCGCAATGAAAACGACCCTGCAACATTTGATGTCACGAATTATCAGGTTTTGTCATATTTCAATACTCCCGGCAATTCTCGTTTCTCAAAAACTAAGGGTGTGGAGTTTGAAGTCAATATCGGACGTTTTGAGGCTATACGAACTTCATTTCAACTTAATGGTGCATGGATGCATTCTGACGCTTATTTTGATCAGTATGATATTTGTGAGAATAATTCAGAAGATCCGTCAACTCGTCATGATGTTGGCATCTACGGTAAACATAATTACGAACATCATGATGAGAATCTCACAACTGCGCTTCGTGTAATTCACAATATACCGAAGTTGGGATTTGTGGTGACTCTTACAGCTCAGGCCACATGGCAGGAGATGGACTGGACCACATACAACAATGACAGTATCCCTGTAGGATATATATCAATGTCTGATGGTAAGCCGCATTACTTTGATACAGGGCTGTACAATAGTGTACAGCAGATGAAAGATGCGGGACTGAGCTATCTGCTCCTTACTCCTAATCATTCTGATGCTATCAAAGAATCATATAAACCATACTTTTGCTTCAATCTCAATTTAACGAAGGAGATTAGCGACAAACTACGCGTTTCATTTTTTGCAAATAATGTTTTCCGTAGTTATCCGCGACGTGAAAGCAAAAGATATCCGGGCGAGTTTTCTGTGATGAACAACCGCTTCTATTTTGGTATGGAATTGTCATTGAAAATATAAAAGAGAATAATTATGAATAAATTTAAACAATATATTTTAATTGCAATAACATTGCTGTCTAATATCTCTTGTGACAAGTTCAATGAAGCTGACGAGGCAGAGAAGACAGCTCCATTGGAGGTTTCTATAACTGTTGATATAGATGTGCCAAATATGGCATCTTCAGAGGGGTTGGTTGTCAAGGTGGTAAACAATGCCGAGGGATATTCGTATAAAAAAGAGTTCACGGGAGAACATGTGAGTGTAAAGGATGTGATTCCTGGCATATACACCATTTCGGTTTCTGGTACGGCTAAAGACACTAGTGGGACTGAGTATTATATTAACGGGAACTCTGTAAATCAGGCTTTATACGATGACATAGTCAACGTGAAAATCAATCTGCAGGGATTAAAAGTCAGTCCGTTGGTGTTTAAGGAAATTTATTACTGTGGATCAAGGCCTCCTGTCGGTTTCTCTTATTTCCGCGACCAGTTCTATGAGATATACAATAATTCTAATGAGGTGCAATACCTTGATGGTGTATATATGGCGCATCTGTATCCTACCAACGCGACCCGTGAACTTCCCGTGTGGCCTGAAGCAGACGCTAACAAGTATTGCTATGGAGAGCGTGTTTGGAAATTTCCTGGCACTGGCAAAGATTATCCGCTACAACCGGGAGAATCGGCTGTGGTGGCTCAATTTGCCGCAAATCACAAGTTGGAGATATACAATCCAAATTCTCCTGTTGACTGTAGTCATGCCGAGTTCGAATTTAACATGAACAATGCTAACTTTCCAGACCAGCCTGCTATAGATATGGTTCACGTTTACAATAACGGTAAGGCTGAAATGGGGTCTGCCCCTCAGTATTTAACACCGGTTTTTGGTTCTGCCTACGCCATATTCCGTGTCCCTGCTGATGAAAAATGGGATCCTGTCAATGATATGAGTCTGCAAGCAGACGACTTGTCTACGTCGGATGAAGAGCATAAGGCACGTATTCCAATCAAGTATATACTTGATGCTGTAGAAGCAGTAAATGACGATAGCTATACGGATGCAAAACGTATTCCTGCTGTACTGGACGCTGGAGTCACTACAGTCGGCTCTATATATTGCAGCCTTGCTGTCGCTCGTAAAGTAAGCCTTACAGACGATGGTGAAATAATGCGACGCAGTAATGGGGCAATTATATTTCAGGACACAAACAATTCTACAGAAGATTTTGAAAGAGGAGTTGTTCCCGAACCTCATCGGTATGGTACAGGTGTGCCTTTTTGGAATGCAACATATTAGTAACAAATTAGAAGAAAAAACATTATGAATATAATTAGAATATTAAGATGTGTGGCTGTATTTGCCTTCATCCTTTCTTCAAAAATATCTGATGCCCAGTTGTGCACATCAGCATCTGTAGATATGCAGAAAGCTCAATATTTATGGTTTGACACAAAGAATGCAGCAGGAATAGCACATGACAGCATGACAAACTATTCAAATGTCAAAGTTGGTTATGATGTAGAAAAGGGTGACTTTAAACGTCCACAGCAAGGTGAGGCGGATAAGAATCTGTCTGTAAAGAGTGAGGGATTTATAAATTTGAGTAAAGTGATGGTTTGGGGAAAGTTTACTTTCCGACATGAGAATGTAGAGGACGCATCCTATAACGCATCTATAACAGATCCTTTTAGAGGAATGCCTTATTATGTGATAGATAACTATTCCGATAGCAAATGGCGTAATCAATTCTATGAATTACAGGCACGTATGTCTGTCCCTGTCGGAAATAAAATAGCTGTTGGTTTATCAGGCGATTATAAGGCATCTCTGGCTGCAAAACAGCGTGATCCAAGTGTGGACACTCGTTTTTATACATTACGAGTTATTCCAAGTGTAACTTTTGATTTTAATGATCATCACCGAATAGGAGGTCATTTCAATTACACTTCAGTAAAGGAGGATTCAAGAATGGATAATGTGTATTACTATTTGTATCAGTTCTACTGGACCCACTATGGGTTGGGCATGTCTACGCAAGACTATGGTTACGCTGGTCCTACCACAAACTATATTGGCGACTTGTTGGGCGGCGGACTGCAATATCAGTTCGAAACTAAAGCTTGGAAGGTCTTGATGGAGGCCGAATATGAAAAATATGTTGAGAGTGCGGAACAGACTTATGAGACACCATGTAAAATGTTTCTTGTGAACGATCATACCGCAAAAGTCAAGCTTTCTGCCATTCATTCAAGTGATAAGTTCATACTTGTGACAAAAGCATCCTATCTATATCGACATATTGACGGAATACAGTATATAAACCAACGCGACAATACCGAGGCTCAACAAGGATGGATTGACCTTCATCATGACATCCGCTCTACTTATGACACAAGGTCTGTGTCGTTTGACTATAGCATTATGCGTAGACGTGGTCAGGAATATAACTGGGGTATAGATGCTTCTGTCAATTATGTTGGGTATGATGATGAGTATATCCTGCCAAAATCCACAAAGGATTCCAAAAACTTGTTTGTAGAAGTGGCATCGAAGAAAAATTTTGTTGTTGGTGAGAAAAAAAGCAGACGTCTGCTTGTCGCATTGAAGGGAGGTATACGTAATGCTATGGAAGGTGGTTATAATTATGGCGGCACTCACAAGGATTATCCTGCAGTAGCTATGGAAATGTCAGATGAGGCTTTTCTCACTTCAGATGCCTGGCATATTGGGGGAGGAGTTAACTATTCCCAGCAGTTAAGAGAGTCGAAGAAGACAACAGTTTTCTTTAATGTGGCTTTCGATCACCATAAGTCTAAAGCAGAAACTTTTAGCAAACGCAACTTTACTTCTTGTACGCTTGGATTTAATTTCTAAATAATCACCGGTGGCATCAGTATGACTAAAAAAACACTGTCTGCCACCGGTGAATTAAACATATCGGAATGAAAAAAATATTTTTCTCATCACTACTGATATTCTTATGCTCGTTTATCAGTGCTCAGAGATATATAAAGCCCTCTTCTAATTTGTCTACACGATCTTTTGCTATAATCACAGACACAAAGACCTGGAAATATTGCAAGAAAGAACTGATTGCATATCAACAGGTTTTGGAGACGGAACAATTACCAACATTCATCTTGTATGATAATTGGCAATGTCCTGAAGATGTGAAAGAGGAGATTCTCAAATTGTATGCGAAAAAAAATCTTGAGGGGGTTGTTTTTGTAGGTGATATTCCTATCCCTATGATCAGAAAGGCTCAACACCTTACCTCTGCATTCAAAATGGATGAAAAACGTTTTCCTTGGAACAAGTCAAGTGTGCCAAGCGACCGTTTCTACGATGATTTCTCATTAAAGTTCAATTTTCTAAGACGAGATTCCTCGCGTCACGAATTCTTTTATTATGATTTAGCAGTAGCGTCGCCACAAAAAATACATTGTGACATTTACTCTGGCAGAATCAAACCTATAGCCAACGGAGACAATCCATACAAGCAAATAAGCGACTATCTGCGTAAGGTTGTAGAAGAACATAAGGTTGCAAATCGTCTTGACAATTTCTTTTCCTACACTGGTGAGGGATCCTACTCTAATTCTCTGACAGCATGGACAGCAGAGGCATTCACACTGCGTGAACAGTTTCCAAAAGTGTTTGATGTTGACGGACGAGCCAGATTTATGCGGTATGACATGTTGGACTATCCCAAAAATTGTGTCATGAATATGCTAAAACGTGAAGAGATAGACTTGGCGGTATTTCACAATCATGGTATAGTTCATCGACAATATTTGGTGGATGAACCAACCACAAGCGATTTTTCCGAACATTTAGACAGAATAAAATATGACGGACGTTCGTATTTGCGGCGTTGCAAGGGAGAATTAAAAAAAATAAATGATTTCTACGACAAACGTCGGCAATTAGGATTAGATTCTATATGGTTCAGCAACTACAATGAGCCGGAACAGAGGGGAAGAGACTCTTTGCAACATCTTAAGACGGTGATAGAGCTATCTGATGTGACAAAGATGCAGCCAAACGCAAGAATGATAATATTTGATGCCTGTTACAACGGTGACTTCCGTGAGGATGACTATATCGCCGGACGTTATATTTTCAACTCTGGAAAGACCGTTGTGACCTTTGGGAACACAGTAAATGTATTACAAGATAAGATGTCCAACGAAATGCTTGGACTACTTGGATTGGGAGCTCGTGTCGGTCAATGGGCTATGCTTACAAATTATCTGGAAAGCCATATAGTCGGCGATCCTACATTTAGGTTCTCTTCTCTAGATTCCGACGTAGATGCGTCGTCATTATTAAGTACACCGTACAATGAGATCCAAGCTCTTGCCTATTTGGAATCACCGTATATGGATATCCGTAATATGGCTATGTGTTTGTTATACCATCACAAATATCAGGGGATCAGTGACCTTTTGAAAAACAAATATCTGTCAGCACCTTTATGGATGGAACGTTATACGGCGTTATCGTTGTTGGAAAAAATAGGCGATAAGAATTTTGATGACATTCTAAAAAAATCCATTTATGATCCCTACGAGTTTATTCGCCGTTCCACTGTGAATTGGATGGGAGATGTGGGTCGAAACGATTATCTTCCTTTAATTATCAGGGAATATTCTGAAAACTATTTTTCAGAACGTGAACGTTTTGACATTTGTTCAACATTGCAGGTGTTTGATTCTGACACTCTCGTCACAGCTATTAATGACATCTTACCTATGTTGAATGTGGCGGACAAAGAAGGTGTTCGAAAAACTTTACTGGCAGAAAATGAGAGGATGAAATCAATCAACAACTCCATTTTTGATGCCTCGGATAGTTTAGTTCATCGTAGATCGATGATTTATATTCTGAGGAATATTAATATGCATCCTTTTGTGGCGGAATATATTAAGATTTTACGTGCATCCGCAGAGTGTGACGATGTAAAAATAGCTATGCTTCAGGCATTGGCTTGGTTTCGACACTCTGTAAATCGCCAGCAAATTCTAGATGTGTGTATGTTGCTTATGAAAGATGACAATGTTTCAATTGCTGTAAAAGACGAGGCTGCTCGCACCTATTACAGATTAAAATAACAGATATGAATACAAAATCAATATTCCTTATATGGATAATGGCGGTTTTACCTTTTTTCTTATGGTCCGCTAATCCAAGAGAGACTAAATCCCAGACAAAACCGGTAGTTGTCTCTCCTAAACATAAGAATTCTACCGCTTTCGCAATAATCACAGACAGATTGACTTACGAAAATTGTAAGGATGCCATACTTCAGTATCGTGATGCAACGGAGTATGATGGTCTCTCTACATATATCGTCTATTCTGATTGGAGCAATCCGATGGATGTGCGTCAATGCATAGAACATATATATAGCGGATGTCCACAGTTGGAAGGTATCGTGTTGGTGGGAGATGTCCCAATTGCCATGATACGTGGTGCCCAACATATGACAACTGCTTTCAAAATGAACGAACAGAAGTATGGAATAAGAGAGTCGAGTGTGCCAAGCGATCGCTTTTATGATGATCTGCATTTGAAATTTAATTTTCTAAAACAAGATACTGACGACAAGTCTTTATTTTATTACCAATTAGCAGAAAATTGCCCACAGAGATTGAACCCCAATTTCTATTCTTCACGTATCCGCCATACAGAGGGTATATCCGGCAACAAGTATCAGGCTATATCGGCTTTTCTTGAAAAGGCTGCGAAGGCTAAGTATACGAATATGAATAATACACTCGACCAGATTGTGACATATAATGGAGGATCATATAATTTTGATTGTCTTATGGTATACATGGACGAGGAAAAGGCATATCGCGAAAATTTTCCTTTGGCTTTTCGTGATGGTACTAGTTTTAAACACTGGAATTTCCGTATGAAACGTCCGATGAAGTATAATATTTTCAATGAACTTGAACGCAATGACTTAGATTTATTCATGTTTCATGAGCACGGATCTGAAACAAAGCAATATGTGAACGAATATAGACAGGGTGATAGTAATGAGTCACGTATCTCGTTGCTAAAATCTGAAATATATAGTTCCATAAAGCGACATGTGGAGCGGGATGGAAATGATGAGGACTCGCTGATTCAATCCATGCAAAAAAAATATCATCTCACTCCTGAGTTCTTTGAGGATTATAATAAACACGATTATTGGGAGAAGGATTCTATCGAGAGTGAAGAAATAAATATAAGCACTTATGATCTTAAGGATAGAAAAACCAATGCGACGTTTGTTATGTTTGACGCTTGCTATAACGGATCCTTTAATGATTCTGACTATGTGGCTGGACACTATATATTCAATTCTGGAAGTACGCTAATTTGCCAAGGCAACACACGTAATGTATTGCAAGACCGTTGGACAGTGGAAATGATAGGACTGTTGTCGCATGGCCTAAGAGTGGGACAATATAATCGCCAGATTGCAACACTTGAAGGCCATTTGATAGGTGACCCTACCGTGCATTTCACTCCAATTGAAAAAAACTCTCTAGCCTGTGATGAAGTTTTACGAAGTAATGATGTGGCTTTCTGGAAACAGCAACTTTTGTCTCCTTATGCGGATATTCAATGTTTGGCTTTACGCAAATTGACAGATATTGATAGCCTGCGACTTAATTCTGCGTTTTTGATAGACAAATATAAAGAAAGCCTTTGGGGTACGGTTCGTATGGAGTGCATCAAACTTTTAAGTCGTTATGCTGATGCAAACTTTACTGAAGCTGTCAGACTTGGTTTGCATGATCCTTACGAACGTATTGCAAGAAGTTGTGCCACTTATGCAGGATTTATTGGTGATCCCAAACTTATTGCTGATGTTGTAGATGTTATGCAGAATGACGAAGAACGTATCAGATGTCAGTATGCGTTGAACAATTCTATCTATCTTTTTGAAGAAGACGCAATTATTGACGCTATGGAAAAATATTTTAATACAGCAAATAGAGTTGATATTGAAGACGAGAAAAAAGTGTCTTTAAAAGCGGTTCGTGATCAGTTTGAGCAGAAAAGAAAAAGGGAACAGTTGATTTTTGACAAGACAGCGAAAGAGGAGGACAGAATGTTGTCTATTAGATTACTACGAAATTATCCGCGCTCTTGTGGTACTGACAAATATTTGAGTTTCATATCAGATGAAGATAACAATGTGCGACTACGAGTTGCCATGGCTGAAGCACTTGGATGGTTCAGCTATTCTTATCAACGCAAAAACATTTTATTTGGATGTCGCAAACTATTGTTAAATGAAAACCTTCCGGATGTTTTGCGTGTGGAGCTTGTTAAATCAATAAACAGACTGTTTTGATAAAGGGCCTGCAAATATATTTTTTTTGATTTTATATCAAAAAACTACGTCTGTATCCTATTCCCATATTTTGTAGCCGATGTCTGCGATGCAGGTGTCGGCTACCATTCTTTCTGATTGAAATCTCACCTCTTTTTCTCATAAAAAAGGCATATCTTTCTGTGTCTCTGTGGTTTTATTAAATTCTGTGTGCGAGCCTACAGCTCGTACTAAGTAAGGGGCAAGGGCCAATATCGAACTCACATATAAATTTAACATTTGAAGATTCGAGAATTCGCGTCTATACATCATCAAATCACACAAAAAAAACAGGGTAAGGATTTTTCATTCCTTACCCTGTCTTATATCCGGTAGGTTTCAAACCTGCCTGCAATAGATTATCCCATGATAACCTCTACGTTGCAACCGTTAGATAGCATGTCTGCTGGCACTACATTGCCAGTTACAGTCTTACCGTCGACAGTGATGCTCTTGACACCCTTCTCAACCTTGTTAGGGTTCTTGACAACGATATTGATGATATTGCCACGGAAACGACGTGATGCCTTGAATCCTTCCCAAGCTGGGATACATGGATCAATTAGCAATCCGTTGTAGTCTGGACGGATACCAAGGATGTACTGAGCTGCTGTGAAGTATGCCCAAGAAGCTGTACCTGACAACCATGGACAACGGCTCTGACCGGCACGCATGTTGTAAGTTGAGCAAGTTGTCTGAGCATATACGTATGGCTCAATCTGACGAACCTCAGCACGTGTATTATAGTTGGCAGGAAGATAGTTCTTGTAGTTCTTGAATGCACGCTTACCGTGACCTAGAATACAGTCTGCCATGATTCCCCAACCTTGTGTGTGCTGGAATACTGCAGCGTTCTCCTTCATACCCTTGATGAACAATGGAGCCTTGATTACGCTTGCCTCTGTCTTCTCGAAAGGAGGATCACAAAGAACTAGACCATATTCGATTGCAAGATGCTTCTCTACCGAGTTCATAACTGTCTCCGCTCTCTCGCCAGTAGCCTGACCTGAGATGATAGCCCACGACTGTGGGTTAAGCCAGATATTACCCTCCTTGATTGGGTTCTTGCTTGTTCCGAATACATATCCGTCTTCCTTGATAGCACGTACGTACCACTCTCCATCCCAAGCTGCCTTGTCGATGTTAGCAGAAAGAGTTGTCAAATGACCCTCTGCCCACTTAACCTCATCAAGCTTAGACAAACGAGTACAGATATCGATATAAACAGTAAGAGCGTAACGAAGCTGCATAGCCACGAATACAGTCTCACCCTTAGCTCCAAGTACTAGACAGTCGTTCCAGTCTGCCTTCAAGCCGCATGGAAGACCGTTCTTTCCAAGACGATCAAGGTTGAACTGGATAGCGCGACGAAGGTGATCAAGCACTGTGCCCTCTCCCTTGTCTGAGTATGGAAGCACCTTGTTGTAGTAGTCGATATTACCAATCTCCTTTACGTATGTTGGTACTGTGTTGAACAACCACATACAGTCGTCTGAACGGAACTCGTTCTCTGGAGTCGGAGCCTCATGACCAGGATTGTGTGCGAAAGGCTTAACGACTGGCATCGCACCACCGTTAGAGTTCTGACCTGTCAACATAAGCTCAAGTCTCTCCACAACCTCTTCTGGAATATTGTGAATAACACCAAGCATATCCTGGATTGTATCACGGTAACCCATACCATCACGCTCACCACGGTAAATCAATGAAGCGGCACGGCTCCATGCGTATGTGATAAGGTTGTTGAATGGATTCCACATGTTGATCATCGAGTTGAAATCAGCGTCTGGTGTCTCAGCTGAAAGTCCCTCGATACGGCCATGCCAGTAGTCAACGACTTTCTTGTACTCAGCCTCAACCTTTGCTGGAGACGCTACTATTTCAGCAGCCTTCTTACCCTCAACCCAAGCCTTACCGATACCAAGAACTACTGTGAACTCCTTAGTCTCGCCAGCCTCAAGTGTCAAATCTACCTGAAGTGTACCACAACCGTTGTCTCCCTCAGTCACTGTGTTGCCACACTGACCCTTTACAACTGACTCTGGATTAGCGTATGTGTGGTAAAGACCGATGAACTTGTCACGGTCTGAATCATAACCAGTAACAGGCTGACCTACAACTCCGATGAAAGAGTGACGAGCCTGGTCCTTATTCTGGAAATTATCTGGCTCCTCTGGCATGTAAAGGTTGTTACCGTGATCGATAAAACCATCAGCGTAAGAAGTCTTTATGATATACTGAGTGTACTGCAAGTTGTTGCTGTCATCGTGCATGTTCCAGTTTGAAGCGAACTCTGCGTATGTGAAAGCACGTAGGTTTCTCTTCTTGCCTGAATTGTTAGTCACCTTCACTCTCCAAACCTCAAACTCCTGGCCAAGTGGCACGAAGTAAAGAGTCTCAGTCTTGATTCCCTCATACTCAGAAGAGATGATTGTGTAGGCTGAACCGTGGCGGCACTCGCTCTTGTACTTGTCAAGAGGCTTGCCAACTGGCTGCCAGCTACCACTCCAGAAATCCTTAGAATCAAGGTCGTGAAGATAGATGTAGCGACCTGGCTGATCATTAGGAACTGTATTAAACTTTAGGCGAAGGAAACAACCCTGCACTGATGAACGGTAGAAAGAGTATCCACCTGCGTTGTTTGTGATGATTGCACCGTAACGAGTGTCACCAAGATAGTTGCTCCATGATTTAGGAGTAGCCGGATTGGTCACAACATACTCTTTACGCTTGTCATCGAAATGTCCGAACTGCATAAATTATTAATGTTTTTATTATTTCTTTCAAGTCCTATTACCTCAAAATAAGATAACATTGGCAAAAATAAGCAATAAAAATGAAGAATTGGAAAGACGTGGGTATGTTTTTCAAACAAGATTAAAACAAATCACTTAGTCTTATGTGATTTTGTACAATTCCACTATTGACATTATTCTGACAGCCAAAACTTGTTATTAATGTCACTCTGACAGACTTTTTTGTTTTACTATGGTTTATAAAATTGTCCACACGGTTCTCAATTTTCTCTCGTTCACTCTTCGTCATCGTATATTCACCTCTATAAAACTTCATTTCACAAAGGTTGACGCAATGGTCCGCTCGATCAATCAACAAATCAATTTGGCATCCGTTTTCCACTGAAGGAGGAGTCCGCCAGCAATACACAGAAGTCTGCACTCCTCCTATTTTCAATGCTTCCTTAATTTTTTGTATATGGTTCAGGCACAACATTTCAAAAGCGAAGCCACACCATGCGTTATACACAGGGGTGTTGATACTATGTGACCAATAGTTTTCATCTTGAAAATTGCATTTTTCTTGAACCTGATAGCAAAAATGGACAAAAGGATCCACAAGTTGGTATGTCACCATTCGTGCTTTTTTGTCGAAAGGCTGATATTGCCTTATAAATCTGCAATTTTCCAATTCCTGCATCATCTTAGAAAAACGAGCATTATTATGCATACGTGTCTCTTCAATCAACTCGTTCCTAGTCAGACCCTTTCCTTTGGAAGAAAGAGCCTCAATAATGCGTACATAATCCTCACTATGTTTGAAAAGAGAGCGGAAAAGATTGTCTTTTTCAAATCTCAGTTCTCCAGTCGCTGAAAATAACAGACGATCAATATTTTGTGCCACGCTTTCTTCCTTATTCATCAATGATAAATAATAAGGCACTCCACCAAACACCATATAGCTTTCGGCAATCTCCCGCTCGTTGTAGCCAAATTCATAAGCATCGAAATATTGTTTGCATTCTCCCAACGAAAATGGCTCGATCAACATTTGATGAGTGACTCGGTTATGAAGACCACCATGATTATTTATAAGATTATCCAACATCCAAGAAGCAGCACTTCCACATGTTATAAGTTTAATGTCCTGTCGAGCTGATGCCCAATCATTCCAAAAATGTTCCAAGGCATTAACAAAATCAGATTTTGCTGTGTCAAACCATGGCAACTCATCAATAAAGATTGTTTTTATTTTGGTTGTGGTAGATTCCAAATAGCGTTCCAACTGATCAAACGCCTCCAACCAATTCCTACACTGCTCGGCAAGCGGATAAACTTTGCTTAACGCCATATAGAAATTTGTCAACTGTTCTTGTTGATTGACATTTTCCATTCCCGTCATCTTAAAACAGAAATCTTTTCCCAGCATTTTGCGAACAAGAAATGTTTTGCCAACACGTCGACGTCCGTAGATGGCTATAAATTCAGACCTTCCTGAATCAAGATATTTAGATAGGAGTTGCTGCTCCTTTTGTCGTCCAATCAACAATTCTTCCATAGTATCAATTAATAATGATGTATTTACAAATGTAGATATAATTGTGTGTATGAACAAAGAATAGCGACAAAAAGTGCTCAAACCCATGTCGCCGAAGCTGATTTGAGCACATTATCCACCTAAAAAGTGCTCAAACTCATGTCGCCGAAGTCGATTTGAGCACATTATCCACCTAAAAAGTGCTCAAACTCATGTCGCCGAAGTCGATTTGAGCACTTTATCCATTATGGTCAATTCAGGAAACATTATCAAACAACAAAAATTAAGTTAATGAAATTTAAATATGAGACAATTGTTGGTGCGGAAGATTTTAATTCCCTATTTTTGCCACAAAGACAAGCAATTGATAAAATGAAATATATTCTGCCATTTCCTATGAAAAAACTTTCTCTGATAGTCCTACTGCTAATCGCTTCCCTTTCCGCTTTTGCAAAAGAACAGGAAGAAGCTTCAGATGAGATAAGTGTTGACGAGGCTTTGAAAAGTTGCGTCGGAGGTCCACCTCAACCTTCTATAAAATCTATAAAAACGACTGATCTAAAAGAATTGGATGAAATTAGTGTTGACGAGGCATTAAGAAATTGCATCGGATGTCCACCTACTTCAAAAGCTCCTGGCCAAAAAGAAGGGGATTTTAAGTATGTCTTAGACGGAATGGTTATAGATAAAAATGATTTTGGTGATATAGCTATCAACATCGATGTCAACGACATAAAATACATGGAACTCATAACAACAAATACATACTATGACTATATTTTTATCGGAACAAAGAAAGGATCCCGTCTATCCAAACAGATTCCCAAAACGATGAAAGAACTTGGTATATCTGAATATAAATATAGAGGATATAAATATACAATAGACGAAAAAGGTTGTAAATATAGAAGGGAAAGAATGTATAAAATTAAATGAATGAACCAAAACATATGGCATTAACAAACATCATATCATCAAAGAGATTTTTTCTACTTTTTCTATTCATCTCCTTATTATGTTTGTCCACAAAAGCCAATAGCGATATTTACACAATCAAAGGCGACACACTTATCGTTAATGAAGGGGTCACAAAGTTGGAATATGGAGACATTAACGCAACTATACATTTTACCAACGTCATCCTTCCAAATTCCCTAAAAAAGATTGGTCACAAAGCATTTTACTCTTGCCACTCACTTAAAAACGTTCATCTTCCAGATTCTGTTACCAGCATAGGTTCAATGGCATTTTATGATTGTGATTCGTTAATGGATATCAATATTCCTGCCTCCGTGAAGAAAATAGGAAATGATGCCTTCAACAATAGCCAACTCAACAAGATTATTTACTACGACAATGGTCGCACTTGCTATGATTGGGTCGGAACAAAGGATTCTTGTCCTTCCAAACTGGTCATTAATGAAGGTGTTGTCCGTATTGACGAATATGCATTTTCCAACAACAACAGAATAATGGAGGTCGTTCTTCCTGAAAGTTTGAAAGAAATCAAATACGAAGCGTTTTACGATTGTCCTAATCTGAGAAAAATAAACATTCCACAAAACTGTGTGATTCGTAATCATGCATTAAAAGAATGTAGTTCCCTGAATTTATTGCTTCTCAGTGATAGTGGCACCGTATACAAAGGCTGGACAAATCATTTTTATTGTGACACAGTGATAATCCCCAAGGGAGTAAAGAGAATATATGACGATGCTTTCAAGGATTGCCACAATTTAAAGGAGATTATTTTTCCTGAAGGATTAGAGAAAATTGGTCAAAACGCATTCGAAGATTGCAAAGCTCTCAAAAAAATTGTTCTTCCCGAAGGATTGGAATCCATTGGCAAAAACGCATTCAAGGATTGCAAATCTCTCGAAGAAATAAGTCTTCCTGCAGGATTAAAGCGTATCGACGATGCAACATTCCAAAATTGTAAATCACTCAAAAAGATTGTCTTGCCTGAAGGATTAGAATATATTGGAGACTATGCATTCGATAATTGTGAATCCATCGAGGAAATAGACATTCCCAATTCCGTCTTATTCATAAATAAATACCACATTTTTAGCAATTGCACACATTTGAAAAAAGTACATCTGCCAGATTCTATGACTAGGATTCCAAGTTTTATGTTTTCTAATTGTAGTGCATTAGACAGCATTGAAATCCCTAATACAGTGACAGAAATCAATTATAATGCGTTTTCCGACTGTTCATCACTAAAGAAAGTCAGATGGCCCTCAAACCAATTCTACATAAGAGCGTCCGCATTCGAGAATTGTCCGAAGCTATCAAAACGAAATATTCCCCAAAAAGCAAAAATCGAGGAAGGTACATTCGGTTACAGTTTTTTTCACGACATATGGGAGGACAATTCTATATTCAGTTTACAAATAGGCAAATGTAAATCCTCACCTGAATACTTAACTAAATCCGTTCAAGGCATAAGCGTTAACAGGTTAATTGCATTTCGTATTCCTGAAGATGATAGTCCACTGTTAGTGCAAAGTGGTATAGACCTTAGCTATTTACATTCCGACTACAATCTAGAGACAGACAATAAAAGGATCAAATGCAAGGATCGGATATTCACAGGTTGCATTCCGCTTAACGTAGGAGTCACAACTCCTGCCGGAGATCGTGCGACAGCTCTGTCAGGCTATGCTGGATTCAACATGCGTTTCAATTTTGTGGCAAAATCATATATCGAAGGATCCGATAATGTGAACTATTTCGACATGAATGCAAAACGTTTTCAGCCAGGCTTCAATCTCGGAATTGACTACTGTTTCCTTGTATTTAGTATTGGATACCGATATACAAAAGATTTGGTCAACTTCATTCCAAACGTAAATAGCAAAAATTCTTACCACACGTTCTATCTCGGCATTTCAGGCGGTAATTTGACAGATTTAAGCCTGCCACACCACAATTAATCTTTCATCAAATAAATGCCATGAAAAAACTTTTTCTTGCCTTCCTCCTAATTGTCTTTTCGAGTACCACTTTTAGCCGGACAAAGAAAGGATATAGCACCGTCGATACTTCATGCCCATGCTTAAATATATATGGCAATCACAAAATAGATTATTATGTCGTTGACGGATCCTTAATCGAGGGGGGAAAAGTGGATACCGTTCTATCAAAGATATCTCCAAAGAAATTGGAAGTTATAAAATATGCGGATGCTAATTGCAACTGTATATACTTACTATTCGTACAAACCAAGAAAGGCATGAAGTTAAAAAGACAAATTCCAATAACATTGAGGGAATTGGGGAACAGGTTGAATGAGAAATGAAAAAAGATGTTGTATCAAAACGCAATTTACAAAGAGTTTTTATTTTTGTTATTAATGCGTGTGATTCACGTTCCGAAAAAATAAGGTTAACAGAAAACGCACCTATATAAAAACAACTCCGTTGTTGGTGCAGGAAAATATGTCATAAATGACATTGAAAACAGCCCAACGCTGAAAACAAAACATAAAAAACATGGTTTTCTATTGTTTGTTTTATCCCGTTATGGGTTTTCTATAACAAACTAGTTTGTTGGTTTTCCAAGCATATCAAAATATATGCTGTTTTCTGTTTAAAATCATGTAACTAAAAAATTGATTTTACATTTTTAAACACCACTCCTACTGTTTCCTATATTTCTCCCACTTTACGAATCCACATTTTGCAATCAGTAACGTCGCATTATCGTCTGCATATTCTGCAATAAACGTCTTTTTTAAGTTTTCCCAAGATTCCAACTCGGTTTCACATGCACCATACACACAATAAATGCTCTTGCTGTTGAATATCATTACCATAGGAGTAGTCTTAACCCCACCGTCTACCATATACTTTAATCCATCTAGTCTTTCAACTGAAAAGAATCTTTCGACTGCCTGCTTGCAGTCAGCAGTGTCATTAAACAAATAATAGCTTAGGAAATATTGCAAATAGCTCTTCTGGCCATAAATATTCTTGTATAATGCCTTTGATTTTAGTTTATACATGTCATGTCCTGCTCTACATTCTTTACTTAAAAAAGCAGGCCTAAAATCATCTGGAGCAGGATTAGACACACAAGTGTAGGCCACATCCAATTTCTTGACAAAACCATCAAAATGGTTTTGTGCCGACACGGTCATTGACATTAATGCGATCAACAAACAAAATATTTTCATATCCTATTCTCCCCTTTCTTCTTGTAAACGGAATTCCAAAAAATACTGACTTCTTTCTCTAAAATAGTCGATCTCACTATCTGGCAACACCTTTAATTTTTGTATAGAATCCAAATCATCAAAAAAAGACCTTACATTTTCTCTGTTAAAACAATCTGTCTTCACAGTACACCAATCTTCTAATTCCTTATATCCAGGATTTTTTCGGAACTGCTCTTTTACATAAGCAATTGCGATATCATATTGCCTACGCATTCCTATAGAGTCTCCCTTTGCCAAATAGAGTTCACCTCTATATATGGCTTCGTCCTTTATAGTGTAATCATAAATATAATCTAAGCAACCAAATCCTCGTAACACACTATCTTCTATAATTGCATACTTTCCTAATGAATCCATATCCGCTATCATCGCTTCCTTGTCATGAAAGTATCTGCGAAGCTTAAATAACATCAACAAAACACTCTTATCGTCATACTTTTTGAAATTATCCCATACACACATGCCAGCTTCAGCATAATGCTTATCATAGCCTAGTGTATCACCATTCAGAAGACTATTTTTTGCTTTATACATCGACGTGAACATTTGTTTTTCAAATGGGAAATAAAACAGACTGTCATCTCTATTTTGCACCAAGCTTATGCACTTTTCATAATCCTCCAAATCACTGTTTGTCATAAGCATATACATAAATGCGTCAGGATTCATTTTGTCTCTCAACATGCTGTATGCAGAATCAAACATAACTTGAGCTTTCATCAACGTCTTCATCTCAGGAGGTCCCATCCATACATTATGAGCACGATAATACAAATTTATAGCTTCCTCTTCCTCTTTTGTATTCTCATATTTATATTCTTTCTTCTGCGTTGTGTCTACTCTGCTTTTTCCGGAACACCCAATCAGCAATATCAGCATAAACACAATGGATAATAAATTAATTTTCATTTTAATTCTAATTTTAAATGCCACATACGAGACTCTTTTGATCTATCCATATATTATCCAACCTACTTAAAACTATCTTCATGCAAAGAAATCTCAAAAGCAAATATAAAGAAAAAGGGTGACGCATCACTGCATCACCCCCAAGAAACAAATTATTATGCTGCCTATCTTTTTACTTATAAGCCTGATTATGTACGCTCTTAACAGCTCTACCTGAAGGATCGTTCATGTTTTTGAACGCCTCATCCCACTCAAGCGCGATTGCAGTCGAACAAGCCACGCTCTTCTCGCTTGGCACTGTCTGCGCTGCTGTCTGACTTGGAAAATGATCCTCGAAGATTGTTCTGTAGTAGTATTCCTCCTTAGTCATAGGTGGGTTGATAGGGAATCTCTCAGCCGCATGAGACATCTGCTCATCTGTAACCTTCTGTGATGTCAATTCCTTCAATGTGTCAATCCAGCTGTAGCCGACACCATCAGAGAACTGCTCTTTCTGTCGCCAAGCGACATCTTCTGGCAAATAGTCCTCGAATGCCTTACGAAGGATCCATTTCTCTATCTTGCCGACGGTGCCGCTCAACTTATCTTTCGGATTCAAACGCATTGCGACATCCATAAACTCTTTATCCAAGAATGGAACACGTCCCTCAACACCCCATGCAGAAAGGCTCTTGTTTGCACGCAAGCAGTCGTACATGTGAAGTTTTGAAAGTTTACGCACCGTCTCCTTATGCAATTCCTCTGCATTTGGAGCCTTGTGGAAATATAGATATCCGCCAAAAATCTCATCAGCTCCCTCTCCAGAAAGTACCATCTTGATTCCCATGCTCTTGATGACGCGGGCTAGAAGATACATCGGAGTACTTGCTCTCACTGTCGTCACATCGTATGTCTCGATATGATAGATGACGTCGCGTACGGCATCAAGACCTTCCTGAACTGTGAAATTGATCTCGTGATGCACAGTGCCGATATGGTCGGCAACCTTCTTTGCGGCAAGCAAATCAGGTGCACCCTTCAAACCAACTGCGAATGAGTGCAACTGTGGCCACCATGCACCAAGTTTGTCTCCACTCTCCACACGCTGAGAAGCAAATTTCTTCGCAACCGCAGAAACGATTGATGAGTCAAGACCTCCAGAAAGAAGCACTCCGTATGGAACATCTGTCATCAACTGACGCTTAACGGCATTCTCAAGTGCATTACGAAGTTCTTCTATACTTGATGTGTTGTCTTTGACAGCATCATATTCCATCCAGTCACGCTTGTACCATGTCTTCAATTCTCCATCTTTTGAATAGAAATATTGTCCTGGAGGGAATGACTTGATTGTCTCACAATAACCTTCAAGGGCCTTCATCTCAGAAGCCACATAGAATGTGCCATTCTTATCCCAACCCATATATAGAGGAATGATACCCTCGTGATCACGGGCAATCAGGTAGACATCTTTCTCAATATCGTATAGAGCAAAAGCGAAAATTCCGTTTAGATCCTCAATAAAATTGATTCCTTTCTCACGGTAAAGTGAAAGGATGACCTCACAATCACTCTTAGTAAGGAACTCGTATGAGCCAGCCTGACGGTCGCGGATGCTTTGATGATTGTAGATCTCTCCGTTTACAGCAAGCACAAGTTTGCCGTCTTTGCTATACAATGGCTGCTGGCCACTCTGTGGGTCAACAATAGCAAGTCTCTCGTGAGCAAGTATTGCCTTGTCGCCACAATAAATTCCAGACCAATCTGGTCCACGATGACGAATTCTCTTTGACATTTCAAGGAGTTGAGGACGCAACTCCTGCGCCGACTTCTTTAGATCGAACGCACAAACTATACCACACATAATTCAGTTCGGATTAAGAATTAATAATGAAGAGTTAGAATTGAAGAATTAATGAATAAAACGGCTTTTCCAACTTGGAGGAATGTCTCCTCCAAGTTGTGCCATCTTTTATTCTTAACTTTTACTTCTTAACTCCATTAACATATGCGTCAATCTGCTCTGCCACCTTACGTCCAGAAGCGATCGCACGCACTACTAGGCTAGCACCTGATGCTGCATCACCTACCAAAAATACATTATCCGCATACTTTGGATGCTCTGGCTTGATGAATCCCATAGCAAGAAGCACCATATCGCAATCGATAATCTCTTTCTTTCCGTCAAGTTTCATGATTGGGCGGCCACCATCTGGATTTGGCTCCCAAATGACTCCTTCAACCTCTACACCAACAAGTTTTCCATCTTTTCCGATGAATCTGTTTGAGTTTAGAAGCCATCTTCTCTCGCATCCTTCTTTATGTGAAGACGTTGTCTTCTTGATATTTGGCCAATTAGGCCAAGGAGTTGCTGGATTGTAACCTACAGGTGGCTCTGGCATGATCTCAATCTGAGTCACATTTACAGCACCCTGACGATTAGCAGTACCAATACAGTCGGAACCTGTATCACCACCACCGATAACAAGCACCTTCTTACCTTTTGCGTTGACAAGTTCTGAATCCTTGAACTTCATACCTGCAAGCACTCTGTTCTGCTGAGAAAGCATCTCAAGAGCAAGGTAAATTCCCTTCAACTCACGTCCCTCAATCTTTAGGTCACGAGCAGTCGGTGTTCCTGTACAGATCGCATAAGCGTCGAAACCAGCAGGAAGTTTTGTGCAGTCGATATTCTGATTGTATAGGAATTTGATTCCTTCCTTCTCCATGATCTCAATTCTGCGGTCGATAACAGACTTGTTGAGCTTGAAGTTTGGAATACCATAACGAAGAAGTCCACCTGCAGCCTCATTCTTCTCAAAGACTGTAACCTCGTAGCCCTTCTTATTCAACTGTGCAGCTACAGAAAGTCCAGCAGGACCTGAACCGATCACAGCTACTTTCTTGCCATTGCGAGCGTATGTATGGACAGGAACATAACCCTCCATAAATGCACGCTCAATGATTGCGCACTCATTCTCACGACATGTTGTAGGCTCACCGATTGTAAGGTTGAGCACACAACTCTTCTCGCAAAGTGCAGGACAAATACGGCCTGTAAACTCAGGGAAGTCGTTTGTAGTGGAAAGGATTTTGTAAGCCTCTTCCCATTTACCTTTATATAGTGCGTCTTGCCATTCTGGCTGTTTGTTGCCAAGCGGACAAGCCCAGTGACAGAAAGGCACTCCACAATCCATGCATCGAGAAGCCTGCTCTTGTCTGTCCTTTGAATTCAATGTCTGTTCCACCTCTCCAAAATCACGAATACGATCCTGAACGGGGCGATATCCGGCCTCCTTACGAGGCACTGTTAGGAATGCTTTAGGATTTCCCATATTATTCAATTCTTAATTCATAATGCATAATTCATAATTGTGAACCACACATTACTACATTGATAAATAATTTAGCACTTAGCATTTAGCATTATGCATTTTTTATTCTGCTTTAATGTCAGCTATCTTGTTCTGAAGCTTCTTCAACTGCTCCTCCTGAAGTACTCTCTTGTACTCGATTGGAACAACCTGGATGAACTGTTCAACGTAGTGATTCCAGTCATCAAGCATTGTACGTGCAAGGTTAGAACCTGTGTACAACCAATGTTTGCGAATCAACTCATGAAGTTCCTTACGGTAGCTAGCCTCCTCAATCAAGCTCAACTCTACCATATCCATGTTACAGAAGTAGTCGAAATTATGGTTCTTATCCCATACGTAAGCGACACCTCCTGACATACCAGCAGCGAAGTTTCTTCCCGTCTCACCAAGGACAACCACACGACCGCCTGTCATATACTCACAGCAGTGGTCGCCTGCTCCCTCGATTACTGCGATAGCTCCTGAGTTACGAACTGCAAAACGCTCTCCTACACGACCATTGACATAAAGCTCACCTGTTGTCGCACCATACAAACCTGTGTTACCAGCGATGATGTTCTTGTCAGCCTCGAAACTGCTTCGTACTGGAGGAAGGATCGATATACGACCTCCTGAAAGACCTTTTCCGAAGTAGTCGTTAGTCTCACCCTCAAGTTTGAAGTTTACTCCCTTAGCAAGGAATGCTCCAAACGACTGACCGGCAGAACCCTTGAACTTGATATTGATTGTAGAATCAGCAAGACCAGCCTCGCCATACTTCTGTGCTATCGCACCAGAAAGCATTGTACCTACAGCACGGTCTGTATTCTTGATAGCGAAATCGAGGTTGACCTCCTGCTTCTTCTCAATAGCGTCCTTAGCCTGAGCAAGAATCTCGAAATCCTTAACACCCTCAACCTTAGTGAATGCTCTGTGATCCCAGCACAAAGACTCTTTGCTGTCAACTCGTGCAAGTAGACGAGAGAAATCCAAAGTCTTGTGTTTATCGTTATCCATTGGTTTGATCTCAATCAACTCGGTATGTCCGATGATATCCTCAAACTTCTTGAATCCCATCTCTGCAAGATACTCACGAACCTCCTGAGCCAAGAAAGTGAAGTAGTTAACAAGATACTCTGAACGACCTCTGAATCTTTCACGAAGTTTAGGATCCTGAGTAGCGACTCCTACAGGACATGTATTTGTGTTACACTTTCTCATCATCACACATCCTAATACAATCAAAGGAAGTGTTCCGAAGCTGAACTCGTCAGCACCAAGAAGTGCAGTTAGAATCACATCACGACCAGTCTTCAACTGACCATCTGTCTGCAAACGTACACGACCACGTAGACCATTCAAAACCAATGTCTGCTGAGTCTCTGCAAGACCGATTTCTGGAGAGATACCAGCGAATCTCATTGAAGAGGCTGGAGATGCTCCCGTACCACCTTCTGCACCAGAGATAACAATCAAATCAGCGTTAGCCTTAGCCACACCAGCTGCGATTGTACCTACACCACTCTCAGCAACAAGCTTGACTGAAACAGCAGCAGTAGGATTGATATTCTTCAAGTCGAAGATCAACTGTGCAAGGTCCTCGATTGAATAGATATCGTGATGAGGTGGAGGAGAAATAAGTGAGATTCCAGGAATTGAGTTACGAGTCTTGGCAATGACCTCATTTACCTTGAATCCTGGCAACTGACCACCCTCTCCAGGTTTAGCTCCCTGAGCCACCTTGATCTGAATCTCCTCAGCGTTCACAAGATACTCAGCTGTGACACCGAAACGACCAGAAGCGATCTGCTTTGTCTTTGATGACAAGCTCACTCCGTCTACACTTGAGTGGTAACGTGCGTTGTCCTCACCACCTTCACCTGTGTTTGAACGAGCACCTAGTTTATTCATCGCAAGAGCGATAGCCTCGTGTGCCTCAATAGAGATAGCTCCGAACGACATGGCACCTGTGACAAAATGCTTTACAATGCTCTCAACTGGTTCAACCTCGTCGACAGAGATTGGCTTGGCAGCTTTCTTGAAATTGAAGAAGTCACGGATGAAAATCTGCTTCTCCTTATTGTCTACGTAATTTGTATACTCTTTATATTTCTTGTAAGAACCCATACGAGTCGCAATCTGTAGAGTTGAGATCGTCTCTGGATTCCAAGCGTGTGCGATACCATCTTTTCTGTAAGCGAACAAACCAGAATCTGGAACCATATCCTAGTCTGTAGCCTTCATCGCGATATCGTGAAGTTTGATTGCGTCGTCTGCGATCTGCTTCAAACCGATACCACCGATAGTAGAAATTTCTGTTCCGAAGTAAGATCTCAACAAGCTCTCGCTCAAACCGATGCTCTCAAAGATCTTAGCACCACGGTAAGAACGGATAGTTGAGATACCCATCTTAGACATAATCTTGTAAAGACCCTTGCATACAGCCTTGATATAATTGTGCTCTGCTGTAGCGAAATCCTCCTGAATCTCCTTGTTCTTCACAAGTTCTTCAAGAACAGCGAATGTCATATATGGATTCAATGCTGAAGCACCATAACCAAGAAGCAATGCCGCATGCATCACCTCACGGATCTCACCAGACTCAACGATCAAAGCCGTCTGAACTCGCTTGCCGACGCTGATCAAATAGTGGTGAACGGCTGAGACTGCAAGCAAACATGGGATAACCGCATGTTTCTCATCAACGTCTCTATCCGAAAGGATGATATAATTAATACCCTTATCTACGCTCTCCTCTGCACTCTTACAAAGATCGTCTAGAGCCTCTTTAAGACCTTCCTCTCCCTTGCTAGCTTCGAACAACATAGGAAGTTTAGTAGTAACGAATCCCTTGTAACGGATATTGCAAAGAATATCAAGTTCAGCATTTGAAAGGATTGGATGAGGAAGACGCACCATCTTACAGTTGCTCTCATCTGGATTCAAAATACCAGGTCCTACCTTACCGATATATTCAGTCAAACTCATCACAAGCTCCTCACGGATTGGGTCGATGGCAGGGTTTGTAACCTGAGCGAACTGCTGGCGGAAGTAGTTGAAGAAAATCTGTGGACGATCCGAAATCACTGCAAGTGGAGTATCGTTACCCATCGCTGCGACTGGTTCAGCACCGTTGACAGCCATAGGAATGATTGTCTTCTCGATATCTTCCTTAGCGAATCCGAAGTTCAAAAGTTTGCTCTTATAGTTTGCGACGGAATTGGTAACCTTACGTCCGCTCTTCAACTTCTCAAGCTGGATACGGTTAGTGTGCAACCAATCTCTATATGGGTGTTCAGCAGCAAGTTGTGCCTTCAAATCACCATCGTAGTAAATCTTACCCTCTTCTGTATCGATCATCAAGATCTTACCAGGCTGAAGTCTGCCCTTTTGCTTGATCTCGCTTGGATCAAAATCAAGAACACCGACTTCCGAAGCGACAACCATCATGTCGTTGTTGGTGATCAAATATCTTGATGGACGAAGACCATTTCTGTCGAGCATACCTCCTGCATAACGTCCATCCGAGAACATCAAGGCTGCAGGGCCATCCCATGGCTCCATCAAAATTGAATGGTATTCATAGAATGCCTTTAGGTCGTCGCTGATAGGGTTCTTGTCGTTGAAGCTCTCTGGCACAAGCAACGCCATTGCGTGTGGCAAAGAAAGACCGCTCATCACGAAG
>JAEEMG010000036.1 GCA_016283095.1 Paludibacteraceae bacterium | reverse complement strand
GTGGATCTTCGTGATCGTTACGGTATCACTCAGATTGTGTTCGACGAAGGTAAGAACGCGGATCTTACAGCACAAGCAAATCATGTTGGTCGTTAGTGGGTTATCCAGGTTACAGGTAAGGTTTGTGAGCGTAGTAACAAGAACACTCAGATCCCAACTGGAGAGATTGAGATCATAGCTGACAATATGAATGTGCTTAGCAAGAGTGAGGTGCCTCCTTTCACAATCGAAGATAATTCAGACGGTGGTGACGATTTGAGAATGCAGTACCGTTATCTTGATTTGAGAAGAAAACCAGTGCTTAACAATCTTGTATTGCGTCACAATATCGCATTTGAGACTCGCCGTTACCTTGATTCTCAGGGATTCCTAGAGGTTGAGACTCCAGTGCTTATCAAGTCTACTCCAGAAGGTGCTCGTGACTTCGTTGTGCCATCACGTATGAATCAGGGACAGTTCTACGCACTTCCTCAGAGTCCTCAGCAGTTTAAGCAGCTTTTGATGGTGGGTGGTATCGACCGTTATTTCCAGATTGTGAAATGTTTCCGTGATGAGGATTTGCGTGCCGACCGTCAGCCAGAGTTTACTCAGATCGACTGTGAGATGAGTTACGTTGAGCAGGAGGATGTCCTTCAGATGTTCGAAGGAATGATCAAGCACATCTTCAAATATGCGAGAGGTGTTGAGTTCACAGATTCATTCCCACGTTTGACTTGGCACGAGTGTATGAAACGTTTTGGTTCGGACAAACCAGATATGCGTTTCGGCATGGAGTTCGTTGAACTTAAAAATGTAAAAGAGGGTGGAGATGATTTGGTATCAGGTCATTCATTCCCTGTATTCGACGGTGCAAATTTCGTAGTTGCTATTTGCGCTAACGGTTGCGCATCTTGGACAAGAAAACAGCTTGACCAGATGACTGAATTTGTAAAGCGTCCTCAGGTCGGTGCCAAAGGATTGGTTTACATCCAGATGAAAGAAGACGGTACAATCAAGAGCAGCGTCGACAAATTCTACGACGAGGCTTCTTTGCGTAAGATTGCAGATAAGGCAAACGCTAAGGCTGGCGATTTGATCTTGATATTGTGTGGTGACGATGCCATGAAGGTTCGTTCACAGATGAACACTTTGCGCTTGGAGATGGGCGACAGACTTGAGCTTCGCGACAAGAACAAGTTTGCTCCACTTTGGGTTATCGACTTCCCATTGTTTGAGTGGAATGAGGAAGACCAGCGTTTCTACGCAATGCACCATCCATTCACAAGTCCTAAACTTGAGGATGTTCAGTATCTTGATTCTGATCCAGGACGTGTACGCGCCAACGCATACGACTTGGCAATGAACGGAGTAGAGCTTGGTGGTGGTAGTGTACGTATCCACGATTCAGAGTTGCAGAACAAGATGTTCCAGCTTCTTGGATTCACTCAGGAGAAAGCACAAGATCAGTTCGGATGCTTGATGACAGCGTTCAAGTATGGAGCACCTCCTCACGCAGGTTTGGCATTCGGTCTTGACCGTGTGGTATCAATGCTTGCTGGTTTGGATTCTATCCGCGACTGTATCGCATTCCCTAAGAACAACTCAGGCCGTGACACAATGATGGATTGTCCATCAGTTATCGACGACGCCCAGCTTGAAGAGTTGTGCTTGAAGGTAGACATCAAAGAGTGATAATAATTGATTGTTTGGATTAATGGGGGAGGAACTTGTAATGAGGACCTCCCTCTTTTTAATTCATAATGCATAATGCGTAATTCATAATACGCATGTGACAGACCAGAATATAATTTTTACTGATGTATTTCACTGCTACATTCCATAAAAAACAATTTTCTTCTTTGCCTGAGAAGTTGGGGGATCCTTTTTCATATCTTCCATCAGACGCTGTGTTTGACGCATTCAAGGATTTCCTGTCTATCCTTGATTCAGATGATGTGTTGAAGACGGAATTGCAGAAGGGTAAGATGATTGGTGTGCTTGTGGTGAAGAATAGGGCAGGAGAAACAGGTTATCTTTTGTCTTTTTCCGGACAATTGTTTGGCAAAAATGAATATCCTGGGTTTGTGCCACCAGTGTTTGATATTCTTACTCCTGATTCATATTATAAGAGTGGAGAACGTGAGATTTCTGCCATGGGTAGAGAAATCAAAGATTTGGAAAGTGTATTGAGACTTGAATCAACTATGGTGAAAGAAAATGCCGTAGTGAAGGAGTGTGAATCACGTCTTGCTGAATATCAGGAATTTGCAAAACAACAGAAATCTTTGCGTGACTCTCTGCGTAGTTCCGCCACACCTGAAGATATACGCAGGATGAACAATGAAAGTTCTACGCAGAAAAACCAGATAAAGCGACTAAAGCAGGAGGTGGAATCGGCTAAAGTGGCTGCGAATATTCCCGTCGACAGATTGAAAAAACAGATTGATGATCTGAAGAGTGAGCGAGAAAAAAAGTCGAGGGATCTGCAACGTCGAATATTCCGAGATTTCCGTTTCCATAATACAAAAGGAGAGGAGAAGACGTTGCTCGACATCTTCAGCGACGAAGTAATGCCACCATCTGGGTCGGGAGAGTGTGCTGCCCCACGTCTGCTTGAATATGCATATCGCAATGATTTTCAACCAGTCAGTATGGCTGAGTTTTGGATCGGAAAGTCGCCATCAGGAAGAGTTCGCCATTCCGGAACTTATTATCACGCATGCAGATCAAAGTGTCTGCCGATAATGAATTTCATGCTTGAAGGAGTGGAATTGGAGACGAACAAACTGGATTTTGATTATGAAAATGAGGAGATCAAAACACTATACAGGGATGATGACATCCTGGTGATTTCCAAACCGTCTGGATTGTTGAGTGTAAGAGGAAAAGAGTGTCAAACAAGTGTGGAAACTTGGGTGGAAGGAATATGTCGCGACTATTCCGGACCCAAAATAGTGCATCGTCTGGATCAGGACACGTCAGGAATAATGGTAATCGCATTGAATCTGAATGCTTATCATAATCTTCAGAAACAGTTTGAGACTCATTCAATCCAGAAAAAATATGTAGCAATGACGGAAAAAATCCCGTCTACAAAAGAGCAGACCATCATTTTGCCTCTTGCTCCGGATGTCACAAACAGACCAATGCAGATGATTAGTAAAGAATTTGGTCTTTATGCTGAGACATATTATAAAGTGATGGAAGAAAAAGATGGCAAAGCATTGATTGATGTTTATCCACACACAGGAAGGACACATCAGATACGTATGCATCTTTCGAGTGAAGAAGGAGCTAACGCACCAATTCTTGGAGATAGGTTATATGGCAGTAAATCAACAATTTGCAGGCTTATGCTTCATGCGGAAAAAATCACATTTGTGCATCCAACCACCAATAAAGAAATGACATTTATAGACAAAGCACCTTTTGATTTGGACACTGTCATCAGTTATAATTGATATGTAAATATAAGGAATCGACCTTTAACATGTAATCATATTTTCTTATCGTATACAATTATAATTTAAATGTTTTCAATATATTTGTAGATATTTTTACGAGTATGAAGAAAACTATTTTACTAATCATATCAACATTGTTTTTACACATCACATCTGCATCCGCTCAAGATGCCGAGTATGATGACGACGATTACAATATTCCCATTGATCCTCTTTCAAACGATATAATCTCAGTGGTGGATATCGATGCCAAACATATATACGCCTTGGGAGAATTTGGATTGACATCATATTGTGATCCCACTTTCGGTATCACAATCGCATATATGGAGACGTGGGGAGGATATGTCACTGCGCATACAAATTTCAATTTTCATAAGCCACTTGAATATCATATAAATAAAAACGGATTTGATAAGAATGGCAAACAAGCTTTCTTATCTGGCAATTCAGAAGTTTCAAGATTGAGTTTGGTGGGTGGAGCGACATATAAGATACTTCCAAAACTTTGTGTGTATGCAGGAGGTGGATATTCATGGCGTCGCTTGATGTTTGAGACTGTTGATGGCGAATTGCTTGTTGTAGACGACAATAGTACAGAAGGCTGGACATTTGATTTTGGAGCGATAGCCAATTTTGACAAACTGCTTGTCAAATTAGGATTGAACACGACCAAGTTCAAACTTGCAGATTTCAGAGTAGGATTGGGATATAGATTTTAAGATATGAGGAAAAGATTGACTGAATATATATTGTTTCTGTTGACGGTGCTCGCTTTTTCTGCGTGCAACGAAGATTCAGAACCTGCCATACATAAAGTAGATGTAAACACTCAGATTGTAGGCGCCGACACGTTGACCGGAGTCACAATTCGAGCTGTGATAGAGTGTGATGTAGACAAATCAAGTATCGATTTTGTGACATTGAAAATTTCTGAGACCACTGATATGTCTCAGGCGACAGAAATAAAAGCGAACAACATAGGAGCATCAAACGACACATTCATTTGTGTCATTCCTGGGTTGAAGCCAGAAACAAAATATTTCTACTCATACAAGATTGGAAACTATATGAGTTATGTGACAACTCAGACAAAATCATTCAGTATTGATAAAAATTTCAATCTTACCAATGTATGGTCGCAAGTGGCACCATTCTCTGGAGGATTGCGAAGTGGAGGCGTAGCATTTTCACTAAAAAACAAAGGTTATTATGGACTTGGAAAAAGTTCATCAAGAGGAGAAGACATATATTACAGCGACTTATGGCAATATGATCCTACGGCTGACAAATGGAGCAGATTGAGCGACTTCCCGTCGACCGGATTGGATATGGCAATCAGTTTTGTTATCGACGACGTCGCTTATGTCGCTTTGGGCAGATACTACGATCAGTCAATAAATGGCTATAATATAACTACATATGCCTATGAGGTTGCGAATGACGAGTGGAAGAAGTTGGCACCATTCCCAGGAATCGGAAGAACAGGGTCGGTTTCATTTGTCGCAAACGGTAAAGGTTATGTTGTAGGCGGATATAAAGAAAAAGAAGCATACACAAATGAAGTCTGGTGTTTTGATCCACAAAACAATTCATGGACACAGAAAAAAGATTTTCCTTTGGCATTGACAGGTTGCTTCACATTCACATTGAACGGAGTCGTTTACGTCGGTGGAGGTTACAATCTTAATGACAATATAAGAAACACAACACTATATAAATATGATATAGCTTCAGATTCATGGAGCGTCGCTTATACAGACTGTGAGGTGTTGATTTATTCCACAGGCTTTTCATCTGGAGACAAATGCTACGTGGCAGGAGGAGAAGGAGAGCTTGGTAAAGAATCATTGTTCATGTCTTTTGACGGAAAAGAGTGGAACACAATGGGTTCGTTTGGTGAAATCAGAAAGAAGTCATCATCGTTCGTGTTGAATGGTTCTTTTTATTTGGTATGTGGAGAGAATGACGTTAATACGCCACAAAAAAGCGTTTTAAAATATTCGATCAAGTGAAAAAAATAGTATTTTACATATTTCTGATGTTTGTTGCCTTTGCATCATGCAAGGATGACGAGATCACTACAGATCCACAGTATAAACTTGATTATTCTGTAGATACGGTAAGTTTTGACACCATATTGGGAGGTATGTTATCTCCTTATCAGACACTTAAAGTATTCAACAGGTCGGGTGAGAAGATAAAGATCTCGTCAATCAATTACGCGTCTTCCAATGACTATTTCATGGTCAACATCAATGGAAGGAACTCGCATAATGTCTCGAATATTGAGATTGCCGATGGTGACAGTATGTTTATTTTTGTCCAAACTAATGGAGATAACAGCGGTTCTGAACTACCTTTTGCCTTGCTTGATTCAATCTCATTCTCATACAATGGAAATGTGGATTATGTTTATTTGTCCGCATTAAGCGAGACTCCGATCATTCTCGACCATTTCGTTGTTTCATCAGACACTACGCTTTCAGGCACACGACCATATTTAGTGAAGGACACACTGAAAGTAGAGGAGGGTGCAACTCTCAATATCGACGCTGGTGTACGCCTATATTTCTACAATGGAGCATCTCTTTATGTTGATGGATCATTGAGTTGCAATGGTGAGGTCGACAATCAGATTGAGATGAGATATTTCCGAAATGACAACGTGTTGAAAGATACCAAATATTATCTTGCTCCAGGCAATTGGAAAGGAGTATGGCTGTCGCAGAAGTCTGGCGACTGCAAGATAATGTCTACAAATATTGTTGGTGCCTATCAATGTTTAGTGGTCGACTCCGCATTTGCTGACAGAAAAGTCGTTGTCGGCAATTCACAGATATACAATGCGAAACAAGGCACACTGGTTTCTGAATCATCACAGATTTATGCCTATAACACACTTTTTGCGAATGGCGGATATTACAATGTTTATCTTCAGGATGGCAATTACCTGTTTAATCATTGCACAATAGCCTCATATTTGAGTTTTAACTTGTCTGATACTAAACCTGCATTGTATTTGAATAAAAAAGATTCGATATCGGTAGAGCTGAACAATTCAATTGTATGCGGAAACAACAAGATAAAAAAGAACAATGAAGATAAAAGAATAGATTTGGATAACGTCGCTCATAATCTGAACGACAGCATCGATGGAAAAACCTTCCGTCTCAACATAGTTTGTTCCGCCATTGGCAGAACTGATTCGTTGACTGGAGAGAATAATTATGGTAACATCTGGGATTTTGAAGGTGATTTTTATAATCCTAAACCTAAAAATCGTATCGATGAATTTTATGTTAATTTCAAAACAGATTCGTTGAGTCCATACCGTACAATCGGTTCGGATGCCATATTGAAGTTGTATCCAGAGTGTGCGACAGATATATTTGGAAAGAATCGCGTCGACGACGAATTCCCTGATGCTGGAGCATTCGAATATTGATCAGGCTAAATTTTATTATAAATATGAGATTTTATGTGTTATTGATGTCATTATTGTTTATATCTACCTCATTGTCAGCTACTGACAGTACAAGATATTTGCGGATAATGTCGTATAATTGCGAGAATCTGTTTGATTATGAGCATGATGAAGGGAAGGATGATTATGAGTACACTGAATTCAGTGCCAAACACTGGACCAAATCCAAATATTTTGGAAAGCTTCATCGTACAGCAAGTGTTATCGCAAGGTGTGGAGAGTGGGGTGACGTGGGAATCGTTTGTCTGCTTGAGATTGAGAACGAAAGGGTCTTGAAAGACCTGATTCAAAACACACAGCTGAAGAAAGCTGGGTATTCATATCTTCACAAAGAGAGTGATGATCAACGTGGAGTAGACGTTGCTTTATTATATCAGCCGGATAAATTTAAGCCAATAAGAACAGATTTCATCAAGGTTTATTGTAAGAATTCCCGTCCTACTCGAGATATCCTACTGACTACAGGAGTTCTTCCAAGTGGAGATTCATTGACAATTTTCGTTAACCACTGGCCATCAAGATACGGAGGTGAGGTGGAGACTGAATCCAAACGAATTGATTGCGCATATTCAATTCTTAACAAAATTGACAGCTTACATGTTACTCATTTTTATGGAGACAATAATATTGTAATTGTAGGTGATTTCAATGACTATTTTGACAATAAAAGTTTGAAAGAGGTTCTTAATGTGTCTGTAGATTTACAGCCACCGTATAAAAAAAACAAACTATATAATCTAATGGCAAAATACAGAAATCGTGATGATATAGGCACACACAAGTTTCAAGGACAATGGGGAGTTTTGGATCACGTGATTGTGTCAGGCTCACTTCTTGATGGCAAAAGGTTGGAGGTCACCGAAGATGGAGCACAGATCGGATTCTGGGATTTCTTGTTGGAGAAGGATAAAACAGGCGTCGCTCCAAAACGATCATTCAAAGGTGATTGCACAACCAACGGATTCAGCGACCATTTGCCTGTGTATTTGGATTTGGAGATAAAATAAGAGAAAACTACCATAGCTTTCATAATTCATAATTGTTGGGAAACACATCTTCGGTGTTTTCTGTAGGGGCGATCCCTTGTGGTCGCCCATATCTGAATATTCCCCCATTACGCCGTCAGGCGTTTAACATTGGTAGCAAATATTTAGACGGATTCCTCTCGTTACCTCGTTAGAGATTATAGTTAATGACATTTGCATTTGGATATAATTTGAATTTTGATACATCATCATTGAAGTTATGTACTAAATCCAAATTTACTGCTTGATAGTTCTTATCTTGCCAGTCTGAACCCTAGGTTTGAATCTCTGTAATCAATTACATCGCGTCCTCTATACGATGTGATACATCTTGGCAATCTGTTCCAACCTCCACCTCTGTCTATTTTATATTTAGATGGAGTTCTTCCTACTGGATTACGGGTGGCTTTTTTATCAAATTCATAAAACCAGTCGTCACACCATTCCCAAACATTTCCGCTCATATCATATATGCCTAATTCGTTTGGTGATTTAGTCGCAACTTTATGACTTGTTTTATCGCTATTGTTGATATTCCATGCAACCTCATTGAGATCATCACTTCCTGCATATTTATAGTGCTTACTTTTTCTTCCTCCTCGTGCGGCGAATTCCCATTCTGCATCTGTAGGCAGTCTGAAATTACAATTTGTTATGTCATTTAGTTTTTGTATAAACATAATGCAATCTGTCCAAGACACATTTTCAACAGGTTTGTCTTCATCTATAAATACAGACGGATTGTAGCCCATAACTGCCGTCCAAAGTTTTTGTGTCACTTCGGTTTTGCCTATTTGAAAACCATCAAGAGTCACATGATGAACAGGATAATCAACATCGTGTGATTCTGAACTCTGATTGTCAGCAGCCCCCATATTGAATGATCCACCCTTTACATTAATCATTTCGAACGACACTCCGTTTACAGTATACGTTTTTGTAGTGCTACATGAACATATACAAACAAAAAATCCGATTATAAAAAGGATCTTAAAATTTGCAAGTTGTTTTATAGTTTGCTCAAGCATAATCTTTATTCAAAAAAAATATGAAAGGGTTTGCCTTTCATATTTTTAAGTTATATACTGAATTCAAAGTTACTGCTTTATAGCTCTGATCTTACCCTCCATAGAAAGAGACGCTATCGATAATGTAGAATCGTTAAGCATCTTCTTACCTTTGCACACAACCTCAAACAATATAGTCTTGTTGTCAACATCTTTCCAATCGATATTAGATGATGTGATTGCATATCTGTCTGTGACAAAAGAGCTGTCTGCTTGCATAGAGCGATATTTGACATATCCAATAGATGTCAAAGGTTCTCCAGCTTCCAATTTATATTTTCTTAGACCTGCATTCGCACCTTCCATAAACAAAGTCAGATTAAAAACATTATTTCCTACAGTCACCTCTGACTTAAGTGTAGAATATGTTCCTAGTGAATCAGACACTATATCAACTGTGGATGCTAACATTTGCAGACCATCACTGGAAATCACAGAGTCGCCCTTGATGCTGATGAAATCATAGTTGTCGTAAATCAACGCTTCTTCATTCTTCGAACACGAGAACATCAAAAGACCAGCGAAAATTACAAGTGCATATTTTATCTTATTCATAATTCAATTCTTTATCTGTTATGCATATTTTCTACAAATATAAATACTTTTCTCTATTACATCAAATTTATTTGATTTTTTGCATACAGGATTTGACAAAATCAGGTATTTATTGAATGTTCTATATCTACTGACAGAGTAGGATATTAGGGATTTCGATATGCACATATTATAAAATAAAAAGACGGTGCTGCTACACCGTCTTTTATTCAGTTGATCTCTAACAGATAACCGTTTTCGTCAATCAAGAAACTCTTGAATTCTCCGTTAAACTTAAAATCAGCCAACACTTTACTGTCTTTATCAACTCGCAAACTTTTAGCTGCTACGTTGTTGGCGTCGATTTTAGTTAGTGCATCTTCGTAAATTGACTGATAATCGTCAAGAGAAACGAGGATTACTTTTGCGTCTTTACTCTCCTTAATAACACGTTGACAATTCTTGACAGACTCTGCATCGTATGATGCCCAGAATGTAACAATCGTCTTCTGTTGATCATCCTTTTTCATAATCTCTGTTTCGACTTTCTGCCCCAACATCAGCTGATTTGTGCCAGAAAAGTCAACGTTTGACAATGTTGTAAGTCCAATTAAACCAAAAAATGCAATAGCGTTAATGTTCTTTTTAAGTACCATAACGTTTAGTTGTGTTTATTAAATCCGGGTGCAAATGTAATCCGTTTTTTCAACTATCCTAACAAAATCACCTAAAAAATATGTTTTATAGTTATGTTTTTAACACTTTTTTGCCTCAAACGACAGTTTTTTTATGATTTTTTCACAAATCTCATGCCTCATTATACACGATTTACACGACCAAAGAGACACGTCTGGAGACATTCAACCAGAGAGACACACATCCGTCCGTGTGTCTCTAAGTTATGGGAAATGATGGGGTAGGAATGTGTAAATAAAAAAGAGACGATGCGATCGCACCGTCTCAACACATACATATATATTATAGCTATTATTTTGCGATATGAACATCCATCTGAGGGAATGGGATGTTGATACCTTTCTCTGTGAATGTCTTGTATACTTTCTCGTTCATGCCAAAATAGACATCCCAATAATTAGCAGACTCACACCATACTCGTACTGTAAGGTCAACCGAACTGTCCCCAAGGTTTACCAATCCGATAAACGGAGCCGGATCCTTAAGGATTTTGGAATCAGCATTGATAATATCCATAATGACATTCTTGGCGTTGTCGTAGCTCTCTCCGTATGCAATACCGAATGTGAAGTCGACGCGACGCATTGGCTGCTTTGAGTAGTTTGTTGTAATACCTGTTGAAAGGCCTCCGTTTGGAACAATGATTGTCTTGTTGTCTGCGGTAGAAATGATAGTGTTGAATATCTGTATCTCCTTTACTACACCTGCCTGACCCTGAGCCTCAATGAAATCACCGATCTTGAATGGTTTGAAAATCAAAATCATCACTCCTCCTGCAAAATTCTGCAATGTGCCACTCAATGCCATACCGATAGCAACACCGGCAGAAGCAAACAATGCAACAAATGAAGATGTCTCAAGTCCAAGTATTCCAATAATGGCTATTATCAATATGAACATCAACACCACTTTTGTCAGACTCTTTAAGAATGAAGCTAATGATGGCTCGACATTTTTCTTCTCCAACAGTTTTACGATACCTTTGTTGATTTTGCCGATAATCCACTTACCAATTGTGAAGACCAGGATTGCGATTACAACCTTAACAGCAAAGTTGATCGCCATTTCTGTTCCTTCTCTAACCAAAATCTGCAATGCTTCATCGTATTGCGACTTACTCAATCCTTCTGTGGCAAGTACATTTGCAGCCTGTGCCGCTTCCGATAACGTGTCGGCAGCAGTTGTTACTAATGAATCGTTCATCTTTTCTATTTATTTTGTTTGTTATACTTATTTACAAAAATACAAAATTTATGCTGAACGGCAACTTTCTTGATAGCAAACGCCATAAATAATTAGTGTTTTAGATTTTACTGGTTGAAAATTCTACCATATATCGGTGCTCTCACTTAAATTTTTGGGATTTTTATATGGAACTTTTATCTTTGCCGAAGAAAAATAATTAAAAGAAGGATTTTCCAGTGGATAATCTATTTTTAGGACAACTATTTATTAATCATAAAAAATACTTTCATGAAAAAATACACGAAAGAGAATGTGTTCAATGTAAAGACGGAAGGAACTCCTGAAGATTTCAGGACTTATTTGCCGCAAACTTTCAACAAATATCTAAAATCATCCTACAGACATTATTTCACGAATAATAAATTTAGAAACATCTTTGAGATTTTTGCGATAATCGTTTTGCCTATTCTGATATTGAATCTGGATCGATCAGGACAATGGTTGAAATATGCTATCGCTATACTTCCAATCATTATCATGAAGTTGTTCTTGATTAAAAACTTCTACAAGCTATATAAATCACTAAAGGAAGGTGTATATTACAGATTCGACAAACATGGTATATCTATGATGGTGGATACAGATTGTCAGGTACGTTATGATACAGACAGTTGGAATCTTGTGGAGTCTGTTTGTGAATATGACGACAGCATCGTCGTCAATCTGTCTGATAAGACAGAACTTGCTGAGGAAATACATATAATTGGTGGGGATAAAGAGAAGAACCTCAAGAATCTTTTGGGCTTCTGGCAGATGTCGTTGAACTTCACATTGAATGGAAAAAATCCCGATGATATGCCTGATTATTATTCCGCTGAGGAAATGGAGGAGGTCCAGAATTTTATTGAGGAACAATTCGGAGAGATTGACTGCATCGCACATGAGCAGAAATCCGCTTTGGGTCTGCATGTCGATCTTGCCATAATCAAACCTACTGAAGAGAGACCATACTACACTGTTTGTACCCTTGGCGTCGGCGCTTATCGAATGACTATGAATGACGAGGATAGAGTGGAAAACCATACTCCGGAATATAATGAGTTTTTGATCCATCTTCCTGCCGATTGGGTTGTGATGCCAGAAGAAGGATACGAGAAAGAGGAGAATTGGTGGCCAATCCGACTTTTGAAAACAGTTGCGGTAGAGCCTAAAGATTCACATGAGTGCTTCAAATTCAATGAGATTGTAAGTTACAAGAGAAGCGATGAATCACAAAAGTCGACCAGCGTCTATATCGATTTTCCTTTGCCTGATCCGAATTATATTACACGATTCAGCACAAGCACAGGAAGAACCATCCAGTTCTTGCAATTAATTCCGTTGACGGAAGAGGAGTCCAACCATTTCGATGTCGATCGTATTGTAGACTATTATGAAAAGTCTTCGTATTATTATGACATGGATACTGAGTCTACACAGGAGATGGATGAAGAAGACCGAATTGACCTCTACACAGAGCATATTCTCATCCATTTCAAGAAAATTAATTCGTAATTCATAATGCGTAATTCGTAATTGTTGAGAAATGCATCTGCGAAATTGAATTTTGACCGTAGTAGGGGCGAACCCTTGTGGTCACCCTTTGAATAAAGACCTGGATATAAATGTAGAGACGTCGTATTACGGCGTCTCTTTGCTATATTTACATTTTTACCCCATTAGGGGTATTATTCTACAGGCGTCGGATAATTTGTCTCATCATTTCCAAAATTTTCATCTTCGTCGTCATTTCGTCTCTTTTTCCAATCCTTATATTTTTTCTCCAACCATACCACCAACTTTTTTGTGTAGAAAGAAGACAAGTACGCAAATATTAATGCCAATATGAAAGGCCATAGCAAAACCTCCGTTATGCTGCGTGACAACTCACTGTCTTTATTGATTAAGAATTCTTCTGCTCCTACAATCTTCTCTTTGATACAATACTCAGGCAATTCAAGATTCTCAAACAAACTGTCTTTTCTGACAATTCCGTCTTCCATATTAAGAGAAAAATATGTGTCTGACACATGTCCATAAAGATAATCTTTACTCTCCGCCAAACTATCAACGTAATCTAGAGTAAAACCTTTTCCATCAATGAAAAATGGAAAATTATCAATAGATTTAAGTGTATACTTATCGTTAATCTTCACATATCTTGTATCTCCTAAGTAGGCATTTGAATCATAATTACCACAAAAAAATATGCTAAAGCAAGAAAAGATGAAGAACAAAAAGAAGAATATGGCTGAACCTACAGAGAACGATATTATACGTGGTAAACGATTCTCCTTTTTTGAACCGAAGAATATTACTACTATTGCTAGAATTTCAGACAGACAAAAGATAACACCTATAATTATGATTACAAAAAACAATACAGCGGTCAAACCTATCAAACCAAGTATATCCATATAATTAGAATTTTCAACTTCAAAATTACTAAGATCCATCACAAATGCAAAAAAATCATTCTGCTTTTATACATGATTATGCCTCTTTACAAAAAAATATTCTCCATAATCCTAATATCTATTCATTATTTTTTTTGTTTACTTCATATATTTGCAAAATTATTCTTTTGTGCCTAATTTTGCACCGTCAAAAAGAATAATAAACGAAACAGCGAAACATTATATAATAATATGACAGTTCAGAATTTCATAACTAATTCACAGAAAACTGTGTTCTCATTTGAAATCCTACCTCCTCTAAAGGGAAACGGTATCGATAGAATATATAAGATTGTAGATAAACTTCGTGAATTTGATCCTAAATATATAAATATCACATCTCACCATAGTGAGGCTATCTATCGTCCTCAGGCTGACGGTCTGTTGCGCAGAAGCATGGTATTGCGTCGCCCCGGCACTGTGGCTATCGCCGCTGCAATCCAGAATAAATATGGCATTCAGGCGGTTCCTCATATCATCTGCAAGGGCTTCACTAAGGAGGAGACGGAATACGCCCTTCTCGACCTTAATTTCCTTGGCATACACAATCTGCTCCTTCTTCGTGGCGACTGCAAGAATGTGTCGGTGCCAGCTGGACAGGAAAATCAATACAATGATTACGCTACAGATCTGCAGAAACAGGTGAATGATTTCAATAAAGGACTCGATATATACGGTGATAAAATTGAGGGTGTGGACGTTCCTTTCTCTTACGGAATGGCTTGCTATCCAGAGAAACATGAGGAGGCTCCAAACCTAAATTCTGACCTTCGTATAGCTGTTGAGAAGGTGAAGAATGGTGCTCAATACCTTGTCACTCAGATGTTTTTTGATAATCAGAAATATTATGATTTCGTGGCGAAGGCACGTGAGGCTGGAATCACAGTTCCTATCATCCCAGGTATCAAACCAGTGGTGCTGCGCAATCAGTTGAATGTCCTTCCAAAGGTGTTCCACACAGATATTCCAGAGGCTTTTGCCAATGAACTGGCTAAATGTAAAACAGATGAGGAGGCTAAGGAAGTTGGTGTTGAATGGTGTTTGGCTCAATGTCGTGATCTTATGGCCCACGGTGTCAACAACCTTCATTTCTATACTCTTATGGCTTCTGATTCAGTGGCTCGCGTCGCAAAAGAAATATTTTAATAAATATAGTATGTTGAGACGCAGGATTCCGATAAGGGATCTTGCGTCTTGTTTCGTTTGTATATGATGAGAAAACAACTCCAAAATAGAATACTTATCCTCGACGGTGGATATGGCACAATGATTCAGGCATGCGGAATCCAGGGCAATAATGATGCTTTGCCTATGGAAAATCCCGATGTGATCGCAAAAATTCACCGTGGTTATCTTGAAGCTGGCGCAGATATCGTCTCAACGTGTTCGTTTGGTGCTCAACGTATCTCGCAGGCTGAATATGGCATGCAGGATAAGATCAGGGAGATGAATATTGCCGCTGCCAAGTTGGCACGCGCGGAGGCTGATAGGATGATGGCTATCACTCCTGATCGTCCACGTTTCGTGGCAGGAAGTGTCGGCCCGACTGGCAAGATGCTGTCGATGTCGGAAAATGCGGATGATCCTGCCGCTCGCTCAGTCTCTTTTGATGAGATCACAGACGCATATGAAGAGCAGATGTCAGCCTTGATCGAGGGTGGAGTAGACGCTTTTCTTATCGAGACTATTTTCGATACTCTTAATTCCAAGGCCGCTCTTGTGGCTGCGGAAAGAGCAATGAAAAAGATGGGGCGACGTGTGGAGCTTATGCTTTCTCTTACCATCAGCGACAACAGCGGTCGTTCGTTGTCCGGCCAGACAATTGAAGCCTTCATTGCGAGTGTCTCCCATGCTCCGTTGTTGAGCATCGGTCTCAACTGTGGACTTGGAGCAGAGGCATTGTTGCCATATCTTCGCCGTATATGTGAGGCATCTCCATTCTACGTGAGCTGCCATCCTAACGCTGGTTTGCCAAACGCTCTCGGAAAATATGTCGACACTCCATTCAAGATGCGAAGTGAGCTGGCTCCGTTCTTCGACGAAGGTTTGCTTAACATAGTCGGTGGATGCTGTGGTACGACTCCTGAACATATCGCAGCTATCAATGAAGTTGTTGAGAAAGGACATGCCAAGATACATAAAGTCAAGACGTTAGATCCTCATAATCTTTTGCTGTCTGGTCTTGAACCTCTATCTGTCGCCGCACTGCCTGAAGGAGACAAATTCTTGAAGATCGGTGAACGATGCAATGTGGCAGGCTCACGCAAGTTCCTGAAACTGATCAATGAAAAATGTTATGACGAAGCTCTTGAGATCGCTCGTAAACAGGTGGAGGGCGGTGCAAACGTCATAGATATAAATATGGACGACGGTCTGCTTGACGCCAAGGTTGAGATGGCTCATTTTGTGCGACTGATCGCGTCTGATCCGGAGATAGCCAAACTTCCTTTGATGTTGGATTCATCTCGTTTTGAGGTGATTGAAGAGGCGTTGAAATGGACACAGGGAAAATGTATTGTTAACTCAATCTCATTGAAGGAAGGCGAAGAGAAATTCCTCGACCATGCCCGTGTTATCCGACAATTCGGTGCGGCTGTCATTGTGATGGCTTTCGACGAAGAAGGTCAGGCTACCACATACGACAGAAAGATCGAGATATGTGGAAGAGCCTACCGTCTACTTAGAGAAAACCTTGATTTTCCTCCTGGAGATATCATTTTCGACCCTAATGTGCTTACCGTTGCGACGGGAATGGCGGAACATTTTGATTATGGAATCGATTTTGTGCGTGCGGCTGAATGGATACATGCAAATCTGCCTGGAGCAAGAGTGTCTGGTGGATTGAGCAACCTTTCTTTCGCGTTCCGTGGCAACAACTACGTGCGTGAGACCATGCACACCGTCTTCCTTGACGATGCTATTCCACGCGGAATGGATATGGCAATCTTGAATCCATCTGCGATGATTCCTAGCGAGAGTGTGCCAGAAGCATTGCGTCTCGCTATACGTGGAGTCCTTTTCACACGACGTGATGAGGAGGCAACTGAGTTGCTGATCGCTCTTGCGGAGGAAATCAGATTGAGAAAAGAGGCAGAGAAGGCAAATAAAAATGGTGCTCCTCAATCAAATGGGCAAACACAAAGCGTTGCTCCAACGCAAGCCCCTGCAACATGCGAGGAGCGTCTGCGTCAGGCATTGATCACAGGAAACGGATCCACATTGAAGCCTGATCTTGAGGAGGCGATGGCTAAATATGGTTCAGCTCTGAAGATCATCGAAGGACCGTTGATGGAAGGAATGAATGAGGTGGGCCAACGATTCGGTGAAGGAAAGATGTTTTTACCACAGGTGGTGAAAACAGCCCGCACGATGAAACAGGCTGTGTCGATCCTGAATCCATACATCACAAAATCCGATGGAGACGCCCATTCCGCAGGTAAACTAGTGATTGCCACAGTGAAGGGAGACGTTCACGATATCGGAAAGAATATCGTGGCAGTGGTGCTCACTTGCAACGGATACAGCGTCACAGATTTGGGTGTTATGGTGCCACCGGATGATATAATCAAGACTGCGATTGAAGAGAAAAGTGACGTCGTATGCTTGAGCGGACTTATCACACCGTCGCTTGAAGAGATGTGTACGGTGGCAAAGATGATGCAGGAGGCTGGTCTCAGCATCCCACTTATCGTGGGTGGAGCGACGACTTCCGATCTACATACAGCGTTGAAAATGGCACCGTTATATCCGAATGGAGTGGTAATCAGAGCATCAGATGCGGCACAAAACCCTGTGGTTGTCTCACGTCTACTGTCTGATTCCAGAGATGCGTACATCGCCGAAATCAAGGAGTATCAGCAACGTCTACGCGATGAATATAATAATGGAGGCTCAGAAGAGAAATCTCCAGCAGAGGCACATTCGATTCCGGCTCCAGAGAAAAAAGAGGTGGAGAAGAGTGTCGAACCACCATATAATGGCGAGAAAATCCACGAATTGATCGCACTTTCTGAGGTCAGACCGCTTATCGACTGGAGATATTTCTACCATGTCTGGAGAGTGAAAGATGGCAGCGACGAGGCAAAATCCTTGCATGCGGATGCTGAAGAACTGTTAAACAGACTACAGCAGATGCCTGGATTCGGAATCAACTCGTTGGAATCATTCTATCCAGCCTTTGTAGACGCGGATGGATTGAAGATAAAGAAAGATGACGAGACATTGCAGTTGTGCGATGCATGGGCACCGATCTGTTGTCATATAAAAGCGGATGGAGATATCCTCGGATTCTTCGCAGCCACAATTTCAGAACCATTCATCAAGCATATAGAAGAGCTGAAGAAAGGCGACGACAATTATGAAGCATTGCTTGCCCAATCACTTGCCGACCGACTTGTAGAAGCAGGAAACCAATATCTTGCAAAGAACCTGAGCAAGTTTGGATGGACAGGCATCCGTCCTGCTGTAGGATATCCGATGTGGCCAGAGCAGAGCGACATCTTCAAACTGGCGAAAGTAGTCCCATTCGACAAAGTCGGAATTTCATTGACAGAAAACGGAGCCATGTATCCGCAGGCATCCGTAGCAGGAGCGATACTTAAATAATGCGTAATTCGTAATGCATAATTCGTAATTGTCGGTACATTCCAACGACAACAGGGCACTATATAAAATGCAAAATGAGGAATGCAAAATGACAAATGAGGAATGATGTTGTAAAAAATTTCTCAGATGTATTTCCCCACAATTACGCATTATGAATTACGAATTATGAATTATTAAGGTCACGTTATGAAATATTTTCTTGTTTCGCTTTCCAAATATTGATAAATAATATAATTTTGTCAGCGAATTTATTTTGACAGTTTAACAGTATAAAAACAACATAGATTTAGGTATACTATGACAAAACAACAAGAAATACAGATTTTCGACAGTAAGAAAGTTCGTACAGTATGGGATTCTGATACAGAACAATGGTACTTCTGTGTGGTAGATGTAATTGCTATTTTGACAGAGAGTTCGGATGCTAATGCATATTGGCGAAAACTAAAACAAAGACTAAAGGCAGAAGGAAATGAAACCGTGACAAATTGTCACGCTTTGAAAATGCTAGCTGCTGATGGAAAAATGCGATTGACGGATGTGGCAAATCAAGAACAAATGTTTCGTATTATTCAATCCATTCCATCACCCAAAGCAGAACCTTTCAAATTATGGATGGCACAAGTCGCATCTCAACGTCTTGATCAAATGCAAGATCCTGAATTAAGTATAGATCAAGCAATTGCTGACTATAAACGTCTTGGATATAGCGACAAATGGATCAATAGTCGTATCATATGCATAGAAGTTCGTAAAGAATAAAACGAATCGCTACCGTGGCACGATATAAAATGCTAAATGAGGAATGCAAAATGATAAATGATGTTCAAAATAAATTCCTCAGATGTATCGACAAATATGAATTAACCAAATATTTTGCATGTTCCTCAAATTCCTTTTAATTTGCATCCAAATCTTAATTACGTTGAAGATGAGAAGAATAGTGTTTTTTATATTATTGATGCTTAATGTTTTGGATGGTTTGGCAACAAGATTAATTCCTAAAGATTCTTTATGTCCATTTTCTTTACAATCAAAATTTTGTACATTCTACGAAAACAAGCACACTGGTTTGACCGATTCATTAGGAAACGTTTTGGTTGAACCTATTTATGATGAAATAGAAGATTTTAATTTTGAGGCAACCCAATTTCTTGTCATCAAAGATTCTGTAGCTGGCATGGTAGATAGCACAGGAAAATTAATTTTACCTGTGAAATATAAACATATCATATATAATGAAACTCTTTTTGAAGATGACAAAATATATTTGACAGATACGTTATCCATTAATACAACTTATTATTTAAATACCAAAGAACTAAGATCTTCATATACGCCATTCTATCATAAAAACATAAATGACAATAAGTTATGTTTAGTAGATAGTAATGGCATACAAGTGTCCGATACATTTAATTTGATATCACCCTTCAGAGCTGGAAGAGCTATAGCTCAAAAAGATTCTTTGATTGGATACATTGACTTAACTGGTAAATTCACTGAAGAACAATCGTTTAGAAATGACAAATTAATATATTGTAACAAAGATCTTATATATATTGAAAAAAATAAAAAATATTATTACGTATTGGATTCATTGCTTAATGTACAGTATGTTTTTGAAAATTGGAAGGCTTTTTGGGGATTTAATGACATCTTCATTGTAAAGAAAGGTAATTATTGGGGATTAGTTCGTGAAAACAAAAACATTACCCCGTTCATTTACGATACAATACAATCACATTGTATAAAAGAAATGTCATTTTTACCTCATTTTGAATTTGAAAATGGGAAAAACTCTGGTTTTCGTACTCATGGATATAGGACCAAATTCTTAAATTGTTACTATGCCACAAAAAAAGGAAAACAATATATATTATCTACCGCAGGAAAAATCATAACAAAAGGTAAGTTTATGAGTCACGAATCAAAACGTATAAGTTTAGACGGTGAAATAGATATAAGAACATATTATGACGAACGCATTTTTGAGAAAAATAATAAATATGGACTTATAGATTCAAGTAAAGTTGTTTTGCCTGCTAGATATTCATGTATAAAATCCGAAAGTGGATTTTTTGAAAATAAGTATCTCGAATTCTATTATGTATTTGATTCAAAACATAAATGTGGCATCACAAATAAAAAAGGGGAATGGATAATTCCATTAGAATACGATAATATCACATGTTTAGGTGATCATATTTCCTCGTATGGCTTTAAGGTTCAAAAAGGAGATTATGTTGGTTTGTTTGACGTAAATGGAAAGCTTCTATTGCCAATAAAATATAAGAATATCAGTTACGACGCGGAGACAAATCAAATAGTAGGAGAGGAATAATAAACTTGTTTTACAACCGTGGCCGGATATAAATGATAAATGGTAAATGTTGTTCAAATACATTCCTCAGATGTATTTCCCCACAATTATGAATTATGAATTACGAATTATGAATTATAAAAGGCCACAGTAGCCAAAACATTACTCGTTTTGCCAACCGTGGCCTGTTATGATAAAATCTCGATGGAGATTATATTCTTATCTCACAATCAGTTTTTGTCCAATTGACAATTTGTCGGAACGGAGATTATTCCATCTCTTTATCTGAGCTACACTTACTCTGTTACGTCTCGCAATCGCTCCAAGAGTATCGCCCTGACGCACTCTATATACACGTCCGTTACTTGGTCCGTAATAGCCTCTGCCATACGACGCTGGCTCCACCTGTATACGCTGAGGACAAAGTTCCTCCTTCTTATAATTGCAGATTGTATCCTCGTGCTCAATGAATCCGTTGACTGCCGAACTTGGCAAACATACAGTATACTCCTTTGAACCTGGGATGATATCGCGTCGATACTGAGGATTCAAATTTCTTAACACATCTATATCCTGTCCTAAGATTGCTGCTATCTGCTGCAGACTCATACGCTTTGACGTATGGACAGTGTCGCATGCAAGAGGGAATTGGATATTCGCCGGACAAATCTTATGCTCTGCAAAGTATGTCATCGTATATGTGGCAGCAATAAACGCAGGCACATATCCACGTGTCTCACGAGGTAGGAAAGGGTAGATAGCCCAATAATCTCGTTTGCCTCCAGAACGACGGATCGCCTTATTCACATTTCCAGGACCACAGTTGTATGCGGCGATCACAAGCGACCAATCTTTGTATATTCCGTAAAGATTCTTCAGATATTTAGCAGCGGCATGCGTCGCCTTGAATGGGTCACGACGCTCATCCACCAAACTATTGCCGTCTAGTCCGTACATTTTTCCTGTAGAAAACATAAACTGCCACAATCCTGACGCTCCGGCTCTGGAGAATGCACGTGGATTAAGTGCGGACTCAATCACCGGCAGATATTTCAATTCTATCGGCATCTGCTCGCTATCAAGCACGTCTTCAAATATTGGGAAATAGTATTTGCCAAGACCAAGCATATACTCCACCTGTTTTCTCTTCTTAACAGTGTAAAGCTCTATGTATCTCTTTACTATATTGTTGTAGTTCATCTCCATGATCGACGGGATAGCTTTCAACCTTTCGATATAAACACTGTCCTCCAACACCTCTCCCAGAGAATCTGTGATACAATCCGACTGAAGGTAATTCTTGCGATATGCACTGATCAGGCTATCCAAACTTACTTCCATAGCCTCTGGTACATGCAGACATGCGACATCTTTGATCTCGTCACAATCCGAAGTGTCCTTTTGTGCAATTGTAGAATCGACAGGAAGTTCTAACGCCTCCTCATCATCTGCTTCACTTTCTGTTTCATTGTCTTCCGCTTCTGCAACTTCTTCATTTTCATTGCTATCTGTCGCAGCATATGATAAAACTATGAATGAGTTGAAGGTAACCGCCGCAACAACGGAAATAAATTTTTTGATCATTTTTTATTTTCTGTTTCCAAAATTCAACGTGAATTTCAATCCAAGCGACTGTTGGGATCCATTCACAGTTGCGAAATGTTCATCGTATCTAATTTCTGGTCTGATATTCAGAGATAAATCTTCAGAAATTGAAAAATCATAAAGATGGGCATCAACAAAGGCATCCAACGCATTGCCGATATATAGCAGTACAGACGCGAATATACACATGTCTCTGTATCTTCTATATGTATTCATCTTTCGTTCGAGCACCGTCTTCTTCCAATTATCATCCACTTGTCCTAATCCTTCAAAAATAGGATCAAAATCACGTGTCTTAGGATCATTGTCTACCAATGAGTAGTAAGCCGCTGAATATTCCTTATACATTCGTCCTTGGAACGAGACAACATAAAAACTTCCTATTCCAAGTCCATATATCAAAGGCACTTTCCAATATGAACGGTTGTAGATCTGACCCGCTCCAGGAAATAGAAGAGACAACCACATCGCCTTTTTAGGATCTGGCATCCAATACTCTTCGTCAGCTCTCTTTCTTGATTTTTTTTGTTTAGACGACGGTGCAACTACACTATCTGCGGTTGAAATAACAAAGGCATCAGCACTGTCTGCGACAGCAACAACATTCAAACTGTCAATCGCGTCTGCAACAGATTTAGCACTGTCAGCGACGGTATTTGCTTGCGAATGGAGGCTATCTGCAACTGACGGTTTTCCTTCGTTAGTCACGACAAGAGAATCATTGCAAAAAGCAGTGATGCTATTCGCAATGACAAATATAAGTGAGACTAATATTTTTCTTGTAGATTCCAACTTATTCACCTCTCTGGATGCTATCCAATGTTTCTATGATCTTTTCAAGTTCATCATCACTTCCGAACGGAATTGTAATCTTTCCAGCACCCTTGTTGTTGCGAACCAAATCTGATTTAACATTAAAGATTTTCTGCAAACGATTCTTCAATGCCTCATATTCCTCTGGCAACTGTTTGGAAGGTTTAGCAGGAGTCTCAGGATCAGAATCGAACTTCTTCGATTTTTCATCCTGCACCATCTGCTCCGTTTTTCTTACAGACATACAGTCTCTCACCACCTTCTGATAAGCCTGGATGATTTCGTTCTCATCATCCAAACCAAGTAGGGCACGGGCGTGTCCCATTTCGATTTTACGTTCCTTCAAACCTACCTGGACAGGTGCTGGCAAACGAAGGATACGAAGATAGTTTGTGACAGTGGATCTGTTTTTTCCAACTCTCTCACTTACCTGTTCCTGAGTGTAGTTGCACACCTGCATCAGATTCTGGTAAGCCATCGCAATTTCCACAGCATTCAAATCCTCTCTTTGGATATTCTCCACAAGAGCCATCTCCTGCACTTCATTGTCTGAAATATCCTTGATGTAAGCTGGGATTGTAGTGCAACCAGCAAGTTTTGATGCTCTGTAACGACGTTCACCAGAGATAATCTGATATTTGTCACCAACTTTACGAACTGTAATAGCCTGAATCACACCAATCTGCTTGATGGAATCAGCAAGTTCCTGCATCTTTTCAGAGTCAAACTCGCGTCGAGGCTGATCGGGATTAGCTTCAATGAGATCCAAAGAGATCTCCTCAAGGGAAGAAGATCCTTTCAGATTTTCAATTTTCTCTTCAACCTCAGCTTTTTTCTCCTCAGACATATTCTTGTCACCCAAAAGAGCACCAAGACCTTTGCCCAGACCACCAGGCTTAAATTTATTTTTGTTATTGTTGTTCAGCATCTTATGTTATTTAAGTTCTCCAGAATATGTTTTTGATGCGTTGCGAGCAAGGAACTCCTGAGTGAACTGCATATAGTTCTGAGCACCCTTACTTTCAATATCATATTCGATAATGCTCTGGCCAAAGCTTGGAGCCTCTGCCAGTTTCACATTTCTGTTGATTACCGTCTGGAATGTCATTTCGCCGAAGTAGCGAGTGATCTCCTCAATCACCTGGCGACCCAATCTTGCGCGAGGGTCATACATAGTGATAAGGAATCCCTCAATTGAAAGAGATGGATTCAATTTCTTCTTCACGATCTGCATTGTATTCACCAACTTGGCGATACCTTCAAGTGCAAAATACTCAGCCTGGACAGGAATAAGCACAGAGTCGGCAGCTGTCAGGGCGTTGACAGTGACCATACCAAGGGAAGGTGAGCAGTCTATCAGAATAAAGTCGTAGTCATCTTTGATTCCCGCAAGCACTTTTTTCAAAACGCTCTCTCTCTCTTCCACCTGAAGAAGCTCTATTTCAGCTCCGACAAGGTCGATATGTGAAGGCAAAATCTTCAAGCACTCAAGACTAGTGTTCTGCACACCATCCTTTGGATTAGCCCCGTCCAACATACACTCATAGATAGTATTGTTGAGTTCGGAAATATCCAATCCCAATCCTGACGAAGCATTAGCCTGAGGGTCCGCATCAATTATAAGAACTTTCTTGTCTAATGTAGCTAAACAAGCGCCCAAGTTCACAGTCGTTGTCGTTTTGCCGACACCGCCTTTTTGATTAACTATTGCTATGATCTTGCCCATAAATTCTTTGTTATAAATAATTCTAATTCTTTTTTCGTTCGCAAATATAGTGAGTTTTTTTTATTATCATTAATTCTTTGTTGCTTTATTGTTTTAAGTTTTTGCAAAATTATTGTAATTTAGCGGTGTAATTTTTCAATAAGTCATACAATGAAAGGTAAAAGTTTGGTTTCTATTACAGACTACAGCAAAGACGATATTTTAAGAGTGTTGTCTGCCGCTAAAGAGTTTGAAAAGAACCCCAATCAACAGATATTGCAAGGAAAGGTTGTGGCAACACTTTTCTTTGAGCCTTCTACTCGCACACGTTTGAGTTTTGAAACTGCAGCCAACCGTCTTGGTGCAAGAGTTATCGGTTTTAGCGACGCTGCTACGTCCAGCACATCAAAGGGCGAGACGCTAAAGGATACAATTAAGATGGTGAGCAACTACGCTGACGTTATCGTGATGCGCCACCACATAGAGGGAGCTGCAAGATACGCGTCTGAAGTTACCGATGTTCCTGTCATCAATGCAGGAGACGGTGCGAACCAGCATCCAACCCAAACAATGCTTGACCTTTTCACTATCCAGCAGACTCAGGGAAGACTCAACGATATCAACATCACAATGGTTGGCGACTTGAAATATGGACGTACAGTACACTCGCTTATCATGGCGATGTCTCATTTCTCTCCAACTTTCAATTTCGTCGCTCCAAACGAACTGGCTATGCCTGAGAAATACAAGTTGTTCTGCAAAGAGAATAACATCCCTTTCCAGGATTTGAAAGAATTGTCTCAAGACGTGATTGGCAATACAGACATATTATATATGACGAGAGTGCAGAAGGAGCGTTTCTCCGACTTGATGGAATACGAAAGAGTGAAGAACGTGTACACTCTATGCGCATCAATGCTTGGAAACACACGTCCTAACATGAAGGTTCTTCATCCGCTTCCTCGCGTCGGCGAAATAGCTAATGATGTTGACGACACACCACAGGCTTACTATTTCCAGCAGGCTAAAAACGGAATGTATGCCCGTCAGGCTGTGATTTGTGACGCTCTTGGTTTAATCTAATTTTGCAACAATGACTATCGACAATAAAGAATTAAAAGTTGCTGCTCTCAAAGAGGGTACAGTGATCGACCATATTCCTTCGGACAAGCTTTTCAAAGTGATCGCTATTCTTAACCTAAAGAATACTCACAGCCAGATCACTTTCGGATATAATCTCGACAGTGCCAAGCTTGGCAAGAAGGCTATAATAAAGATTTCCGAGAAATTTTTAGAACAGACGGAGGTGAACAAGGTTGCGCTTATAGCTCCTCATGCCAAAATCAACATCATCCGTGATTATAAGGTGGTGGAAAAGATGGCATTGAACTATCCGCAGGAGGTGATCGGCGTGATGAAATGCTTGAATCCTAAGTGCATCACAAACAACGAGCCGATGAAGACTAAATTCCGTCAGCTTCATCCGTCTGCAGAGACATACGTCTGCCAATACTGCGAAAAAACGGTTGACGTAGAGGATATCATTGTGTTGTAATGAGACTGACATTCAAGCCAGGCAATATGATATATCCAGTGCCTGCCGCACTGATTTCCTGTGGTGACGACGCTGAAAGCTACAACGTATTCACTGCAAGCTGGGTGGGCACTATTTGTACCAATCCTCCTATGTGCTACGTCTCGATCCGTCCGGAGCGACACAGCTACCAGATCATCAAACGTACAGGAGAATTCGTCATCAACCTGACTTCCAAGTCAATAGCCAAAGCCACAGACTGGTGCGGCGTAAGGTCGGGTAGAGACTACAACAAATTCAAAGAGGCTCACCTGACTCCCCAAAAAACTGCGGTGATCAATTCCGTCTACGTGGAAGAGTCTCCCGTCGCAATCGAATGCAAAGTGCGTGAGATCATGAAACTTGGCAGCCACGACATGTTTATCGCTGATGTGGTGAACGTGCTGGCAGACGACAAGTATATCGACAAAGAGACAGGCAAATTCGAACTTGACAAAGCTGAGCTTATCGCGTATTCCCATGGTGAATACTTCACGCTGGGAGATATGATTGGCACTTTCGGATGGTCTGTAAGAAAAAAGAATAAAAAACAAAGAACTAAATAATAATGGCAAAATTTGTAATTGAAGGCGGCTACAGCCTATCCGGTGAAATAACTCCGGCCGGCGCAAAAAACGAGGCATTACAGGTGATTTGCGCCACATTGCTTTCTGAAGGAGAAATTGAGATCAGCAATGTGCCTGACATCCTTGATGTCAACAACCTAATTCAGTTGCTAATCAACCTTGGAGTAAGTGTAAGAAAGGTTAGCAAGGGCACTTATATTTTCTGTGCCTCAAACATCAATCTTGACTATATCGAAACCGAGGAGTTTGCTAAATCATGCACCATGCTTCGTGGATCGGTGATGCTTATCGGTCCGCTTCTTGCTCGCTTCGGAAAGGCTATCATCCCTCAACCAGGAGGAGATAAGATTGGTAGACGACGTTTGGATACCCATTTCCATGGTTTGATTGAACTTGGTGCGGAATTCAACTACGATGCTAAAGGCAGTCTCTACCGTGTTGGAACTAAAGACGGATTGCAGGGCAAATATATGCTTCTTGAAGAGGCTTCCGTGACTGGTACAGCCAATATCCTGATGGCTGCAGTTCTTGCCAATGGCACCACAACTATCTATAATGCAGCTTGTGAACCTTACGTACAGCAACTTTGCAAGATGCTTGTGACTATGGGAGCCAAAATCAAAGGAATCGGTTCCAACCTGCTTACAATCGAAGGAGTCAAAAAACTTAATGGATGCAAGCACCGTCTACTTCCAGATATGATTGAAGTGGGCAGTTTCATCGGAATGGCTGCAATGACAAAGTCGGAAATCACAATCAAGAATGTCAACATGCCTGATTTGGGAATCATCCCGTCTGCATTCAAGAAAATAGGTGTCGACTTGGAGATTAAGGGTGATGATATCGTTGTGCACGGTTCAACACCTATGGTTATCGACAAATTCATCGACGGTGGTATCCTTACAATATCAGATGCTCCATGGCCAGGATTGACACCAGACTTGCTTTCTGTATTCCTTGTTGTTGCTGTGATGGCAGAAGGAAGTGTTTTGATTCATCAGAAGATGTTTGAAAGCCGTCTGTTCTTCGTCGACAAACTTATCGATATGGGAGCCCAGATCATTTTGTGCGACCCTCACCGTGCCACTGTGATTGGCCTTGGAAAAAACGGAAAACTTCGTGGAGCCAAGATGTCGTCGCCTGATATTCGTGCCGGTATCGCGCTTTTGATCGCAGCATTGAGTGCAGAAGGCACAAGCACTATTTCCAACATCGACCAGATCGACCGTGGTTATGAGCAGATCGACGAGAGATTGAAAGCTCTTGGCGCACATATTTCACGAGTTGGCTAATCCCATTTCGCCGAATCTTTTTTTATTTGAATCATGAGAAATTGGACAACAATCAAAGAATATAAGGAGATCATTTTTGATTTCTATAACGGAATCGCCCGTATAACAATCAACAGAGAGCGTTACCGCAACGCATTCACTCCTCTCACTACAGCAGAAATGTCTGATGCTTTGGCAATCTGCCGTGAACATTCCGACATCAATGTCGTGGTGCTTACTGGTGCTGGAGACGTCGCATTCTGTGCGGGTGGTGACATGCACTGCAAAGGAAAAGGTGGATATATCGACGAAGGTGGTGTGCCACGTCTGTCGGTGCTTGACGTGCAGAAGCAGATACGCAGTCTGCCTAAACCTGTTATTGCGGCAGTCAATGGTTATGCTATCGGTGGCGGACATGTCCTTCATGTTGTCTGCGACCTTACAATCGCATCTGAAAATGCAAAATTCGGTCAGACTGGTCCTCGTGTAGGTAGTTTCGACGCCGGATTCGGATCATCATATATGGCATCTGTAATTGGCCAGAAACGTACACGTGAGATTTGGTTCTTATGCCAGCAATACACAGCCCAGCAGGCTTTGGATTGGGGTTTGGTGAACAGAGTTGTTCCTTTGGCTGAACTTGAAGACGCTTATGTGGAGTGGGCAGAGAAGATGATGGAGTTGTCGCCTCTCGCTCTACGTATGATCAAACGTGGATTGAACGCAGAACTTGACGGACAGGTCGGCATACAGGAGTTTGCTGGCGATATGACTATGCTTTACTACAATCTTGATGAAGCACACGAAGGTTCAAAAGCATTCTTGGAAAAAAGAAAACCAGATTTCTCAAAATATCCGAAATTCCCATAACAAGTTTGATGGCTATCATTCACCATCCATCATCAATCTATAAATGAAAGTCTCCATTACGCCATATAAATTGATTTTCAACGAGCGAGTGTTCACATCACGTGGGTCACTCGACGACCATACTGCATTTTATATCAAAATCACCGATGAAAACGGTAATTCTGGTATGGGAGAGTGTGCTCCATTATATGGATTAAGCCCGGAATATGGCGATGGCCTATATGATATTCTGAAAACAAAAGCCGCAGAGTATGAGCGTCATGGAGACTTGAGTAAAATTGATTTCACTAATCTCTCATCTGCGAGATTCGCGTTTGAGTGTGCTGAGATGCAGATGAGACGAGGAAGTGAGAGAATTTTCGACACTCCTTTCTGCAAAGGAAAGGATGGCATACGAATCAACGGACTCATTTGGATGGGTGAGATTGATGTGATGCTGCGTCGTGCAAAAGAAAAATATGATATGGGATTCCGTTGCCTGAAATTCAAGATAGGCAGCAAGGATTTCAATAAAGAGATGGATTTGCTCAAAGCTATACGTGCTGAGTTCGGAAACTCAATAACGATGCGTGTAGACGCTAATTGTGCATATACATCTGATTTTTATCTGAATGAAGTTGAACCTATACTTCATTCTCTTGATATCCATTCAATTGAGCAACCCGTGAAAGTGGCAGACATCGCTGGCCTTACACGTTGTTGTTCGGAAAGCCGTGTCGACGTTGCGCTTGACGAATCGTTGATCGGAACAAAACGTGCGGATGAGATGGCAGAATTGCTCGACACTGTCAAACCACAATATATCATATTGAAACCAACTTTATGCGGTGGTTTGACAGGTGCTAACGAGTGGATCAAAACAGCCAAAGAGCGTGGCATCGGTTATTGGGCGACATCAGCTCTTGAAAGCAATGTCGGTCTGCTTGCCATCTCACAATGGTCGTCTACAATTAATGTTGATATTCCACAAGGACTCGGCACTGGAATGATCTATAGCAACAATATAGACAAAGGTTTGTACATAGAAGGTGAAAAAATATGGTGGAAGGAAACGACAGCCAAATAAAATTCGCGATTTTAGTTTCTTCCGACCAATTTTTTGACGGGATTTTCCTAAGTGCTTTGCTGAAAGAAAACAGCAACGGCTCTTATGATATCGTTCGTTTTGTCAGCAATAATGACATGATTGTGGAAGATCTCGATGAAAAGGAGAAAGTTTTAGTACGAAAAACCACAAATTATGAGCCTGAGAACATCTTTAATCTGTTTGTAAGGAAATCCAAATACTCTATATCCGTCTACAACACAGAAATAGCCAAGATGAAGGCTGTCTACGACAATAAAGAGAACCTACGTCGCAACGATTCCATCTTCGCTAAGATATTAAACTATATCGATTCGCAAGCAAAGGAAATATATTCCATACTTGCTGCCAACCCCGATATTATTGTCGCTGTACGTCAGCCTCACGCAAAACAAATCCTAAAATCAGACTGTTTCAACATCACAGACGAAAAATCTGCGGTGCATCCAAAATTCTCTTTTTTCCCGGACGGATCTATTCATTATAGTATGAATATTTCCCATTCCGGACAGATTATTCCACTCAACAATATTGAGAGAAAGGATGTGAAGATAGTGTGCACCAATCCGTGCATGGCTGTGTTCATGCTGGAAAACTACGCGTCGACATACGGATCTAGGATCCTTGTGTTTGAGAATGCCAGATCGACCATCCTTAACCCATTCTTCCTGAAGTCGGAAATCGTTGTGAAACAGGAAAATGTCGACCATTATTGCAAATCTTTCATTTCCGATATGTTGTCGAAATTCGACGTCATACTTGATGGAATCACAGCTGTCAATGTAAATGTGTCGCCGGTACTGAAGCTGACGATCGACAAGTCGTTGAATCACAAAAGTTCTTTAGTTCCAACGGTGGAATACCAGTACGACGACAAGACATTCAACTACAATCTTGACAATTCGTCAAAAGGAGTGGAATACGCAGGATTTGTAAACGGCCGACCTAAATTCTTCATCGTTGAGAGAAACACGATTATGGAGAATTGCATTTTAGAAGAGGTATTGGAAACTGGTTTGACAAAATCCGATGATCATCTAATCTGTGAGGACAACAGTGCCGAACATAATATATACCAATGGATTTCAGATTATAATGGTTTGATTGACAATGTTATAATCGACGCTCCGAAATTCATTCCATTAGAACCACGTCTTGTCTACAAACACGATGTCATCGGCGATTGGTATGATTTGAAGATGTATGTTGAAGTGGGTGAAGAGAAAATCCGTTTCAAAGAAATCGCCATGCTTATCAAGAATGGCGAGCATATTTTCAATTTTGAAGACGGTAGGTTTTTCGTCATCCCTGACATCTGGTTTTCTACCTATGCCGACCTTGCCAAAGTGGCGTCCGCATCAAAGACTGATGATGTGAGACTGCACCGCTCGTCAACTGTTTTGCTAGAAACAGTGCTGGAGAAAAAGGAAATCCCCACGCTGACGAATGTCAAAGTCGATGTGCCGGATTTTGTGAATGCCACATTACGTAAATATCAGATTGAGGGATTCCAATTCCTTGTAAACCATTATCTTTCAGCCATCGGATGCATTCTTCTTGATGATATGGGTCTTGGAAAGACGTTGCAAACGATTACTTTGTTGGCATACATACACCGTGAAAGTGTGGAAAGACGAAAGAGTCAACCGACTCCAACGTCCGTACCGTCTGACACGACACAAATGACACAACGCTCATTGTTTGATGATTTTGAGCCGACTCC
>JAEEMG010000006.1 GCA_016283095.1 Paludibacteraceae bacterium | reverse complement strand
ACAACATTGACGCAAGAATCTTTTTCCCCGACCCAACCATAGCATTTTGTGCCATTATCGTAAGTCAACAAGTGTGGTGTAAGTTTCTCACAGCCATAAAATGCACGACCTCCGATGCTGGATATACTCTTAGGAATAGAGATACTAGTCAAACTGCTACAGCCCTTAAATGCCTCAGATCCGATGCTGGAGACACTCTTAGGAATAGAGATGCTAGTCAAACTGCTACAGCCCTTAAATGCCCGTTCTCCGATGCTGGTGACATTATACACTTTGCCATCAATCCTTACTTTTGAAGGGATATTTACAGAGTCAAGGTCTTTATAATTCACCTTTTCTACCTCAACTGTAGAATCCGATAGAATTTTGAATTTCAAAGGAGACTGGGATATATCGACAGGAGAAATAATATTCTCAATTTGACCGTCATCTGATTTGGCACTCTTATCGGTGCCAGCAAACATAGACATACATACAGCCAATGTGACAATTAATGAAAGTGCTTTTCTCCTCATATTAATTCAATGTTTCAAATTATATTGAATGATTGGTCGCCAAAGCCCAAAAGAAGGTAGATGTTTTCTAAAAAACTCCTTATCTCTTTTGTCCACAATTTTTTTACAAAACTACAAATAAAAGTTGAAAATCATTCAGATGATGCATACGATTGTGACAAAAACTGATTGTTTTGGAAATGATTCATTTTATGTTATGTGTTATGCATTACGAATTATGCATTGTCTCAAACAGTATATTCCTGCAATTAGAAGGATTAAGTCTTCGTAGACATTGAAAAACAAAGCCTTCACACCGGTCAGTCCCCAGATTGTAAGCGTGGCCAGCAACAATATATTTTTCTTTTTGTAGCATGAATAAATAGCGATAGATATTGTCGTGATGGGGCATGGCATGATGTATGTGACGATTTTAGGGAATCTTTCTCCCAACAGCATGGATACGAAAGGGTAGGAAGCATACAAAATTATAAGTGCGATTGCCATTTTGTTTGGAGGAGATATGGGGTCATGAGGTTTTGTGATCGCTTCATGAAAGAAAAGAATGGCTGTAGTTGTGAACAATGGTAGCGCAAAATAATGTTGGATAGGTTCGGTGCCGTATTGCAGGAAGAAAAAGATGGCAATATATAGGTTATGCATTAAGAGGGTGTATCAAACAAATGCTGATACACCCTCAATTCTTCATTTTTAATTCTTAACTCTTAATTCCAAAGAATTATTGTCCTCCGCCAAACTGCATCAAATATGCTTTGATGAATCCGTCGATGTCTCCATCCATCACGGCGTTGACGTTGGATGTCTGGTAGTCAGTACGATGGTCTTTCACACGGCGGTCGTCGAACACGTAGCTTCGGATCTGGCTTCCCCATTCGATCTTTTTCTTTCCAGCCTCGATCTTGGCTGTCTCCTGGCGACGCTTCTCCAACTCTATATCATACAATTGAGACTTCAACAGACGCAATGCGTTCTCCTTGTTCTTTGGCTGGTCACGTGTCTCTGTGTTCTCAATTACGATCTCATCGTCTTGGTCTGTCAAAACATTGTGGAACTTATAGTGCAAACGGACACCAGACTCCACCTTGTTGACGTTCTGTCCACCCGCTCCAGATGAACGGAATGTATCCCATGACAATCCTGCTGGATTGATCTCAATCTCGATACTGTCGTCAACCAATGGAACCACGAACACAGATGTGAATGAAGTCATACGTTTTCCCTGAGCGTTGTATGGCGACACTCTCACCAAACGGTGGACACCGTTCTCACTCTTAAGGTATCCGTAAGCCATGTCTCCTTCAATCTTCATTGTGGCTGTCTTCAATCCGGCTTCATCACCGTCCTGATAGTTGGAAATCTCACATTTATATCCTTGGCGGTCGGCCCAACGCTGATACATTCTGAATAGCATCTCTGCCCAGTCTTGTGCCTCTGTACCACCAGCACCGGCAACAATCTTAAGCACTGCGCTCATCTTGTCCTCTTCTGCACGAAGCATGTTCTGCATCTCAAGGTCTTCCACCAATGCAATAGCTTTCTCGTAGGCTTGGTCAACGTCTGCCTCTGTCACTAACTCCTCTTTGTAGAAGTCGAACGACAACTGAACCTCCTGAGCCGCATTGTGTACGGCTTCGTATTTCTCCACCCAACGCTTAAGGTCTTTCACCTTCTTCATCTGGGCTTCCGCTGCCTTCTGGTCTTCCCAAAAATTAGGGTCATGCGTACGCATCTCTTCTTCCTCAATCTGCACACGCTTGGCATCTATGTCAAAGATACCTCCTCAACGCGTCCTCGCGTTCCAACACATCTTTTAGTTGGTCTATTGTAATCATAAAATAATATGGATGTAAATTTTGCCGCAAAGGTAATGATTATTTGCGAGATGACAAAATGTTGATAGTTAGAGGTCGAACTATATTGAATCATTTATTGTAAACTTGTTTTTTATCTTTTTGTTTGTATATTTGTTTCTGAAAATATTAAGGACTGTTAAACTTTTGTGAACATGAAGAAAATAATTGCAGTATTATGTGCTGTCTGGATCTCGATCTCTACAGTGTGTGCTACATCGGTTGAAGTTAGAAGCGCGCGTGCATTATATGCCCAAAAAGACTATGCTGGAGCCTTGGAAAATTTGAAGAAGGCGATAAAGAAGGACTCTAAGGATGTAGAGGCTCTTTTTATGTTGTCGGTTCTCTATTATCAGATGAATGATTTTGATAATGCTTTTAAGAATATAGACAAGGCAATCAAATACGGTAAGAAGGACCCTAATCTTCCGGTTTATCATGGAACAAAAGCCTCTTTCTATCTGGAGTCACATGATACTGTCGCTGCGTTGAAAGAGTATGATTTCGCCATTTCCATAGATCCTAGTAATAAAGAAGTATTGTTGGATAGGGCAATCATGTTTAGAAAAATGAAGCAGTATGATAAGTCGACAGCTGAATTAAAGAAGGTTATCGCAATGGAACCAAATCATCAGGCCTACAGAGGTGTGGCTCAAAATGAGTATCTGAAGAAAAACTATAAGGCGGCTGCTGATTGGTACACAACAACACTTGATAATTTTTCAGATAGTTATTATACGTATATCTTACGTGGAAAATCATATTTGATGATGAAAGAGTATGACAAGGCATTTGATGATGTTCTGTCTGCTATCCCTACAAAGTATTTTGAGGAAGCCTCCCATTTGCTAAATGAACTGGTTGATTCCACATCGTTTGATAGTGTTATGAACAAACTCAAGAATAGGGTGGAGGAAAAACCTTCTAAACTTATCAGTGAAAACGTAATCCCTAATCTTTACTATAATTATGGAAAAGTTTATGAGGCTATAGATATTTATTCTTCCACATTGCATTCTGGAGAAGCAAACGATTATATTGCTTGTTTGTATATAGCAGACTGCTATTTGTTGGCCGGTGAATACGACAAAGCTTTGGCATACTGTGATTCTGCCTATGCGGTGGATCCTAAAAAAATGAGATGCTGGCGTTCTAAATTGAGAATTTATACAGTAATGGGAGAGTACGATAAAGCATTAGCGACTGCTGACGTACTGCTTGAAGACAATTCTAACTCTAGTGTGAAACGTTTAAGTAAAAAGGCACTTTTAGACAAAAAATCACTTTTAGACAAAAAATCTGAGATCAAACAACTGAAAGGTGATTTACAAGGTGCTATGGATGATTTAGAACAGTCGTGTGCAATTGTCGAGGATAATTTCGATAACTTAAAAAAGGCGACATTGTTGTATAAAATGGGAAGACAGAAAGATGGAGAACAGATTTTGAAGAAACTGCTGGAGGACCAAGAATTTGTTTCAGGAAGACACGCAAAATATGCTTATGCTCTTTTAGGTCAAAAGGATAAGGCAAGGTCGTTGTGTGAAACGGAAATAGCAGAAGATTCAGACGACTACTTTAATATAGCCTGCACATATGGAGTGTTGGGTGAATATTCAAAAGGCTTGCCTTATATAAGAAAGTCTTTAGAAAAGCAACCTACCTACATCGTCGATATCCTTGTCGATTTTGATATGGAAGAGTATAAGAAACTTCCAGAATTTTGGAATTTGATTAATGAGTTCAGACCAAAGAAGAGATAGTCGTAATTTTTTGTATCTTTGCGCCTGTTTTGTTCCGACTCGTATTTTCGTTTCGGATTAAAAGGGAATCGGGTGTGAGTCCCGGACAGTCCCGCTGCTGTAACCTTTGGTAGAGGATCGTTCATTTACAAAAATGCCACTGTCTTGATGGATGGGAAGGCGAGCGATTGAAGGAAGTCAGAAGACCTGCAAAACAACATACACCTACACGCTTCCGAGGAGAGGCAATAGGATGATTGTCCAAGACGACGGTTCATGTTTTGTTTTGGTATTTTCCTTTATGTGTTTCGCTCATTCGTTGTTGGTGTGTTTGATATGGTAATAATCAGCCAATAGGATGTGCATTAGTTTCAGAGCTGTATTTTTTATCCCTTTTATGTTGGGTTCTGTATGCGTCGCCTACGGAACCCCTTCCGACAGCATTTCCTTTGATACGAAAATAGATGAGGTGGTGGTGACGGGGAAAAGCCGCGAATTATTACCTACCACCAATACAACTCAAACACTCTGCCTGGAAAAATCAGACCGTCTTGCTTTACAAGGCGTCTCGGATGCTGTGCGCCGTATGGCTGGTGCTGAGATTAAGGATTATGGTGGAGTGGGTGGTCTGAAAACTGTTTCTGTGAGAGGTCTTGGAGCCAAACATACTTTGGTATGTTACGACGGTTTGCCTGTCACTGACTGCCAGAATGGTCAGGTAGATTTGGGTATGTTTTCTCTCGATCAACTTGATGAGATTCGGTTGTATATAGGAGAAGATTGTGATATTAATGTGAGTGCTTCTCATTTCGCGTCGACTTCGGTGCTGAACCTTATGAGTTATGATCCGATCAATTCAGATAAGAATTATCATGTTGTCGCCAAACTTACCGGTGGATCATTCGGTTTTGTCAATCCGCATCTGTTTTTCGATCATAAAATTGGAGAAAATAAAAATAATAAAATCAAGGCTTCTGCTGATTTTTCCCGTGCCGACGGTAATTATCCCTACACTCTTACCAATGGTACGTTGAAGACGGAGGAGCGACGTGAACATAGTGAGTCTGTGTGTGGGCATGGTGAGTTGTCGGGACGATTTTTTTTATCACCAAAGACTCAGTTAAAAGCCAAAACTCATTATTACGTATCTGACCGGGAATTGCCTGGAGGTGTGATCTATTACAATACCGTGAGCAATGAGACTTTGAAGGATAAGAATGCGTTCGCAGAGGTGGTATCTCGCACTGATTGGGATAGAACGATGTTGATAATCGGTGGCAAATTCAACTGGAATGGTTGCTACTACCATGATGAGGCAATGATGTATCCTGGAGGAAAACTGGATAACCGCTATTTCCAGCGTGAATGGTATGGGACTGCGGTGGTGCGACATAATTTTACCGAACATTTCTCGATGGCAAACGCCACCGACTATATACTTAACAGTTTCAACTCCAATATCTATGATTGTGTCTTCCCTCAGCGTCATACTTTGTTGGATGCGTTGAGCGGAAAATTTAAGAATGAGAAGGTGACGGCGACAGCCACTTTGCTGGGCTCATTCTTCTTCAACCAAGTGGAGATAGGCGAAGCACCGGATAATTATCAACATCTGTCTCCTTCCATTGCCGTCTCCTATAAACCTTTTGCTCCTTCTATTTATTTTAGAGCTTCTTACAAAGATATTTTTCGAATGCCTACTTTCAATGAACTGTATTTCAACTCTTTTGGTGCGAGAACTCTTGATCCGGAGAAGACGAAGCAATTCAATGTCGGTGTCTCGTATCAATATGGGTCGGAAGAAAGACGTGTGAAATCATTTGGCATTTCGGCAGACGGATATTTCAATAAAGTCGACGACAAGATTGTCGCAATGCCGAAGATGTTTATTTGGAGCATTGTGAATATGGGATATGTGGAGATCAAGGGATTGGATTTTATGACTAATCTTGAAGTGAAAACTTCTGATCGCATGTCGTTGTTTTTCACCGCAAAATACGCTTATCAATATGCTGTCGATTTGACTGATCCGAAATCTGATATTTATGAGCATCAGCTTCCTTACATTCCTAAACATTCGGGTAATGGCAGCGTCGCTTTTGAAAATCCGATTGTAAATGTGTCCTACAATGTCAATGCGGTGGGTAAACGATATTATCTGCCTCAAAATATCAGACCGAATATGATGGAGGCTTATGCAGAACATGGAGTCTCTCTATATAAAACATTTGATTTTAAGAAGTTTGATATGAAATTGAGAGGCGACGTCGTTAATCTGACAGACAAACAATACGAGGTGGTGAGGTTTTATCCTATGCCAAAACGGTCGTATAAAGCATCGGTAGAATTTAAATTTTAATTAATAATACTAAAACAAATGGATTTTAAGAGATCATTTAGAGCAATGGCTCTTCTTATGCTCGGAATGGTGTCGTTCACAGCATGTGACGACGAAGAAGATGATTTGAAAAAGTCATCAAATAAAGTTATTTATGTGCTCAATGAGGGCTCATGGAATAACAACAATGCGTCAGTGTCGGCAATTGATCCAACAGATGGAAGTAGCTACTATTATCAGTTTGCCGCAGCTAACGGTCGTAATTTGGGTGATACCGGACAGGATATCCTTCGTTATGGAGGCAAAATCTACATCGCTGTTTCCGGCTCAAACACAATCGAGGTTGTGGATGGAAACTCTTTGACAAGCATCAAGACTATCAAGCCAGAAAGCGGAAAGCCAGGTAATCCTCGTGGACTTGCTGCTTCTGATGGCAAAATTTACGTCTCTCTTTATGATGGTTACGTTGCAAAGATCGACACAACTTCATTGGCTTTTGAGGACTCAATCGCAGTCGGTCCAAACCCTGAGGAAATCACAATCGCAAACGGTTGTCTTTATGTGGCTATTTCTGATGGCTGGAACTCAGGAAATGGTTATCCAAATGGAAAGTATGTCTCAAAGATTGGTCTTGACTCTTTCAAGGTCGCATCTAAGATTGACGTGATTGTGAACCCAAACAAAATGGCATCGGACAAATCGGGTAATGTTTTTGTGATCTCTTGGGGTAACTATAACGACATCCCGTCTACTGTCCAGAAAATCGACAAGAATGACAATGTGTCTGTTCTAGGCAAGGCTACTTACATGACTTGCTATGAGAATACTTTGTACACTATTAATGCTCCATTGGGTGCTCCATCTATTGAGTATGTAAGCTACAACACAATTAGCGGTTCGGTAGAGAGTTCTTCTTTCATCTCTGGAACAGCGGATGAAATGCCATCAAATCCTACATGTGTAAGTGTTAATCCAAAGAATGGTAACATCTTGATTGGTTCTTACTTGGCTGCGAATGATTATTTGAGCAATGGCTACGTGTATGAGTTTGTTGATGGCTCTTTCAAGACAAGATACAATGCTGGTGTCGGTCCAAGAAAGATCCTTTATTAATTAGATATTTCATGTAATTTTTTATTTTTGAGCTTGGATATCCTGTGTGGATGTCCGGCTCTTTTATATTAGATTGGTGATGAAGAAAAATAACGTAGGTGTCCTTTTATTTCTCGGTTTGATATTGCTGTTGACAGGTTGTCGCCAAAACAATTTGTCAAGGAATCCTGACGAAAAGGAGATAACTTTCGACTATGCCAAATTGGTCAGAATGTGGGAATGTGACGGATTCAAAAAACTGGAGATCAGAAATCCGTGGGACACTGCGTCTCTGCTGCAAACCTATCTGCTTGTGGATAAGACAAAGGAAATCCCATCTGATCGTCCAAATGGTGTCGTCGTGCGGATTCCATTGGAAAAGTCTGCTGTATTCACCACTGTCCACTGCTCTCTTGTCGATGAGTTGGGGGCTATAAACTCGATTTCTGGAATTTGTGACTTGGAATATATCACCAATCCTGTGATTTTGGAACGTACAAAAAATGGAAGCATAACAGATCTCGGCTCAAGTATGAGTGCCGACATAGAAAAACTCATCACTGTCTCCCCTGACGCTATACTTCTCTCTCCTTTCAACAATAGTGGCGGACATGGAGGTCTGGACAGACTTGCAATCCCAATTTTTGAATGTGCCGACTATATGGAGTCGGATCCTCTTGGACGTGCGGAGTGGATCCGTATATACGGAATGCTCTATGGAAAGGAATCTGTGGCTGATTCCATATTTGCCCAGGTGGAACGACAGTATAACCAGATTGAAGAGATGTCAAAACAAGAGTCTGGCACATCACCGTCTCTCCTATATGGACTGAATAATGGCGGCTCCTGGTATATAGCGGGAGGAAAAAGTTATATGGCTAAGATGTTCGCGTCGGCAGGCGCAAAATATATCTTTTCTGAAACCACACATGCCGGATCTGAAGCTTTTGCTTTTGAAACCGTGTTCGACAAAGGTTATGATGCTGATGTATGGTTGTTCCTATATGGTGGAACAGCTGACAAAACATATAAAGATCTGGATAGATTCTCAAGTTTCAAATCGTACAAGAACAGACGTGTGTTCGCATGCAACACAGAAAAATTGCCTTATTACGATGTGATCCCATTTCATCCGGAGCGTTTGTTGAATGACATTTACTTGATAGTCCATTCAGAAAAAAACGAGGATCTTATCGAAAAATTACAGTATTACAGTAAATTAGCGGAATAAAATTGTAAGGGTAGGCTGTGCCTGCCAAAGATTCAGATGACAAAGACTTTGAAATATATTCTCGTTATGACGGTGCTGCTCATTGCTCTTTTCCTTTGCAATGTCTTTTGTGGCTCCGTGGATATCCCATGTGAGGAGACTTTCAATATACTTTGTGGTGGAGAAGCGTCAAAGGAGAGCTGGAAATACATCATTCTTGATTCCCGTATGCCGCAAGCTGTCACAGCTTTGCTTTGCGGTCCGGCTCTTGCAGTGTCTGGATTGATGCTCCAAACATATTTCAATAATCAGTTGGCTGATCCATCCATACTTGGTATCACATCTGGGTCTAGTTTCGGTGTGGCTGTTGTGATGCTGGTTTTAGGTGGAGCGATGGGAGTTGGAAACTTGGAGTTTTCAGGATTTTTGGCTGTGCTGATCGGAGCAGTCGTCGGAGCGTTGCTTGTGATGGCTATTTTGCTCTTCTTCTCTACTTTTGTGAAAAACAGTCTGACATTGCTCATCATCGGAATAATGATAGGCTACCTCACGTCGTCAGCGATATCTTTGCTCAATTTTTTTGCCACAGCGGAAGGTGTTCATTCGTATGTCATCTGGGGATTGGGAACGTTTGGCGGAGTATCGTCGTCGCAATTGCCATTTTTCACTTCTACGATCTTGATCGGCTTGCTTGCCTCAATCCTTTTGATCAAACCGCTTAATGCTCTTCTTTTGGGAGAACGTTATGCGACAAATTTAGGAATCAATATTCGTCTTGTCCGTAATTTGATATTGTTGACGGTGGGGCTTCTTACCGCTTGTGTCACTACATTCTGTGGCCCGATAGCATTCATCGGTTTGGCAGTGCCTCATATCTCTCGACTTTTGCTCGGCTCTTCCAACCACACCTCGCTTCTTCCATTCACAATGCAGACAGGCTCAGTGATAGCATTGTTTTGCAATCTTGCCTGCATTTTCCCGAACAATGGATCGATTCTTCCGTTGAATGCGATCACCCCATTGTTGGGAGCCCCTGTGATTATATACGTTTTGATCAACCAACGTAAAATACAATATTTCAACTGATGGATATGTCGACGTTAATTACCGCATCTGAACTTTGTATCGGTTATCATAACAAAGGAGAACACTTGCAGATTCACCAGCATCTTAATTTTTCATTGCGACGTGGTGAATTGATAAGTCTGTGTGGACCTAATGGAGTGGGCAAGTCGACGTTGCTGCGCACTATAGCCAACCTTCAGTCACCGTTAAGTGGGGAGATAGAGGTGTTGGGCAGACAGATGGTTTCCTATTCGGAGAAGGAGTTGTCCAGGATAATAGCTGTCGTGTTGACCGACCGTGCCAATATAGGAGGACTGAGTGTGGAAGAGGTTGTGGCGTTGGGCAGACAACCGTATACAGGATTCTTCGGAAGGCTCTCAAGAGAAGATAAATCACTTGTGAAATCTGCAATCCAATCAGTAGGAATGGCAGACAAGACAAACAGATATATGGCTGAATTGTCGGATGGAGAAAGACAGAAGGTGATGATCGCCAAATCGTTGGTGCAGGAATGTCCCCTCGTCATCCTTGATGAACCGACCGCATTCCTTGATGTGGCGAGCAGAATCGAGATCACACAATTGCTTCACGATATCGCCCATGCCCAGAATAAGACAGTTTTGCTCTCCACTCACGACATTGAGCAAGCCTTGCAACTCTCCGACCAACTTTGGCTGTTGACGAAGGATGGACTTCAAACAGGCTCTCCTGAAGATCTGGTTGCCAATCATAAGATTGACACGTTGTTTGAAGGCAGAAACGTCGTCTTTGATGAAAAAACGTGGACGTTCAGAAGCAAGACTAGAATTTTTCCATACACATGAAAATTCCTATGCAGTATAGAAAAAATCCTGTCAGAGTGATTAAAATCAATGATAAAAGTAAATAAAGATTCTTTAAATTCAGGCTTTTATCTTTGATCTGTATTATTTCTTTCACTATCATCCATATGTAGCTTCCAATAGCTAATGGAAAACATAAAAAAAGCCATAATGAAGAATATAACATGAAAAGATCATCATCTATTCTATCGATACACTCCGTCATCAAACATAGCAAGATACTCACAAGATTCCATATCAAAACGATCTTGACTAATTTGCAAAGCTTTTGTTTGTCTCCTTTTGTTTCTGAACTTTCAATCAGATTGTAATGCCAGTAGCATAAGAATCCAAACAAGCAGCACAGTGCTATTATCAATAAAATAAATAAAAACATAGATCTGCAAATTTTTATGATTTTATATTATCTGATTTGGTAAAAATAAGGAAGGAAAGGACTACTTGCAAATTTTTTGTCGTTTTTGTTAGTTCTAGCTTTTATCCTATTCCTCTTAGTCTGTTAAAAATGTATTCTTCAAAAAGACGGTGATAACAGAGGTTGGATATGAGTATTTGAACTGATTGATTGAGCCAATTCGCTCATTTTTTTGTGGAAAGTTGAAATAATTCGCTCATTTTTTTGTAAAAAGTTGAAATAATTCGCTCATTTTTTTGTAAAAAGTTGAAATAATTCGCTCATTTTTTTGTAAAAAGTTGAAATAATTCGCTCATTTTTTTGTAGCTTT
>JAEEMG010000005.1 GCA_016283095.1 Paludibacteraceae bacterium | reverse complement strand
TCGTAGGTATATGTGGAGGATATCAGATGCTAGGTCAGACTGTGAATGATCCTGATGGGGTAGAGGGAAGCATACCTGCGTTGCCTGGTCTTGGCTTGTTGGACATACATACGACAATGTCTTCAGAAAAGACGACAAGACAGGTGGAGTTTATGTTTGACGGGGAGAAATGTAGGGGCTATGAAATACACCAGGGGAAAAGTGGGCGAATGGAGAATGGAGAAATTGTATGCGACGGAGGTGACTATCAGATCAAGGATAATGTGATTGGCACGTACATCCATGGTATATTGGATAATAAACCAGTCATCGACTATATTTTGAAGGATGTTTCGCCAGAAAGTCGGCAGTGTACAGAGGATCCTTACGATCGTCTTGCTGAGCATGTGCGCAAACATGTGGATATTCATCAAATTTACAGTTGGAATGATTAACGGACACGGAGACGACATATATAAATACAACGACGTAAGATGCAACTTCTCGTCAAATATCTATGCTGGATTTTCCCATCATGGACTTTTTGACCATTTGAGGAAGATGGTGCATCTTATAACAAATTATCCAGAGCCTTCACCTGTATCACTGGAAAAACGGATCGCTGAGACAAAAGGTATTGATGCTGAGTGTGTTATGGCTACCAATGGAGCAACAGAAGCCATATATCTTATTGCAAGGACGTTTCATCATTGTGAACCTGTCATTCCTCAACCTACTTTTTCTGAATATGCGGATGCGTGTCGAGACAATCGTGGAAGTCGAAGGATTTGGTGGTTGTGCGTTCCTAATAATCCCACCGGTCATGTGATCCCTAAAAAAGAGTTGTTGGATACTATATCTGCCAATTCCAACGATGTTTTTGTGGTTGATGCCAGTTATTCTGCCTATACAAAGCAGGATGTTTTGCGAATTGAGGAGGTTGTCGGATTCAACAATGTCATTATGCTTTGCTCTATGACAAAGGATTATGGAGTCCCTGGCTTACGACTTGGATATGTTGTTGGCAACAGCCGTTTGCTTGACATGATTCGAGCCAATCGATCGCCATGGTCTGTCAACGCGTTAGCTATAGAGGCTGGACATTATCTTCTTGCTCATAATAATGAGTATACTATTCCGGTGGATATGCTTGTTTCAGAACGTCAACGTGTTGAACGAGAATTGCATACTAAAGGGATAACTACGTCAAAATCTGATTCTCACATGCTGTTGTGTCGTCTTCCTCATTCAAAAGCTTGTGATTTGAAGGAATATCTTGTTGATAGATATGGTATACTTATTCGTGATGCAAGCAATTTTGAAACTCTTACTCCTCAGCATTTTCGTATTGCTGTGCAGACCGAAAAACAAAATGATGAACTGTTAAATGCATTAACCCAATGGATATCACAGCTATAATATCTTCTCATCCGTTGCCAATAATACTTTTTTCCGCATGGTTGCTCGACATCTGTTTGGGTGATCCTATGTGGTTGCCCCATCCTGTGGTTTATATGGGAAAATGGATTGCATTTGGCGACAAACATCTAAACAAAGGAGAGAATCGTAGGTTAAAGGGGGCGGTATTTGCTGTTCTAAGCGTTGTCGGAATAGGTGTATTCACATGGGTATGTTTTAAGATAATTGATGATAATTCTATTCTTTGTATTCTGCTCTCTTCTATTGTTTTGTTTTTTTGTTTTGCTGGCCATACTCTTCGTAAAGAGGTGAGGATGGTTTTTGAGGCACTTGAACGAAGTTTGGAAGATGGCAGAAGACAGGTTTCTCGAATAGTTGGACGTGATACTGAGCATTTATCTGCACAAGAGGTGCGTACAGCTGCTCTTGAGACTCTTGCCGAGAATCTGTCGGATGGAGTGATAGCACCATTGTTCTGGTTTATGTTGCTTGGTGTGCCAGGTGCTATCGCGTATAAGATGGTTAATACTCTGGATTCAATGATCGGTTATAAGAATGATAAGTATAAGGATTTCGGTTGTTGGGCGGCTCATATTGATGATGTAGCAAACTATATCCCTGCACGAATAACGGCATTGTTAATCATTGTGGCAGGAGGAATAAAAAGACGTCATCTTATTTTCCTGAGGAAATATGGACCACAGCATGCGTCACCCAACAGCGGTTGGCCAGAAGCCGCTCTCGCATCCATCCTTGACTGTCGATTTGGTGGCTCACACAATTATTTCGGAAAAGAATTCTATAAACCGTACATTGGAGACAATCCACGTGAACTGACATTTGCGGATATGAGCAAGAGTATTCATATATGTATGGTTGCTGAACTTATATCATTTGTCGTCTGCATTATTATTCTGACAATATGGAACATGTAACAATAGAACTAGTAAATGCTACTATAGGTTATAAAACAAAAAACAAGGTCACAATTGTAGCGTCCAATTTAAATGGTTCTCTCCTTAAAGGCAAACTCGTGAGTTTGGTCGGACGTAATGGTTGTGGAAAGTCAACTCTTTTGAGAACGATAGCTGGATTTCAGCCATTGTTAGAAGGGCGTGTGATACAAGAAGGTAAGGAAATACAGGAATACAGTATACAGGAGAGAGCCCGTATTCTCAGTATCGTCACAACAAATACAATGCATGTTCAGGATATGACTGTGTTTGATCTGGTTGCAATGGGGCGAAGTCCATATACCGGTTTTTGGGGTAAACTTGGTCAGAAAGATAAGGAGATAATAGCAGAAAGCTTACGTATTGTTGGAATGGAGCAATATATTGACCGTATGGTTGAGACTCTTTCTGATGGTGAGCGTCAAAAGGTCATGATTGCCAAAGCTATCGCTCAGGAGACGTCTGTAATAATCCTGGATGAACCGACGTCTTTTCTGGATTATCCGAGTAAAATCAAAACAATGCAGTTGCTGAGAACTCTTGCATATGATAAAAATAAAACTGTTTTTCTATCAACACACGATTTGGAGCAAGCATTGCAGTTTTCTGATGATATTTGGATGCTTGATGATGATAGAAATCTCGTAATAAGGACTCCAAAACAAATGATTTCGGAGGGGATTTTGAAAAAAACGTTTGGTTACATCAATTGGTTACAGAATCTGGAGTGATAAAAAAACAAAAACGCATCCAATTTCTTGGGTGCGTCACTGCTCTGTTTTAATAACCAAACCAAATTAGAACTTTGGAGCGTACTTTTTGTAAAGCTTAGTCAACAAAATATTAATTAGTACCATCGTTTATATTTTTAAGTCGTTTTTTTCTTTTTGACGATGCAAAATTATGCTTTATAACACATATATGCAAGCGTTTTGGGAGATTTTTTTAAATAAAATTATGTTTTTTGACATTAAAGTAAAATTGTAACTATTTTGCCTGTTTTGCTTCAAGTTTGAAACTTTTGGGTCGGTTTTGCTTCAAGTTTTGAACTGACTTTTCAACAATATTTTAAGTTTTCGAGAGATGCTGGTTATTGATGTTGATTCAAGAGTCCGATTTAATCGTTTTTGATATCGAATCTAGGTGTGAAAATCACAGAAAAATGTCGCTTCTTATTCATTTTATAGGTGTTGACACCTTATTTTAAGCACTTTCTTTACATTTATTGATGTTCATATTTTTTTTATCTCTATTTTAGAGCCAGAAAAAACACAGAATTAGTTTGAAAACTGACTTTTAGTGATGAAAATGCGATTATGATGCAGGTCAGTTCGCCCAAATGATGTGCTTTAACGATATGAAAAAGTAATAAAATAGACTCTATTAAAACATAAATTATGAAATCTAACATTTCAGCAGCGTTGGTTGCATTTTCACTTTTTACTGCTTCTTATGCCGCTCCGCCTGAATCTTCGGCTGGGTGGACAATGGTGTTCAACGATGAGTTTGAGGGAAATTCTCTCGACAAGAGCAAGTGGAATCCTACGTATAACTGGGGACATACACATAATCATCGTGCGTATTGTGTGGAGGAAAATGTCTCTGTGAAGGATGGAAAACTGATTATCAAGGCTGAATCGCGTCGCCATCCTGATGCTCCTCCTACTTGCTCAAATGGAGGCAATACGTATTCTTTGGATTACACATCTGGAGCAATCGACACTCGTGGCCATTTTGAGGTCAATGGAGGCTATATTGAGGGCCGTTTCAAGATGCCATGGCAACTTGGCACATGGCCTGCGTTCTGGACTCTGCAGGATGGTTGGCCACCAGAAATAGATATCTTTGAGGTGCCTCACGAGCGTAATCTCCACCATTATTATCTTCATTATACAAAAACCGATTGGTATGCGTCGCATGGTTCGGCTTGGGATCATGAAGCTTCGTTTGGTGGCACACACACAGGTCCGGACAAAAGTGCGGATTTTCACACTTATGGACTTGAGTGGACGAATTCATATTTGAAGTTTTATTTCGACGATAAGGTTATCGCCACTTATAATCGTCCTACAGAGATAAGTCAGTTGAGCGGCAATTACATCATCATCAATCTTGCGGTAGGCGGTTGGGCTGGAGACAATATTCAGATCACAAATTCAGATCCGGCTTACTTGGAGTGTGATTGGGTGAGAGTGTGGAAGAAAAATGCGAGTGAAATGATTCATTCGGATCAGGTCAAGGTGATGTCGGTGAGTGAGGGGAAATGTATGAGTGGTGTCACTGGCGAATTGAGTTTGGTGGATTGCAACAGCGATGACGCTTGGATTAATCTGTTTGAGCAGTATAGCGGAACATTCCGTCTGAATATAGCAGGAAAAGTGCTTGAGATCGCAGGTGAAAGCAGAGATGACGGTGCAAGAGCTGGAATTTGGAACTGGAATGGTGGCGGACACCAGCAGTTTGCTTTTGAAAAACAGGCGAATTATTCGTCGAATGTGGTGACGATGATGGCTCGACATAGTGATAAGTATCTTCAGGTCGGTGAAGACGGTACTGTTTTCCAGGCACCGTTGCCAGATGATAAATCCGCACTTTGGAGAATTTTCCAACCAGGAGAGGAAATCACCGCTGTTAATGACATCAATAAAGAGGATCCTATCCTTTTTGTCGATAATAGACTTATATGGAGTGGGGAAGAGCAGCAAATGATGACGGTGGAGATCTATGATTCACGTGGTATCTGTTGTATGGTGGACGAAATAGGTGGATGCAAAAGAGAGTTAAGTCTACATAATTTGTCAACAGGTGTTTATTTCATCACGATAAATGGAGGAATGATGATGAAGATCATAAAATAGAAATGCATAATACTAAATGAAAAAAGAGGGTGTATCAAAATCACATTTGATACACCCTCTTTAATTTCCCAATTATGCATTAGGAATTACGCATTATGAATTTATCTAAGCATGTATCCGAAGAACACGCCGATGCTTCTTGTTCTTGTGTTACCCACGTTATGTTCTGGTTTGGTGATGTCTGTCAGACCCATGTCGAAGATGGCTCCGATCATGTACCTTCTGAACTCGTAAGTGGTGGCGAACGAGAATCCGAAATCGAAACGTTTGTATGGAGCAATGCGAGACATGCTGTTGTTGTCGTAGACACTCTCGTCGAAAACGTCGATTTTAGTTTCTGTCTCGTGAATGATCATATCATCCACGTCGCTTATATATCTTTCTTTGACTTTTCCGTGGATTCCAAATGCCATATACGGACCTGCACTTATATCAAAGCGTCTGTCCTCAGTGAACCAGTTTCGCAATGTCAACTGACCAGGAATCTTTATATATCCGATTCTTGTGATGATCGCATTCTCACTTTTGAAATTAGTGGTGTCGATAAAACATTTGCGATGGTTGGCCTTCTGTGAATAAAATACTCCAGTAGATATCGCAAAATAGTGATGTATGGGAATGTCAATCACGATGCCACCTTCAAGATATGGCAGGAACACCTCGTTTGCACTAGACTGCAGGATGTCGATGTCTGTATGGTAAGCCACGCTATGGCCAGATTCTCTTGTCCTTTCAGAAAAACGGCTTATTCCCAATGTTCCGCGGAATCCTACAGATACGGGTTCACGACATGGCGGAGCTGGCGGAACCGGGTCTACCACTACCGGACACGGAGCTGGTGGTGGCGGTGGCACTGGTACAGGCACCGGCACAGCCATTGGTTGCTGAGCTACTGGAGCTGTTGTCTGAGGTGCTTGGATTGGAAAAATATTCACAACAGATGATGCACCTGAAGGTGTAGTGACAGACTCTGTTGGCGCGGAAGCTGGTGTAGAAGCTGGCACGGAGTCTTGTGCGTACACACTATTGGACAATACAATTATTGAGGCAAAGACCGAACAATAATTCTTGAATTTATTCATTGTTGATATGTCATTAAAATAAGTTCAGGGCAAATTTATAATAATTTATTGTATTATTAATGATTTTAATGATGAAAATGCTGTTTGTCAACGACTTTTTCATTTTTTTGCCGGTTATTTGATTTATTGTTTGATATATAACAACCAATAATAAAGTTTTGCTTGTTGATTCGTATTAAGAGTGCATATAGCCCTTTAAAATCCCTATTTGGCAAGTCATTTTGTTTGTTTTTGTCGTGTTGAAATATGACATTAAGATTTTTCCATAAGATAAATTCGGATTAGATGTCTTGTTTTTTTGATTGATCAGTTTGTCAAGATCGAAATTTGGGTGGTTTTATGTGGATTTTTTGCGGTTTTATGTGGATTTTTTCGATGAAATGGCGGTTTTTTAAAAAGTCCACATAAAAATTAAATAATTGAACATGCGTGGCAGAATAAAGCATTAACATTGCAGTACAAAAAGATTTTGACCCTATTATAAATTATTATATCTACTTTATTGCGTGTTGTGAAACAGAATGCAATATGATGAAAACTAACTAACATAAAAAGCCGGACGACATAATCGTTCGGCTTTTTTAGTTTAAATGATTTTTACCTCTCACAAATATCTATCAGGATAGACAAAAATATCTTATCGGTTTGTTTTTACCTTTTTCATTTGTCATTTACTTTTTCATTTGTACTTTTATGGAGTTAATTAATGAAATTTATGTACTATGAAACACACTTTATTTACTATTGTATTGACACTTGTGGGAATGTTGTTTTCCCCGGTAGTCGCTCGAGTGTATCATGCTACACCATATAAGTTTACTCAACCTGACGGAGATACTGTTACTGTCCGTCTTTTCGGTTCTGATTTATATATGGATGCGGAAAGTGAGGATGGATACACTCTTATACGTGATGAAGAGAATGGTTATATCTGTTATGCTATGCTTTCTGCCGACGGTAGGGAATATGCTTCATCAGGAATTAAATTCAGAGGTGGAGTTGCTCCGTCGGAAGTCGGTATGATTGTCAAACCGCATATCCGTTTGGACGCGGAAAGAAGAAATGAGATTATAGCCGGCAATAAAAGTTTACTTGGATTGGATAATGACACTGCACCTCGGTTGCGAGACGCCACAGTCCTTCCTGATACTGTTTATGGTGTATGCTTGATGATTGATTTCGCTGACAGAAAATTCTCGGTGACACGTGATGAAGTGGATATATATCTTAATTCAAGTGATAAAACAGTCTACGGAAACGCTCGTTCAATCAAAGAGCATTTTCGTTGGATGTCTGGTGGCAAGTTGACATATATCAACTATTTGCCTAAGGATATTTATCATGCTCCGAATAATTTCGAATATTATTCTCCTTCTGATGCTACAGACTATACTACTGATCGTTTCTTTCCTGTTGTGACGGAAGCTCTGCTTGATATATCGAAAGAAAAAGATGGGTTCGACCTTAATGACCTCACTTTTAATGGTGTAAGAATTATGGCGATCAATATTTTTTACGCTGGAGCTGCTCCTGCTAAGTGGGCAACCGGACTCTGGCCGCATCAGGGAGGATATAAGTTTGATCTAAGAAGCAAGTACAGAAACATATCAAATAGAAATTGGCATGCCTACCAGATGTCGAATCTTGATAAGGAATTGACTATGGGTACTTTTGTTCATGAAAATGGTCATCTGGTGCTTGGATTGCCTGACTTTTATTCTTTTGAAGATGAGAATCACGACAACAATATTGAGAGTTTCAATATTGCCAATACTTTTTGGACTCCAGACGATAAAAATCCTGAACTGCTTAATCCATATTCTATGGATGAGCTTGGTTGGCTTTCTAACAAACAGGATATCACTAATATAAAGGACGGACGCAAAATCACTATCAAACAAGAGGTTGGAAACGCTGCCGTGTTTTATGGAACAGGTGCAAATGCCAATGAACGCTATTATATGGAGGTGCGCGACAAGCATTATGCTAATTATTATGGCACTAAGAATCCGGGTGTGATGATTTGGCATGTCAACACTGAAGGTGATAACAGATATGCTGGCAAACCAGAACTTCTTGATGGCCGTCCGGCAACATCAAAAAACTGTATGTGGAATTCAAAAAATGGTCCGGCGGTATTCGATGATAACAGTGATCCGAGTGCAAGATGGTATGATGGCAATCCGAGTGGCATCTATCTTTGGGAGTTTTCGGAACCAGGCACTACAATGACTTTCCGTTGTGGAAATGAGTTGCGTCCTCTTTCTTTCGCTACAGAGTATATTCCAGAGGGCGAGGCTGACACCGCTTATTATGTGGCATTAGAGGCAGAGGGTGGAGAACCTGATTATTCGTTTTCTTTGAAGAATGGTTACAATCTTCCTGCTGGTCTTGTTTTGAGCGATGATGGCATTATTTCTGGAACGCCTACAGAAGGATTCGATGGAAATATCAGAATTGTATTGAAAGATGCCAATAATAATGAAGCAGAAAAAGAGTTCTATCTGAAAATCAAGAAGATCATTACAGTCAGAGAGTATTCTTTCGATGTCAATGTTGACGTGAATGATGGCTACGATGGTACAATTGTTGATATTAATAATGACGAAATCTCCGACATTTTTGGAATATCATTTTCAGAGTTGGTGTCAAGATTAGGAGGTGAAGTTTCCCTTTATTCGGTTGAACCCAATGGTGATGTGGTGAAAGATTTCACTGCTAACAAGGGCTATTGGTACAATTTGAGTGGAAATGTTGAGAAGTGGAGCAATACCACCACAACAGCGGCTGTGTATGTTGAAATTGATTTGGAAGGCAACGGAATGCATGTCGGCTTGTATCCAGGAAACACACAAGCTGGTGATTCATGTACGGTGAATCAGATCATGATATATGAAGAGCAACAGATAATGTTGACTTACAATATCAAAGTGACAGACAGATCCAATCCTTCTGATGTTGAGAATGTACTTGTGAATCCGACAGATGACGGCAACATTCGCGTCTACAATGAAAAAGGCCAATTCATCGGAGAAATCGATGCTTTTTCCGATGTGGAGAGCTTGAAATTGGCTCATGGAGTATATATGTTGGAACAGTGTGGAAAGTGGTATAAAGTTGTGAAATAATTCGTTTTTCCTAAATGAAGGCGGGAATGTTATCTGTTGACATTCCTGCCTTTTGCGTTTAAATACGTTTGTATTGTAACAAAAAGAGGTGCAAAAAATATATGGTGCGTAATTTGATAGATATTTTGTTGTTGCGACGGATAAATTATTATTCATTTGCGTAAACTAACATTTTGTGATATGAAAGGATTTGTCACTACTCTAATAACAACTGCTTTTTCAGCATCTATATTTGCAGGCGTGAATAAGCAAAACTTCGATTTTGTGGTCGGGGTCGACGGTACATGGGCTCAGGCTAAGGCTGCCGCAGAATCGTCTACAAAAGCTCGATACTACATATTTTTGCCTGATGGACAGTATGATTTTGGCCGAATGACTGGTGATTCCAACCAGAAGACTACTTTTTCAAGAGCCAATGTGTCGTTGATCGGACAGAGTATGGATGGTGTGGTTTGTTATAATGCTCCTACGACGGAGGGAATTGGCGTGACTGCCACTCTTTATTTGAAGAAAGGTGGTATCTATATGCAGGATATCACGTTGAAAAACAATGGATATGTCAATGTGAACGCATCTGCCAATCGTCTTGTGTGTTTGCAAGATGAGGGCGACAAGAACATCTACAAGAATGTGAAGATGCTTTCTGGTCAGGACACATACTATACGACCAAGGCGGCGCGACGCACTTATCTTGAGGGTTGTGAGATTCACGGAACTGTGGATTTCATTTGTGGTGGCGGACAGGTCTATTTCAACCGTTGTCTGCTATATTGTGAAAACCGTGCTAACGATGTTATCACAGCTCCTGGCGGAAGCGGTGAACAGTTTGGATATGTATTTGAAAGTTGTACGATCGACGGTGCTGTTTCTGACGGAAGTTTCACTCTGGGCAGAGCGTGGCAGCAGAAACCGAGAGCTGTTTTCTTGAACACAACAATGAAGAAAAAACCTTCTGCGGCTGGGTGGGGTAATCCGATGAATACCTGTCCTGCATTGTTCGCAGAATATAACAGCAAGGATATGTGGGGAAACGCTGTCGACTTGAGCCAGCGTCGTTCTTATTACACATGTAGTAAAGATGGTTCGACTGCAAATTTCAATCCTGTGCTGAATTCATGGGAGGCGTCGCAGTATACCATAAAAAATGTTGTGGGTTCTGACGGATGGGCTCCAGATGTTGACGCCACACTTGTTTCTGCCCGTCAACTTGCTTCCAATGGCAATATGCTGTCGTGGAATGACGATGAGAATGCGATGTGCTATTTCATTTTCTGTGACGGCAAGTATGTGGCAAACACTACACAATCAACATACATGGTTAACGGAGGCAATGTCAATTCCGTCTACACAGTGCGTGCCGCAAATGCGATGGGTGGATTGGGAGCGTCGTCTAACGGAGTCACTTTGGGTGGTGAGATTGTGCCACCTGATACTCTTGATAATCCTGGCCCATCTGAAAATGAGCATGTTTTCCATTTCGACAATGGCAAGACATCAATGAGAGAAGGTACGGATAAAGAAAATGTGTGGAGCTGTACGGATGACGGTTATACTGGATACAAATGGGAGATTTCTTCCCGTGACGATAAACCAGTACTTTATGGCAATGATGTGACATATCTTGGCAAGACATACAAAACATTCAAGGGGTCAAACGGAGCTCAGGCAAAATTGACAATGCCGGATGGAGTAGCAGCGAAGAAAATCACATTTGTCGGATACACTAATGACGCGGAATTGCTATCAGTGTTGTCGGAGATAAATGGAGATTCCACCGTCTACTTGACTTTTGATAGAAACACTAGCAATTATGCATCGTCTCCAGCAATGATAACGTATGAGTTTTCTGAGCCGGTTTGCAAAGATTTCACATTCACGTTCAGTGTGAAGCAAGCTTGTTTCATTATCGCGTTAGACAGTGAGTTTTGCGACTGCGTAAAGAAGCAGAGCGGATCTGATCCTACATCGGTGGATTTGACAATCTCCGATGAAATGGGAAATTCTGAATATTACGACATTTATGGGAGAAAAGTGTCTCAACCTACTGCGGGAAAAGTATATATCCATGCAGGAAAAAAGGTTATGATACGATAATCTTTTACGTTTGATACGGAAATCCTATAATGTTAGCATTTTTATACTTAAATTTGCAACATAAATGAAAAGCTTATGAGGTATTTCTCTAACATATTGCTACTATTGATTTCGTTGTTCACACAAGTGTCGGTTTCGGCAGCCAGTGTGAACCCGAATGATTTCATCATAAAGCATGGAAAAGGATCGGCGTATCAAACAGTTATGTCGGGAGACTCTATTGAGCCTTTTTATTACGAGTATGAGGAAGGTGTTGTGATCGATCATGTGCAGGTGCCAGATGCGATTTTCACTGTATATCATGATTTTGAAAATCGTAGAATTTATTTGTCAGGAATCGCTGGAGGTCCTACAAAGTCATACGAAATAAGAATATGGGGTCTGGTGACAAACGATTCTTTAACTAAAGAAAGAATTAGTCGTCCTGGAAAATTGACTGTATTGAGACCTTATCTAGAGACAGAAAAAAAGAATTTTGATATAGACACTGAGACGATACTTGATCCTATCAGAATTGACTATACAAAGTTCACATACTCAGTATGGACATCAGAACTTCCTTCTGGTATGAAGCTCGTAAAGGGTGATGACCATTGTGAGATCGTGTCGACGGAGACTTTGCCATCTGGAACATACAGTTTCAAGGTTTATGGAGCAGACTCGTTGTACTATTCGAAAGATTCGATTATCGTTTGTGATGAGCCAGTCAAGTCGATTGATACAATGAAGTTCCATCCGAAAACATATTGTGATTCAATCGAATTCAAGATAAATGTGTATGAAGGAGGATTGATAAAGATCGGAACAGGAGGAACGAAGCAGGTTGTTGAGCTTGGCGACTCGATTGAGAAGTTCGGATTCGAATGGTTGGCTCCAGGAAAACTTACCAATGAGCCTATAACTCCAGGTTTGGAGATGGTGATTGACTCCTCAAAGCATGATATCTGGATTCAGGGAGCACCGACAGAATTGGGAGTTCATGATTTTGATATCGCTTACGAGACACAGTTCTCATTCGTAGTCTACAACATCGAAGTGGCGGTATTGCCTGAGATACGTCCGATTATCGAGGCTTTGGATGAAACTACATTGAGCCAGGTTGTTTCGGTTGGCGACATGATTAATGGAATCGAACTTTCATACTATAACTCTGACTCTGTATGGGTGGAAGGATTGCCAAAGGGCGTTTCAAGTATGATAGATGAAGAAGAGGAGCAGATTTCAATTTATGGAACACTGGAGGAAAGTGGAACATACGAGGTTAAGGTTCATGCTCGTAATGAAAGGCATGAGACGGAATTGAAAATCTCACTTTCTACATCTGACAAGACAGGAGGTCTTTCTGGAATCGACGACGTGTTGTCTGAGAATGAAGGAGGAAGAGTTGTTGTATATGACATTTATGGACGACGAGTGTCACCTGAAAATATGGGCACAAACACCGTCTACATTATAAAAAAGAAAATTGTTATACGAAAATAATTTCATTGATGTATTAATAAGAGGTTCCTGAGCGTGAGTTTAGGGACTTTTTTGTTTTAAAATTCAATTTTCACTTGTGTCTTTGAGAAGAAAACAGAAAACGTGCCATATATGAACAACTTCGTTGTGGCACTGGAAAACATGTCATGGATGACATTGAAAACAGCTTAACGCATAAAACAAAATGGGAGAAAACATGTTTTCCTATTGCTTATGTATCAATGTCATGTTTTTATCAAACTTTTAATAGAATATGCGAAATTAAAAAGAAGTCATTATTAAACCAATTTATACCTCTTGTAAGTTTCAGAATAAAAAAAAGAAATTTTGTAGAATAAAAAGAAAAATATACATTTGCAATGTTCCAAGCGGAAGTCCAATGGACGGAATCTTGGGGCAGACATATTGAAAAGCGTTTACTTGACGCTTTGTTCTTGACGCATAGAAATCTCGCAAATTTCAAAGCCAAAGTCGAGAATAAAGCAACGGTAGATGTCTGTGGGTGTGTTGTATTGCACTTGGTGCACCTCGTAAAGAGGTGTGCTAAGTATTATATAGCATATTGCGTGGGCTTCTGCGTTGCTCGTTCAACTTTGGTAGGCAATGCGAGAGCCTCTATGCGTGGAATGAGCGACTAGCGAGATTCCCACGCTTTTTTTGTGTCAAATAAATAACAAAAAAGAGCATGACATGACCGAAATCTTATCGCTTAAACAAATGATACAAGTCTCTCAAGACTGCCAGTTAATCAATACTAATGCTACGTATATTGGAATTGATTTTGGTACTTCAACAACGGTTGTATCTGTAGCTTCACGTATAAATGGAGAAAACAATATAAAGACTCTACCTATTAAATTGACTCAGGTTTTGGAAGATGGAACCATATACCAAAGTGAAAAATTACCAAGTGTGATAGCTTGGTATAATAAAAAATTGCTTGTGGGAGAAGGTGCATCAAACCTGAAATATAAACTTACAAAAGGAAAGAATATCTGGTTTTCTTTCAAAATGGAAATAGGAGAAGACCTTGGTGCAAAGTATTACAGTAGTGAGGTCGGAGACATGGAAAAAATTAGGATACGCAATCCCAAGGACTGTGTAAGAGTTTTCTTTATGTATCTACGCCTACTTATTACTAAATATTGTAAGGAAAATGGATTATCTGAAAATATTAAATATGCTGTTAGTATTCCTGCATCTTTTGAGGCCAACCAGAGAAAGGAACTGATGGAAGCCCTTGAAACAAACGGGATGGTCATATCTAAACAATCATTGATAGACGAACCTAATGCAGCTTTTATCAGTTATATTCATGATAGTGAAGATTGCGAGAAACCATTGCTTATCAGTCCTCATTATAATTCCAAAGTGTTGGTGTTTGACTTTGGTGGAGGAACTTGCGACATTTCTATTCTTGAAATAGGAAAGTCTGCCACTGGACTTTATTCAAAGAATATTGCTATTTCTAAGTTTACTGAACTTGGTGGTGATGATGTGGATAGATACATTACCTATAAATATATTATGCCACGATTCTTTGATTATAATGAGGTTAAGGAAGAAGATTTCCGTACCCAAGAAAAGCAATATATAGCTACACAACTTTTCAAAGTGGCTGAAAGATTAAAAATATTGATGTGCAAAAGAATTTCATGCCAAATGTGTGGACTGGAAATACCTGCTCGCTATAAAAACAGTACGGAAAAAGAATCGATAACCGTTTCTGTAGAGGTGGAGACAAAGAAAGGTTTTTTGAGACAGAACAATTTCTTCATTACATCAAATGAACTTGTTGACACAATGCAAGTTTTTATGAATAAATCGCATATTGCAACACAAATCAAAGGTCAAAAGGAGTATAACAATATATTCATGCCAATTAACAGTGCAATAAAAAAGGCAAATGTAAAACGAGAAGAGATTGATTACGTCCTGTTGATTGGAGGAAGTGCACAGAATCCATTTATTCAAGAAACATTAAAAAATGAATTTGAAGATTCTCAGATTCTAATTCCGCAAGATCTGCAGACTCATGTTTCCAAAGGTGCTGCAATCCATTCTTTTTTGATGAATGGCATGAACAAGTGCATTATTCAACCAATTACCAGCGAGCCAATTCTTGTTATTACAAAAGATACTTATCCTCGCGTGATTATGCCTGCTGGATCTATCATTCCTAGTGATATTACTATTATTGATGATCTTGTGACTTCACATGACAATCAAGATGTTATCGAATTGCCAATCTGTGTTGGTAATGTAAATAAGATGCTTTTCAATCTGAAAATAGAACTGAAAGGTGGAGTGCCAGTAAATACGCCAGTTAAACTCTCTATTGAAATTAACGCAGACAAACTTATGTTGGTTCAAGCAAGATGTAATGGAGTGGAATGTATGGTAGAACCCCAGAATCCATTTGCCAACAAAGAACTATCGACTGAAGAGAGAATTGTACTTGTGGCAGAGAGACAGGCTAATTTGGAAGCTGAGAGAAATCACGGAACTCCAACGAAGAGTGGATTGATAAAATTGCGTGAAGCCTACGAAAGAGCTGGAAATTCATTTCGTGCTGCTGAAACTTTTGAATTCCAGAATGAACTTTATCCTAGTCCAGACAATTATAACAATATAGGAGTGCTCTACTCTAGTGCTGGCGTAAAAGACAAGGCTATAGAATATTATGAAAGAGCATATCAGTACAACCCTAATAATTCTACTATTAATTTTAACCTTGGACACTCTTTGATGTACAAAGATCCGCAAAGAGCAAGACAATTGATAAACACAGCTTATGAGAAAAATCCTACAGATGGGGCTACGATAATTTTATTGGCACGAATGGAGAGACAAGTAGGTAATAGCGACAAGGCTAAAGAATTGGAAGAACAAGCTTATGATATTCTTTTAAGAAAATGGAAGTCAAAGTCATTGGCCTCACATGAATATAGTTGGCTATCTTCGTTGGCATCAGATTTGGGGTGTCATGATATATCTAATCAAATACAAAATTCTCAGACTGGTGCGGAAACAGAGAAGTATTATGATGACGAGAATCTGACGCGGACTCGTCAAAATGTTTTGGATAAATTTTAATTATTGTGATATGAATTGGATAATTCCAGAAAACAAGTTGGATGCACAACAACGCGAATTTATCGTCAATGTTGATATTACTCGCAAGAATGTGTGGATTAAAGGCTTTCCTGGATCGGGAAAGTCAGTGCTCCTTGCTTATACTATTAAAAGAATAAAATCAAAAGATAGTGGAGCAAGCGTGTTGTTAGTCGTGTTCACACACTCTCTCATTTCTATGTATGAAGCTGCATTTGCAGAAATGGGGTTGGATTTTCCTGTTAATGTTATGACTTTTTATGATTTTATGAAATCAAACGAAAGTTATGATTATATACTAGCAGATGAAGTTCAAGACTTGACACCTAGTGTATTGCAGAAAATGAAAGACAGAGCTAGACATGTTGTTGTAGCTGGAGATTCTAATCAATCAATTTATGACAAGGACCCTAAATTCGAAGAAGAAACGGTCAGTCCAAGTAGAATAAATGAATTATTGTCTTCCAGTGAATTTGAACTTGGTATTATCCATCGACTCTCTAGTTCAATCATAAATGCATTACAAAAGTTTCTTCCTAGTTTGAATATCTTCAGTGCAAAACGTGATTTAACAAAGGAGACGACCCAGATTCGCTTATGTGAGGCTCGTCATGAAGAAGATGAGGTAAAATATATTATGACAGAAGCCCTAAAAGCAGTTAAAGTTGGTCAGACTGTTGGCATTTTGATTCCAACTCATAAAGATATAAGGAAATTTATCAAATCAGCTATTGAATCAGAGGGCAAACGACCTAGAAATGATGACGAACAATCAATGGATTATGCTGAAATTAATCGTTATTTGTCGTCAAATAACATTCCAATGCAATATGTTGGTAATGGTTATGGTCAGTTTAATGGCAATGCTAACAAAGTATGCGTTATGACATATCATAGCTCGAAGGGACTTGATTTCGATAATGTGTTTCTTCCTTATTTAAACAATTCTTTATTTATTGCTCCTAATCGTGGCAATAGCGAATTAGGTCAGACTTTGTTTATGGTGGCTATGACACGTAGTCGTAAGAATTTATATCTTACTTATAGTGGTGTCAAACACAAATATCTTCGAAATTTTGAGGCAGACTGTCATAAAATAGATATACATGATGCACTTAATGTTCAACAAAAATTTGATGGAGACAGCATTTTTGCTGGTTTTTAGGTTATGATAAACAACTATATTGCATTGATACGTAAATCCGATTTTGTTGATATGTTCAAATATGGCAGTATACATATCAATAAAGAAATGGAAAGACCTTTTAATAATATTGATCAGTTATGTGCTGGTATCCCTATTATTGAAGATTCTTCGTTTAATATAAATGAATTTGAATATAGTTTCGAATATTTATTTATTCATTTTACAAGAGAAGGATGGGATAATTCTACTATTGTTAATATAGCAGACATTCAAGGAGTGTATCCTTTAGATGAGGAAGCAAAAAAAGAATTATCTATTTCGCTTGATAAACGAATAGAGATTAAAGATCCTCTTTGGCCTGATGCTGTACGCAATTTACAAAAAAAGAATGCTCTTCAAAATTGCCAAAAAGGAGTCAAAAATATTTGGAATATATATGGCCTCAAAGATTCTATTGAGGAAATGACTTCGTTTATTACTAATGAAGTAATAAATGAAGTTATAGATGAATTGTTTAATAATCGTCGTCCTGAAGGAGATTTGTCAATTTGGGTTTATATAATGAGATATGAACGTCATGGTTACTATCCCAAAAATACAATAGGTGCATTTATGGATGCTGTACATGCAATCTGTAATCATATGGCTAAAAAAGAGACCGATAGTGCAGTATTAGAAAACACTGGAATTATGAAATTTTTGCAAAAACTCAATGAAGAAGATTTCAAGATAAATTTTGATGATATATTGAAAAAACTGAATGAAGAGCAAGAATGTTCAAAATTTATGGATCATGTAAAAAAAATTGGAAAAGATGTTTCAATTATAAATACAGCTGTGCTTTTCTATTTATATAGAGATAGATACAAAGAAGTTTTTTCTTACGAACCTCAATGGGTTGAAAATGGCAAGAAAAATGGAAAAGAATTTTCTGTTACTTGCTATATGTTGGGGTGCATTTTAGGGCATGAACATACCTATGATTGTTTGTATGAACGTTTACCTTTGTCAATTTTTAAGCATTCTGATGTAGATAGTAATGTGACAGTTCCTAAAGAATCCGATTTCACAAAGGAAAAGCAGCCTGAGAATGAGAAAGAAAAAAATATTTGTTTAGAGTCTACGTCTCATGAATTAAATAATTTGCCTCAAAAACAAACTAAGGAATTAGAATCTCGCAATAAAATAATTGATTCTAAAGAAATGACTCAAGAAGAAATCAATTTTGAATCATAGGAATAGACAGATTGAATGTGTGAAATAATTTAGTCAACGAAAACGCAATAAAAAGCCACTGACTTACGAGTTGGTGGCTTTTTATTGATTCATAGATTTTGAGGATTGTTAATGGTGAAACACCATACCATTTAGTGTTTTCTCATTTTTATGTTTTCTCCGTTGGGGAGTTTTCCCACACAAACTTGTTTGTGGTTTTCCAAGCGTCTGATATTATAGATGACGCTGTTTTCTGTTTGATTATGAGTTTTGTTGCGGGGCAGGTTTGAAACCTGCCTCTACGACCTTCATGTGAAGTTGAGTCTAAATGACATGTCTCCAGCACCGACAATGAAGCTTTTTTATAGAGCCTCGTTTTCTGTTTCCCATTTTCTATTTGTTAGTAATTTAGATTAATCTTAGACAGCTTATTTTTAATCGGCAAAGAATATTGCATTATAATTTTATTACATTTGTGGAGAATTTGTAAGAAAAAAGATTGTAATGAAATTGCATAAAATAGTATACGGCGTTATAGCTTTAATGTTGGCATCTTGCCAAGGCAAAGTAGAGAATAAGAATAATGATAAAGTAGACGAGATGTCGCACGATTCTATCGCTACGAAGGTGGATTCTATTCCGTCTACAGACAGCATATCTATAAATAAAGATTCATTGGCTAAAGACTCTTTGGCGAAACCTGATTCGATGCCTATTCCAAGGGAAATCCCAAGGGAACTGATTGTCCAGACATTGCAGTTTGATGACACATTCATCGTCCGCAAAACATTGAAAAACCATCCGCCTGTGAAGGGTATCTACGTGAGCGGACCTATCGCCGGACACAGCCGTTTCAAGGAACTGCTTGAGATGGTGGAGACGACGGAGCTAAATGCGATGGTGATAGACGTGAAGAACGACAACGGAAATGTGACATATAATATGGAGCATAAACTGGTGAATGAGTTTAAGGCTAACATCCGCTATATCCGTGGTATACAGTCGTTTTTGGCTAATCTGCACAGCAAGAATATCTATGTGATCGGTCGTGTTGTGGCATTCCGTGACCCGTTGCTGGCTAAGAAGAATCCTGATTGGTGCGTGCATAGGAAAGACGGTTCGATCTATTACGACCGTGCAGGGCTTGCGTGGGTGAACCCATACAACCGTGAGGTTTGGAAGTATCTCGTGTCAATTGGAAAAAGAGCCGCAGCCGACGGTTTCGACGAGATTCAGTTCGACTATATCCGATTCTCAACAGAGGTGAAGGATTCGGAAGTCAATTACGGATACGGCTCAGACACGATGTCCAAGCAGCAGGTAATCACAGAGTTTGTGAAATATTCGGCAGAGGAGTTTGGCAAATGTGGAATCGCCTTTTCTGCTGATGTGTTCGGCACGGTTATCGACAACGATGTGGACACACGTCTTGTGGGACAGAACTATGCTGATATGGGCAAATACGTCTCAACTATATCACCGATGATTTATCCGTCTCACTACGGACCAAAAGTGTTTGGCATTCCGATTCCAAACAATGCTCCATACCAGACAATCCTTGGCTCTATGAAATTGTCGAAGAAAGTGTTGGATTCGCTCGACCGCAAACCGAATGTGAGAGCGTGGCTTCAGGATTTCAACGCTCCTTGGGTGGCAGGTGCGCGAGCATATACAGCTGCGGATGTGCGTGCCCAGATCGACGCTATCTATGATGCCGGCTACAACGAGTGGCTGTTGTGGAATGCGTCTGTTAAATACAGAAAAGACGCTTTGATAAGAGTGGGAGACACAGTCCCAGCGTATAAGAAATATAAGAGTGTCGCACCACAGAAACCAGCTGCCACAACTAATGACTCAGCAGCGGTTGCCACAAAAAAAGAAACTGTTGTCAAAGACAGTATGGGTGTCGCACCGTCTAATGCAAAAAAAGATAGTCTGCAGAATTGATTATACCAAATTAATATTTAATTTTGTACGTGATAAGTGAAAGCAAAATACTTTTATGCGAAATATTTTGTTTTAAGTGATAACTAAAAAAAGGACAGATGATTAGGTTTCTGAGACGTAATGTGTCGCTTCTATTGTATATAGTGGCGATGTTCTTGTTTTCAGCCTGTGGAAGCAAGATGAGTGAAGACGAGGTAAAGGATTATGTGACCGGATTTACCTCAAGGTATTTTGGAGGTGAAAAATCTACAATCCAGGTGATTTTCAGTGATGATGTGCTAAAGAACAAAGAAGAGAAAGATTTGGCACAGTTCATGGAATTTTCTCCGTCTCTGGATGGTACTTTCGTAAAGAAGGACGATTACACATTGTCGTTCGTCCCTGATCAGAACAGTGTCAAATTCGGATCAACCTACAAATGTACGGTTAAGATGGAGAAGTTGTTCAACAACGACAAGATGCCAGATTTCTCGTTCGATGTAGAGATGATCGCACCGTCGGCAAAATTGAAGATCAACTCAGTCCGTGTGGATTTGGTCAATTCAGACGCGGTGATTGTAAGTGGAGTGCTTTCATTCACTATGGAAGTTGACAAAAGCAGACTTTCACCATCCATGTTTACTATAGATGGTGTTGAACAGAGTGATGTCCTGATAGAGCAGATGTCATCGCCAAACATGTACCGTTTTGAGGTACGTAATGTGAAGAAGGGAACAGAGTCAAAGAAATGCAAATTACAATTTGATGGAACTTCTTTAAGAATTGAGAATAAACCGGCAGAAGAATTTGATCTTCCTGTGAAGTCTTTGTTTGAACCTATATCAGTCTCTTGTACAGGAGTAAAAGAAAAAACAGTGTCTGTGTATTTCTCTGAAAAATTGGATTCAAAGCAGAATTTGAATGGATTGATAGAGGTTTATACCAATGGATCAAAAGAATCTGTCAAGATAGAGCAGTTTGAGGATCATGTGAACTTGATTTTCACAACTAAATCGAAGGCAAACAAAGGTGAGGTTGTCGTACATTCTGGAGTCAAGAGTTCAACTGGCAAGAAAATAACATCTGATTATAAATTTCCAATTACATATTCTTTAGGCATTCCGAGTTTGTCAATTTTGGATAATGGTTCAATTTTGGCAAATCCTGCCGACGTGAAAGTCAGATTCAGAGCGTCGAATATTTTTGCTGTCGATGTGGATGTCCTAAAAATCTATTCCAACAACGTGTTGAGCTACCTGCGTGATGGAACATCTAATAATAGCTACTATGATTATGATTACGAAGATGAGTATTATGGTGGTGGCAGTGACGCATCCATCCGTCGTTATGGAAGAATGATCTATCATAAGACAGTCCGTCTTGACGATACTGATGATTTTGACAGCGAGGAAAGCCATCTATACACTGTTGATTTGAGCGGATTGTTTGATGATGATCCTACTGCGATTTATCAGGTCTACCTGTCTTACAAGAAGGAATATGCGATGTGTAATGCAGGAGGAAACTCACGAGCTATCGAATTGAACACAACTGAGGGTGTGAGTGAGAGAATGGAGGCTCTTTTCGACCGTGACGGATACTTTGATTTGCAATCAGTAATGGGTTATAGCTATTGGGGATCTGATGATCCGACTAAAGATGACTATTACACTTGGAACAAATGTGTGAAGAGCAACCTTTACCGATTGAGTGACCTTGGTATTACGGTGAAACGTGCAGGAGGTAAGGACATCTGGGTGAGTGTCGCAGATCTACTTAAAGCCTCTCCTGTGAGTGGAGCCAAAGTGACGGCTTATAATTATCAATTGCAACCGGTTGCGGAAGGAAAAACAGACTCTGAAGGTTTCTGCGACATGACTTGTGAAAATATACCATATTTCGTTGAGGTAGAAAGAGAAGGTTTGAAAAGTTATGTCAAAGTGTCAAACGGATCAGAGCTTTCATACAGTAGTTTCGATGTGTCCGGAGTCGACAAACAACGAGGATTGAAGGCTTACATTTATGGAGAGAGAAACGTATGGCGACCAGGAGATACTCTTCATTTGTCTGTAATGCTAGAGGACACAGATAACAATCTGCCAGAGAATTGTCCTGTGACAGCGGAGATGTTCAATCCACAGGGACAGTTTTATTCAAAGCATGTCACTCGTAATGGAGAGAACGGACTATATGCGTTCTCTATTCCTACAAAAGATGAGGATCAGACAGGAGTTTGGCGAGTTGTGTTTGAAGTAGGAGGCCGTTCGTTTACTGAGTATGTTAGAATTGCTACTATCAAGCCAAACAGAATCAAAATTACTCTTGATGCCAAAGGTGATAGGATCACGACAGGAAAGTCTTCAGATATGAAGATCCATGCGAATTGGTTGACAGGAACACCTGCAGGTGGCTTGAACTATAAGGTGGATGCTGATATCTCCGTCGACAGATGCCCATTCACAGCCTATAAAAACTATACATTTGTCAATCCATTCTCTGAATTCCGCAAGGCGAATGTCCGCATTGGAGATGGAGTCTTGGATGAAAATGGATATGACAGTGTTGATGGTGTGAGCAGTAGTGATGACGAAGATGAATATAGTGGACCTCAATCGTTTGCTTCATTATTCTCAGATTCTGAGGATGCACCGTCATTCCTGCATGCTACAGTGACAGCAAGAGTGTTTGAGAAGGGTGGTGACGCAAGTATTGTGTCGAAGGATTTCAAGTGTTCTCCATTTGCCACATATGTCGGAATTGATTTGAAAGATAGAAACTTTGAGACAGACCAGGATCTGAAGTTCAATGTGGTTGTTGTTGACGAGAATGGCAAGAAGACAAATACAAAGCTTAAATACCGTATCTTCAAGTTGGAATGGCGTTGGTGGAGTGAGTACAACAGTAAATATCTTCGAGATTTTGTTTCAGGCAAACATAATAAGCCAGTTGCAGAAGGCACGATGAATACTAATGGAGGAGTGGCAACAGTTCCATTCAGAATCAACTATCCAGAGTGGGGTAGATTCTTGGTTATTGTGTCTGATGAGGAAGGCAATCATACTACTGGAGGTACGATCTTGATTGATTGGCCATCGTCTCGTGGTATGAGCAATAAGGAAGACGCAACATCATCAACGATGTTGATGCTTTCAACAGATAAGGAGACTTATAATGTTGGCGACGATGCTGTTGTCTATATTCCTGCGGCGAAGGGAGCAAGAGCTCTTGTATCAATTGAAAGCGGAAATAAGGTGTTGTCAAGAGAATGGGTGTCTGCATCAGACGTTGTAAGCAAATATACAATCAAGATCACAAAGGAGATGACACCTAATGTGTATGTTTCGACAAGTTTGATAAATCCGCATGCTGTTTCGGCGGATGGAAAACCGATCCGTAAGTATGGAGTCAAGTCGTTGACTGTCGAGGATCCAAAATCACATCTGGTCCCTACAATCGGTATGCCTGATGAGTTGCGTCCACAGACAAAATTCAAGGTTAAGGTGGGCGAGAAGAATGGCAGAGCGATGAGCTATACATTAGCTATTGTCGACGAAGGTTTGTTGGATATAACATCGTTCAAGACGCCGAACCCTTGGCCAAGTATGAATGAAAAAGAGGCTCTTAATGTTAATACATATGATATGTATGCCGACGTTGTTGGCGCATCGACAAGTGTATTCCAGAATATCTTGAGTATCGGAGGTGACGTTTCAATCAACAAGTCGGCTCAGAAGGAAAAGAGATTCAAGCCAGTGGTTAAGTTTATCGGACCATTCACATTGAAGGCCGGAGAGACGAAGGAGCATGAACTTCAGTTGCCAATGTATGTCGGTAGCGTACGAACTATGGTTGTCGCATGTGATGGTGATAAGTCGTACGGTAGCGCAGAGAAGACAACTACAGTGTCCGCTCCATTGATGGTGATGAGCTCACTTCCTAGAGTCCTTACTAATGGAGAGAATGTTAAATTGCCTGTTAACGTGTTCTCATCTGTAAAACAAGGACAGAACGCAACAGTGACAGTGGCTGTTGATGGACCGCTTTCTATTGTTGGCTCAAACACAAAGAGTGTCAATTTCACAGCTGCAGGTGATAAGATTGTCTACTTTGATTTGAAGTGTGATCCGACAAAAGAGGGAATCGCACACGTTAAGATCAAGGGATCTGGAGCAATGCAGGCAAGTGAGGAGATTGCAATCGAGGTGAGAAATCCACAACCAATCATTGTAAACAGCGAGTCGCAGGTCGTAGATTCACAAACTTCATTCTCTTGGACTCCGTTTGTGAAGAATACAACAAACAAAGCTTGTGTGACAATCAGCCCAATGCCGAATATCGACGTTCAGGCGGCATTCTTGAAGATGATCCACTATCCATATTGCTGTAGTGAGCAGGTGTCGAGCCGATTGTTGTTCTATCTGAATGCGGAGAAGTTTATTAATCCAGATATGAAACAGGCATTGCAAAACGAGATCAACCACTATTTGACAGTTCTTTACGGACGTCAGAAGTCGAACGGAGCTTTCGTCTACTGGCCAGGAGATAACGAAATCAACGAGTGGATCACAAATATGGTTGGACATGTTTTTGTAGAGGCAAGAAGCAAGGGCTATACAGTGCCAGACGACGTTTATGACAGATGGTTGAGTTACCAAAAGTCGAGAGCACGTGAAGATGGAAACCGCACTACGCAGGCATACCGTCTATATACTTTGGCTTTGGCTAAGAAGGCGGATGAGGCAGCTATGAATAAGATGAAGGAGAAACTGTCAAGTCAGGATATCGTATCTAAAATACTGCTTGCATCAGCTTACTCGTTGGTCGGAAAGAATAATATTGCGACTTCAATATTGAGTGAAGTGACTGACGAGAAGATAGAGACATACCGTTATCACTGGAGTCGAGAGTGGACATTTGGTTCAAGATTGAGAGACCGTGCTTTGTGGCTTGAGGCATTGGTGATAAGCGGAAATACCAAGCAGGCATTCGATGTCGCAAAATATATTGCGGCAAAATACAATGCGCAGAGTAGCTGTACGTACGAGACTGCATATTCAATGTTGGCTATGAACAGATTGAGCAATGTCCTTTCTTCTACGGCTAATACTACAGTTATTCAGAAAGGACAGACTGTCAAGACTGTAGCTTCTTCTGTTCAGAAAGATAATTCCGGCAAGGCATCTTTGAATACACCAATTGTTGAACTTGATCCTAATGCAGGAGAGTGTGTTGTCAAGAACAACAATGCATCTACAACTTACGCTACACTTTGTTTGTCACGTAAACCATCATCAACAGAAGTGTTGTCAAATGGTGGCCAAGGTTTGGAAATCAGTGTCGTTTATGAGGATGAGTCAGGAAAAGAGGTCTCTATAGCTAACTTGAAGCAGGGTGCGGAGATTATTGCACGAATTGTAGTGAAGAATGCCTCAGGAACAGAGGATTCTCGTCTGATGGCGTTGACGTATGCTTGGCCATCAGGTTTTGAGCCATGGAATGACATAGCTTCTGATAATGACGATTGCGACTATGTTGACCAGCGTGACGACAAGAAGATCTGGCATTTTGTTTTGAGCAAGTATAAAGTGAAGACATTCAAGATGAAACTACGTGCGGCATATTGCGGAGATTTCATCGTGCCATCGACACTTTGCGAGGATATGTATGATGCTGAAATAAATGCGCATACAGCATCGTCGAAAGTCAAGATCTCAGAATAATTAGTGGTTATATAAAAGCGAAAAAAAGACGGAGGAATCTCCGTCTTTTTTGACGTTTAAATTTGTTGGCATGAATACGTCGTCAGACGTTTATATTGTTTGAATACGTCGTAGACGTTCAATGTTGGTAGACGTTTTATGTAGGTAGATGAATCGTAGGAAAATAATAAAATATTCATTAATTGGTTTGTTGGCAATATACATAACGTGGTTATGGATAGTGCCGTGTCGTTTGTTTTCAGATGTCAGTTATTCGACGGTTGTGGAGGATCGAAACGGACAGTTGATCGGCGCACGAATATCGCAGGATCAGCAGTGGAGATTCCCGTTGCAGGATTCATTGCCAGAGAAATACGTCAAATGTCTGGTGCGGTTTGAAGACAGAGGTTTCTACCATCATCTAGGTGTGAGTCCGTCGGCTATAGCACGAGCTATCAAACAGAATTTTGAGGCAGGCAGAATAAAGAGTGGCGCCAGTACAATCACAATGCAGGTGGCGCGTATGAGTCGCAAAAAGGAGCGTACCTTCATCCAAAAAGTGATTGAAGCATTTGTTGCATTCCGTATAGAGGCACAATATTCCAAACATGAGATTCTCCAGCTTTATGCCGCCCATGCTCCGTATGGCGGTAATGTGGTGGGGTTCCCGGCTGGATGTTGGCGTTATCTTGGTCACGACGGAAACAATCTGTCGTGGGGTGAGGCTGCTGTGATGGCTGTGTTGCAAAACTCACCGTCGATGATCAACCTTGCAAAGAAACGACCGTTGCTGATGGAGAAACGAAACCGTCTGCTTAAACCCCTATACGAAAGTGGAGACATCACAAAAGGGGATTATGAACTAGCGATCGAGGAACCGTTGCCGTCTAATCCCAATAAGATTCCGAGTGCCGCTCCGCATCTGGTGGAGTGGTATGCCCAGAAAAACAATGGTGAATATGTGCGCACCACCGTCGACCTTAATCTTCAGAAGGATGTGGAGTCGATTGCGAAGCGACGCAATGATGAGTTGAGAGTGCATGGTATACACGACTTGGCGATTGTTGTGATTGACGTGCAGAGCGGTGATGTGATCGCATATTGTGGAAATGCCAATTCATCGTTGAAAAGAGCTGGTGTTTGTGTGGATGTTGCAAGATCACGACGAAGTTCAGGAAGTTTGCTGAAACCATTGCTGTATTGTGCCGCATTGCAGGACGGATATATCCTTCCAAATACGTTGCTTCCGGATGTGCCGATAAATATCAACGGATTCCGTCCTAACAACTATGATAAGGATTTCCGTGGCGCGGTATCCGCTTCTGAAGCTTTGAGCAAGTCTCTTAATGTCCCTAATGTCCTGTTGTTGAGAGATTATGGAATCGACCATTTCATCGAGGTATTACGCAGATGCGGACTCTCCACAATCAACCGTACTGCGGATGTCTATGGATTGTCATTGATTCTTGGAGGAGCGGAGATCACATTGTTGGACATCACTCGCGCGTATGGAAAAATGGCAAGGAATTACGAGTATTCCGTCGCATCAAGGAATAAGGATCTGGATAATCCGGCAGCCATCGATGATTTTGAGAAAACTTTTATTTTGACGGATAAAGCGGCGTTATTCCACACAATAGAGGCGATGAAGAGAGTGGAGCGATTAGACCATATGGATATGTATAAAATCAGTGGCTATCGAGATATCGCATGGAAGACAGGTACGAGCTACGGAGCGAGAGATGCCTGGTCAGTCGGTTTTGACCATCGTTATGTGGTGGGCGTGTGGGCAGGAAACGCGGAAGGCCAGGGTGTGGCAGAGCTGACGGGAGTACATACGGCATCACCAGTCATGTTTGATGTGTTCAACCATCTGACATATAGTAAGAAAGATGGCAAGAAATGGTTTTCGAATCTTAAAGTGAGCGACGGTGCGGAGATGAAAATTTGTCGACAGTCTGGAATGCTTGCAAGTTTGGAATGCCCGAATCCGGTCACACAAGTGATGCCGGCAAACGGTGTAAACTCAGGAGTCTGTAAGTATCACCATGTGGTGAAGGTGACTGAGGATGGCAAGTATCGCGTCGCCAAGATGGAAGATCCAAGCGTTGACGCCACATATTTCACATTGCCGGCCAACATGGAGTATTACTATAAGAAGAATCATCCAGAATATGTCACATTGCCTCCTTACAACGACGTTTTCATTGGAGAAAAGAGCAAGAGTAATCTTGGATTCATATATCCGCAGAATGGAGCAATCCTGTCGTGTGTCGGCAAATCATCAGACAGTGAAAACGGAGTGCTTTTCGAATTGGCCCACAAACGACCTATGACAGAAGTGTTCTGGTTCATTGATGGCAGATACCTTTCATCCACGGTCGGTGAGCATAAGCTACAGATTGAGATGGAGGAGGGAAAACATAAGATTTCTGTTGTGGATGAGAATGGTGACAAGGCAGAAGTGAGGGTGGAGAACAGGCGATAGAAACCGTTAGAAGATGACGATAAATAAAGAATTATGGAGAAACAGCGTGCAGGAAGAAACCGAACAATGACGTTGAATGATAAAGAACGTGAAGAATTGAGAAAAGATATATCCTTTCTCTCGGATAATTGTGCTGTCGACGGTGCTGTCGACAAGACATTCAACCAGGATCTGTTCGAAGTGTTGGATTTTCTGCCCAAGCATTTTGTGGATCTGCTTATTATCGACCCTCCTTACAATCTGTCGAAGAATTTCGCAGGAAATAAGTTCAGAAAAACGGATGATGCCGCATATATAGAATACGTGAGAAGCTGGTTGCCGAAAGTGATGGAGTTGCTGAAACCCAATGGCAGTGTATATGTCTGTTGTGACTGGAAATGCACGAGTGCCATTTATCAGGTGTTGAGTGAGTGTGCTGTGGTTAAAAACCGCATCACATGGCAGAGAGAGAAGGGCAGAGGGGCAAAGACAAACTGGAAGAACGCAATGGAAGATATCTGGTTTGGTGTGGCGGATGAAAACAATTACTATTTTGATGTTGAGGCGGTGAAGCAGAAGAGGAGAGTGGTGGCTCCATATAAAGAAGACGGTAAAGCCAAGGATTGGGAGGAGACAGATGAAGGAAAATTCCGTCTCACATATCCTTCCAATTTTTGGGATGACATCAGCATACCTTATTGGTCGATGCCGGAAAATACGGACCATCCTACGCAAAAACCGGAGAAATTGATTGCCAAACTTATTCTGGCGTCATGTCCTGTCGACGGAATTGTCTTCGATCCGTTTTTAGGAAGTGGCACAACATCAGTAGTGGCGAAAAAATTAGGACGACACTATTGCGGGGTTGAAATCAACGAAGAATATGCGTTGTTGGCAGCCAAACGTCTACGCAAAGCAGAAACAGACACCAATATCCAAGGATATAATGATGGCGTGTTTTGGGAAAGAAACACGTTGAATATGCAGAAAAAGAAAAAATAGAATCACATGTCGTAGAGACACACGGACGTGTGTGTCATACCTATCGGACGTGTGTGTCAAATCAGAATTTGTATGAGACCAAGACGTATATGTCAAATCAAATGATATAAGTGTTTGATTTTGATGTTGTTGTCCGACGATGCGAAAATCAGTCATGGAATACGTTCATATTTTGTTTTGAAAATTATTATCAAACGCCCAATGATAGTATGTTAAAAAATCTTTACAACTCATTAAAAAAAACATAAATAACTTTTTGAGTTGTATTTTTTTATAATTTTGCAAGCAGATATAAGTGTAAGACAACTTAATGAGGGTGTTGTTCCGATTAGTCTTATTAATAGGGTAATTGCTATAAGGTGATAAATGCGATGATTTGGTGAGTATCTCTTATGGTTTTGTAAGGTTTATCGTACAGGCAGTCCACACTCTCTTTTTTATTAAACAGTCTGCATCGGATTGCAACAGACATATAAGAATAAAATGAAAAAAATTTTTTTACTTTCCGGTATACTCTTTTGTATGTTTGCATCATGTAAAGATAAAGATGATGACAAAAAGATAAGAAGAGACCAAAACCCAACCGATACAGTTCCTGTGGTTCCAGCTGTGAGACGTCTCGCTTATTCTACTTTTCAAACAGTAGGCGTTGATATGAATACAAAGATGCGTGACACTATCAATCTGAATCTAAATTACGAATATGATTCTGAAGGCAGAGTTATAAAGGTTTATGACATCAACGGCTACAGAGAAGATTATGATTATAAAGGCTTAGTCAAGACTACTTTTGAGGGTGGCGTTGAGACAGCAACTGGAGAACTCAATATAGGATATTCAATTGCCAGCGACTCTGCGTACAATGGTAGTTATAAACATGTCTATTCTTATGATGATAATGGATATATTAAAGAATATAATTCAAAGTTTGTAGTGGATGAGAAGAACAGCAGTTATTATTCTTATTCATACACATGGCAGGAAGGCAACATTGTAAGTTGTGTTGTGACTGATGGCGGTAACCATAATGGAGCTGCTATGGAATTAGGTGCTTCTGATTATGTGTATGAATACACGAATGAAACTGTTTCCACACCGATTGTAAACAAATCTGATTTGGTTTTCTTCTTTGATAATGTCATGGATTTTTCTTTCGCATATGGAAAAAAATGTAAGAATTTGCCAGTCGCAGTCAACAATCAGAAGATAGAGTGGACTTTAGACGAAGAAGGATATCCGGTCAAAGTTGTTGCAAATAATGCGGTAGCAACGTTTACTTGGAAATAATTCAGATTCTTTATAGATAAATCAAAAAGAGCTCGGTAAATAAGCCGGGCTCTTATTGTTTATAGTAGATGAACTGATTCTCTTGGTATTTTGTACAATTTCTAATAAGAAAGAGTACTCTTTATTCACTTATTTGCGTAAAGAGTTGCGTCGAAGTAGGATTAGATCCCTGTACATAAGTCTAGTTTCTAATTCACCGTCTTTTTCGCTGTTCCAATTACGGTATTTCATTTCTTGTTCTGTTGTCGAAAAGAAAAGATTCAATCCGTTGCGTTGATAATAATCAATTAATTCAGGTTCATTGTATGCGTCGACAATTAGATGTCGACAGCCAGATTTATTTCTATTGTTTGTAAACCATTTGGTTACAAACTCAATGATTTGCTCTCCTAGATGATTCCCTTTGTATTTGATATCAACTCCAAGTTGAGCAAGTAAGATAGCTGGATAATTGATGAGTCCTTTTTGGTGATGGACTTCGTAACCTATCTTTTTTTGACGGCTGTTACCCAAATGCTTTGTAAAAATACTTGCATTAGCGACTGTGAATCCTGCTACTATTTCGGTAGGGTTATTGGGATGAATATAAAAGTATGTTTTCCCGAATAGTTCGTCTTGGTAGGTTTGAGCTTCGTTACGAAAAAAGTTGTTCACTGTTTCGCGACCACAATCAAACGACTGTAAATCAAGTGGTGCTTGACCTACAGAAAGCATAAATAGAGAATCGAGTGAAATCATAGATTTTGTTCCAATTTCTTTAGATATTCTTCAACCCAAATTCGGTTTTTCTCTTCCCAATCATTGAATTTGTCTTCTTTTTCTTGACTCCATTCAGACCCTGCGAGATGTTGAGCATTGTATTCGCATTGCTCTATGAATTGTTCTGCTACTTCTCCTGTTAAAACAGGTATGTTTGTTACTGGTATTGCCATAATCTTTTTGACTGTTTTTTATTTTCTTGACAAAGATAGTGTTTTTTTGCAAAATGATTTGAAGAAATCTAATAATTAAATTTTGTGTTTTTTCATATTCCTGAACTCGCTGTGTTTTGAGGTGTTATTTTTCATTTTTACTAATTCTTCCAATTCGAAAAAAATATTCAGACAATAGTCAATTGTAACATTTATGCGTTACAAAAGGTGTTTTTGGGCTTTTTGTTAAGCGATTTGTCTTTTATGTTAGTGTGAAATGTCCTTTTATTTGTTAATTTGTCGTTCAGATTTAGTATTAGGAAGGAACTATAGTATAACAATTAAAGCTCATTATCATGAAACATTCTTACAACTTTAGAACATATCTGTTGTCCGCTTTTGCAGTTGGCTCTTTTGCCACTGCTTTTGCTCAGACGACATGTTTGAATGGCCGTACAGAAGGTTTCGGCCAGACTCCTCCAATCCATGTGGAGGGGAATAAACTTATGGATGAGTGTGGCAACCAGGTGGTGCTGCATGGTGTGATGGATACTCCCAACGGATATTTCAACGGTAACTTCAGCCGCTGGAATTTTGATTGGGGAAAGGGTTATGATGCACCTACGGCGATTCCTAACGTGACAGAATACTTCAAGAAGATTTTCACTGTCCTAGGATCACAGGATAAAGGTGTCTATTGCAACGTCTTCCGTCTGCATATGGATCCATGCTGGACAAACGACCCGAATAAGGAATGTATTGGCAATGGAGGTGAACATAATATTAGTCAGTTTTCTGCTGATCGTTTGAGATATTTCCTCGACAATCTTTACTTTCCTTTGGCTAAGGAGGCCATAAAGCACGGAATGTATGTGATTATGCGTCCGCCTGGAGTCTGCCCAGAGGAGATAAAGGTGGGGGATGCTTACAATGAGTATCTGAAGACTGTATGGGATATCGTATCGTCTAACGATTCGATAAAAAAATATGAGGGAGTCATCTCTCTTGAACTTGCCAACGAGCCTGTCCGTCTGTACGACAAAAATGGAACTGAGACTGGCAATGCTCCATGGGCGCCAAGAGATTTCTTCCAGCCTGTGCTTGATATAATCCGCAGAAATGGATTCAAAGGTATTGTGTGGGGTGCTGGAACAGGCTATCAGTCGCAGTATGGCGGTTACAAGGATTATCCGTTGGTGGATCCTCTGAATAATCTTGGCTACGCTTGCCACGTCTACACTGGCTGGTATGGAAATGCCGATGATTATGGTTCGACGCAGGGATTTATCGACCAGTTCAAGAAGCAGGTTCCTGTTGTGGAGACAAATCCGGTTGTGGTCACTGAGTGTGACTGGAGTCCTGGACACGTCGTCGGCACAAATTTCGATGGATCATTGAAGTCGGAAAACCTTGGAACTTGGGCGACTGGTTCGACAAGCAAGTGGGGAGTACGTTTCAAAGCGGTGATGGATAAGTATAATCTGTCTCTCACTCTGACTGGAACGGATGATTATGTGGATATGGCCCACTATTTGGAGACAGGCGAGATCCGTTATGCTTTCTATGGCAAAGAGGGAGCGGAAGACGCGTGTGGAAAAGCATGTTGGGACTGGTATAAAGAGTATGCCAAGGTGAATTATCCGCAGTTTTGTGAAGGAGATTTGGAGCCTATCGATTGTCAGGGATTCTTCCCGTTGACGAGAGGATGCTTTAATCCGAGTATATTTGAGACAGGTACGTACAACTATAAGACAAAGACATTGATCACAGGTCAGTATGGATTTGGAGGATGGACGTACGACCAGCCGATTGATTTGAGCGGATATGATAAGTTGGTTGTCACATTGGAGAAGCCATGCGACAGGTCTGCATCATTTCGTCTGTTTGATAAAAATGATTATTGGTCAACTCCATACGCTTTCGATTTTGATGCAAATGAGACTGTCGGAGAGATAAACCTGAAGAATTCGTTCAAGGGTGATAGTGGAGAATTGTTAGACCCGTCACACATTTATATCGCAGGTTTCTGGACATACGGAGGCGGTGATGGCGTGCAGATCAGGTCTATTGAGTTAGTGAAAGATCCAACAGGAAACGTGGATATTGAAAAGGATAGAGACGTTTTGAGTATTGAGTATGTGTCGCCAACGGGAATGGTTGGAAGTCAGCCATTTGAAGGAGTGAATATGGTTCGCACCGTCTACACGAATGGCGACGTTGTGGTTTCGAAAGAGTTTAGAGTATATAAATAAATTATTTATGTGTTTTGAAAAGGAGGTACGTGAGTATCTCCTTTTTGTGTATAAATTGGTGCTCTGACCCAGTTTATATGGGTAGAAAGAATTAAATTTTCAATAACAATTCCGATTCTGTTGTTATTTTGTTACTTTTGCCCAAAATTTTTCTTGTAATGAAAAAGCAGTTAAATCTCAAGGTTGAGAATTTAAGGAAGATCACAGAGCAGCACATCCTATTGCGTTTGGTTGCTCCCAATGGTGATATGCCAGAGATAAAGGCAGGACAGTTTGTCGAGGTTAAGGTAGACAATGCTCCGACTGTGTTTTTGCGTCGCCCTATTTCTGTTCACTTCGTGGATTATGCGAAGCAGCGTCTTGATTTGCTTGTCGCTCTTGTTGGCGACGGTACTCGTAAGATGGCTACTCTTTCAGTTGGCGACGAAGTAAGTGTGTTGCTTCCGCTTGGAAATGGATTCCCAATGCCGACAAAGGCAGGAGCCAAGTGCCTGTTGGTAGGAGGTGGTGTTGGAATAGCTCCGCTTCTATATCTTGGCGACAGACTGAAGGCGGCAGGTCATCAGGTGTCGTTCCTTCTTGGAGCCCGCAACGCTGGCGGTGTGATGCTTGAGGATGATTTCAAGAAGTTCGGAAATCTATATCTCACTACAGAAGACGGTAGTGTGGGAGAGAAGGGTTTTGTCACAAACCATTCAATCTTGGAGAAAGAGCAGTTTGACGAGATCTTTGTATGTGGTCCGACTCCGATGATGAAGGCTGTGGCCAAGTATGCATACGCTAAGAATATCGAGTGCTACGTCTCTCTTGAGAATAAGATGGCTTGCGGACTCGGAGCTTGCTTGTGTTGTGTTACTGAGGATAATAAAGGTCATAACAGATGTGTCTGTTCAGAAGGACCAGTATTTAATATCAACGAACTACCATGGCAAAATTAGAAACTAAAATAGGAGGCCTTACACTAAAGAATCCGGTGTTGACTGCATCTGGAACATTTGGTTATGGCACTGAATTTTCAGAATTTATAGATTTGTCGCGTCTTGGCGGCTACATTATAAAGGGCACAACGTTGAATCCACGTGAGGGTAATCCATACCCACGTATGGCTGAGACTCCTTCAGGTATGTTGAACTGTGTCGGTTTGCAGAATAAGGGAGTCCATTATTTGAAGGATCATATCTATCCTAATATCAAGGATATAGATTCATGCCTTATTGTAAACTTGTCAGGAAGTACGGTTGAGGATTATGCGGAAGCTGCTGAAATCATCGGTACAATGGACAAGGTGCAGGCTATAGAGTTGAATATCTCATGCCCTAATGTGAAGCAGGGAGGTATGGCATTCGGAACCACCACTCAGGGAGTGGAACAGGTTGTTTCTGCTGTGAGAAAAGCCTATGGCAAGACTCTGATTGTGAAACTTTCACCTAATGTGACATCTATAACAGATATCGCTTTAGCTGCTGAGGCTGCTGGAGCAGATTCCGTCTCCCTTATCAACACGTTGATGGGAATGGCTATTGATGCGGAGCGTAGAAAACCATTGCTTAGCATGGTGACGGGAGGATTGAGCGGCCCATGTGTCAAGCCTGTGGCATTGCGTTGCGTATGGCAGGTGGCAAAGGCAGTGAAGATACCAGTGGTAGGTTTGGGCGGAATCATGAACGCTACAGACGCAATTGAGTTCTTCTTGGCAGGAGCGACAGCAATCGAGATCGGAACAGCAAACTTCATCGATCCAGAGACAACTGTCAAGGTTGTGGACGGAATAAATGAATATTTGGACAGACATAATTATTCGTCAATCACCGATATTATCGGTCAATTGGAGGTTTAAACTATGAGAAAGATAAGTTTTACTATTTCTATTCTGTTGGCTCTTGTGATCACAGTCCTTTTCGCAGGAGAGTTGTTTTCCAACAATGTGGAGGATCCGATTGAAGAGATACAAGAGAGAAATTGGTATTTGAATTCTATATGTGATGTTCGTCTTATGAACATTGAGAGCGATAGATTCTCATTTACTGATGCTCAGAAAGCGATTATTACCAATCGTTTGCAAAACGGAGATTTGAAACTAAGTTGTGAGATTCAGATAGCGTCAAACTTGAAACTGGATGGTTTGAAGACAGTTGATGCAGAATTTGAATTTCCACAGTTGAAGATTTCCCAGCCGCTTAATATCCTTTCTGTATCCGACAGTCTGATGATAGCAAAACTTGATGTTGATTTGGCGAAGTATTATGATGGCAAGAACAAAGATGCGTTGTTTGCAGCGATCAGTAATTTTGCATCTAATAAGAGTTTCATGATAAAACCATCGTTTGAGAATTTCGCACATGAGATAAACGATTGGGTATCAGTCGCAAAGAGACAATAAAAATATCGAGTGATATATTTTATAAAAAGCAATGACGCAAGTCATTGCTTTTTTGTTTTTATGGATATCAACCGTGGCCTGATTTTCATAAAATATTCATCTTAAAAACCAGATAGCTATAAAGATAGGAACCAAAATAGCAGATATGACGGCGATGATTTTCATAGGCATAGATTTGGCTTTCTCAATAAGTATAGCACTGATGATATGGTATACTGCGTTAGCCGTTAACAACAACAGAATATTGTCGTAGAATCCGACTGAAAAATAATTGAATGCAAAACAGGCGGACATTATGATGGCGAATGCGTAACATAATATTCGGTAATGACATTTCAGTACAATGACAACCAATGTCAACCATAACAATATGGCCATAAAAAGTGCAAAGAGCATTAAAAAGCCACCTCCTAGACTATCTCCGTCTGATGGATATTTCGCTGAAATTCCAGAGACAATGCATGGTATTATGGTTAATGCGAAAGATGTGGACAAACCGATAAATGCTAGTTTCCGCTTTGTGAAATTCTGGTTTGTGACAATTGCGGAAATTAAAAAAGCTATAAATACCAGTAAGAATATAATTTCCATAGGCAACGTCTGTTATATACACTTAATATATAGCCCAATAAAACCGTATGGCACAATTAGGGATGCCAGCGTCAAAGCAACTGCCGCAATCTTCATTGGCGTAGTTTGGGCTTTCTCTATAATGTATGCACAGAGAATAAAAAATGCGGTGTTCGCTATAAATATGAGTGGAGCGGTGGTGGGAGATTTTAACCTCGTCTCTAAACAAATAATGCCGAATACAATAGCCATGTTTACGAAGAAACCGATACTTAATACATAAAATGTGTGGGAATTCGATATGATTGTCATCATCAACATTGTCAGCCAAGGAATGATAACAAACATATATATAATTAAAAGTATAAATCCATCACCTGGACCATCGCCAAGCTCAATTACTCCCAAACATGGAAAAAATGAAAGTAAAAATGATATAGCCAAAACCGTAAATGTCAGTTTACGTTTGGTAAAGAGTTTGATAAATAAAAAGATAATAATGGCGACTATTATGATTATTATGTATTCCATAAGCGATGTATGTTATTCCTAATATCTCTTTAATTCTTCAAGAAATTTATCTATATCAATGACTTCGACACGAGGAAAAGGAATAGTTTTGAGTACGTCAAAATGTTTGTCGTTTGATACAATGAATTTTGCATCTGCTTTTATAGCACAATCAACAAATTTATTGTCATCTTTATCTGCAGTGATAAGTTCGAAATGATAAAATACTTCGACATGAAGAATATTATTTCTGTTTAGTATGGCGGCAATGACATTGCGAGCAATCATTGGCGAACCTGTAAGTTTTTCGATAATTTCTTGATATTCATGCAATATGTCATCAGTGAAACATAAACAGTATTTTCCTAATATAAAATCTCTCCAAATAGGGAAATAAATGCTAGATCTCTTTAATGAAGATACTAAACAATTGGTATCCAATACGACATTCTCCATCTCAATATTTGTACGGTGTTCTCAAATGTTCTTTATTCCAGGATTCAATATCCTGTGTAGATAGCGTACCTTCATTACATAATCGATCCATTGCGTCTAGTGCTTTGTTTGAAAAATAATCTGCAATCAGGTTGCGAATTTCTTGCATTTCTTCTTCGTCTTGCACATTGGCGATACTTTCTAATATCTGCATTTGATATTTTGTAAATACAGGTGATGTATCTACATTGTTATAGGTGAATTGTGGTTCTTTTACCATCATTGATTCATTTCCTGTTACATTATTTTTATTGCTCATAGTAGGATGCTTTTAGTACTTGCTTAATCATTGTCGCAAAATTAATTAAATATAATAAGAATCTGCTTAGATTTAATTCAAAATTTGATTATAGAAGTTTCGTATTGTTAAGGGAATTGACGTTTTTTTTACAGCTCGCCCTTTGGGCTCGCGGAAGAGAATGGGTTAGGGCGTTCCGCCCTTAACAATCCTCAAACTTTACCCCAAAATTTAAGCAGTTTCTAACAGCTTTCTCAATTTACTATCGACTTTAGATATTTCATCACAACACATTTCTATGAATCCACAATAGAATGGACGGCATTGAAAATCATAACCTTTCCACATCTCGACGTAGGTATAAGATATTCTATCAAGAATATATTTTATGTTGTCCGTATCAATTTCTTGAGTCTTTTTTATCTGATCGCTAAAACTTTCAAATCTACTGCTAAACATTTGTGCTACCTCTATTTCGTCAGGAGTACTTATAACATTGTCTAATTCGACAGAAAACAAATGACAAAGTTCTCCCAGTTGCATATAAGTATGTATTATCTCTTCCTTTTTTGTCGGTTGTTTTGTCTTTTTTTCGTGTTGGTGTTTTGTTGAGAAATGATCTTTCTCATATTCTATCACCAGAGATATTAGAAGATCTAATTCAATGGCATTCTTGTGTGTGATTGGAGTGTCGTCATTTACCAAGGATTTCAATTCTTTTATACGTTCCTTTATAGCTTCATAAGCTGTTTTAGTTTTAATTTTTGTCATATCTCTCCTGTTTATTATTGTCCCTAACCAACACTAACCCAAGCGAGTGCGTAGAGCAAGCGTTAAAAAACACGTTTATAGACTCCTTATTATTTTGTGACTTCTTTGCATATTCTCTTTCTTTGTCTTGATAATCACGATTTTATCGGATATTCCGCCTAAATCGATTATGTTGTCTGATCCAGTCAAGTCTCTTTCGGAAATAAGGATTTTTCCGTCGACGGAATAGATTGTCAATTCGTCGCAAGCGGGAGCATGTAGTTCATCGCCATTGATAAAGCATACAGGTTCGGTGGAATGGCTGATGTTTTTTGCTGAAGATTTTTGTGTCACTTCCAATTCTCCGATTAAATTGGCTCCGAATAGGGAGTTGTATTGCGACGATGGGTTGCCAAATTGTATGCAGTAGCGATTGTTGTCTTTGGTGAAATCTCCAAGTTCTGAAATACGCATATATAATTGATATTTGCCGATCTCTACGTCGTTTGGAAGAGTTATTGATGTGGTAGTCTCGTCAGATATGCGTGATAACCAATTGCGTGGATCAATCTCGTCATTTGGAAAAATCTCATACTTATGATTTTCTCCCGACAGAATAAAAGACACTTTCTTTTTCTTCGTCAGATTTGCAAATCCCATATTCACTATTCTCAAGGTGATTGGAAATTCCTCATTTTGAGCGACTGAATCAGGAAGCACAGACTTGCGGAGTATGAACCTGTAGCCTAGGTGGTTGGCGACGTAGGTATAGCCGTCGCAGCCGGAATATTCCGCGTCGTTGCCATTGAAAATCATATCTTTCCATCCGAGAATTGTTGGTTGGTGCCATTCGTAGTTGAGATAAGAAGTGTGGGTGCGGAATCCTTCGATAGAAAGATACTCAGGCGTATTTATCGGATTTTCACCATTATTATTAGCCACAAGTTCTCCACCATATGGAGTGTGTTGTGAGTATTTTTCCAACCATTTCACCATCATTTCCCGCGTCAACTTATGTCCTGAAGCTCCCATTCCGATTGTTCCCAAATCACTGTCGGATCCTAAATATCCATCGTTATACATGCCGACGCGATAGATGGTGTCTTTTTTCTCTGCCACTGCCTGTTGGAATTTCTCGGAATCAATATCAAATCCGGAATAGTCGTTCCCATCGGTTATTTTAAGCCAATAAGCCACGATATCCGGACGACGGACGCCGATCTTTATCTCTGGAGGAGTAGCTTCAAGCAATGTCTGCAACGCTTCCGCTATATTGGCGTTTGAGCCATTTGCACTTGAATGCATTTCGCCCCAGCTTCCATACATTCCAAGCTCGACGTAGGTGATGACATCTGTGTTGCGGGAATAGACTTCCGCTAATTGCTTCAGATGAGTAAGAATCACACTTTGGTCAGGATCACAGTTTTTCGTACCGTTATACCATGGATCGTATGCAAAACGTACGATAGCGCTATGTCCTCTCTTGCGAACATCGTCGAGCATACCCTCGAAAGCATCGAGCATATCCTGAGTCAATGGTTTTGAAACTCCGTATAGTGTGTCTCCCGTCTCCTTATCGATAGAGATGACGGCATTGCTTGAAAATTCAGAAATATCCATTCTCAGATGGGTGATGTTTCCCCATGTGTTCGACGGTGCGTTTCCCTCCGCCGTGAAATGTTTGCTGACTGGACGGTAAAAACCGATATGTGGGTTTTCAATGCTTTCCAAAGCGTCTGTGTAATTCAGATCTTGGAGTATTGGTTTAGCCGACGATATTGACAGCAGACAGTAGAATGATAATGTGGCAAGAATTATTTTCTTCATATCATAAATGATTTGTTATCAAAAATATAAAAAATCGCATATTAATTGAGCTGCTGACACTATTTTTTGCGGAAATCATTTGGCGTTGCACATTCCTTATTCTACATTTTTGATTATTTTTGTAGATTATTAGAGTATTTAGCATGAAGGTTATGAAAAGATTTTCACTATTTATATTTATTCTTGCGACATCGCTTTTGACTGCATTCGCGGAAGACGCGTCTGTGCTTTATTTCGCCAAGCACAGTCCTGTGCGTCATAATCTCAATCCAGCGTTTATGCCAGAAGGCTACAAAATATATGTCGGAATGCCAGGATTGTCGAATATAGACGTGAATGTAGGCAATAACTCCTACGTCCTCAGCGACTTCTGCAAGATAAAGAATGGCGAGATTTATTCCGTCTTCGATAGTGATCCTATTATTGGAATCAACAGTGTGCTTTCGGAGGCGAGAAACACAGTCAAGGCAAATGCTTCCACCTCAGTCAATTTCCTTAATTTCGGATTTACAGTCAAGGAGAGACATTTTGTCAATTTCGGAATCTCGATGAAAACGGATGTTTCAGCTTCTGTACCGTCTCCTTGGATCAAATATATGTTTGACACTGAGGATTTGACAAAATTGTCTGGCTCATTCGATTTGAGCCGTACTACTACGGATGTGAATCTCTATTCTGAATTTGCTTTGGGTTTTGCTGACAAATTGGATGATAGACTTACCGTCGGAGCTAAATTCAAATATCTTATGGGTCATGTCAGCGCGCATATGGATTTGTCGGAACTGAAAGTGGAGATGGATTATAATGAATGGATTCTGAAGGGAAGGGGAGAGATGTACGTCTCTTGGCCGGTTCTTCAGATTGAGAATACCGACAATGGCCAGCTATATTTTGATATCACTCAGAAAGAGATCAAGAATGAAAAAGGAGAAGTTGTTGATTACGAGTATGATATAGATCCAAAGGATTTTTTCAAGCCACAAGGCCATGGATTTGCGGTAGATTTGGGAGCGACGTATAAGTTGCTCGACAATCGTTTGACACTATCGGCAAGTTTGCTTGACTGGGGATTCATCAACTGGTCAAAATCCGCTCAGAGAATAGTGTTGGATGCTGACGCAGGTTTTAAGTTTGAAGCTGCCAACATGCAGGAAGATGACGATCCGATTGACATGATCAACCTTTTGCTTGATGAGTTCAACAAAGTGGAATTCAACAAGTTCTATTATGCGGACACCTCGAATAAACTTTCATACAGCACGAAATTGACAACAAAACTGTTAATAGGAGGCGAGTACTCATTCTTGGGGGATAAGATCAGTGTTGGCTTGTTATCGAAGATGTATATGGGAAAATGCAGGACGAGAGAAGAGTTTTCTATATATGGCAATTTCCGTCCACACAGATTTGTGGATTTGTCAGTAGGTTATGATTTTGTGACAGGAGCCGCACATAACATCGGACTAGGAGCAAACTTCAATCTTGGCCCGGTCAATCTGTTCATAGCTGCTGATCAGATTCCATTGAAGTGGAAAGGAGGATTGCCAGTGCATACAATGGGAACACATGTCTCGACAGGTATGAATTTTCTGTTTGGATGGACAAAGGGTAAAGACAAAGGAGAGAGACGGGAGTATATAAATAATTATGAGGAAGTTGAAGATAGTGAGGTTGAGGATTGAAGACAAATATGATTGACAACTTCAATTTAACATTTTTTAGGAATTTTTATTCGACTATACGTCATTTTATTCCCGATGAATTGGTATTTTTGTAACGTACAAAGGGATGGATAAGTTTTATGAATTACCTTAATGGTGATTAGGACTAGAAAAAGTATAATGGGGGGATTTGATATGTGTGGGGGAAAATTCTTTTTGTAACGGTTCTAATATTTCCAGCGATTATTATTTAGTCATTAAGTAGAGATTCCATTATTGTGTGTATGGAGTCTGTATGGATATGATGGAATAATTCTAATCCTTTTGAAAAAAGTAAAATTTTGACACACTACTTATAGTGTGTGTTGAGAATTTTGTATTCTCCGTTCTAATACTAACCCTACCGTCGCCCTCTGTTCTGATTACTAAACCTTCGATCTATCCGCCTATGACAAGCAGTCATGGGCTTTTATTTTTATCAATTCTCAATTTTTTGTTCGGTTCCTAATAGGTGGATGATTATCCTTCCCAGTGCGTATTCTTTCTCATTATAGCCTGCCAAAAGCTTTCCTTTTGTCATATCGTCGATGCATTTTCCGACAGCCAATGATTTAACAATAAATGGGTTGCCGTTATATAATGTTGTCCATGGACAGCAAAGATAATTAGGACAGTATGCCTTATTTTCAAATTTCAACCAGCTTCCATCGTTCATTATAAGTTTTACAATGCGATATCGTTGTTCTGTCGTATAATAATTTAAATTTGGATCTGTGAGTATTGTATTCAATATATCTTTCGTAATCTTTATCGTGTCGAGTTTAGCCGATAGATTACGCAAGTCATTTATTTTTATTATGTAAATGAAATCCTCATCTTCATTGATAAAACTGAAATCTTCACTGAACAAGAACAATTCATTTTGTGATTCTTTAAAAGGCTCTAGTTTGCTATCAATCTCATCTTTAATTTTTTTTACATCTTTATCTGTCAATTCAAATGGAATTGTGTCAATTATGCCACACATTGCTTTGTAGGAATATAGAAGCAAATTTTCAGTTGATGATTTAGTAATCTTACGTGGCATTTCTTTTAGTATGTTTCCTTCTCCATAAATTGTTTTCTCATCAACGATAAAATGTTTGTTTTTTAATTTGTAGACGATTTTGAATCCGTCTGTGTAACCATCTTCGCATCCTATAGTGCCTCTTTCGATAATTAATTTACTAATTTGTTTGTCTTTCAAATTGGCAAGATTTTCAACATATGGCTTAATGGAGTCGATTTCTTGGTTTATTTGATATTTGTCGAAGTTTTCGTCGCACATATATACTCCATTATGATCTTTCCATACGTAATTGAGATCTTTGTCTGAATCGAGGTATCTGTACCAATTTCCAGAATTTCCATCCTTGCAATATATACTGTTATATCTGGCATAATAGTAGATTCCATTATAGTATGTCATGGAATTATAGAGAGTATCTTTCTCTTTCGCATTTAATTGGATTGGCCTTTCTGCACGCATCTTGTATGCGGTAATGATTTTTCCGCTTAATTTGCACAAGTATCCCAGATTGGTTAATAACCATGAGTCGTTTCCTTTTGTATATTCATAAATAATGTTTCCATATAAACTATCTTGAAATTGAAGTGTGTTAGTTTTTTTTTCGATTGGATAGGTTTGTGTATTGATTTCACTAAACGAAATTTCGTCGTTGACAGATTTCCATATTTTAGATTCAAGGTCTGCTTTAAGCGTACCGTTTCGATAATCATAAATATAAATATCGTTGTTTTCTGTTATTGTCATGTTTGCAGGTTTCCTCCTGACAATTTCAAATGAATCTCTTATCGTTCCTGCGGGAGTTGCAAACGATGCAAAATTGAAAATAAATGAGAATATTGTTAAGAATGTGAGTTTCAGATATTTTATATATGATTCCATTGTTTCGCGATGTGAAATGTTATATGATTTGTTATGCTAATTTAATTGAAATTTGAAGAAAAATCAAAATAGCTGGATATAAATTAACGTGAGTTTGACGAATTGTAAATAATGTCAATTTGACGAATTATTGTAATATTACTAGTTATATCCCCTAAAAGGGGAATATTCGTCCCGTAATAATATATCTACCGATATATTACACATAATGGTGTAGTTAGTGTTGTTTTATTATTGCTTCTCAAATACTATACTACAATATCACGTAGTGATTACATATAGGTAGATAGGATATATTGTGTGATTTAGGAATCTTCCGATCTGACAGCAAAAATTTTATAAAACATAAAAAAGCACGGACCATTTGGTCCGTGCTCAATTATGAATTATGCATTAAGAATTATGCATTATTTAGCCTGCTCAAGAGCAAGAGTCTTAGTTGGCTGATCGCAAACCTCTGATGGTCCCCAGTACTGGATTGGGCCAGGGTAAACGAATGCAGTCTCGATTGCCCAAGTAGCGCGGTTCTCAGCAAGTTTCTTGAATGGAGCACCGTCTAGCTCAACCAATGCCTTGCGGATAACTGGCTTCATTGCACCGTGACGCTTCTCCATGTTCATCATCTTTGTTACAGGCACACCACCAGCGATCCACTGGTCAGCAGGAGCTGTTGTGTTCTTGATCAAAGACATGTAACCAGTCTTGCCAGCAGCCATCAAACATGCTGCGTTGAATCCTAGTGAGTAGCAGTAGTCAGCATCGAAGTTAGAAGGAGCTGCGCAACGTCCCTCGTAACCGAAGAAGTGTCCTAGACCAGAGAACTTACCTGAGTAAGAACCTGCAGCCTTTCTCTTAGCCAACTCAGTCTTAACCATCTCGATAAGAAGCTTCTCTGTCTCGATTAGAGATACCTGTACGTTTCCGTGAGGGTCACGCTCTAGAGTAAGCTGCTTCTGTACGAAATCAGGAAGAGATGCGTATACTGATGCAGAGTTAGAAGAAAGCTTCTTAACTGCTGCTGGAACATCACCGTTAGTCTCAGCTAGAAGGTCGTTCAACTCCTTGATAAGAACCTTCATCTCAGGAACGAACTCGATAAGACCTTCTGGAATCAAACATACACCGAAGTTGTTACCCTTAGCAGCACGTGCAGCTACAGTGTCAGCGATGTTGTTTACGATCTGAGCAAGAGTCATCTTCTTAGCCTCTACCTCCTCTGATACGATACAGATGTTTGGCTGAGTCTGAAGACCACACTCAAGAGCAATATGAGATGCTGAACGACCCATCAACTTGATGAAGTGCCAGTACTTCTTTGCTGAGTTAGCGTCACGCATGATGTTACCGATAACCTCTGAGTAAACCTTACATGCAGTATCGAAACCGAATGAAGTCTCGATCTCATCGTTCTTAAGGTCACCGTCGATAGTCTTAGGACAACCGATCACCTGGATACCTGTATTCTTCTGTAGGTAGTACTCTGCAAGTACACATGCGTTTGTGTTAGAGTCGTCACCACCGATGATAACGATAGCCTTGATACCAAGTTTATTGCAAATCTCAATACCCTTGTCGAACTGCTCTGTCTCCTCAAGTTTTGTACGGCCAGAACCGATGATATCGAAACCACCTGTGTTGCGGTACTCGTCGATGATGTCAGCTGTTAGCTCGATGTACTTGTGATCAACTAGACCTGAAGGGCCACCCAAGAAACCGTAAAGCTTAGCGTTCTTGTTCATTGACTTAAGACCGTCGAACAAACCAGAGATTACGTTGTGTCCACCAGGAGCCTGACCACCTGAAAGGATAACACCTACGTTCATATCCTTCAATGAAAGTGGTGTGTTAGATGCCTCGAATGTAACTACAGGCATACCATAAGTATTAGGGAATAGCTTCTTGATCTCTGCCTGATCTGCTACAGACTCAGTAGCCTTACCTTCCTTGATAGCTACGTTACCCTTCAAAGCCTTTGGAAGCTTTGGCTGGTATGCAGCTCTTGCGATTTGCAATGCACTCTTTGCCATTGTTTTTCTTATTTAAATGTTATTTGTTTCTTATTCTTCTTCTTCCTTCATGTTGTGGAATACTGCCTGTACGTCATCATCCTCCTCTAGTTTGTCAAGGATCTTCTGTACAGCCTCACGCTGCTCTGCAGTAACCTCCTTGTAGTCGTTTGGCTGATACTCAAATTCAACTGATTTGATCTCAAAACCGTTCTCCTCAAGGTATGCCTGGATCTTGCTGTTGCTCTCGAATGGGGCAGAGATGAAGATTGTCTTGTCTTCTTCGTCGCGCTCAACCTCCTCAACATCGTAGTCGATCAACTCAAGCTCGAACTCTTCCATGTCAAGACCTTCCTTGTCTGCAACTGTAAACATACACTTGTGCTCGAAAAGGAATGAAAGGCTTCCCTGTGTACCCAACTGTCCACCGTTACGGTTGAAGTAGTTACGTACGTTTCCTACTGTACGAGTTGTGTTGTCTGTAGCTGTAGTGACGAAGATTGCGATACCTGCAGGTCCGTATCCTTCATAGATAACCTCCTTGTAATCAGCAGTATCCTTGTCAGTTGCTCTCTTGATCGCTCTTTCGATGTTGTCTTTTGGCATGTTCTCCGACTTTGCTGTCTGGATCAATGCACGTAGACGTGGATTTCCGTCAGGGTCTGGACCTCCTGCTTTTACAGCAATTGTGATTTCCTTACCAATCTTTGTAAAAGTCTTGGCCATGTGGCCCCATCTTTTAAGCTTTGTGGCTTTGCGGTACTCAAACGCTCTTCCCATATTGTTATTTATATTTATCTAATTTTTGCTTCTAGTTTTGTCTCGAAATTCTTGATCAACTTGTTCATGATTCCGTCGATCTGAGAATCTGTCAATGTCTTCTCCTCATCTTGAAGGATGAATGAAACGGCATATGATTTCTTTCCGAAATCAAGAGTCTTGCCTTCGTATACGTCAAATAGATAGACGTCCTTAAGCAGTTTCTTTTCTGTGTCGCGTGCTATCTTCTCGATCTCTGCGAATGTTGTCTTCTTGTCGATAAGAAGTGCCAGGTCTCTCTTAACCTCAGGATACTTAGGTATGTCATAGTATGTCACATTGTGGTTCTTCATCTCGCCCATCAATGCTGTCCAGTTGACATCCGCATATTCAACCTCCTGTGAGATGTCCATCTTCTTGCAAAGTTCCTTGGATACGATTCCAAGTGTCACAAGGATTTTTCCGTTAGACGTAGTGATCTGCAAACCATAGCTCAACAAATCGTCTGAATACTCAACCACTCTTGTCTTCTCCTGTTTGATTCCAAGACGTTTGAAGATATTGTTGACGTATGCACGAAGTGTGTAGAATGATGCTTTCTGCTGTGGCTGTGCCCAGTTCTGCTCACTCTTCATACCTGTAAGCCACATACCCAAATGGTAATCCTCTGAATATGGCTTCAACGGATTCTCTGCTGTCTGCTGTGCGTTTGCATTGTAGTAGTAGCAGTTTCCGAATTCGTAGAATGCCAAGTTAGGGCTTCTACGGTTGATATTGTAGCTGATGTTCTCAAGTCCACCGAATAGCAAAGTCTGACGCATGCAGTTCAAATCTGTGCTTAGTGGGTTCATCAACATGATTCTGTTTTCTCCCTTGAAAGTCTCGCAGTTGTCGTAGTAAGCCGACTTTGTCAACGAGTTGTTCAGGATCTCATTGAATCCCATTCCTGTAAGCTGTTCAGAAATCAAATTCTGAAGTTTGTAGCTGTTCACTTTTGGTGAGAATGACAATGAAGATTTGACAGACAAATCTGGAGTGACGTTGTTGTATCCATATATACGTAGGATATCCTCGATCACGTCGCACTCTCTCTGGACGTCAGCTCTGTAGTTTGGAACTGAGACTGTGAACTCGTCGTCGTTTTCATTTAATATAGAGATCTCAAGACCAGCTAAGATAGTGCGGACTTCATCTTTTGCGATTTCCTTTCCAATCAATGAATTGATTCTTGAGTAATGCATGTTCACGATGAATGGCTTGATCTCCTCTGGATAGATGTCTGTTATTTCAGAAGAAATTTCTCCGCCAGCGACCTCCTTAATCAGCATAGCCGCATATTTGATGACTTCGATGTTGCAGGCAGGGTCGCAGCCTCTCTCATATCGGAAAGACGCGTCTGTGTTCAGACCGTGGCGACGGGCTGTCTTTCTTACGTATACAGGGTTGAAGTATGCGCATTCCAAGAAAACGCATTTTGTAGATTCTGTCACACCTGAGTTCAATCCGCCAAACACACCAGCGATACAAGAACCACCGTTAGCGTCGCAAATCATCAAGTCGTTTGCGTTAAGAGAACGCTCCACACCATCTAGGGTAGTGAACTTTGTTCCCTCAGGCAACGTCTTGACAGAAAGTGCGCCACCGGCGATTTTGTCAGCGTCGAAGCAGTGAAGTGGCTGGCCTACACCGTGTAGAATGAAGTTAGTAACGTCTACTACATTATTAATAGGGTGGAGACCGATTGCCGACAACGACTCCTTCAACCAGTCAGGAGACTCCTTGACTGTTACATTATTGATAGTGATTCCCGCATAGCGAGGACAAGCCGTAGAGTTTTCTACTGTCACTTTCACTTCACGGTTGTGGTTGTCAACCTTGAAATCAGCAGTAGATGGTTTAGTAAGTTTGTGTGCTGGACCGTGGAAAGCGAAATAAGCGGCCAAATCACGAGCGACGCCGTAGTGAGAAATAGCATCAGAACGGTTTGGAGTGATATCCACCTCGATGATTGTGTCGCTCTGTCCGCCGTAGTAATCTTTGGCAAGCATACCGACTTTCGCGTCAGCTGGAAGCTCAATGATACCGTCGTGGCTTCCGCCGATACCAATCTCGTCTTCAGCACATAGCATACCATAGCTCTCAACGCCACGAAGTTTGCCTTTCTTGATAGTGAATGTCTTGTCTCCGTCAGGCAATGAAGTGCCGATAGTAGCGACGATAGTCTTCAATCCCTTACGACAGTTAGGAGCTCCACATACAATCTGTAGCAACTCTGCATCCCCAACGTTCACTTTAGCCACATGCAAGTGGTCTGAATTAGGGTGTTCTTCACATTCAACAACTTCACCGATTTTTAGACCTTCTGACAATTCAGGAGATGCCGACTCAACAGTGCCGACCTCTAGTCCAATAGATGTAAGAATTTTAGCAATCTCTTCTGGCGACTCAGTGATATCGATGTATCTTTTGAGCCAATTGTATGATATATTCATATTAAATATGTTATCATTTTATCAAAAAACTAGCACAAAATTATAAATAAATTTCTTTTAAACCACTATAAAAGGAGTCAAAACGTATTTTTATGGTTATTTTTCCGATATAAATTTGAAATGTGTCTTATTTTTTATATTTTCGCACAGATTTTGAATTTTGAAGTAATTAGAAACAGAAATGTCAGATAAGGAATTGGAAAGAGCACAGGCTCTGGAGGCAAAAGAGAGAGAGCAGCAGGAGCAACAGCAGGCTGCTGAGTTCAGTGAGTCAATGGAGAAGGTTGAGAACGTATTGACAAGTTCGGAGGCTTTCATTGAGAATAACAAGAACCTATTGCTTATTGTTTTAGGTGTTGTTATAGTTGTTGTACTTGGTTTGATTTGGTTCCTAAAGAGCCATAATGAAAAGAAGGCGGAAGCTAACGAAGCAATCTACAAGGCACAGTCTTGGTTTGAACGTGATTCATTCCAGTTGGCGTTGGATGGAAGAGAAGGAGAATTCGCAGGTTTCGAGGAGGTCGCTGAGGAATATTCAAGCACACCAGCAGGAAATCTAGCATGTGCATATGCAGGTATCTGTTATAAGAATCTTGGTAAGAACGATGAGGCAATCAAGTATTTGAAGAAATTCTCTGCAGATGACAATTTGGTTTCTCCAGCAATCTACGGTGCAATCGGAGATTGTTTCTTCGAATCAAACAATACAAAAGAGGCTGAGTCATATTATAAGAAGGCAATCAATTCTAAAAACAATATGATTGCTCCATTGTATACGTACCGTCTTGCAATGCTTTATTTCAATGATGGAAAGAATGATAAGGCTGCTTCTTTGATGGAGAGCTTGAAAGAGGATTATCCACAGAGCAACGAGGCTCGTGATGCTGACAAATACATCCAGTATTTCCAGAGCTTGAATAAGTAATTTTTGAAATATTATTATATGCCTCCTTTTGTGTAACACATAAGGAGGCTTTTTAAATTATAGAATATGTCCACTACTAATTTATCCGCTTACGACGCTAACCGAGTTCCTCACGCTGGAGGAATGAAATTCGATATTATTGTTTCTGATTGGAATTCAGAAGTGACATTCGCATTGTGTGACGGTGCTGTTGAGACATTGAAAAAACATGGCGTTTCCGACAATGATATCCGCATCTTCCATGTTCCAGGAAGTTTCGAACTTGTTTATGCGGCAAAAAAGAGTTGCCAGTGTAAGGAAGTAGACGCTGTAATAGTGTTGGGTTCTGTTGTACGTGGAGGCACACCTCATTTTGATTATGTCTGCCAGGGCACAACAAATGGTATTGCGGCTTTGAATGCAGAGGGAGTTAAACCAGTGATTTTTGGTCTGCTTACTACAGATAATATGCAGCAGGCACTTGATCGTGCCGGTGGATCTCTTGGAAACAAGGGCGTTGAATGTGCGCAGACTGCAATTCGTATGGTCGGATTCACTCGTGAAATAAATAAGGACGAAGTTAAGTAATATCTGTCTTATTTAATTTTAAGATTATGAGGACAATACTTCATGTTTTAGGTATAGATAATGAAGACAAGGATGAAAACTATTTTCGGATGTTTACATTCTTGTTTATTCAGTTTGTGTTGGTCTCAATAAATCTTTTCGCTGGATTTGTGACAAATTCAATGTCGCTGACAGCATGTGTCGGGTATCATCTGACAAATTTATTCGTTATAGGCAATGATGTCGCTAAGAATATTTTTGTAGAAACAAAAGCTGCTAGGATTGGACGGGTCGTAGTCGTTATTTTGGGTTCAGTTATGGCGTTGGTATTTTCTGCAATTCTCATTGATGAATTTTTTGTCAGACTTTATTCGCCAGTCTATTTTTCAGACCCATTTGTTTGGACGATGCTTATAACGTCTATGGTATCTACTATCAAAAGTTTCATCTATGGTTATAGCCGTCGCAGAGTGTTGAAAGAGACTGTTGTTTCATTGACAGTTTTTGTGTCGATGGTTATGATGATGATATTGGATATCCAGACGATTGATTCGTATGTTGGATTGGGAGTCTCTCTGTTTGTTGTCTTTTTGTCGATTAAAATGATTGTCAGAGTATGGAGTCATCGGAAAAATTTTTAAAAGAATCGGGTATTCGTCCAACTTCGACAAGGGTGTTGATTTGGGAGAAAATCAATGAAGTTCCGTTTGCGTTTTCCCTTACAGATATAGAAGATTTGATTCCTGATATTGATCGCTCAACAATATTCCGCACTTTGGTAGTTTTTGAGGAGCATCATCTTCTCCATTCCATTGCTGATGGCAGCGGAGCACAGAAGTATTGTGTCGCAAAGTCGGAGGAAGAGCAGCATGTTCATATCACATGTAATATATGTCATCATACTTATTGTTGTAAATCTTTGTTGGTGCCAAAGGTGGAGGTGCCGGAAGGTTTCCAGGTGATAGAGACTAGTTATGTGATAAAGGGAATTTGTGGAGAATGCAGTAAAAAGATTTCTAAATATGGCTATGATGGACGTCAATAATATGATTGATATTATAGATGCAATAGGTGTATTTGCATTTGCGATCAGTGGAATACGTATGGCGGCTAATAAAGGTTTTGACCTGTTTGGCGCATTTGTGGTTGGTTTTGCCACTGCAATCGGAGGAGGGACGATTCGAGATCTTTTGTTAGGTGTGACGCCGGTATGGATGACAAACTCTCTCTACGTGACGATGACAATTATGGCTTTGCTGTTTGTTGTGGTGTTCCGCAAACGACTCATTCATATGAATGTGACGTTGTTTATTTTCGATACATTCGGTTTGGCGTTATATACAGTCGTAGGAATAGAGAAGACGTTGGCGATGGATTATGTTTACCCTTGGTGGGTGCCGATCACGATGGGAACGTTGGGTGGTGCTGCCGGAGGTATAATCAGAGATGTTCTTCTGGCGGAAGTTCCGTTGATTTTCAAAAAAGAGATTTATGCGACAGCCTGTATATTTGGAGGTGTTGTCTTCTTCATTTGTGATGCTCTTGGTGCTAACCATCTTGTTTCTGATTTTGTATGCGCAGGTGTAGTTGTCGCTGCCAGAATCTTAGCTGTACGGTATGGAATATCTATTCCTAAAATTAAAAAGGAGGAGTAGGGCACTTAGAAGAAGCCAACAGGAACATATATGAAAGTTGTAAATCATATGTGTGTAAAGAATTCGATTCCATCGAAATTCACGGCAGGAATCAATAAAATTGATAATAAATTATGTTGGATGACATTTAGTGTTGTCAAATAGCTAAAAAGTGCGGAAAAAAGTGAAATTTTTTAAGCAAATGCTTTGATTTAGGGAATAAATGTTTATCTTTGTAAAAAGAACGAAACTACAGAACAGAATTGTAATGAAAAGACTTTTTACGTATCTAATAGCGTTATTCTCATTGTTCACTTTCTCGGTTGAGATGGTGGCACAGGAGATTAATTTCAGGGCGTACAAGAGTTCTGCAGGTGTTGGTGCTAAGAATGTTCCTGATGTTTATGCATGGGGACCTTGGGTGGGAAACAATACTTCAATTGTCATCAACATGACAAAAAATGTAGTTAACGTAGGTGATGCCACTTTTGAAATCATGGAGAAACCTAAGCATTGGGTTGTAAAGAAGGATTTCAAATATTGTTGTTTTGAGTGTGCAACACCAAGTTTTGACAAAGCTAATATTAAACTTTATCAATACGATAGAGGTGAATATAGAATATATGTGAATGAGGAAAAAAAGGCTGTTAGATACGTTGTTAAGTATCTAGACAATTGATCGTTCACATTTTGGAATAGAAACATAAATTTTTCGCATTAATTATTTTTTTCCAAGGCGTTGAGTATGTGATATATTCGACGTCTTTTTTTATGCCTTAAACCTAATGTCTTTAAGATGTGTTTGGTATGGATCATCATTCTTTAACGATTATATGCAGGAATCAGTAATAAGCTTCAGTAGGGGTGTCTGTGTCTTGTTTTTTGTGATATGTTTTAATTACTATCTGTTGTTTTATCTCCCCTGTAAGGCGTTGTGTTTGTGATGCTATGGAAATACTGGCTATTTGTCTGTATGGCCTTTGAATGCGGCCTTTTTCATTGCAATATGCTTATGAAAAAGAATTCTGTTTAGTCAATCCTGTCAATCTGAAAACATGAAAAAGTTTTGTGTGATATGCCTTGTTAAATTAGGTGTTATTCATATCTTTTCTCTAAATAAAAACAGCTTAGATGCAGGATCACGCATCTAAACTGTTTGTTATTAAAGGAAATAAATATTTTATTTCTATTTCGCATTAGCGTTTGTGTTCATTTCGCATCGGATTTTCCGCATCCATGTATATTCACATTTCGCTATTATATTTCGCAAATTATTTCGTTCCAAGGCGTTGGGCAGGTCTTACAATGATATCGAATCATCTGCCTGGTTATGCTACTTATTCCAAAGAAGCCACAGATAATTTCTGAACTCAGAAATTGAATCTGTATTTATTTTTCCCACTAATCATAAAATCTAGTTTATTACAACTATAATTTATTAGCGTTTGTTTTTTCTCATTTGTAAAGTTTAAGAAAACGACACCGTATGAAAAAGGGCTAACATGAAGACTGAACGATGTCGTTTCCTTTTACATCTACAAAAATATTTTGAATGGATGTATTCTACAAATGGATTTTATAAATCCGTAAAATGAATATGAATATCCGTAAAAAATAATGGTTTTTACGTATTTGTAAAATGTTAAGTGCGTTTTATTTTTAGGTTATATTGCTGATTTTTAGGATTTTGATGCTTGGTGAGAAACTTAAAATCTTTAGTCGTCGATAAGTCTGCCGAATTTCTTAAATGACAAGATATATTTAGATTAGCCTGCTTTGTGAGTCTGTGAAATTAACAGATGAAAGAATCTGTATGAGCAAGATGATAGAAGAAAATTTAGGAAGATTTAGGTGGAATTTTATAAAATTATTAATGTTGACATACAAAAAGAAAGTGTACCACTTTTGATACACCTTCTTGTAAATCTTGTATGTTAGATATATTTATTTTGTTGTGACTGCACGTATGCATCTGCCACGCTCACGATAAAATGTATCAAGATAACGTGTTCCAGATGAAAAATATACTGCGTTGGCATAATAAGATGAATTTGATTCAATTTCTGAAGTCCAGTAGTATCCTTCTTTCTTGTAAGATAGAGATTTACCGCTTGTCATATATCCTGTTGATGGCAAGAATATGGAATTACCATTTTCTCCTATAACTTTGTATCCGTAAGGATTCTCCTGCCATACCCATGTGCAATAGTCCAACAACTCTCTAAATTGATTTTTAGATGGCATCTTCCAACCAGTACCCATGATAGATGTTGCTGCGTCATACTCAGCTGTTAGTTTATAGTCTTTGACGATTCCGTATTGTGTCAATTCGTAAGTTGACATACCGTAGGTATAACAATCGTCTTCTGAGTAATTGGTTTCGGCAACATCTCCCCATGAAAAGTATGAACCTGCTGATTCTGAAGAAGTTGCTCATACGTTACATCTTGCCCATTTTGTGCCACTAGGCAAACCAAGGTCAACGTATTCATAACCATTGACAGTGTTGTCATCGTCATCTCCACCACAAGAAACGAAAGAGAATACTGCAAGCATTAAGAAAAATAATGCGAATAAATTTTTTTTCATTTTTTTTATTTGTTTGTTATTAATTAGAATTAGATACTCATTTCTGAGTTCCTGTTTGCAAAAGTATTTGTTTCTGGTCGAACAAGCGTAAAAGTTTTAGTTAAAAAGTATTAAAAGTTCTATTTTGTAGGTAGAAAGTGTCTAAAAAGTCAGTTATGACATGTTTTTTTGCTAATTTTGCATTAATGTGCTAATTCATGCTATTAGTTCGTTGGCTTGTATTAATAAAAATTAGTATGCTTTTTGACGTTATCAACTCAAGTATTTCAGACATGGTGATTCATCATATTGGATCACATTCTGACAATTCTGAAAATGTTTATTCGCAGCGTCCAATGTCGTTTTCTGAGGACGACAGTGAATTGCCGCATCTGTTGAAACAGTTTTTTTTCGACTCATTCCGAGAGCCGAGCCTTTATAATTTTGAGGACATGGACGACAGTGTTGCCAAAATGGTGGCGTCTGTGTTTGATAATCCTTCTTCTTTTTATGAAAACTCGCGTCTTTTTGCAGCGTCACTATATGAGAACAGCAATCATCCTAACATCAAGAGTGGAGAGTTGTATGTGGCTATGTTCCGTGACGTGCGAATTTTCGACCAGGAGGTGAGATGCCTTGGATTGTTCAAGAGTGAACATAAGGACACTTTCTTGAAGATTTATAATCAAGAGGATGGACTTGCTCTTGGCTACGATGAAGGTTTGGATTTGAAGAAGTTGGACAAAGGTTGTCTGATTTTTGATATTGAAAGAGATAAAGGTTTTGTTGTCGCGTTGCTCGACAAGGCTGCTGGAAAGAGTGAGGCCACATTCTGGAAAAATGATTTCCTTGGACTTGTGACTCGAATTGACAATAATTTCCAGACAAAGGAATATATGGATTTGTGCAAGTCGTTCGTGACAGATATTTTCCGTCCGTCAAGAGAGGAGGAGCCTGAGAATGGAATTGAGCGTGCCGACCAGATTGATATGCTCAACCGTCAGGTGGATTTCTTTAAGGGTACGGATATATTTGACATTGACAGATTTAAGGAGCAGGTGCTTGGAAACAATGAATCTATCTGCGACGTTTTTGACGAGCATATTGCGCATTTTGAGGAGGCTAACGATGTCGAGCTGCCAAAGACATTCGCCATCAGCAAGGAGGTGGTGAAGAAGGGAGCTCCTAAGTTTAAGAGTGTTCTTAAATTGGATAAGAACTTCCACGTCTACATACATGGAAATCGTGATTTGATAGAGCGCTCGTTCGACAAAGAAAAACGAATGCATTATTACAAGATTTACTTTGAAAACGAAGAGTAATTGAAATTAAAAATGTAAATTTGCGATATTATGCAGGAGGTGAAGATAAATAAGACGGTGCTTGCAATGCGTTTGGGTTTGATTTTGGCTTTCTCTTACGTTATTCGGGATCTGTTGTCTTTTAATGCTGGCGGCGGGATTCTTTCCATCGTCAGTCTGTTTGCGTCCATCTTTTTCTTTATCTTCCCATTTGTCTTCCTGTTCCGCATGACAGTGAACTATTGTTGTCGTTACAACGACTGTAAGTATCAGTTCACAACTCCGTTTTCGATAGCTGTCAAGGGATTTGCCTTCGCTGGCATTATCTATTCTCTATGTTTTTATCTGTATATGAAAAACTTTGCTCCCGATTTGATGAGTGATGTGGTGAATTCTTATGAGAAAGTTTTGGAAGGGCAGGGGTATGACAACTTGATAGCTCAATGGAAGGAAGTGACTGCAACCGCAACACCGAAATCAATGATACCGTCCACATATATTGGATTCTTAATTATGGGACTTTTTGTGAGTCTGATTTCTGTGGGCTCGGCACGATTCGCAAGGATGGAGAAACCGGTTGATGATAATTTCATGTCTTCAGACAGAAATGGTTCACAGTATGACAAAAGAGAATCGAATGATAATGAAAATAATTAATAAAAAATAAGATAATGGATATTTCTGTAGTCGTACCATTGTACAATGAAGAGGAGTCGCTTGGCGAATTGTACGCATGGATTAAGCGCGTAATGACAGAGCATAATTATAGTTATGAGGTGATCTTCTGCAACGACGGAAGTACAGACAAGTCGTGGCAGATCATTGAGGAATTGGCAGCGTCCGACAGCAATGTGCATGGAATAAAATTCCGTCGCAACCATGGAAAGAGCGCCGCTTTGTATTGTGGATTTGAGAAGGCTCAGGGCGACGTTGTGATTACCATGGACGCTGATTTGCAGGACTCTCCTGATGAGATCCCTGAGTTATACAAGATGATTAAGGAAGACGGTTATGACCTAGTCTCTGGTTGGAAGAAGAAACGTTATGATTCGAAACTGGCGAAGAACATTCCGTCGAAGCTCTTTAATGCTACTACACGAATGATTTCAGGAATCAAACTTCATGATTTCAATTGTGGATTGAAAGCTTACAACTGCCACGTAATCAAGAGTATAGAAGTGTACGGAGAGATGCACCGCTACATTCCATATTTGGCTAAAAACGCTGGATTCAAGAAGATTGGAGAGAAGGTTGTTCAGCATCAGGCAAGAAAGTATGGTGAGACAAAATTCGGATTGAACCGTTTCTTCAACGGATATCTTGATCTGCTTTCGTTGTGGTTTATCTCGACATTCGGTGGCAAACCGATGCATTTCTTTGGATTTGTAGGAAGCATCTTGTTTCTGCTTGGATTTATTTCCGCTGCCTATGTGGGAATCTCAAAACTTATCCATTTGTCTAACGGACAGTTGGATCCGCTTGTGACAAGCAGCCCATATTTCTACATCTCGTTGACGATGATGATTCTCGGCACACAGCTTTTCATGACAGGATTCCTTGGAGAGTTGATTTCACGCAACTCAAGTGAGAGAAATAACTATAAAATAGAAAAAGTAATTTAATAGAATATGGACGTTATTCTTGACATATTGAAATTTTCGGTAAGCGGAATTTTGGTATTCCTTGCCACTTTCTTTGTATTGAAGAATCTGCTCGACAACAGAGAGAAGGAGAGAAGACATCAGATGAGAATAGAGACTGGTAAAATCCTTACTCCGATCAAACTTACTGCTTATGAGCGTTTGGTGTTGTTCTTGGAGCGTATCAAGCCTGAGAGCATGGTTGTCAGAATCCAGTATCCTGCTATGAAAGCAGGTGATCTTCACCTTATGTATATCCAGCAGGTGCGTGAAGAGTTTGAACATAACGTCTCTCAGCAGATTTATGTGTCTGAAGATCTTTGGCGTTTTGTCATTGCTGCGAAGGAGAGCCTTTTACAATTCATCAACACATGTTCGGAGTCTGTTCCGAATGATGTCCCTGCGGTTGAGTTGTCGAAGATCCTGATTGAGAAATACAATGAGACAGAGAATCCGCCAATTGATATCGCATTGGTTGTTTTGAAGAACGAAATCAAAACTTTGGCATGATGAAACTTCAAGATTTGGTCAGCAAACGAGTGTCTGTACGTTCTTTCGATACAACCCGAGTTGTGGAGAATGATGTGCTTGACGAGGTGTTTGAAATCGCACGTCTGGCACCGTCGGCATGCAACAAGCAGCCATGGCGATTGGTTGTTGTGAAAAGCAAAAGTAAGTTGACGGAATTGTCCGCGGCTTACGACAGAGACTGGTTCAAGACTGCTCCGGTTGTGTTGGCTGTTGTTGTGGACCATACAGAGTCGTGGCACAGAGCCGATGGTAAGGATCATGCAGATGTGGACGCTTCGATTTTTGTGGAGCATCTATGTCTGGCTGCCGCAGAGAAAGACCTTGGCACATGCTGGGTTTGCAATTTCAATCCTGAGGTGGCGAACAGAGTGCTTGGTATAGATGGAGTGGAGAAGGAACTGGTCGCTTTGGTGCCTATTGGTTATCCATCCGACAATTCCGTCTTCTCAAAAGCTAAGATAAGAAAAGATATGTCTGAAATCGTCAGTGAGATATAAGGACATTTAATTAAGAAACAGTCTATGATGCGCAAAACGTATGATATGGTAAGCAGACGAGTGGTGGGAGCATTGGCGTCCATCGCTTTGTTGTTGTCTCTTACTATGTGTGAGACGGATTTTTGCAATGAGAATATGTATGTTGTCGGCACATTGAGAGCCTTCCATAAACAGTCGAAATCACAGATAGATGTCTTTTTGGCAACTATGGACGCTGACGGCAACATGATAAAGTTTGTCGACAGGACTAGTGGCGCGTATGCCAATTTCTCATTGAATCCAGAATCCGACACTTCACGGTTTTATGTCTTGTCCGCAGATACGGTGCCACTTGGACAGATTGCTATTGTGCATTCCAATAGAAGTGAATTTGTCAATGCGGAATGCGGACTTCGTACATTGAGCACAATAGATACTGTTTTGATAGAGAATGCTACGAAAGGAGATTCCGTAGCTATATTAATGAAAGATGTTGATGAAAACTACGACAATGGAAATATCGAGATTTTTTTTGCTGGTTTTGAGTAGCCTTTTCATCACATCCGTCTTCGCACAGAAAAAAGGTGAGCAAGAGGTTAAGGAAGAGTGGAATTTGACTACGTCCAAAACTTTCTATGGTGTATCTGTGTATACGGATATCGCCGGACCGATCACATCGATGTTCAAGGATGGAAAAACAGATTTCAGTTTTGGCGTAGACGCAGATATCTGCCATACTATTTATCCGACATTTGAGGCTGGATACTCCAAGTATGATGCCACTGAGTCGTACAATTACGGACTGACTCAGCTTCCTGGCTATTCCTACACTTGCAACGGCCCTTATTATAAGATTGGAGCAAATTTCAATTTCTTGAATGATGGACGTGGATATAAAGTAATACCATTGCTATATATCGGAGCCAAATTTGCATTGTCATCGTCTCATTTTGAGATTGAAAATGTGAGATTGAGCAATCAGTTTTGGAATATAGAAAAAGCCTATTCCGTTTCAGGGACAGGTCTTTGTTGTTGGGCGGAGTTTGCGGTTGGTTTAAGATATCCTATCGCAAAATTCTTCTGTATGGGAGTCGAAGGAAAGTTACGTGAGTTTGGAACTGCAAAGACCAAAACTGTAGAAATGCCTGATGGTGTCACTCTTGATGTTAAACAAAGTTATTCGCCTGGTTTTGGAAATTTTAATGGCAGCAATTGGGGTGTGAAATACACTATCGGCTATTTCTTTCATTAATCACTTAATATTCGTTATGATGTAGGCTGGCATTCTGAATCAGAATGGAGGAGAAATGTTTTGTCTGTCGTGAGTCAGCCACTAGTCTACAGCAATCTGAAATACTTACAAGACACTTAATTGTTTTATTGCGTTTGATTATTCTTCATGCGCGAACCTATAAGCGAATCTGGCACCGAGTTCAATAGTCTGTATCACTTGATCTTGGTTTTGACTGTGCGGCGACAATACATTCCAGCCGCCGAAGAAATTCACGTCAAAATAAGAGCAAACCATTGCTCCTATTGAGACTCCTGTAGTCAGACATGCTCCTAGTTTTGCAGGACATGTGAAATAATCGTTGGATATTTTGTTATAGTAATTAACTCCTGCTAGCACTTTAGGATTTATATACATGTGTTTAAATATGTTGATGTTGGAGTAAATGCCAGTTTGAAGCATCGACATGTCGAATGTCTCTCCGTTATTTTCAACGTTTTCATAAGAATAATACACGCTAGATACGCTTAATCTTCCACCTACTCCCAGAAGATTGTTCCAATACCAAGCTCCTTCCAATCCTGTAGAACTTCCTGTTGACGTGCTGAATGCCGGACCTAATGTCGGCTTATATTTTGTGAGTGGAATTTGGAAACTTGCGTAGAATCCCAGAAACGAAGGGTCGCTAGGCTCGTAGTTTAACCAATGGTCTATGATTTCAGTTTTTACTTTGTCACGGTTGAATATGATATCGCTTAGCCAATATCCGAACTCAGTCGATATGATACCGATTCCAGCTCCTGCCAATATATCGCTCATCCAATGACGGTTGTTTGCCATTCGCATTAGGCCAGTGGCAGATGCTGTGGCGTATGCTCCCATACCGATCCATGGACTCAGGTGTCCGTATTCAACATTCAGCATATGGGCGGTCATGAATGCGGTAGCGGTGTGTCCTGAAGGAAAACTGTTGTTTGATGATCCGTCCGGACGACGAAGTTTGGCTGTGTATTTAATGCTGTTCACAAGTCCAGCCATGATTATTGCTGAAAAAGCGTCTGCGGTGAGCATCTCTCCCCAGTTCTTACTGCGGCTCGGCACATCAAAAGCTTTCATTCCGAACATGACTCCAGCTGGCAGATACTGTGTGAAATTGTCTATCTCATTGTGAAATTTGGGGATGAAACTGTTGCGCAACTCCCTGAATTTTTTGTTGTGCTCCATTTCGATTATACCTCCGACAATAAGAGGCACACCGATATGTGTGCATTCTATTAATCTTGAATATGGATATTTGATTATTAACGAATCGTTTATTGAGACATGTCTGTGCTTTTTATTTCCGACATTTGATATGCAGGAATCAGAAATGATTGGCTTTGGCAATGAACCGTCGTCGCTGACGGATACAATTTTGACAGAATCTGTTTCGTCGGTTGCTGAAACAGGTATGATGGACATGCCTCCAACTATTGCTATACATATTAATTTGGACAATACGTCGGCAGAGACAAAGTGTAGAAACACTATGCTTCTTTCTTTGCGTATGATTATTGTAGTCAAGGACCCTATTATTCTTAAAATATTGCCAAAATACATTTTAGGAATCTTACTTTTAGAACAAAAGTAACGAATTTTGGTAATGCATTGTTGAATCTGCATATCATTTTTTCCACTTTTCACAATTTTGTAATGTCATGGCTAAAATGTTTGCAATTAGTAGGAAGATCTGAATATTATTTATATTTTTGAAAAGCGTAGACGATGGTGTCTGATGCTTATCATTAAAACTTATAATTATGAACAACAAAACTCTATTGAAGTTTTTGATCTCGTGTTTTGCGATGATTCTGTCATTGGGTGTTCAGGCACAAAGCATTATATTTTCTGATTTTACGGAGGATTTCAAGGAAGAGAATAAATTTTATTATACTGATTGGACAAATTTTTCAGTAGAATGTGCACAGATGATAATAAAGGAAGGTGGAATTACTCCAATTCTCGAGTTTTATGATAAAACAGGAGAAAAATACTTATATTCATTATTAGAAAAAAATCCACCAGTGTCTAATGGGGGAATAGATATTTCAAAACCGATGATACTTCATCTTATGGCAGGTGATTATGAACTTCCAGTTAAATGGTACGAGTTTGGAGTTGGTTGTTGGATTGATTCAAATAAATATCAAAGCAACAGACAAATTATGTCAGCAACAGGAAAGTCATTTCTAAAGAAATTGTTCTCTTGTGATTTTTATTATCTAAAATTGTCACCGGTGGAGGCACCTAATAAAATTTATAAAATAGGTCCGTTTGCTAAATAAGAGGCATAAGAGCTATATTTTCAATCTTTATATTTAATCATCAGTATCTCTTAGGTGCCTGATGCTTATCATTAAAACTTATAATTATGAACAACAAAACTCTATTGAAGTATTTGATCTCGTGTTTTGTGCTGACACTGTCATCGGGTGTTCAGGCATCCACATGTTGTTATGAAGATTTTACAGATGATTTTGATAAAACAAAAGTAGGGTATAAGCAACAATATGAAGATTGGCCTGCGGAATGTCTTGCAAAACTGGCAAACAAAGAGTCATTTATTGATCCAGTTATAGAGTGTTATGATAAAAAAGGTGTCAAGCACTTATTGTCATTGCGAGTAAAGAATAAACCTGTAAAAGACAGTATAGATATTGTAAAGCCGATTATTCTTCATTTAATGGTGGATGATCAGGATATCCCTTTGAAATACTATAAATTTCTTACTTCCTGTTGTATGGATGGTCACCAATATGAAAGCAACAGAGCAGAGATGTCAGAAAGAGGAAAAAGGTTTCTTCGTAAGACATCAAAATGTGATCATTCGCTTTATTTTTGGCTTTCACCGGATGATTCTCCTTCTGAATTATATCCGATAGGTCCGTTTATGAAGAATCGATAGCTTTTTTTGATGGAAATTATTACTGTCGAGAATTGGACGAACCGAATATTTTCATGCAAAATGTAATGGCATTTTTGCACCTTATTTTAATAGCTTTATTTTGTTGATGCCGAATTTTTTACTAATTTTGCATCCCGTTAAGTAAAAAACAACATTATACAACATAAAATGACAGACATCAAGAACCTAAGCATTGCTGCGGACAATATCAGAATTTTGACTGCTGCAATGGTAGAAAAGGCTAAATCGGGACATCCGGGAGGAGGAATGGGTGGAGCTGACTTCATCAATGTGCTCTATTCTAAATACTTACGATATGATCCAAGTGACCCTCTATGGGTTTGTAGAGACCGTTTCTTCTTAGATCCAGGTCATATGTCTCCAATGCTATATTCAGTATTGTTGTTGTCTGGTAAGTATGATATTACAGATATCCAGAATTTCCGTCAGTGGGGTAGTTGCACTCCAGGACATCCAGAGGTTTGTTTTGAAAGAGGTATTGAGAATACATCTGGTCCATTAGGACAGGGACACACTATGGCTGTAGGTGCTGCAATCGCTGGAAAATTCCTTACTCAGAAGTTTGGAAACTGGATGGATCACAAGATCTACACTTTCATTTCAGACGGTGGTATCCAGGAGGAGATTTCACAGGGTGCAGGAAGAATTGCCGGAAATCTTGGTTTGTCTAACTTGATTATGTTCTATGATGCCAACAACATTCAGCTTTCTACAAAGGTTGATGAGGTATCTAACGAGGATATCGAGCAGAAGTATAAGGCTTGGGACTGGAACGTTATCACAATCAATGGTAATGATGCAGCTCAGATTATTGAGGCACTTGAAAATGCCAATGCTGAGACCACACGTCCTACACTTATCATCGGTAACACTACAATGGGACGCGGTTGTGTCAAGTCTGACGGTTCTAATTTTGAAGGTCAGGTTTCGACTCACGGACAGCCATTGTCTGCTGCTGGTGTTGACGTCGCTAAGACAATTGAGAACCTTGGTGGTGATCCTAATGATCCATTCAAGATTTTTGAAGAGACAAAGAAAATATATGCTGCTCGTAGAGAGGAATTGATCGCTGACGCTAAAAAGCGTAAGGCTGAGCAAGCAGAGTGGGCAAAGAAGAACCCAGAGTTGGCTGCTAAACTAGAACTTTTCTTCAGTGGCAAACTTCCTAATCTTGACTTCTCTAAGATAGAGCAGAAGCCAAACCAGGCTACACGTGCCGCTTCAGCTGCAGTGCTTGGTTATTTGGCAGATAATGTAGAGAATATGATTGTCAGCAGTGCTGACTTGTCAAATTCAGATAAGACAGATGGTTTCTTGAAGAAGACTCATCCTATTGTGAACGGTGATTTCAGTGGCAGATTCTTGAACGCTGGAGTTTCAGAGTTGACAATGGCATGTATAATGAATGGTATCGTGCTTCACGGTGGTATGTATGCTGCTTGCGGAACATTCTTCGTCTTCTCAGATTATATGAAGCCAGCTTACAGAATGGCGGCGCTTATGCGTCTTCCTGTAAAATATGTATGGAGCCACGACGCATTCCGTGTAGGAGAGGATGGTCCAACACACCAGCCAATCGAGCAGGAGATGCAGGTGAGACTTTTGGAGAAGATCAAGAACCATGCAGGTAAGAACAGTATGCTAGTTCTTCGTCCAGCTGACGTATATGAGACAACTGAGGCTTGGAAGATGGCAATGGAGAACACAGACACTCCTACAGCGTTGATCCTTTCTCGTCAGAATGTCAACGACCTTCCTGGCGACAGAATCGCAGAGTCGAAGAAAGCATCCAAGGGAGCTTATATCGTAAAGGCTTGCCAAGGCACTCCAGATATCGTAATGATAGCAAACGGTAGTGAGGTCAGCACATTGTTTGAGGGTGCTAAACTTCTAGAGGAGCGCAAGAACTTGAAGATTCAGATTGTATCTGCAATCTCAGAGGGATTGTTCAGAACTCAGAGCAAGGAGTATCAGGAGGAGGTTATCCCGTCGTCGGCAAAGAAATATGGTTTGACTGCTGGAATACCTTGCTCATTGCAAGGCCTGGTAGGTGTTGACGGATATGTCCACGGACTTGACCATTTTGGTTACTCGGCGCCGTACAAAGTGTTGGACGAAAAATTCGGCTTCAATGGCGAAAGCGTCTACTCCGATGTTTGTGAATTCCTGAATATTTAATCGATATTAATAGAGCCACCTTAATTTAAGGTGGCTTTTTTTATTTAATGTTATGACTAGAGTTGACTACAGATACCATTTCCCATTGCCGTTTTATGGCGTTGCACTTTTATTGGATGTCGCTATGGTGATGTTCTATATAGTACTTGCTTTACAGACAGCTTTTGGAATCAGTGATGATATTCTGCCAAATGAGAATTTTGGCTATTATTTGGCTGGAACTTTCATTTTTTCAGCCTTACTGGCATTCTATACATATATGTTGCTCACTAGTCGTGACACATTCATCTATGATAATTCAGAAAACAGATTTTTTTCTGGCTATACGTTCCTTGGCAAAGACAGGGGAGAGTGGAAGAAAATAGACGGTACGTTCAGCCGCATCGTCTTCCAGACTTATGAGCAGAGTCAAACCTTCAATTTCATGGGCATAAGCAAGAATAAAGTAGACGAGACTGTGTATGAGTTGCGCAAAGTGTACAACGACCAGACTTACGACTGCTTGGTTTCTACATCAGACGTGAAATGTTTGCCTGCGACCTTGAAAATAGGTAAGCAAATTGCAGATGTCAACGGAGTCAAATTCTTCGATTATGTGAAGGACAAATACAGAAAACAGAAGATATACATCTGATAGGAAGAATGGTCTGTTTTCTACGTCTCAAAGGAGATGGAGTCAGAAATCACAATTTGCTTGAAATTTTGAAAATAAAAAGTAGAAAATAGTAATAAATTGAAAAAAATTTCTATTTTTGTCTTTGATAGTGAAACAACGAAACATAAGGAAGTAATAATTATTAAATAATATCAAACATGGCTAATTTGGATTTGTCAAAGTACGGTATTACAGGTGCAACAGTGATTGCACACAATCCATCGTACGAGGTATTGTTCGCAGAGGAGACAAAAGCTGGTCTTCAGGGTTATGAAGTAGGTCAGGTTACTGAGCTAGGTGCAGTAAACGTAATGACAGGTATCTTTACTGGTCGTTCTCCTAAGGACAAGTACATTGTTGACGACAAGAACTCACACAACAATGTATGGTGGACTTCAGACGCATATAAGAATGACAACCACCCAATGTCAGAAGAGGTTTGGGAAAAGGTTAAGGATATCGCAAAGAAAGAGCTTTCTAACAAGAACCTTTATGTAGTAGATGCATTCTGTGGAGCAAACAAGGCTACTCGTCTAGCTGTTCGTTTCATCGTTGAGGTTGCTTGGCAGGCTCACTTCGTAACAAACATGTTCATCCAGCCAACTAAGGAAGAGTTGGAGAACTTTGAGCCAAACTTCGTTATCTACAACGCTTCAAAGGCAAAGGTAGAGAACTACAAGGAGCTAGGTCTTAACTCAGAGACATGTGTTGCATTCAACACAACTTCACGTGAGCAGGTTATCATCAACACATGGTATGGTGGTGAGATGAAGAAGGGTATGTTCTCAATGCAGAACTAC
>JAEEMG010000035.1 GCA_016283095.1 Paludibacteraceae bacterium | reverse complement strand
GGTCTTGTAATCCCTGAGTTGAACGGTAAGCTTATCGGTTCTGCACAGCGTATCCCAACTCCAACAGGTTCTACAACTATCCTAGTTGCTGTTGTTAAGGGTAAGGATATCACTAAGGAGGGGATCAACGCTGCTATGAAGGCTGCTTCTAACGAGTCTTTCGGTTACACTGAGGATGAAATCGTTTCTTCAGACATCATCGGTATGAAGTTCGGTTCATTGTTCGATGCAACTCAGACTATGGTTTCTAAGATCAGCGACGATACATACCAGGTACAGGTTGTTTCTTGGTACGACAATGAGAACTCATACACTTCTCAGATGGTTCGTACAATCAAGTACTTCGCAGAGATCAAGTAATTTGAGACAAAACCGTAAAAAAATTGGTTGCACCCAAAAGGTGCAACCTTTTTTTTGTTTCTACCTCATCCCATCCATTCCAAAGGTTGCAGAAAAAACACATATGCCAACCTTTAGTCATAGAAGATAATTCTGATTTTAGATTTTTGTCGGTTGTTTACACTATTATAAGTATCTTTGTATCATAAATTCAAACATAGGAAAAAATATGGAAGTAATACCTTCATTTCAAGTAGATCACACTGGTCTAAAACCAGGAATATATATTTCACGTCAGGATTTCTCCGACAACGTAGTTTTCACAACTTATGATATCCGCATGACAGCTCCAAACCAAGAGCCTGCCATCGCACCTGCCGCTATCCACACTATCGAGCATCTTGTCGCCACATACTTGCGTAATCTTGATGGATGGAAACAGAATATCATCTATTGGGGACCTATGGGTTGCTTGACCGGCAATTATCTGATTGTGAAGGGAGCCTACGACTGCCAGGAGATCCGTCAGCTTATGATCGACGCAATGCAGTTTGTTGTTGATTTCAACGACGTCGTGCCAGGCACAACTCCTGACGCTTGCGGAAACTATCTTCTTCACGATCTGCCAATGGCAAAATGGGAAGCGAAAAGATATATCGGCAGATTGAAAAATGATTTCTGCTGCGAATACAAACTGTTGGAAAGACAAGACGTCAACGGAAAAGCATTCCACGACGCATAAAATATATCTATATGAGAGTCCCAATCAAACTTCTTATACTTCCGAAATTCGACATCGGTCCACTCGGCAATGGCATTTGCGGAGAGGGCGAGCTGTTTTATAAAGAATATGTGGAAGGAGGCACAGAATATGAGTTGACGGGACTCTTTCCAGGCGAAAAATTATATGTGAAAGACGGAATTGCTCTCACACTTACACATGCAGGCAAAGTGAATACAACCGCCACTTTGATGGCGATACTCACCGACCCTAGATTGGATTGCAGCAAGATGCATACGCTGTCTGTAGGCTGTGCAGGCACCAACTATGAGCGGACGACAATGGGCGACGTAGTGCTTGCCAGTGCCTTTGCCGACTACGATCTGGGACATCAGGTGATCGGATCTGATGGCAGCCTCACATGGTTTCCCGACAGCGGATTATGCCAATATGGATGTGTAAAACTAAATGCGGAAAGAATCAGCACCGTCTACGAGCAGATCAAAAACATACCTCTGGAAACGACAGAGAAGACAGTCGCATTCATGAAACAGAATGTGGCTGCTGACACCCGCGTCTACCCTATCGTATTGAAAGGAACATTCATCACTTCAGACAATTATTGGAAGGGAGACGACGGGCATAAAATCGCAAAACAGATTAACAAATACTACGGATGTCCCGACGAATATTTAGTGTCGGACATGGAAGACATTGCTGTTGCACGAGTGTTAGAGAGATTCGGGCTGATAGAAAAACTCATCTCCATCCGTGTTTCAGTCAATCTCGACTGCTACATGAACGGAGCGACGCCAGAAAAACTCTGGAGCAACAATTGCTTTGAAGACAATATGCTCGAAGAGGGAAATGAGGAAGGAGCAGACATCTTTGAGACCGCAATGAAGAATCTTTTTAAGGTAGGGAAAGAAATTGTTATGACGATAGACGATGAACGATAGACGATAGACGTTGGCTGTTGGCTTATGGCTGTTGGCAGTCGACGGGAATCAATCCATACTGAGTTGATGCAGAGAGATTATTTAAGAAACTTCACTGATTTGCATCTATAAAAAGCATCTTCATAGACCGTCACATTTTCTTTCGAATTATCGATGACAACATCTAGGTTTTCACAGAGATAAAAAGCCTCATATCCTATACTCGTCACACTGGATGGGATCACTATGTGTGTCAAGCCACTGCAACCCCTAAAAGCATAAACATATATATCTGTCACTCTCGATGGAATTTCTATGCTTGTCAAGCCGCTACACCCCATAAACGCTGATTGTCCTATGCTTGTCACACCCGATGGGAGATCTATGTTTGTCAAGGCTTTACATCCTCTAAACGCTGAGCTGCCGATGCTTGTCACACTCGATGGAAGTTTAAAGTTTTCTTTCATTTTCTCTGGAGTACGTATAATCTCAGTCTTATTTTTATCATACAATACTCCATCTTCTGATGTATAAATAGAATTGTCATAAGCCACATTTATGCTTGTCAATTCACTGCAACCGTCAAACACTTCTCTTCCTATACTAGTCACATTCGACGGAATTTCTATACTAGTCAAGCCACTGCAACCATAAAATGCATAGTTTCCTATGTGTGTAACACTCGAGGGAATCTCTATGTGTGTCAAGCCACTACAATTCCAAAAGAGACAATGTCTTATGTTTGTTACACTCGATGGTATCTTTATACTTGTCAAGCCACTACACTCAGAAAACGCACCTTCTCCTATGCTTGTAACACCCAATGGAATCTCTATGCTTGTCAACCCTTTACAATACGAAAATACACCTTCTCCTATACTTGTCACACTCGAGGGAATCTCTATGTGTGTCAAGCCGCGACAACCCATAAACGCATAATTTCCTATGCTTGTCACACTCGATGGAATTTTAATGTTTGTCAAACCACGACACCCATCAAACGCAAAATTTTCTATACTTGTAACACTGGATGGAATCTCTATGCTTATCAATTCGTCACAACAAAAAAACGCATATTCTCCAATGCTTGTGACATCCAATGGAATCTCTATGCTTCCTTTCTTACCTCTTGGAACACAAATAAGTTTTGTCTTATTCTTATCATATAACATTCCATTTTCCGATGAAAAGACAGAATTATCAGAGGCCACATTTATGTTTGTCAAAGCGCTGCATTTCCCAAACGCATTTTCTCCTACGTTTGTAACACTCGATGGGAGCTCTATATTTGTCAATTCTCGGCAATCAGGAAACGCTGATTTACTTATACTTGTCACAAGGTAAACGCCTTCTTCAGTTCGGATTTCAGATGGGATAGTTACCGACTTCAAATCTTCATAAGAATCATCCTGTATAACCTCCGCCGTACTGTCATCAGAGATATGATACTTCAGTGGAGAAACAAAAACAACTCCACGCTCTTCTGTTTTTACAACAATAAATACAACACATAAAGCAACAAATAAAAGCAACAGAAGTAGTTTCTTCATTTTGATTCTGATTTTTAGCTATACGATCCAAAGATATGAAAGGATGGGGAGAAATGCAAGGGATGTTAACGATAGACGATGGAGGTTGGCACACAGTATGATTTTGTATTGCCTTCCAGGCAAAGCTTGGGCGTTGGGTCACTCATACCCCTGGACTTCTTCCCTGACCCACGGGACTTCCTCACAGTTTTACACGCTCCGCTCGTGGCGTCTTCCAGACGTTCCTGTCAAACAGCGGCAGTTCATTCCAACACAGAGACGCAGAGGTATCGAAGATTCTTCTCTCGGGGTTCTCCGTGCCTCTGTGGTTATACCCTAGGACTTCTTCCTAGGACACCCACGCTTCTGTCGCCGGAGGTGACACATCGTCCACGGACGACCGTCACCGATTGTCGCCTGCGGAGCGGGCAACTGTCGGGGCACGAGAGATTGATGATTGATGGTTGATGATTGATGGTTGATGATTGATGGTTGCGAAGCAACTCTGTCGCCGGAGGTGACACATCGTCCACGGACGACCGTCACCGATTGTCGCCTGCGGAGCGGGCAACTGTCGGTGGAAGGAGGTTGCCCAAGCCCCGCCGCCGGCTTTTGCGCGCGGACGTGCACAAAAAAAGGAGTCAACCTCAATGAGATTGACTCCTGAAAGCGGCGGCTACCTACTCTCCCGAAATTCAGTACCATCGGCGATAGCGAGCTTAACTTCTCTGTTCGGAATGGGAAGAGGTGGGACCTCGCTGCCATAACCACCTTAATGCCTTATGACTTTTGACTCTGCCGAAAGACGGAAAAAACTCAGAAACTATGGGGAAACTCTTTCGGGCAATTAGTATCACTCGACTGACGTGTCGCCACGCTTACATCTGTGACCTATCAACGTCGTATTCTTCGACGACCCTCAAGGGAAATCTCATCTTGTGGTTGGCTTCGTGCTTAGATGCTTTCAGCACTTATCCTTC
>JAEEMG010000034.1 GCA_016283095.1 Paludibacteraceae bacterium | reverse complement strand
TGTATCAATATCCGATGAATAAATTAGCGAGAGTTAATGGCACGGATGCTATGTTCTCGTGCACTCCGATTGCGAATCCTAGTGAAGTGCCTTTGTCTTCACGTGCGTTCTTCCAGAAGGCTTTTATGCATAAAGAAGTATGTGTGCCTCCATATAAATCACATCCGCTAAGCTTCTTGGCAGTGACTGGTATTGATAGATTGGATAGTGCTTTGATCGTGACTGGAGATAAAGTTGAGAAGATTTTATTCCTTTGTGATTCAATGAGCGTCTTGCAGACTCAGCAGATCTATGATGCAACAGGTAAACTTACTACAGAAATCTCGCTTAAATATGATAATAGCGGCAGAGAAACAGAACGTATCATTAATCTGAGTGAAGGTGACAATGTAGTATATAAGATGGGTACTCATGGTCCATTGTCTATGGTCGCAAAAACTCGTGGTGGAAATGAGAACATTAATTGGACTTATAAAAATGCGATGGTCAGTATGGCCTCTCAAAATGGATCTAGAGGAAGAGAAAATGCTACTTTCACATATACACCACAAAAAAGATTAAGCTCTATCAAGTGGAAAAATGGTAGAGGTACTATTGAAACTTTGTTTGAGTATTCTGATTATGAGGCTTCTGTAGTGAATCCGATTGTATTGGTCAAGGATGAGAAACTTTCAGAAAAGCTGACATGGGATATTTATTCTGTAGCTAACAATAAGGGTCAGACACTAGTACGTGTTAACAATCTTCAGGAGAAGAAAATTTATGAGATTAACGGAGACAACCGTAATTTGCTTTCGTCTTACTTGTTGACTTTCAAACCGTTCGCCAATTCGAAAGGTGGGTCTAAGAATATGTTGAGCCATGTCTCATATGAAGGTGTTGACGAGAGTTTTCAGGAAACTTATGATTACACTGCAGATCTTAAGATTTCAAAGGTTGTAAAGCAAGACAAGATGATTGAGTATGAATACAATTGTCTTGGAAATATTGCTAAGGTTATAATCACTCCAGCTGCAGGTGAGAAAACGGAAATCCAGTTCTTCTATACAAATATTGAAGAGGAACGTCAGCGTATAGCTGAGGAGAGAGCTAAAGCTGAAGCTGAGAGAATCGCCAGAGAAGAAGAGGAAAAACGTTTGAAAGAGGAAGCGGAAGCTGCCGCAAAGGCTGCAGAAGCTGAAAAAAGATTCGAAGAGTCTCAATCTTCGGATTCTGAGAATTCAGATGCTTCTTCTGAAAAAGAAATAAATAGTGATAAATCGCTCCAATAATCGATATGGACGATAAAGATTTGATATATTCGTTGCGTGCTGAGCTTGATGCACATAATTATAAATATTATGTGCTGTCTGCTCCTGAAATTTCAGATCAGGAGTTTGATGAAAAAATGCACCAACTTATTGAACTTGAGCAGAAACATCCTGAATTGTTTGATGCCAATTCTCCTACTCAACGTGTGGGAAGCGATATCAGTAAGGCATTTACTCAGGTGAAACACAGATATCCTATGCTTTCTCTTGGAAATACATATTCCAAAGAGGATGTTCAGGATTTCTATAATCGTGTCAGCAAAGCTCTTAATGGTGAAAAATTTGAAATAGTCTGTGAATTGAAGTTCGACGGTACTTCAATCTCGCTTACGTATGAAAACGGAGAGTTTGTACGTGCTGTTACTCGTGGCGACGGTGAAAAGGGAGATGATGTTACCGATAATGTACGCACTATCCGCACAATCCCGTTGAAACTGAAGGGTGACTATCCTCAGTCTTTGGAGATGCGTGGTGAAATCCTGATGCCTTGGGCTGTTTTTGACGAACTAAACCAGGAGCGTGAGGCTGAGGGTGAAGCGTTATTTGCCAATCCACGTAATGCGGCATCCGGAACTTTGAAACAACGCAACTCGGCTGAAGTAGCGCGTCGTAAACTCGATGCGTATCTATATTATGTGTTGGGAGAGGATATCCCTACACTTTCACATTCCGACAATCTTGCCCATGCAAAAAAATGGGGATTCAAGATCTCAGACGCCTATAAGGTTTGCAATAATGTGGATGAGGTGTTTGAATTCATCAACTATTGGGATGTAGAGAGAAAGAATCTTCCGTTCGCTACAGACGGAATTGTGTTGAAAGTGAATTCTATCGCTCAACAGGAACAACTTGGACTTACCACCAAATCTCCACGTTGGGCAATCGCATATAAGTTTAAGGCAGAACGTGAGTGCACTCGTCTTAATGAGATCATTTACCAAGTCGGCAGAACAGGTATTGTGACTCCTGTCGCAAACCTGGAACCTGTGCAACTTGCCGGAACTGTTGTCAAACGTGCGTCGCTCCACAATGCCGATATCATTGAAAGTCTGGATCTTCACGTAGGCGATTATGTCTATGTTGAGAAGGGTGGTGAGATTATTCCTAAGATTGTTGGCGTCAACACAGAGATGCGTAATACAGACGTGGCTGAAAAGGTTAAGTTTATCACTCATTGTCCTGAATGTGGTGCTGAATTAGTCAGAGTTGAAGGTGAAGCGGCCCATCGTTGTCCGAACGAAAACAACTGTTTTCCACAGATAGTCGGCCGAATCCTTCATTTTGTTTCACGTAAGGCGATGAACATCACTATCGGTAACGAATCGATAGAGTTGTTGCTCAAACGTAATCTGATTAAAGATGCCGCGGATTTGTATGCACTCAAGGTAGATGATTTGAAAGATCTTCCTTTGTGGGGAGAGAAAAGTGCCAACAATCTGATCAACAGTATAAAAGATTCATTGGCTGTGCCTTACGACAGAGTGTTGTACGCAATAGGCATTCGCACCGTCGGGGCATCAATGGCAAAGAAACTTGCTGCTGAATTGAAATCAATAGATGCGTTGAAAGCAGCGTCTATAGAAAATTTGATACAGATTGATGAGATAGGTGAGGGAATAGCACAACAGATTGTCGCATTTTTTGCAGACGAGAAGAATGTCGCTTTTATCGAGCGACTGAGAGAATACGGTCTTCAGTTGGAAGCTGTAGAAAACAACACTGTAGTCAGCGATAAACTTGCAGGAATGACTATCGTTGTGAGTGGTGTGTTTGAGAAATACTCGCGTGATGAGATAAAAGAGTTGATAGAGGCGAACGGAGGTAAGAACGCAACGTCTATCAGCAAGAAGACATCTTTTGTTGTGGCTGGTGAAAATATGGGTCCATCCAAACTGGAGAAGTGTCAATCGTTAGGAGTTAAGATAATTACAGAAGCTGAATTTGATGCTTTGTTAAACTAATTAAACTATGTTTGAGGGTTTAAAAAAGAAATATATCGACTGGGAAATAAGTAAATTGTGGAAGAACAAAAAACGCAACAAACAGTTTTTAAATTGGCATGATGTAAAGAAAGTTGTTCTTCTATACGACAGATCTACTTTGAAACCAGAAGTTTTGAAACAAATCTTTGCTATGCTTGACGGAAAACAGGTTATGGCATGGACAGTTGTTGAGAAGGATGAATTCAAGAAGGAAACCATCAATATAGCGATGTTGTCGCCGAACGAATGGAATCTGCTGATGAAACCAAAGAATTTTGTGTTGTCTAGATTTAGCAGTTTTGAAGCTGATATCCTGATCGACTTGACAATGCAAGAGATTCTTCCATTAAAATATCTACATGCCATATCAGATGTCAAATGTCGTTGTGGATTGTCTCGTTATGGAGATATTACTGATTTCTCAATAGACAGGACTCCAAATATGAATGAGATGGAACTGTTGAATCAGATTATCCATTATATGACCATAATAAATCAAAAAGAGAAAAAATTGGAAAGAGAAATGGTGGAATAAATTATTCCTCAATTATCTATTCGATTATAAGTTTTCATTCTTTTTTTGAGTTTTTTGCTCATTTCTATAAAGGTAAATGCTAGGGTGCAATATCGCTTATTCGCTTTTCGTGTTAGACATTTATGGTTTAATAGAGGCCTTATTAAGTGACAAGATAAGTATGTTGGCTTACTACAACAAAAATATATATGTTATATGATTTTATTTGGCCGCGAATTTAAAAGTGTATTGTTAAGAGAGAGCATTCTCTTTATGATTATATTCTCCTTATTCATTTTGGAATGTCATATTCCTGAACCACGTAGTGGCGATGGGTTAAAGAATGTTGTATTTATTTATTTTCCACTCTACAATGTTATAGAAGCTATACTCTTTGCCTGTTATTGCTATACAAATAAAGAGGATAAAGATTCTTCCATTGGGTCATCAAACATATTAAAAATTCTTGTTATCGCATTGGGTCCAAGTTTGTTGTTCGTTTTGTTGATTCTATTTGTTTTTTTATTGTTAAGATGATATACACTCAAATTCGTTTATCTCCATTTTTCTTTCCAAGTTTTCAAGAAACTCGCAGTCATAAAAAATGATATGCGGATCGTATAGTGGTTAGAGGTGGAGATGTTTCGACCTTATTAAAATTTAAGCGGATAGAGTCTGGAAATTTTTATAATCCCAACAGCCCTTTAGTCACATTCCATCTGAATTGCAGTAGCTTGATTCCTTTTTTTGGTGACAGTTTAATTGTGTGGTATGCACACAACACAAAAGAAGCCGCCCATTTTATGCCTTCCATCACCAGTCTTTTAAGATACTTTATAGTGGAAATGTTCTTTGTCCTGATACGCTCACTCTTTCCGATAGAATATGTCAGATTGTCAAAATATTCTTTTGTGAGTTTCTTTTCTGGAATCAGGTGATAAAGAATGGCTGTAGGAAGATAGAAGAATCTCATTCCTAAAGTGGTCATCTTGTCGAAGATGTCTTTCTCTTCCGCACCTATCAGACTGTTTCCTTTGCGTCCCAGTTCAACATTGAATAATCCCACTTTATCGAATACCGATTTTCTATAAGCGGCGTTTCCTCCTCCAGGGAATGAGTGCGACGGGAATTCACGAACCTTGTCGCCCAAGTATAGCTTTCCAGTGATCAGCTGTCTTGTGAATGTCGACATCCATGAAGGCTCCTCTGTTTCATACTTTGGTATTATAGGTCCCCCGGCAGCATCTATCTCTGGATGTTTTTCGAAGAACTTGATGTATGTCTGCAGATATTCGTCGTTTATCAGAGCATCGTCGTCTACATATACCAACAGATCACCATTGGCTTCTTGGATTCCACGGTTGCGGGCGTATGACAATCCTTGGTTACGTTCGATGAAATATCTGAACTTGACATCCGGATAATCAGTCGTGAAACGGTTGCATTCAGCTTCAGTGTTGTCGTTGCTGTTGTTGTTTACTAAAACAATTTCATATTGGTCGGCAGAGATTTTGTTGTCTGCAATGCTTTTCAAGACATTGTAGATGTATTTGTCTCTGTTGTATGTACACATTATAACTGATGCAAGCATATTTTCTGTTTTTTCTGGTGCTTAATAAGTACCACATTTATAATGCAAATTTACGATTTTTTTTCTTATTATTTAACTTTATTTATTTTGCTGGACGTTCAAAAAATGTTTTCTTTGCAAAAAAACATATAACATATACTAACATGGGACTATTCGATGTTTTTAAAACTGTTTTAAGCAATTCTAACAATATTGCTTCTGTGATTAAGCTTCTTAATGGCAAAGTTGACGCAAAGAGTATTGCTACAATTTTTGCAACTTATTTGCTAAAGAGCAAACTTGCTTCGTCTTCATCGGCTGCAAACAGAGAGGCTGCTTCTTTCGCTCAGCAGGTGGCTTCAGCAGTTAACCTTAGCCAGTGCTCTGGTATTGCTGACGTGATCTCAAAGCTTACTGCTTCAGACAAGCAAGGTACTGATGATTTGGCGTCTAAACTTACTCAGGCTGTCAATCTTATCAAGACTTTGAACACAAAGGCATAAGAATTCATTACAAAAGAATTAATCGGAGACGTTGCATGCAGCGTCTCTTTTTATTTTCTATCTTTGCATTGAAGTGATTTCTTTATTTATAAAAACATGTTTCTTTCAATTCTGATTCCTACGTATAACTGCGATTGCGTTTCTCTCTGTTCTTTTCTTTCTGAGCAGATTGCGATAGATGCTATCGATGCGGAGGTTATTGTGATGGATGATGCGTCCACTGATGTGGAGATAGTGGAAAGGAATAGAAGTATCAATGATCTTGCTTATTGCAGGTTTGTGGAGTCGAAAGAGAATAAAGGAATTGCGAAAAATAGAAATTATCTTGCCGACGTTGCAAAAGGAGAGTATCTGCTGTTCCTCGACGCTGATGTTTATCCCGTCTCTTCTAATTTTATAAAAAAATATATTGATAATAAAGCAGACGACGGGGTGTTGTGCGGTGGTTTGACATTCAGATTGGACGGACCGGTCAAGATGTCGCCGCTTCGTTATCTTTATGGAATGAAGTTTGAAGTGAAACAGCCTCAGTTTATTTCACTTAATTTTTTCTTGCCGGCATCAGTATTCCATAAAGTCCGTTTCAACGAATCTTTTTCCAAGTACGGTCATGAAGACACTCAATTTGGAGCGGATTTGCAGAATGCAGGATATAAGGTTTTGAAAATCGACAATCCCGTCTACCATGATAATGGAGATACAAGCGAGCATTTTATTAATAAGACGAGAGTGGCGATCGACAATCTTGTTGAACATAAAGATCTGCTTCTTCCCACTTCACGATTGCTCCAATTGTATGAGAAACTACGTAAGTTTCCGATCGGATGGTTGATGAAAATCCCGTTCCGACACTTCCGTTCGTGGATGGAAAAGAATTTGTTGAGCGACTCACCGTCGCTATTTATATATAATGTTTACAGACTGTCGTATCTCTATTGTAAATATGCAGAGTATGAAGGATAAGATTATTGCACTTGCGAATAAATACAACACCGTCGACTTCATAAAGAATGATCCAGTACAGTTTCCTCATCGTTATGTAGAAAAACGTGATATTGAGGTTTCGGCTTTTATCACGCAGTGGGTGGCATTTGGAAACAGGAAGCAGATTGTGAAATGTGCGGAGACTTTGGACGCTCTTTTCAACGGTTCTCCATACGATTATATTATGGGAGGCGATTGGAGGAAATATGAAAAATCAGAAGTTCGTCTTTACAGATTCTATACATGGGGTGATTTCCATGATGTATGTGCTGGGCTGTTTTCATTGTATTCCAAATATGAAGATATGGAACAATGCATAGATAAGGATGCAGATGACTATTCTATCTCATTACGCAGATTGTTCGACGGGACAAAAGGAATACCAGCCAGCACTACCAAATCGGCAGCCAAACGAGTGAATATGATGCTACGCTGGCTTGTGCGTGATGATGGAATTGTGGACTTTGGCATATGGAAGACACTCGATAAGCGAAAACTGCTTATTCCTCTCGACACTCATGTACATCAGCAGGGTAGGGCTATGGGTATTACAGCACGTAATTCCGCTGATATCACCACAGCAAAAGAGATTACTGAATATATGAAAACAATCTTCCCTGACGATCCTACGTTGGGTGATTTCGCATTGTTTGGTTTTGGTGTGGATGAGGATAGAAAATAAGGTGAATTGTTATTTATAACGTATAAAAAAGACGACAAAATTCGTGAATCGAATTTTGTCGTCATCTTTTTTATCTGAATCCGTCGAATATAGAACGTTTGGTTCCTTTTTCGAGTGGAATGGCGAGTCCTAGTTTCAAACCGATGCAGATAGGAACTATTTTGTCGGTCAATGTGCTGTTCAAGATACTGTTCTTGTGGATGCCCATTGTCGCATCGTGGTTTGATACCATGTCGTTCAACCCATATGAAAAGTATGCTCCGAAATGTACAGGGGTGACATCATTAAAAATGAATCTCCACATCATATCGGCGTATAGAGATAGTTGCAGACGGTTAATGTCGATATCACCGGCATTCGTCCCTTGTTTATACAATCCATGTTGAGGAATGTTGCTCAACTCAGCTTCTATATCGTCACCGAAGTAAGCCCGGGTTTCGACGGTTCCTCTTGAATAATCGTACTTGGCGACAATAGGAAATCCAACTTTGACTCCGGCTCCGACAATAAAATGGACATGCTTGTTTGGAATACGTGCATATAGTCCGACAGGAGCCTCTACCAAGAAAGATTGTTGCTTTTCGTTGAAATCATCGAAAATCGTGCGCAGAGTGTATGGAATGCCAGCGTCTGTTTCGTCTGTGATCGGCGACTCTATAGTCTCGCTGATATAGTAGTTGGCTGTGAGGTAGGAGATGGATGCTCCTGCACCGTAGCCGAAATAGTTGGTTAGGAATTGCTGAAATTGACATTCGAGCGACACACTGCCTCCCGGTTTTGGCTCACCGATCTCGGGAGTGTATTTCAATATTTCAATTCCTCCATCAATCGAGATGTTGATCATTTTGTCTTGTGCCAAAGTCATCTGTGATAGAAACAGCAACATTAGCCAACCTATTCTTTTTATTGAATTCTTCATTTTTCTCTTGTGCTTTTATCATCTTAACTTATTTCACCAACACTTTGCAGTTTGCATTCTTTCCGTCGTTCACGGTCAAAACAATGACATAATCACCTGATCTGAGTTGCATAGTAGACTGTTGAGACTCTACATTATTGAGTATTTTCTCAATTGTTCCGTCGACTCTGTACACTACGATGCGTGCGTTTTGCAGATCGTTAGCTTCCACACCTGTGATTGTCAATGTGAATTCTTTACCTCTGTCAACGATGCCCGGTGTCGCAGTGATAGAATATGCCGCATCAATTGCTTCGTAGTGGATTGGCTCAATAAAGTAGCTCTTTCCATCTTTGTCGGTCACAAATACCATATACTCACCATCAAGTATGGAGATGTCGTTGAAGTATTGCAGACTCGCGTCGTCAATCTTCTCTCTATTTTTATACCATTGGTAAGAAACAAATTTTCCGTCACCATTGCGGCAGATCACCACATCATTCCATACTCTCACGTAGTAACTCTTCTGTTTGTCGTCTGGCAACATCACATTGATTTCAAACTCATCTTTCGCACAGTTTCCTTCGTCATCACACATCTCCATTGTTACTGTGTGTAATCCTGGTTCCATATTGTTTGGACAAATCAGATTGACGGTACTGTCGTTTGCTACTTCGCCAGAACATACCAATTTGTTCTTGTCGCGTATCTCGTATTGAGATCCTTTGCCTCCTGTCAGTATATAGCTGATTGGTTGCTCATCTCCTGGCAGAATTAGTATCATATCATCATCACGGACATCCAAATTGAGTTTGCTTTTGTTTATGATCAGATTGTATCGTATCACGCTGTCGCAACCGGATACAGAAGTTAATGAATCATCCCAAGAAGCGTCTTCTGTATAGATCATATCATGCCAGATAAAACTTTGATCTGCATAGATAGTCTCCTCTTTTACAATACTCTTGTTTACGATCAAATGGTAAGCGATGATGCTATCACATCCGTCGACAGTGGATAACGTGTCATTCCACTCTTTGTTTTCGTAATGTGTGATGCCATCATAGACAATTGAATCGCATGCCATAATTAATGAATCTTTGGTGATCTCATATCCTTTGATTTCGAATAGAAGAGGCACCTCAGAGTCGCCATGCTTGTCGTATGTAGTACCACATGGGAATATGAATGTTCCAGGACCATTGACTCCTTTAACCCAATTTCTTGTAGCTCCAAATTCATTGTCCAACGTCATAACACCTACTTTAATGTAATTTAAGTTTGAACAACCTGAGAACATTTCTTCATAACAATAATTTACTAGCTCTTTTGCAGGAAGTTCAGGAGCTTTTGTCAAAGATGAGCAATCCATAAACATTTCTGCATAGCATTCATCTGCCAATGTGGTTGCTGGCAATTCGGGTGCTCTTTCTATACTGACACATTTGTTAAACATATAGGCATAACACATTGGTGCCAACTCTTTAGCAGGTAATTCTGGAGCTGTCTTTAAATTAGTGCACCTTTGAAACATATTACTATAACATCTTTCTGCCAATTTTGTGGCAGGTAATGCTGGAGGTGTTTCTAGTAAAGTACAGATTCCAAACATGTTAAAATAACAACCATTTGCCATTTCTGTAGCCGGCAAGTCAGGAGCTTTCTTTATTTTACAAGAAATGAACATAGATTCATAGCATCCTTCTGCCAATTTTTTAGCAGGTAATGCGGGAGGTGTCTCAAAATTACAGCCTCCAAACATATTCGAATAGCAACCAGTTGCCATTTCTGTTGCTGGTAATTCAGGAGCTTCCTTCATTCCCGTGCATGTAGTAAACATAAATGAATAACAATTGTCGGCCAGTTTCATTGCTGGTAATGCTGGTGGAGTTTCAAGAGATGTACAATCATAAAACATACCATCATAGCATGATTCCTTCATTTCTGTAGCTGGCAATTTTGGGGCTTTTGTTATATGGGTGCATCCTCCAAACATACCATAATAGCATCCTTTAGTTAATTTTGTGGCAGGTAATTCCGGCACTTCCGTTAGTGATATACAATTGTTGAATAGCAGATGAAAACAATAATCAGATGGAATTTCTTTTGACGTGCCTTTGCCGTCAATAAGACTCATCACACTTCCTGATGCTTTAAGTTTTCCTGCCATGAAGAATTTTGAGTATGCGTTTTCTCCATGTGAAAATCCATTAGGATTGTTTCCTTTGAAATATATTTTGTCTCCATTATTCAATACGACTGGTTGTAATGGTTCCATAATGTTCCATGTTTTTCCTTCATCTAAGGAGTACTGTACATCTGGGTCGTTGTCAGTGTTTGTATACCATATTTTTGATTCATCTTCTTCTGCAGTGAAACATAGCCAATTGTTTTGAGTGGATGTTGTATCCTCGTCATAAACAGCAGTGTAGTAGTATGTGTCTGGAGTCTCATGTATGTGTGGCTCTACGTCCCATCCCTTAAACACATAACCATCTTTATATACAGGAGGGTATACTCCATAATATACGGGTGCGGTATCACAACTTATAGTGTCACGATAAAGCACTGTGCTGTCTGGATTTTGGAATATGATGATAGGGGAAGATACGATTTTGAAATTGTCTGGAACTTTCGAAATGCCATGTTTGTCGTATTTGCTTCCGCATGGGAATATGAATGTTCCTGCTCCATCCACGTCTTTGACCCAATTTTCTGTTGCTATAAGTTCATTGTCCAGAGTCTTGACTCCGACTTTGATATAGTTCAGATTTGTACATCCATAGAACATGTTCTCATAACAACTATATACAAGCTCTTCAGCTGGTAATTCTGGAGCTTTCGTTAAAGAAGAACATCCATCAAACATGCCATTGTAGCATCCAGCAGCAAGTTTTGTGGCTGGTAATTCTGGGGCTTTTGTTAATGAAGAACATCCAGCAAACATGCCATCGTAGCATCCTACTGTAAGATTTGTGGCTGGTAATTCTGGAACATTAATCAGAGATGTACATCTTGCAAACATATTACTATAGCAATCCTCTGCTAATTCAGTAGCTGGCAATACAGGTGCTTGTGTTAAAGAAGTACATCCATCAAACATGCCCATATAGCAACCATCTGCTAATTTAGTAGCTGGCAATTCAGGTGCTTGTGTTAAAGAAGTACATTCATCAAACATCAAAATATAACAATACTTTGCCAAATCTTTAGCAGGCAGCTCAGGAGCCTTGGTTAGTGAAGAACATCCATCAAACATTCTATGATAACATGATTCAGTCAATACTGTTGCTGTTAATTCAGGAGCCTGAGTAAGAGCGTCACAACCTAAAAATAAAAATTCAAAACAATGAGTACAAGGAATGACTGTCGTTTCTCCGACACCGTCAATCAAACTCATTATACTGCCACTGGCTGCAATTTTGCCTTCCATTTCAAAGTTGAATATGTTTCCTTCTTGGTCTATATTTAATCCATTAGGATTGTTGCCCTTGAAATAGACTTTGTCGCCTGCTTTTTCTAGTGTGACTTTTTCATATGGATCTATCTTGTGCCAAGATTCACCTTCATCTATCGAATATTGCACATCTATTTGTTCGGGATTTTCTATTGTGTTTATATAGGAGATTGTAGAACCTGCCTCTTCAGCGGTGAAACATAGTATCTTATCGAGATTAGTTTTTTCTCCTTTTTTCTCGTAAACAGCGGTATAGTAGTAAATATCAGGATCCTTTAATATCTCAAGCTCTTTATCCCAATTTATGAAGACGAGACTGTCTCCATAGTAAGGGGGCTTACATGTGACGCATCTTTCGTATGATGGCCAATCTCCACAGTCGATAGTGTCACGATAAAGCACAGTGCTGTCTGGATTCTGGAAAATGACGATAGGGGAAGAAATGATTTTGAAACTATCAGGCACTTCAGAAACACCATGTTTGTCATATTTGCTTCCGCATGGGAATATGAAGACGCCTGGACCATCAACGCCGTTTACCCAATTTGTTGTCGCTTCTATTTCATTGTCCAAAGACATCACTCCTACTTTTATGTAGTTTAAGTTTGTACATCCATAGAACATATTGGCATAACAGTTATCAGCAAGTTCTGTTGCAGGTAATTCAGGGGCTTTCGTTATAGAAGAACATCCCTCAAACATGCTATTGTAGCATTCTGTAGCTAATTCTGTGGCTGGTAATTCTGGAATTTTAATCAGAGATGCACATCCGCCAAACATAAAATTATAGCAAGACTCTGCTAATTTAGTAGCTGGCAATTCAGGAGCTTGTGTTAAAGAAGTACATCCCTCAAACATGCCCATATAGCAACCATCTGCTAATTTAGAGGCAGGTAATTCAGGTGCCTGAGTTAAAGATCTACAATCGTCAAACATTAACAAATAACAAGATTTTGCTAATGTTTCAGCTGGTAATTTTGGTGCTTCAGTTAAAGACCAGCATGCATTAAACATTTCTAAATAACAATAATCTTTTAATTCTGTCGCTGTCAACTCAGGCGCTTTAGTAAGAGCTTCACAACCAGCAAATAGATATGCAAAACAACCATCACAAGGAATGACGGTGGTTTCTCCTTTACCGTCAATCAAACTCATTATACTACCACTGGCGGCTATTTTACCTTTCATTCTAAACATGAATAAATCTTCGTTAACCGTACGACCATTAGATAATCCATTAGGATTGTTACCTTTGAAGTAAATTTTGTCACCTACATTTTCTAAAGTGATCTTTTGCTCTTGTTCTAATTTATGCCAAGTTTCCCCTTCATTTATTGAATATTGCACATCCAGAGATTTACCTGTTTTATCAATGTATATATAGGAAATTTCTGATCCTGCCTCTTCAGCAGTGAAACAAAGAATTTTGTTAAGATCTAGATTCTCTCCCTCTTTATATACTGCAGTATAATAGTAGACGTCGGGATCATCTAATACTTCTAGAGGTTTGTCCCATCCATCCCAAACAAGTCCATCTCCATATTCTGGCGTTTCACCTTCATATTTTGGAGTGTCTCCACAGTTGATTGTGTCACTGTAAAGCACTGTACTGTCTGGATTCTGGAAGATGACTATTGGAGACGCTATGATTTTGAAATTTACAGGCACTTCAGAAACACCATGTTTGTCGTATGTGCTTCCGCATGGGAATATGAAGACACCTGAACGATTATCACCGTCGACCCAATTTTCTGTGGCATTGAATTCATTATCCAATGTCGTGATTCCAACTTTGATATAATTTAGTTTGCCACATCCTACAAACATTTCTTTATAACATTCATTTGCCAACTCTTTTGCCAGAAGCTCTGGAGCTTTTTCCAAACTGATACAGCTGTTAAACATTGATTCGTAACAGCTGTTTTTCATTACTTTTGCGGGCAATTCTGGAGCTTCCGCCAAATTTGTGCAACCTGCAAACATCAAATGATAACAATTCTCATCAAGTTCAGTTGCGGGAAGTGCAGGAGCCTTTCTCAAGTTGTAACAACTGATGAACATTCCGTCGCAACTATTTTCTGCCGCAACAGTGGCTCCTAAATCTGGGACTTCCTCCAAATTTATACATGCGGTAAACATGTGGTCATAACAACTTTTTTTAAGTGTAGTGGCAGGTAATAAAGGTGCTTTTGTAAGGCTTGTACATGTTAAAAACATGTAATTATAACAACTATCTGACAATTCTGTGGCTGGTAACGCTGGTGGAGTCTTCAGGCTTTGACAAGACGTGAACATATATTCATAGCAGCCTGTCTCCAGCTTCATTGCTGGCAGATCATGTGCTTTTGTTAAATTACCACAACCTACAAACATACCCATGTAACAATGTTTCCCTAAAGTTGTAGCTCTTAATTCTGGTGTCTCAGTCAAATTGATACATCCGCTGAACATAGCACTATAACTTTCATCTTTGATTTTTTCTGCTGGAAGTTCTGGAGCTTTTTCCAGTAAACCACATGAAGCAAACATTCCCATATAGCATCCTTTGGTAAGCTCTGTTGCTGGTAGTTTTGGAGCTTCAACAAGTGTACAATGATTAAATAGGTTGGCGAAACAGTAGTCGCATGGTATTTCTGTCAACTCTCCTTTGCCGTCGAGCAGGCTCATCACACTTCCGCTGGCAGCAAATCTGTAGTTCATAGTAAAATAAGTGTATTCGTCTTTGCTCTTAGATAATCCGTTTGGATTGTTTCCTCTGACATAAACTTTGTCTCCTTCATTTTGAAATTCTATTTTTTCAAACTCCTTTAGTATCTTCCATGTTTTTCCACTGTCAAGTGAATACTCTATTTCCGGGCAATTTAGATTCATACATCCATAGGAGATATTTGAGTTTGCATCCAAAGCGGTAAAGCAGAGTACCTTGTCGAGGTCGATGTCTTCTTCTCCATATACGGCTGTATAATAATATATATCTGGAATTTCATGAATATGAGGCTCGATATCCCAACCTTTAAAAACCAATCCTTCTTTATAGAATGGTTCTCCTTTTTCTTCAAACGGGTATTCTGGAACGACGTCGCAACCTATAGTGTCGCGCCATAATTCCTCTTTGTCTGGGTTCTGGAAGATGACGATAGGGGATGCTTTTATAGTGAAGTTTTTAGGAGCTCCTGAGTCGCCATACTTGTTGTATTTGCTGCCACATGGAAATTCGATTATACCTTCTCCGGTTACTCCCATAACCCAAGAATCTGTCGCAGACATGTCGTTGTCCAGCGTCATGACATCAATCTTTATATAATTCATATTGGAGCAGCCCATGAACATCGCGATGCATGATTTTGGCCCTAATTCTGTGGCTGAGATTTTTGCACTTTCCAGACCTGAACATCTTTCAAACATGAAGAAATAGCAAAAGTCAACCAGTTTCTTTGCTGGAAGGTCGGGAGCCTTCTTCAATTTTTCACATGCGGTGAACATTGTACTATAACAATATTCTTCCAATTTTGTCGCTGGCAATTCTGGTGCGACTTCCAAATTGTTACAATCTGTAAACATGCTAGAATAACAGTTTGGAGCCAATGTTAAGGATGGTAGTTCAGGAGCATTTGTTAAATTCAAACATCCTGAGAACATACTCGAATAACAATATTTTGCCATTGTCATCGCTGGTAGTTCAGGTACTGTTTCCAAATTTTCACATTTTTCAAATAATGAGTAATAGCAACTGTCCTTTAATATAGTCGCAGGTAGATCTGGGGCTTGTGTAAGCGACTTGCAATCAGAAAATAATTTGAAAAAACAGCCACTATTTGGAATTTCAGTTGAGGATTCGTTGGGGTCAATCAAACTCATCACACTTCCAGATGAGGATATATTACCTTTCATTCCAAAGTGAGTGTACTTTTTAGCATTAAAAGAAAAACCTTTTGAGTTGTCGCCTCGCACGTAGACTTTATCTCCAGTGTTTTCTAATGTTATTGTTGCTTTCTCATTCCAGTCACTCCAAGAGTCTCCATCGAATGAATATTGTATACTTGGATTGTTGTCTCCTTCATTTTCGAACCAAATTGTTGATCCTGCTTTTTCTGCTGTGAAACAAAGCCAATCAACTGCCGAACAGTTGAATGCAAATAATAATAACAAAAACAACGTGGCGAAACACCTTGATAGATTGTAAGATTTTGTCATGCTAATATATTTTTACACTAATGTATTTTTTCTTGTGAAATCTGAACTTTTTTATATTCAGTATTTCGTATTTTGTCGCATTGTTTGGATTGTTTATTGTCGCATTTCTTTAACTAAAAAATAATGATTTAGATGAAATAACTTAAATAAGAACAAGTCGTAACAATTTATTGCAAAAATGAAAAAAATACTTTAATTACACAAAAAAGATTATGAGAAAAAAATGAAAACCCTTATTGATTTTTTGTTACGATTTGCTGACGAAATTTTGCTGTTTTTTTTTAGCGTAAATAGATGTTGGTTTTTTGATTTAAAATTCCAAGAACTGTTTTTGATACTTGTTTAATCTCTTCTATTTCTTTAATTATCTATTCACTAATAGGATTATTTTGTAAAAATTGGGATTTTTCAGTCAAAATAAATTATGTGAATGTAATTTAGTTGATGATGTGATAACAATAACACATTACTTTTCTATTTTTGACATTGTAAACAAAGAATAAAACAGAAAACAATTAAATATACTTGATATAAAGACACATTAAATATGCGGCTAATCAACACATTAATTTTGATAGCGGTCACTTCTGCTGTTTGAGCAGAAGTGACACTATCCTAACAGTTTGAAAATATTTTTCGTAGACATTGACATTAAATCCAGTTTCTTATGCATATCTAATTGATTTTATATTACGGATTTATTAGTTTGTCATTTCGTTTGAATTATCAGATGGAAGTGACTTATCTGAATTATATTAGAAGTGATGTCAGAACGGAATATTTTTGAGATGGTTTATAAAACGACCCAAATTTCGGTTATTGAATATAGGAAATAAAATAGTTAGAAATTAAGTTTTCATTTGTGTGTTTGAGGGGACATTCGGTGTGTATCGAGTGTCCTCTTTTTTATGGTTTGATGAGAAAGTGTTTTAAATTTATAGCTACCTTTGTGCACAATTTTAGAAAAGATGGCTTCATTTAGAGAATATATACCGTTTTATAGAAGGAATTTGAAGGTCGCTCTTCCTATTATGTTCGCACAATTGGGAGGGGCGGTTGTTCAGTTTGCCGACGTGAAGATGGTCGGAGCGTTGGGTACGGTTGAATTGGCTGCTGTGGCTTTTGCGACGTCGGTGCTTGTTATCGCATTGGTGGCTTCAATGACCATGTTGCAGAGTATTACTCCGTTGACTGCATATAAATATGTTAACAATGAGCATGAGGAGGTGACGAAATATCTTCAGAATGGACTTGTGCAGTGTGTGATTGTTTTTGTCTCTATTTTGTTGATTTTGACCATCGCGTATTTCAATCTTGAACGATTCGGGCAAGATCCTGCTGTCTGTGAACTTTCAAAAAACTATTTTCTTATAGTGGCTGCCAGTTTTGTGCCAGTCATATTTTTTGAGGGATTCCGACAGTTTCTTGCGGCATTGGGTAACACTTCCGTCGCAATGATTATCACTTTGATTTCCAATGTGATCAATATCATATTTAACTATCTGTTGATATATGGTGAATATGGATTTCCTAAGCTTGGAGTAGACGGTGCTGCCATAGCGACTTTCTTGTCGAGAGTCCTGTCTCCTTTGGCTATCCTTGCAGTGATGCTTTATAAGAAAGAGTGGAGAATGTATATTGTTGGTATGAAAAAAGCATTCTTCTCAAAATCTCATTTGGTTGAACTTTTCAAAGTCGGCATACCTATTTCTCTTCGCAGCACGGTGGAGGTGACGGCGTTCGCATTCAGTGGAATCATGGTTGGCTGGTTGGGACCTGTCGCTTTGGCATCAAATCAGATAGCTTCTTCTGTAGGACATATGGTGTTTATGATAGTCCTAGGTATTGGAGCCGCAACTACCATCCGTGTGAGTCACCAGTATGGCAGGAAAGATCTCAATGCGGTATGTATGGCTGCAAATGCGTCGATTCATCTTGCTTTGCTCAACAATGCGATTATGGGAGTTCTGATCATTATATATAGATATGATATCGCAGGATTCTTTTCTGTTGATCCGCTGGTGATAGAGCAGACTGCCTCGATACTTGTGTTTGCTGGAATATATCAGGTGTCTGATGGATTACAATGTGTGGGAATTGGAATTTTGAATGGACTTACCGATGTGAAATATACGATGTATTGTGCGTTCTTTTCATATTTATTGGTAAATCTTCCAGTTGGCTATTATCTCAGCTTTTGCAGAGGATGGGGTGCGGAAGGAGTATGGACAGGGTTCATTTTTGGCCTTACAATAGCTGCCATCCTTTTCCATTTCAGATGGTATGTGATGATGAATAGAATGAAGCAAGAACAAAATATTCGTTAAAAATTAGCCGTTTGTCTATTTGTTTTCGGCAAACGTATAATTTTTTTGGCTGGTATTCATATATATAATAACTTTGCACTCAGTAAAAGTGAAGATACTTTTTCATAATAGTGTTTGTTTTTGCGATGTTTGATTGAGAAATTTGACATTCGTTAGCCTCGAGGAATAACCCCGAGGTTTTTTTTTGCCTGCATCCTATTTGTTCATGATTTTTTGTCTGACGTGTAGAGACATGGCTTATAGAACAAAATCTTTTAATAACCTAAACAGTTCCTTAATTGTAAAATAAATTTTACTAAAATCCCAATAGCTCCCAAAAATTCTGTAATTTTGCAGAAAATTAAAAATTAGCATAAAATTTTCAATAGATATGGCAGTTTGCAAACCATCTATTCCTAAAGGTACACGTGATTTTTCGCCTATCGAGATGGCGAGAAGAAACTATATTTTCGACACAATTAAAAGTGTATTCCGTCTTTACGGTTTTTCTCAGATTGAGACTCCTGCAATGGAGAATCTTTCTACTTTGATGGGAAAATACGGTGACGAGGGAGATAAACTTCTTTTCAAGATCCTTAATTCTGGTGATTTCTTAGCTGGAGTTGATAAGAGCGAACTTGAGTCTGCCAACAGTGTGAAGGTTCTTAAACATATCAGTGACAAGGGTCTTCGCTATGATTTGACTGTGCCTTTCGCACGTTATGTTGTGATGAATCGTGGAAACTTGTCTTTCCCATTCAAGAGATTCCAGATCCAGCCAGTTTGGCGTGCCGACAAGCCTCAGAAGGGTAGATACCGTGAGTTCTATCAGTGCGACGTGGATGTTGTAGGCAGTGATTCGTTGCTTAACGAGGTTGAGCTGATCCAGATTGTAGACGAGGTTTACCGTCGTCTTAAGATAAATGTTGTATTGAAGATCAACAACCGTAAGATCCTTTCTGGTATTGCGGAGGTGATTGGCGAGGCAGATAAGTTGGTTGACATTACAGTCGCAATTGATAAACTTGACAAGATAGGAGTTGACAATGTTAATGCGGAGTTGAGAGAGAAAGGTGTCAGCAAGGCAGGAATCGAGAAGCTTCAGCCTATTATCAATATGACAGGAAGCAATGACGACAAACTAAATGTCATCGCTGATGTATTGAAGTCAAGTGAAATCGGATTGAAGGGAGTTGAGGAGCTACGTACTATTCTTCGTTATGTGAAGATGCTTAACGTTGCTACTGAGGTAGAGATAGATTTGACGTTGGCCCGTGGTTTGAACTACTACACAGGAGCTATCTTTGAAGTTAAGGCCAAAGATGTAGTGATAGGATCAATCACAGGTGGTGGACGTTACGATAATTTGACAGGAGTATTTGGTTTAGACGGAATGTCTGGCGTCGGTATCTCTTTTGGAGCTGACCGTATCTATGACGTGTTGAACCAGCTCGACCTTTACCCTCAGGAGTTACTCGCGTCTACTCAGATTCTTTTCGCTACATTTGGAGAGAACGAATTTAATTATGCTTTGAATCTGTTGAAGGAGGTTCGCAACAATGGTATTTCCGCTGAGATTTATCCAGAACCAGTCAAGATGAAGAAGCAGATGAGTTATGCAGATAATAAGGCCATTCCATACGTTGCAATTGTAGGTGAGACAGAAATGGCTGAGAATAAAGTGATGCTTAAGAATATGGTCACAGGAGAACAACAATTGCTTGATATTGCAGGTGTTGTGGCTATATTGAAGAAATAAGTTTGTTAGATTTTCACAAAAAAGATGCAAGTAATTGCATCTTTTTTTTATTTTTACGGTGATTAAAGTAGATAAAAATGGTAAAAAAAGGATTTGTATTAGCAGGTTTGTCGGCTTCTTTGTTTTGTGGATGTTCGACAAAAACAAACGAATCGGCGGAAGAGAAAATCGATCGCATTTATAATAATATGTCTCAAGGTGAGCGAATCGCTCAACTTCAGGGCACATATATGACGCAGTTTTTTGATGAGAATGATAAGTTGGACACTGCTTTATGTCGTCGTCTTATTCCAAATGGAATAGGTCATTTCTCTCAGTTTACAATGAATTTCCGCAAGACTCCAGATGAGATGCGTGATATGGTGGCTCAGATGCAGGATTGGTTGATCCACAACACTCCGTCTGGCATTCCGGCATTGCTTCATGAGGAGGTGTTGAGTGGAATAAATGGTTATGACGCTACTGTCTATCCACAGCAGATCGGACTTGCATGTTCGTTCAATCCTGAATTGGCTGAAAAGAAAACTTATGAGACTGCTGCTGATCTTCGTAAGATCGGAGGTATGCAGGCTCTTTCTCCTATGGTTGACGTGGTTAGAAATCCATCATTCAACCGTTTGGAAGAGTCGTATGGAGAAGACGGTTATCTTTCAGCTGTGATGGGAGTCGCGTTTGTAAAGGGTCTTCAACATGGTGATTTGAAGCAGGGTGTATCTGCATGTTCAAAACATTTTCTCGGCTATGGAGGGGGTGGAAACGCCGACAAAAAGGAGTTGATGGAGGAAATCCTTCTTCCTCACGAAGCTATACTACGAGTATCAGACAGTAAAGTGGTGATGACTGGATACCATTTGTTTGATTCCGTTAAATGTGTGGCAAACAGTTATTTGCAAGATGGTATACTTCGTGATTATCTTAAGTTTGATGGCCTTTTAGTTAGCGATTACAGTTCAATCGAGCAGATCGACGACAGACTAGACTCAACTATGCGTGCTGCTAAAGCTTTGAATGCAGGCAACGACGTGGATTTCCCTGAAGGAAAGAGTTATAAGTTTTTGCCAGACGCAATAGAAAAAGGATTGGTTAGTCAGCAGACGCTTGAAAAAGCAGTCAAACGTGTTTTGATGCACAAAGAGAGACTTGGTTTGCTTGACAAGAATGCTATACTATATGAGTCTGGACATATCGAGTGGGATTCAAAAGAAAACCGTAACACAGCATATCAGCTTGCGACTCAATCAGTTGTGATGCTTCAAAATAATGGAGTGTTGCCGTTGAAAAAGGCGTCGAAGATAGCTTTGGTCGGACCAAATGCCAATTCTATGTGGTCTATGGTTGGAGACTATTCGTATCATTCAATGCGTTTCTTCTGGAAAAAGGAGATTGAGAATGATTTGAATCCAAGAATCGTCAATTTGAAAGCCGGTATGGAGGCAAACATTCCTGACGGTTATTCATTGAAGTATAGCCGTGGATGTGATTGGACGGAGGTTGTAGAGACAGTTGTCGAGCAGGGTGGAGATCCTCGCGTCGCATATATGCAGGATATTCAAAACCGTAAGATTGATTCTGGAGAGGAAGCTAATTTGGACGAGGCATTGAAGATTGCGTCTGAAAGTGATGTCATTGTGGCCGCTGTCGGAGAGAATGTGATGTTGTGTGGTGAAAACCGTGATCGAACAACATTGCGTTTGCCTGGAAAGCAAGAGCAGTTCGTTGAAAAACTTGTTGCGACAGGAAAGCCAGTTGTGCTTGTGATTTTTGGTGGACGATCACAGATTATATCAGGTTTGGCTGAGAAATGCGCGGCTGTTATTCAGGCTTGGTATCCAGGAGAGGAGGGCGGAAACGCTATCGCTGATATCATTTATGGAAAGGTCAATCCTTCAGGCAAGTTGAGTGTAAGCTATCCTAATGTTGAGATCAAAGAGCCTATTTGCTATAATACGAGTGTGGAGAAAGATCCACGCGTCGCATATCCGTTTGGTTATGGACTTAGCTACACTACGTTCGAATATTCAAATATCAAAGCTGATACATCTGCCACTACAGATTCAGAGAAAGTCACGATCAGTGTCGACGTGAAGAATACAGGCAAGATGGCAGGCGACGAGATTGTTCAATTGTATTTGTCGCCAGCTGATGGAAACAAGAATATCCGTCCGATACAGTTGCAAGGATTCGCCCGCGTCTCACTTAATCCTGATGAGACAAAGACTGTGAAATTTGAGATGTATACGACTCAGTTTGGATACTACAATGATAATCACTGGGTGGTGGATCCAGGAAAATACACAGTCAAGATTGCAGCGTCTTCGCAAGATATAAGACAAACAGCAAATATCGAATTGACAGGCAACCAACGTAATTTGGATTTGCGAACAAAATATTTTGCTGAGGTGAAATAAACAATGAGAAAGACGGAGAATTAAAATGCGCCCCTAAAGTTAGACGAAAAACTTTAGGGGCGCATTTCAATATGCCCATTTTTCTCATAAAATGGCGTTGCTTTTCTCTGTTAACTTTGTGTCTCTGTGGTTTTGTTAAATTCTGTGTGCTCGTCTTTGGCTCGCACAAAAGTAGGGGAGAAGGTCATTCAGCCCTTTGAAATCCTCAATTATCTCCTACTATGATTTTTCGTCGAATTGACGTTATTTCTTGAATTAGACGAACTGAACATCCCCATACACGGCTCGTTTCAGCTAAAGGTGTCACACCGCTCATGTAGAAGGATAACGCACGGACATTTCCTTCCCGCTCTTGTGCTCCTGTTGTGGACGACCAGTAGATTCCCCATGGGTTTGTAGGATAGTTCTTTATAGTATTCCCCCAACGTCGTCCTCCCGCTGGCAAGAATATGGCTCCTGACTTTTCCATTACAGTCCATTCCGCTTCATTATAAGTGTTGTCTGCGTAATGGTCGTCCAACATCTCCTCATCCATATACAATCCGTTCTGATAAACCAAATGATTGTTGAACTCTGTGGATACGGAAGGAATAAATTTTACTCCTTCTGGTGTCTTCCAATTGTCTGGCAGCAAAATCAATCCTTTCACATTTGCCACCGTCGCTAAGGCGAATAATTGATCAGCATTTCTCCTTTCTGCCAATAAATAATTCCACTCTTTACTCGTCGGTGTTCTCCAAGTGTGTTCCGCATCACTGCCAATTTTGTTTAACGCACCCCAATCCGCTGTGGCAAAATCACCGACAAAACTATTGTCCCAAGATCCGCCAACAAGATAATCTCTATAGTCGGTGCTTGTAGACGTCGGTAGAAAACCAGTACTCCATCCACACGTCGCCCAACCGAACAGATCTATCCATCCATCGTAAAATGGAGCGATGTTAGAGTTGCTTATTCCAATCAAATCATATTGGTTTTCTGCGAATCTCCATTCAAAATAGTAGTCGTTGTATTGTAGATTGCCGGGTGCAAAACAAACTTGCAGAGTGTCGTTTACACTAAATAGAAAAGTGTCTGGCGGAATCGTGTCGGCAGGCTCCACAACCGATAGGTTGGGATTCGTAAACGTGACACTGTCCGGATATTCATTCTCGACATAAAATATTACCTTGCCATTTTTCCAGACATATATCTGGGATGGTATTTCAAATATGGAAATTAATAAGGTAAAAAACGCCAAAATCATCCTCTTTTTCATATCAACCAATTTTTATATTATTAAATCCTATTGGCAAATATATAGAAAAAGATATGAAATACAATATGTCAAAAGCTTTCTGCCTTAATTAAATTCCATCCTTCATACGTAAGTCGCATACGGATGTCGTTTTTTCCATTGATTAATGGGGTTAGGAAAAATTTGTCGCCTTCCCATAAGTTAAGATTGAGAATTTCTTCTTTAGGAATCCATTTTAGAGTGCCCTCATTGCATTCTGAAAAATCGGGAGAGTCGACGGTGGCTGTATAGAGATGCATACGCTCATTCTCTGCTGTGTCGGAGATGAAATCAATTATGCCGCGTTTGATTAAATTGTTTAGGATAATTCCCGTCTCCTCACGGACTTCCCTCACGAAGCAATCATCAGGGTTTTCTCCTGTCTCCACATGACCTCCAATGCCGATCCATTTACCTTCGTTGGGATCGTTTTCCTTTTTATTACGGAAGAGCATCAAATAGTGGTCATTCCACTCGATATAGCCTAAGGTGGTTTCAGTCATATTCATAACTGATTAATTTGCATTCATTTCATCAAGCAACTGCTTCATCGACTTTTTAAGTGTCGGGTGGACAAAGTCGGGAGCAAGATCATTCATCGGCTCAATAACGAAGCGTCGTTCATGCATACGAGGGTGGGGGATGACAAGATTGTCTTTGGATATTATCGCGTCGTCATAGAAAAGGATATCAAGGTCGATAGGACGATCTTCATATCCTGCTCCAGGTGTCCTTACTCTTCCCAATTCTCTTTCTATTGCCATACATCTGGCAAGAATGTCTTCTGGTTCCAATCTGGTCTCAAGATGAAACACTCCATTCAGATACTCATGGTCGGAGTCGTAACCTACCGGCATAGACGAGCGTATCTCAGACAATGCCACAACCTTACCGATAAGGTCGGAGCATAAAATAAGGGCATATTCTATCATACGGCGACGGTTGCCCATATTTGTGCCGAATGCGATGAAAACGTTATGCAAATCTTAGCTTTTTAAATGAACATAAAAAAAGGCAGGCGTTAGAGCCTGCCATTATAGAGATCTTGTGATTAAAATTCAAACTTCTCTGTTTTGAACTGACCCAAAGTGTGAATCTTTGGCATGATTCTTTTGTAGTGCTCGCTCTGAGTGTGTGCAATCAAAGTCTCGTTATCTTTCCAAGTCTCGCAAATCATCATAACGTCAAAACGAGTAGAACTCTCAAATACGTCATAAGCGATACATCCGTCCTCAGCCTGAGAAAGTTCAACCAACTCCTTTACCATACCTAATAACTCAGACTGGTTCTTCTCCTCAACCTGAATAAATACATTTAGTCTAATCATCTTCTATGAAATTAAATTCTTGTTTTTTCCTTCACAAAAATAATCTTTTCTTTTTTGTTTACACAAGAAACATTACAAAAATTTTGGTGTCAAACTGAATTAATTTTTTGACGAAGTTTTAGATTCTCCTTTTCTCTTTTTATAGATGAAATATCCTGCTCCTCCAATAATGAAGAATGGCCACAAACGTAGCAAGAATACAACTAAAAATTTGATTATAGCCCAGCCATCAGACAAAGAATCAAGTAATTCTGAACCAAATGAAGGTGTGTTGTCATCGTCGTCGTCTTTTGCCACCTCTTTTTTGACAATGATAAGGTCGATGTCAACAACACTGTAAGCCACCTTACGGTCTATATTAATGCGTCGGCCATTCATAATGTCGATGTCATTTTGTAAGTTGTCGATTTTTGTTTGAATCTCAATGATCTCTGAAATTTTGTTGGCACGCTTTAGCAAAACTCTGTATTGTTCAAGTGCGGCTTCTTTGCTTTTGATTTCAGATACTAAATCGGTATATTCGTCTGTGACATCCTGTACATTAATAGATTTGTCCGACATTTTTCCTCCAACCTTGCTTAAGGCATCTGTGAAGTCTTCAAAAGATGCTGACGGAATAGATGCTGAGACAGAATAGCGGTATTCATTCTGTTTTTCTGAACTCTTGTATCCATTGTACTTTCTGATTAAAGCATTGATATTATCGTAAATAGAATCTACATTTTCTGGCTTTACCTTTATGTCTACATTACCTTTAGCAATCAGTTTACGTGTGTCTACAGGAGAAGCCGGATTTGAATTTGTAGAGACTGCTGCCATTTCTTCTTCTGCGTATTCTTGAACTGCTACTGCACTTGCTGCAGGGTCTAAATGTTGGTTCGCTTTGCTGCATGATGACAATGATAGTGCTACTACGACAGCGATAAATAATTTATTCATAAACTAAATTTTTTTGTTAGGGTCTCAAAAATGTATTGCTTATAAATATGTTTTTTTTCTCCCTTATGGAAAATAATGCTGTTTTTTGAATGTTGACGGAATTGGTTTTGCAAATTATTTCCGACAAAATTTGAAGTAAAATTATGATTTTTTATTGTTTATGAATGTTAATGAACCTTATTTTTTGTTAAATAAAAAATAATAGATATATTTGCGTTGATTGTCAGTGAGATATGTTTGACGAATTATTGCGATCTTTACTGTTTGGTCTTAATAAATAAAGAGAATGATGTGATGACTTATTGCACTGATGACCAGTTACTACTATTATAGGGTTTTTATATGTATTTTGTTAGGGGAATGATATTTATGTCCAAAAACGATTCTTTTATTTGGAGAACTGTAGTTGTATTGAACAGTTTCCTCTCTAGTTTTATATTCATCATGTTTTTCATGTTGATGATTTCAACTAAAGCATTTGGCGGTAGTTGGAATGTGGTGTGGCAGGAAGATTTTGGTGTGGTGGAGGATTCTGTGTGCCGAGATTTTGCTGATCCGAACATGAGTGTGCCTGGACATAAAGTTGCAGACAATGTGCTGATGAGTGACGGTTGTTATGGTATTACCAATAGTACAGAATGGTGTTTCCTTCATAAAAATGTTTCTGGAGCGTGCAATTTTGTGCCTGGACGTGATCATACTGGAAACAAGAATGGTGGTATGTTGGTTGTGAATGTTGGAGGCAAAGGCAATGGGGAAAACATTTATGAAAACAACCTTAAATTGAAGACCTGTGGTGATCATAAATATAGGCTCAGCATGTTTGTGGCTAATGTGTCTGATGCTCCGCTTAGCCCGGACCTTACTCTCCAGGTGTACAATGTAAAGGATGCTTCTAATCCGGAATTGCTGGAAAGTGTAAATATTTCTGGCGGTGATATTGTGGCTTGGCCAAGAAGAGAAAAAGTATATGGACGTTATACTCATAAAGAGCGTGATTGGTCGGAAGCCTCTCTTGAATTTAAAGCGGAATCAGGAGATGTGTTAAAAATTGTCATTGAGAATAACTGTTCAAGTGGCAATGGTAACGACTTCGCTCTTGATGATATCACTCTGCAACGTTATGATGATGATGAAATCGTTCCACCTATAATTGAGATAGAGACCAGTATGACTAATTCATCATGTGTGCCTACATATTCGGTTAATAATCTTGATGCGTTGAACTCTTGGCAGAATATATATAAGAGTGTATATTTCCTTTGGCAATATTCTACTGATGACGGATATACTTGGACAAACATATCTGGAGAAAGCGGTATAGAAAAAACATATTTACAGCGAGATCTGCCTACGACTGGTAATGAAGTATACAGACTGATTATCACTGGTGGATCGAACGATTCAGAAGCTCAGTCTAAAGCCGAATATATCGCTAAATATGAGACTCCAGCTGACGGATGTGACTATTTTTCAATTTCTAATATAATTTCGCAGATTGAATATAAGGATCCTCCCGTCGCATATCTTGGAATAGATAATGACATAACAATAACAGATCAACCTCAATACGACTGTGAGAATATAGACCATTTTGTCAGTTTGATGGCTGATGAATGGGATCTCAATTACTCTATTTTTTATTTTTTGTGGCAATATTCCTACGATGAAACTACATGGATCGACCTTCCGTTTACAGGTAGTGATATCCAGTTTACTGATGAGTTTGATGGTCTGACCTATTTTCGTGTGATTTTGGCGGCTAATGAAAATACATTAACTAAGGTCGCAAAAAATGGTAAACCAGATGATTGTGACAAGGACTACTTTATCACAAATACAGTTTCCATTGAGTGTCTGGAATCATGCAAAAAGCCAGAATTTGAAATTTTGTCAGACCAAAATAAATCTATTTGTGAGGATAGTGATGATGCTGTAGAATGGAAAGTTCGTCAAACTAATCAGACAAAAAAAACTGATATTGAGTGGTATAGTAAACCAGATGGAGCAAACAAATGGACTTTGATTGCTGGAGAGACTGGAGAAAGTATTAGTCTTCCTAATCCGAAGGTTTCAACTTCATATTTGTTGTTGGCTAAAAATGGAAAGTGCGTTTCTGATTCTATTTTGTTTGATTTGACGGTGAGACCTATAATATTCTTTGATCCAATTGGTGATATAAATGTATGTGAAGGTACTAATCTCCGTTTTACTGCGGATGTGCAAACTTTTGATCTTGCTCCTATAACATATATTTGGAATGGAGTCCCTTCAACAGAGTCTGATTATAGAATCACTGATATCGACGAGGATATAACAGTTACTTTGACCGCTACTGATGGTGTTTGTATGTCTAATGAATTGGTCACCAATATTAAGGTGGAGATGGAAGCGGAAGTGGAGTTGCAACCATTGCCAGCTGTTGTTTGTGAAGGTGAAAAAATTGAGCTTGTGGCTGATGCAGAACTCTCGCCGGCAAATAAGTTCAGATGGGAGAAAAATGGCAAACTGTTCAATAATACCGATTTGTCTACAACTGATATAATAGACGAAAATGCTGTTTATAATTTTGTTGTCGACGGAATAAAATGTCCGTCAGCGGTGTATGAGTTAAGTGTTGATGTGGAGAGAAAAGCGGAAATGACGCTGCAACCTCTTCCGTCAGTTATTTGTAAAGGTGAAAAAGTTGACTTGGTCGCTGATGTTAAACTTTCGTCGTCAAATAAATTCAGATGGGAGAAAAATGGAAGTCTGTTAAATGATGTTGATTTTGTCACCTCTGATATCCCGGATGAAAATTCCACTTATAAATTCACGGTTTTGGGAAAAGCATGTCCAACTCTTGAGAAAGAATTGGCTGTTGAAGTAGAGAGTATGGCAGATGTGACGTTGCAACCATTGCCAACAGTTATCTGTGAGGGTGAGAAAGTGGATTTGATAGCCGATGTCCAACTCACGTCGACAAACACATTCAAATGGGAGAAAGGCAATGTCCTTATTACAGATGCGGATCTGACGGCAACAGATATCCCTACGGAGGATGCCACATATAAGTTTTCAATTACTGGAGACAAATGTCCGGCAATTGAGAAAGAGTTTAGCGTTAAGGTGGAGAAGAAAGCGGATGTGACGTTGGATGCACAGCCTTTGGTAGTTTGTATAGGTGAAGAGATAGATTTGATAGCAGATGCCAAGCTCACGTCTGCCAATACCTTTAAGTGGGAGGATGGATCTGGCGAGTTTCTAGGTGATGTGGATCTAAAGATTTTTGTTATTCCAGCTGATGATGATACATATAAATTCACTGTATATGGCGATAAATGTCCAACAATTGAGAAAGAGGTAAGTGTAAAAGTTGAGAAGATAGCTGAAGTGACGTTGGAGCCGCTGCCTGCTGTAGTTTGTGAAGGAACAGATGTGGATTTGGTGGCTGATGCCAAACTTACGTCAGTAAACACATTCAAATGGGAAAAGGGCAATGATTTGCTTACTGATATTGGTTTGAAGACGACAGATAATCCTACAGAAGATGCCACGTATAAGTTTACAATTACTGGCGATAAATGTCCAACAATTGAGAGAGAGGTAAGCGTAAAAGTGGAGAAGAAGGCTGATGTCAATTTGCAACTATTGCCTGCAATTATTTGTGAAGGTGAGAAAGTGGATTTGATAGCCGATGTACAGCTCACGTCGACAAACACATTCAAATGGGAGAAGGGAAGTGAATTGATCAGTGACGTAGATTTGACGACAACAGATATTCCATCAGAAGACGCCACATATAAATTTACGATTACCGGAGATAAATGTCCAGCAATTGAGAAAGAGGTAAGCGTGAAAGTGGAGAAGAAAGCGGATGTGACGCTACAACCATTGCCTGCAATTATATGTGAGGGAACGAACGTTGATTTGATAGCCGATGTACAGCTCACGTCGACAAACACATTCAAATGGGAGAAGGGAAGTGATTTGATCAGTGACGCTAATTTGACGACGACGGATATTCCGACAGAAGATGCCACGTATAAGTTTACAATTACTGGAGATAAATGTCCTGCAATTGAGAAAGAGGTAAGTGTAAAGGTTGAGAAGAAAACAGAACTTTTGTTGAGTATCAGTGATACGGAAGTTTGTGAAAATACTTCTGTCTCTTTGTCTGTGAATACCACTAATGCTTCTAAACTGGTTTGGAAGCAAAAGAATGATGGTGAATCACAATTCTCTGAAATGTCAGAGTCTGGAGACGTGATAAACATTACTGCGACTAAATCAGCTACATTTATAGTTGAATCAGCAGATGAATTGGCTTGTCAAAGTGCAGTGTCTAATGAAGTGTCATTGTTTGTTGAAGAGCCGTTGTCCGTTTTGGTGGAAAATGTTCCTGCAGAGGTGTGTGAAGGAACAGCAGTCTCGTTGAGTGCTTCAATTACAGAAAAATGCACATCTTATGGATGGAAGAAAAATGATAATGAGAATTTTGCCAAAAATGAGTTGACAGCAGAAGATGTGCCTACAGAGACCACTACTTATGTGTTTTGGGCAAAACCACTTGTTTGTCCTGCATATTTAGAGAAGTTTGTAGTTAATGTTGAGCGTAGGAAAGATGTTGATCTGACAGCTTCTGAATCACGAATATGTAAAGATGGAAGTGTGAAGTTGACGACGAATTACCCATTCACTGAAGGTATAATATGGGAAAGCAAAGGATCTGGTGATTCGCAGTTTAATATAATTGGAGAAGCGGTTTCTGAAATAGTGGATTCTCCTTCCGACAATACAATATACCGTGTGTCTGCAGTCTCAAAATTAGGTTGTAAAGAAAATGAAAGTGAGCAAGAGGTTTTGGTTGCACAGCCAGTTGGTTTGACTGTAAAAGATATATCGGTATGTGAAGGCGACGTTGCTCATTTAGAGGCTGTGACAGAAAGACCTTACGATAGAATCGAATGGGATTTTGACGGAGATAGTTCTGCGGATAAAGTTGGAGCGTTTGTTGATTTCACTCCTTCGTCAACTATCTCTTACAATGTTGTGGCATATAGTTACAATTGTCCGGAAGAGGTGAATGCGACAATAACTGTTGTGCCAGTCCCACGTATCTCATCTCATGAGGAGATTGGATCGCATACCTACCAAATGATTGTTGAGAATACAGACGAGACTCTTTATTTTGACTATCACAATGGTGAGGAAAAGACAATTTCGAATCTGTTGGAAAACGCAGTGGTTGGTAAATATTATAATGTTGATGTTTCCAATGCTTTGGGATGTTCATCGTCTTATCAATTCCAGGTCCCATTCATCGAACCTGAATTCCCGGCTTACTTCTATCAAGGAGATGAGTATTGGCAAGTTGAGAATATAGAAAATTATCAGAATTCAACATTGTATATTTACGACCGTTTCGGCAAGTTGTTATTTAAGGAGACTGGAAATACTGATGGATGGAGTGGTGATTATAATGGTAGAAAATTACCGTCTACAGACTATTGGTATGTTCTTGATATTCCAGAGATCGACAAGCAGTATAATGGACATTTCACATTGATGAGAAGATAACATTAATTCATAATGCGTAATTCATAATTGTTGGGAAATACGTCATTGCAATTGTTATTAGGCCGTAGGGGCGATCCCTTGTGGTAGCCCAAATCTGGATATAAGAGACGCTGCGATGCAACGTCTCAAAATATGATTTTATCGTTTGAAACGTTTCAGCAATGATTTCCACCAAGACAATGGTTCTTCTTTTGGCGTGAAATTTACAAGAAATTCTATGACTTCTTTTGCTGGCTTCTTTAGTTTGATGATCGGGTCGATGAAGTATAGCTCACCATCGTCTCCTTTCAATACATTGTCGCTGGCTGTGCCGATGTCTGTGACAGTGACATATTCGTTGCCGTAGAAATAAGGACCGTCTGGCTCTAATCCCAACGTCTTCAGATGACAAATGATCTCTTCGTCAGTAGGGTGGGCATTGGTAGACGATATGTATGGCTGAGTCAACACGATTCTAAGATTCCCTTCGTCTTCAGCAATTCCAACGAATTTATAACGAGTGTTTGGAAATAGAAGATTATGGATGATATGCTCGTAGATGGCATCTTCAGCGTGGAGCTCTTTAATCACCCATTTGGCAAACGGATCCTTCACCTTATAAATAAGAGATTCTTTTTCATTGTAGAAAATCTCGCATTCGCCAGTCTTGGTGCAAAGTTTGTCGCCAAACTTATCGATTGTCTCTCTGTCGATAAACAGACTATTTTCTTTGGCTATATCAAACAATCTTTTCGTCTCTACCTGCTCCGCTCTGGTTTGCTCAAGAGTAGTCTGGACATTCTCTGAATCTCCATACGGTTGATCGTGAACCCCTTTTTCAAACACTCTAATGTCGCCTCTGTCAAGATCTGCCATTTCTCTTTTGGTTGGCTTTTGATAAAGGTCTCCACCGACATGTTGGTTTGGCTCATTAATATTTTGCTCAAGTCTTGTTCCATTGCTCATGATAGTTAATTTTAATGATTAACGTCTTGTCTTGATATTGTCAGGAGATAATGTTTTCACATTTACGTCCGTGCCTTCGTGTTATTCAATCTCGTCGTTATCCCAAATGAAGGCTTCCTTGTCTTTATCCCAGTATTCTCCTCCGTATGCAGGTAATACAATTTCAAATTTTCCTCCTCCTTTTATATTTATCCAATCGGCATCTACTGCAAAACTAACTATTTGATTTTGCCAATTGTCTTCATTTATAATGCAGTTGGATTTTCCCTCGAAAACGAAGTCAGCATCTAACATTAACGCTCCATTCGAGACATCATAAAGCATAAAATGATATTTACCATCATGGATTTCAGCAAGATTTACCCAATGTCCTGTCTCACACTCTCCCGTCCAAACAGCAGATTGAGGTATGTTTGCAGGTTTTTCAGGTATCTGACTACATCCTTCGTCTAACGCATGTATAATAAGCCCTGTTAGACAAATGAAAATAAATAGGCAGAATGCAGATAGAATCGCTAATCTCTTTATCCATTTCTTGATAGTAGTTTTATTGGTTGACATACATAATAAGAATTTAGATATTTGATTTTGCCAATTATCTTCATTTATAATGTTGTTGGATTTCCTTCGACTATAAATCAGCATCTAACATTAACGTTCCATCACCGCATATACAACATATACAAAAAATCCAACCATGCCAATGATAATAAGTATGCAGATTATGAATAGGCAGATTGCAGATATATTTGCTATTCTCTTTGTCCACTTCTTTATAGTATTATTGGCTGACATAAGATAATGAGATAGAATGAAATCTGTAAAGACGGGGCATGCCACGTCTCTACAGATATGTTATTCTTTCAAAAGATCTGGTCTTAGTTTTTTTGTCCTTTCCAGACTCTGCTCGTATTCCCACTCACGGATTATCTTTTCGTTGCCAGACAACAGAACATCAGGCACTTTCCATCCTTTGTATTCAGCTGGACGAGTGTAGACGGGAGGAGCCAAAAGATCATCCTGGAAACAGTCGGTCAACGCACTTTCCAGATCACTCATCGCACCAGGCAACAAACGTACAACAGCATCTGTCATGACAAGAGATGCCAGTTCACCTCCCGTTAATACAAAATCACCGATAGATATTTCTCGAGTGATGAGATGCTCACGTATACGGTGGTCGATGCCTTTGTAGTGTCCGCAAAGGATTATGATATTATTGTAGAGGGATAATTCATTGGCTATCTTCTGGTTGAAAGTCTCACCGTCGGGACTGGTATAAATTACTTCATCATATTCTCTTTGCTCTTTCAAATGCGTGATCAGTCTGTCGATAGGTTCGATCTGCATCACCATACCTGCCGAGTAGCCGTACGCCTCGTCGTCTACTTTCAAATGCTTGTTCAGCGTGTAGTCACGGATATTGTGGATTTGGATATCCACCAATCCCTTTTCTCTTGCTCTTTTTATAATTGAATGCTGCAACGGACTCTCGAGTAGTTCGGGCACGCATGAAAGAATGTCTATTCTCATTTTATTGAACTATTATGGCAATTAATAATGTTGCCTAACCCTCCTTCTTTTTTTATCGCTCGCCCTACGGGCTCGCGTAGGGGAAGGGGTTAGGGCGTTCCGCCCTTAACAATCCTCAAAAATCAATGCTCTACAATGTATGAGTCTTATTTTGGACTTTATATACTGCGAAGATACGACTTTATTTACTTTTTAGCGAACTTTAATGCTCTACAATACATTTTTTTTGTAATTTTGTGTCGCTCATTATATCGAGTAGTGGGCAAATTTTCATGAAAATAAGAAAACATTATAAATAATGGGTAAGAAATTTACTGAGTATTCGAATTTTAACCTCTCAGATGTAAACAAAGAGGTGCTAAAGGATTGGGATGCTAAAGACCTTTTCCATAAGAGTATCTCTGAGAGAGAGGGCAATCCAACTTTCGTGTTTTTTGAAGGTCCGCCTTCAGCAAACGGTATGCCAGGTATTCACCACGTAATGGCTCGTTCAATCAAGGATATTTTCTGCAGATACAAGACAATGAAGGGATTCCATGTTAAGCGTAAGGCTGGATGGGATACTCACGGACTTCCTGTGGAGCTTGGTGTAGAGAAGGAACTTGGAATCACAAAGGAGGATATTGGCAAGAAGATCTCAGTAGACGATTACAACAACGCTTGCCGTACAAATGTGATGAAGTTCACAAAGGAGTGGACAGACCTTACTCATAAGATGGGTTATTGGGTGGATCTTGAAAACCCATACATCACATACGACAACAAGTATATCGAGACTCTTTGGTATCTTTTGAAGGATCTTTATAAGAAGGGGTATCTTTACAAAGGATACACAATCCAGCCATACTCGCCTGCAGCAGGTACAGGTCTTTCTTCACACGAGTTGAATCAGCCTGGCTGTTATCGCGACGTTAAGGATACAACAGTGGTCGCTCAGTTTAAGATGGTTGATCCTAAGCCTGAGATGACTCAGCATGGTACTCCATACTTCTTGGCTTGGACAACTACTCCTTGGACTCTTTCTTCCAACACTGCTCTTTGTGTCGGTCCTAAGATTGAGTATGTGGCAGTACAGAGTTTCAATCCATACACAGGTGAGCCTGCTACTTATGTGTGTGCGAAGGCATTGCTTAATGCACATTTCAATCCAAAGGCTGCAGAGATAGCATTTGAGGATTATAAGGCTGGAGACAAACTTGTTCCTTTCAAGGTCGTTGCTGAATATAAGGGTACTGACCTTGTAGGTATGAAATATGAGCAGCTTCTTCCTTGGATCACTCCAGAGAATGCTGATCAGGCATTCCGTGTAATCCCTGGTGATTATGTCACTACAGAAGACGGTACTGGTATCGTACATATCGCGCCTACATTTGGTGCTGACGACGCCAAGGTTGCCAAGGCTGCAGGTATTCCACCACTTCAGTTGCTCGACAAAAACGGCAATCTTCGTCCATCAGTGGATTTGACTGGTAAATTCTACCTTCTATCAGATCTTGATGACGAATATGTGAAGACTCATATCAATGTTGATGAGTACAAGCAGTTCGAGGGCCGTTTCGTGAAGAATGCATACGACAAGAACTTGACAGATAAGGATGAGACTCTCGACGTCGCTATCTGTATGCTTATGAAGGCTACAAACAAAGCGTTCAAGATTGAGAAACATGTCCACAACTATCCTCACTGCTGGAGAACAGACAAGCCAGTGCTTTACTATCCACTTGACAGCTGGTTCATCAAGTCGACTGCTGCAAGAGAGAGAATGATCGAGCTTAACAAGACAATCCTTTGGAAGCCTGAATCAACAGGTACTGGACGTTTTGGAAAGTGGCTTGAGAATTTGAACGACTGGAATCTATCTCGTTCAAGATATTGGGGAACTCCGCTTCCTATCTGGAGAACAGAAGACGGTGCAGAAGAGAAATGTATCGGTTCACTTGAGGAGTTGATGGCTGAGATTGACAAGTCTGTCAAAGCAGGATTCATGAAGTCTAATCCATGGCCTAACTTCAAGGTTGGAGATTATTCAAAGGAGAATTACGATCCTAAGAATATTGATCTTCACCGTCCATATGTTGACAATATTATCCTTGTCAGCGAGAGTGGCAAACCGATGAAGAGAGAGACTGACCTTATCGACGTATGGTTTGATTCAGGTGCAATGCCATTCGCTCAGATGCACTATCCATTTGAAAATAAGGAAGTTGTAGATAACGGTGAGTTCTACCCAGCTAACTTCATCGCAGAGGGTGTTGACCAGACACGTGGATGGTTCTTCACACTTCACGCAATCTCAACAATGGTGAAGGACAGCGTCGCATTTAAGGCTGTTATCTCTAACGGACTTGTACTCGACAAGAACGGAAACAAGATGAGTAAGCGTTTGGGTAATGCTGTTGATCCGTTCGGTGCTATCGAAAAATACGGTTCAGACCCACTTCGTTGGTATATGATCACAAACGCGTCGCCTTGGGACAACCTTCGTTTTGATGAGGAGGGTGTTGATGAGGTAAGAAGAAAATTCTTCGGTACTCTTTACAATACATACTCATTCTTTGCTCTTTATGCTAATGTAGACGGATTTGATTATTCTCAGGCTGAAGTTCCAATGAACGAGCGTCAGGAGATCGACCGTTGGATCATTTCACTTTTGAACACATTGGTAAAGGATGTAGACGCTGCATATTCCGACTACGAGCCAACTAAGGCAGGTCGTGCAATCTCTACATTCGTTTGCGATAACTTGTCTAACTGGTATGTGCGTCTTTGCCGTAAGAGATTCTGGGGTGGAGAGATGACAAAGGATAAACTTTCTGCATATCAGACACTTTACACATGTCTTGAGACAGTGTCAAGATTGATGGCTCCAATCTCGCCATTCTACGCAGACCGTGTATTCCTTGATCTTAACGCTGCGACAGGTAAGGATAAGAGTGAGAGTGTTCATTTGGCTAAATTCCCAGTTGCAGACGAAAAGTTGATCAACAAGACTCTTGAGGAGAGAATGCAGCTTGCTCAGGATATCTCTTCAATGACACTTGCTCTTCGTAAGAAGGAAAACATCAAGGTTCGTCAGCCACTTACTCAGATCATGGTGCCTATTCTTTCTGATAATGAGCAGGAGAATATCGAGGCAGTCAAGGATTTGATTATGAACGAGGTTAACGTTAAGGCAATCAACTTTGTTACTGATGCTTCTGGAATCCTTGTCAAGAGAATCAAGCCAGACTTCAAGAAACTTGGACCTAAGTGTGGCAAGAACATGAAGACTGTTGCTCAGATGCTTACAGAGTTCTCTCAGGAGCAGATCGCTGAGTTGGAGAAGAACGGACAGTATACACTTGATGTCGCCGGAGCTTCAGTTGTAGTAGAGAAGGGTGATGTGGAGATTCTTTCTGAGGATATTCCAGGATGGTTGGTAGCAAACAACGGTCAGATTACAATCGCTCTTGACGTCACAATCACTGATGAGTTGAAGGAAGAGGGTATCGCACGTGAGTTTGTCAACAGAATCCAGAACATCCGTAAGTCTTCAGGATTCGAGATCACAGACAAGATTCTTGTTGAGATTGAGAAGAAGGCAGAGATCAACGCTGCTGTTGAGCACTTCGCACAGTATATCGCTTCACAGGTATTGGCAAACGAGGTTAAACTTGTTGATTCAATCAGTGGAGCAACTGAACTTGACTTTGATGATTACAAGGTAAATGTCAAGGTTGTAAAAGCGTAAGTTGATGATTTGAGACCGTGATGACGGTCAAACTTAAATATTAGCCTACAGTATTGGTGTTGTCGTAAGACAAATCCATTATTGTAGGCTTTTTTTTTGTTTTAATTTCAAATAAAATAGATGATGCCATAAAATACGATTATCTTTGCATCCAAAATCAGGACTATACTATGAAGCGAATACTTTTCTTTCTATTTATACAGATATCTGTCATTTTTTCTCTAATGGCAGACGACGGAGTTTGTAATGATGTTGAATCATGGTCTTATGGGCATATCTATACTAATGAGTCTAATGATAAGATAGCCTTGGAAAAGGAGCTGATGTTATGTGATCAGGACAGTATTACTGCGATTTTTGTATTCAAAAATACGACGGATGATACTGTAACTGTTGATTGTGCTTTCCCGATTAATGTTAATTTTATTTATACAGTTAATAAAGAAATAAATAAGGAAAATTATTTGTGGACTTCTCGATCCGAATCTACATTACGTCTCTTACTTGGACCTAAAGACACTTTTGATTGTGATGAAATAAAAAGTGATGATGGTTACATAAATTTTAATGATCGTGTATATCAATTAGCTCTAAAACATGATAAAGAATTACGTGTAATGAGCGGAGAGAAGTACTCTAAATATATTGATTCATTAAATCTTAGATTAGATGATTATGTTCCAAATTGTAATATAGTACAAGACGGTACTCCCGTTGATATATTGAATGTAGGTATAGAGAGTAGTGTGAAAAGTTCTGACTCCACTATTTATATGAATTTTCATTTTCATCATAATTTGACTTTTTTGCCTAACTCATATTCAAAGGTGGTTGCAAAATATAGTATTGAGTCTTTTGGCTGCAATCAATTTGGCTGCTCTTACGACATTTCTACTGGTGGAACATGGAAAGGTAACATCAAGTCGTTTATGGCTTTCGTTTTTGACGGTAAAATGAGTTCTAAATTAGGTTATCTAAATTTAGATAAATGGAATGTTGAAAGTGATTTACATCGTTATGGAGTCGGTTATAAAAAAGATTATAAACCACATAAAGGAGAAGCTTTTAGTTTTGATTTTGGAATTAGTGAAGGAGAAGCCCATGGGTACTATGATGAGCCTGAATACAAAGAACTACAATCTGTTAAATTAAAGGATATAAAAGCGTCCGCATCTTGGAATAATCTAAAGGCAATGATGGACAAAGATCGATTTACGTCATGTGCCATCACAGATTGGCAAAATGCCACTTTGGAATTTACTCTTCCACAAGATGCCTATGGACCATATATGTATAATGGTACAATCGGAAAATTAACAACAAAAAAGAAATTTGATGAGTTTAGAGATTCTCTTAATGCGGGCTTTTGGGGTGAAAATGTAAACATAAGTAAATTTTTTCCAAAGGATTCTACTATAGACGCTTATAATAACGTTAAAATGATTTCTATCGAACAATTGGATGATCCAAATGATACGTTGTCGTTTGATGTGAGTTTTTTTGATCCACGAGATTATCCTTATGTGTTTGATTGGGAACGTTTCAACGATATCAAACATATGAGATATTTTCCAGCTGGCAGATATCGTATGTCAATTAAAGATATAGTTAAAGGATGGCAATGTCAGGATACAACACTTATAACAGAATTTTGCTTTTTGAAAATTCCAAAAGATATAGCGGATATGTTGGCAGACGACGCGATTAGTGAAATGCCAATATTTGATGGCTTCCCCATGATGTTAGATCCAAGTTTGATTCCTGTTCCTGTTGATTCATCAGCCTTTAAAGTAGATACAATTGCAGTTGCACAGTCGGACACAGTGCCGTCGGAAACGATTACCGCTACTCCAAAAATCGTCATAATGAATAAAGAAATTCCTTTATCGGTTTTGCTTGGAGCTTTGATTTTCACTGTGTTGATTGTCTTGGGTTGTGTCTATTGGCAGAAGAAGAATAAGATATGATTTAGTTAAATAAATATACTAAATCTTAAATAAAGGTTAAAATTGCACCGTCGCATATATAAGAATCAATTTAATTGTATATTTACGCTATAAAACCAGTTAAATATAATTGCTATGAATAAGGAAGAACTACACGCAGACAACAGAAAGTTGTTTGAGGAATTGGATAACAAGAATCCTGAGTTGTTGAACAAAATTTTGTCAAACGTCGGCAACTTGATGTCATTCAAGGATTTGGCTGATTCAAGCATTGGTGCATTCAACAATTTGATCAATGAGCTTATCAAAAACACTACCGGAAAGACTCAAAATCAAAATAGAGATGTGAATGAGAACAACACTGATGTGGTGATGAAGAAAGATAATTCTTCTCGTTTCACAAGCAGAGTCACAAGTGAGATGGCTTCATCTGATTCAAAAACAAATTTCGCCGGACTTACATATTATAATTACCCATCGTCGAAGATAGACCTTTTTGAGATGTCTGATAAGAATTATTTCTTTGCGTCTCAGTCGTTCTCATATCTTTGCTCATACGATGAGTATGATAGGGTAGATCCTAATTCGTCGTTCAAAGATGCCTATGTGTTGTCTGTTTTGAAGAGATATTGTGTTGTTCGCGACGGTAAAATTATCTTCTTCAACGACAATTTCAACGATGGACACTCTCCATTCTATTGTCAGAAAGAAGGGTTCCAGATCATAACAAATAAACCGGTTATGGGTAGTGGTGATTCGGCATGGGATTATTACGTTCGTGAGGATAATTCCGTCGCCCTTTATAATAAGGCAGAAATGGCGGTTAACAAAGCAATCGAGTTTTCTATGAAGAATCCTTCACATTTGTATCTGGTAGCACAGACATTTGAGGAGATTGAGAGACGATAATTGCTTTTAGCAATTGATCAAAAAAATAGGGGAGTATCAAATTCTTGATATTCCCCTATTTTTATTTTTCGATTTTACTAGAAAAAGACATTAATCGCTATGCGAATGTTTTTCTATGTGGCATTCAATCCTACTACATTATTAGTTTCAATAAAGTCAATTTTTTTTGTGGGTTGTTGTTGAATGAATACAAAATAAATGTTATAATAAAATTCTGTATAATCTTTGTTTTCTGTTAATTTCTATAGATGAAATAGTGTATTTTTTTCGATATTTTTAATAAAATAACTGATTTGGCATACTTTTTGTGATGTTTTAAATGAGTGATAACAATTAATTTACATTAATGAGACTATGAAATCTATTGACATTAAAAAACTGTTATTGGTTTTGTTTTCTTCTTTTGTCACCTTTTCATTATTTGCAAAAGAAGTAGTTTTTGTGAGGTCCGGATCAAGTGGAGACGGTAGTTCTTGGAATAAAGCATTAGGAAGCATTCAGCAGGCTGTGGATTTAGCCTCCCAAAAGAATGCTGATGTTTGGGTTGCTAAAGGAGTTTATAAAAATGATTCCGTGGCTGTCGTTTCCTTAAAACCTAATGTAAACTTGTATGGTGGATTTGCTGGCAATGAGACTTCGATAGCGGTACGTGATACTGCAAAGAATCCTACTGTTTTGGATGGAGATCAAAAGATGCGAGTGATTTTTCAGGAAAATGATTTTGCTGATTCGATGGCTGTTATTGTGGATGGATTCATAATTCAGAACGGTACGGCTACAGATGGAGGAGGCGCTTATCTTAGAAAAAATGCTGTTGTTAACAATTGTATTCTAAAAGGCAATATGGCATCAAACCGAGGATCTGCCATATATGCGACAAATGCGACGATAAAGAATTCACAGATTGTTGGTAATACATATTTGACAAATCTTTCTTATACAATCCAACTTTACCACTGTGAGATGGAAGGTTGTGTTGTGAAAAACAATATGGGATATTATCATAGTGCAATTTGTGCTGAAAACAACTCTAAAGTATCAAATTGTGAGTTTGAAAACAACCAATCTTATTCAGGATATAAAGGCTCTTATTTTGGATCTACAAATGTGAGCAATTGTCGTTTTATAAATACTGATGGAAATGGATCTTCTGTTGATTTACGAGGATCGACGGTAATGACATCTTGTTTGTTTAAAGGAAATAAGAATATTGGTAGTAACCTTTTATATGTGCCAGATTCTAATGTTTTGGTTGAGGATTGTCAGATTATTGATAATTCTGCGATATCAACATTATCAGTATTAAGTGGAAAGTTCAATAGATGTATATTAAAAGGCAACACAACATCATCTCGTATAATTGAGTCACAAAGTTTTTCTACCTGTATTTCAAACTGTTTGGTATGCAATAATGTTTGTACATCGTCGTATGAGCCTATCTATTGTAATAATAATGTGACAATATCCAATTGTACTGTTGTTTGTAATGAGTCGAATAATGCATATTTTATCAATTTGAGTGGCTCCTCTTTGAAAAATTCAATTGTTGTTGGCAACAAAATGAATAGCCAAATTAATAATATTTTGAATTTAAGAGGATCAAATACAGTTGTCAATAATATGCTTGAATCTACTTCTATTGATGGAAATTTATGTGGATCTATGAATTATGCCGCTTTTACTGATGTTGAAAGTGGAGATTTCTCATTGTCTGCGAATTCTTATTGTATTAACGCTGGAGCAGAAGTTAACGACACCATTGATTTGTTAGGAAAAGCGAGGATACAAGGTGGAGTTGTGGATATGGGAGCTATAGAATCTTCTCATACAAAAACAGTCGCATTTAAATGTGGAGATATTGTATACGTGAAATCCGGATCCAATGGTGATGGATCGAGTTGGAAGTCGGCATTCGGGGATGTTCAACAGGCTGTTTTTGCCGCTTCTACAGATGGTAAAAAACATCAAATTTGGGTTGCGGCTGGCACATACTATGGGGACACTACTCTCTCCTCTGTTGTGTTTTTATCTGATAGAATAAGCATGTATGGAGGATTTGCTGGAAATGAGACATCTCTTGCTGCTCGTGATACAGTAAAAAATCCTACTGTTTTGGATGGTATGAATAAAAGACGTGTGATTACTCAAAGTTGTGATTTTGCGGATTCTACAGCAATTGTTGTGGATGGTTTCATTATTCAAAATGGAAATGCAGAGTATGGAGGTGGCGCCTATTTAAGAAAAAATGCTGCAGTCAACAATTGTATCTTGAGAAATAATACAGCGACATATTGCGGATTGGCTATTTATGCTTATTGTGCAAAAATAAAAAATAGTATTATCTGCAATAACAATTCTAGCGAAGCACATAGAACTGTGCATCTGAATAATTCAGAAATGGACAGTTGTGTTGTTAAAAACAATACAGCACTTTATACGTCTGCTATTAATGCAGATTTGTCTACTGTGTCAAATTCTATAATTGACAATAATAAGAATTTATATAAAAGTGATGGGTCTCCTTTATATTTGAATGATCAATCTAAATTGACCAATTGTATAATTACAAACAACTATGGTCGTAATGGAGGTGTGTATGCTTATAATCGTTGTCTTGTCAAAAATTGTTCTTTTTCAAACAATATTAGTACGGCTAACAGTGTAATACATATTGAATCTAATTCAAGAATTGAAGATTCAAAAATATTTGATAATGAAGGAATCAATTATGAGATCGTATATATTTACAATAATTCATCGATGAACCGTTGCGAGGTGTATAATAATGTGGTGGATAATAATCATAATATTGTGAATATTCTTTATTCATCTACTCTTTATAATTCGCTGATATATGGAAATGAAAACAAAAAAGCATCTTATGTTCCTCTTCGTGTTGCTTTTAATTCAAAAATGATAAATACGACTTTTGCAGATAATGTGACAGGGTCACAATTTGCTTTAAGTCTACAAAATTCAACTATCCTTAATTCAATAGTCGTAGGTAATAGGTTCGTAAATTCTTTTAAAAACTATATTGAATTAAATGGCACTAATTCCATTTCTTATTCTATGATTGAGGGTGGTGCAGTAGGTGAAGGTAACATTTCTGGTTCAAAAAGTATGGCGTCTTTTACTGATCCAGAAAATGGAGATTATTCACTTTCAGAAAAATCGTATTGCGTCGACAGAGGTATAGAAACGAACGATTCACTTGATTTGAAGGGAAACTTTAGAATACAAAACGGAGCCATTGATTTAGGAGCCATTGAATCTCAATATAAGAAATTGACAACTCAATCCGTAGAAGAAATTATATATGTGAAAGAGGGTGCGACAGGAGATGGATCAAGTTGGAAGTCTGCATTTGGAGATGTTAGCGAAGCTATAAAGGTAGCAGAACTTGATGGAAAGAAACATCAGATTTGGGTCGCATCTGGCACATACTATGGTGACACAACCATGTCAACGGTTGTGAGATTGACCAGAGATATCAGTTTATATGGAGGATTCGTAGGCAATGAAACATCTCTTTCTGCTCGTGATACCGCAAAGAATCCTACCGTTTTAGATGGTATGAATAAAAGACGTGTTATTACTCAAAATTATGATTTTTCAGATTCATCTGCTATTGTTGTGGATGGCTTTATTATCCAAAATGGATATGCAGAAAATGGAGGAGGCGCGTATGTATTAAAAAACACAACCGTCAATAACTGTATAATAAAGAATTGCCACGCCAGCAATTATGGAATGGCGGTATATTCTAATGGAGCAAAAGTTGCTAATTCTTTGATTTGTGCAAATGGATCAATGGATAATCCTAATTATGATAAGAATGCAACTCTTTATTTGATTGGAGGATTGATTGACAGTTGTATTGTAAAAGATAATAGGTCTTATAGTATTGGTGTATTACAAGCCGAGTCTTCAATTGTTACCAATTCATTGTTTGAAGGAAATGAGTCTGCCACATCTGATGTTATGTATTTTAGTGCAACAATATTGTCTGATTGTAAGATAATCAACAATGTTAATTCAAACAATAATTATCTTATTACAGGCAGATCAAAATCAAAAATTGAAAGATGTTTGATAGATGGCAACGAATCTTATAGTAGTATAATTTTTATTAATGGCAATTCCATTCTGTCTAATTCTCAGATTACAAATTGTAAATCTCATGGAAGTAATTTGATTTATGTCAATGGAAATTCAAAAATGTTCAACTGTACGGTGGTAGATAATGAGTCGAAAGACCAAACGCTATACAGTTATTCAGAAACCCAGATCCTAAATTCAATCATTGTCGGTAATAAGCATACAAAAACAAACGACAACATACATATATATGAAGGAGGCACAATCAAATATTCAATGATTGAGGGTGGTGCAAAAGGAGAAAGGAATATAGATGGAAACAAATCAAGTGCATCTTTTGTAGACGCTGCAAACGGAGATTATTCTCTTTCAAAATCATCTGTTTGTATCAATGCGGGAACTGATATTTCTGACACACTCGACTTATTGGGAAATGCAAGAAAACAGAATGAGGCTGTGGATATGGGAGCAATCGAATCCGTTTTTTCTAGAAAGGCTTCAATAGATTCCATCATCTATGTAAAGACAGGCGCAAATGGTACTGGTTCAAGTTGGGACGATGCTCTTGGTGAGATAAATCAAGCCATAACACTTGCGACAACAACAGGAAAAAGACATAAGATTTGGGTCGCCAAAGGTACATATTATGGTGACACAATGTCTACATATGCCATCTCTCTTGCTGCAGGGATTGATCTTTATGGAGGATTCGAAGGAAGTGAATCCTCTTTAGATGAGAGAAACATTGCCAAGAATACAACTATAATTGACGGTTTGGCTAAAAGAAAATGTGTAACTCAGAATTACGATTTTGCTGATTCATTGGCAATCGTTGTTGATGGATTCACTATCCAAAATGGATACACAAGAGATTATAGTGATGGAGCTAACGCTAAATCCCTTAAGAATACGTCATTTATAAACTGTGTATTCAGAGAATCGAAGAAAAGTGACAAATGTGTTCATGCGGAAAAATCAAAATTCATCAGCTGTACGTTTATCGATAATTACAATTGTGATATTTATATAAGCAATGGTGAAATAGACAGTTGCACATTCACAAAAAATCACAGCGGAAATGGAAGTAAGAGTGTTGAGTTAACCGGATCAAGGATGACTAATTCATCTATTTATGACAATGATCCTGAATATGGATGTCTTGATGTGTCAAGCAATTCCGTCGTCTCAAATTGTAGGATTTCTAATAATAAGAATGTATATAGTTCTACTATCAATATGAACAACTCTGTTATCGAGAATTCTTTGATCTATGATAATGTGACTAATAGTAGTAGTGTGATATACTCATATCACAATTCATACATTACTAATTCTACAATTGCCAATAATACAACTCAAAATCGTAGCACGGTTGATTTGTACAACAATTCAGGTTCGGAATATTTTACTATTACCAACACAATCATATATGGCAATAAAATGACTAATGAGGTCAAGCCTCAGGTCGCAAAGTCGGATTATTTGAAGGTCATGTATTGTGCGTCTGATGACGACTTAAATGGAGAGAACAACATAAAGTTGGCTAGAGCCAATAATGGTTCCGACACAACATTAAACTATGTATGTTTCATAAATGCTGTCGGAGGTGATTACCGTCTACATTCAACATCTTCTTGTATTGACAAAGGTCTTGATAGTGTGATGACATTAAAGACAGATATCAATGGTGGAACAAGAATATATGGCAAGGCCATTGACCTTGGTGCTATAGAATACAATGGAGGTTCTGACAAGATGTTGGATTATCACCAAGTGGTTTGCTACAACAAAAACACTTTTGAGGTTAAATTTGACACTACCATATCAACTTTAGATTGGAATATCACCAATAAAGGACAAGTGGAAGGATTTGATAGTACTTCAGGTAATGGTTCTTGTATTCCTACAATGCGACTTCGCACATCTAAGAATATTATCGATACTTTGACATTGAAGGTTACTCCTTATGATAAGGATAGTGTGGGAGGAATGCCATTCAGTTATAACTATTATGTATATCCTGATTTTTCAAAAAATAAGGTGACATTTATACAGCCAAATGAGTCGTATGTTGTGAATAAGAAGAGCAATAATATGACAATTCAATGGAAAAAACTCACACTTCCTGTTGAGATATCCAACTATGATTTGTATGTATGGAAGTCGACTCAGGAAATGCCGTCTACACCAATGAATTCATTTGTTAACACAAATAGTAAATACTTATCTGGTCTGGACAACCATACTACATACAAATACATGGTGAAGGCGGCCACTGCATGTGATACCGTATGTTCTGAAATAGACAGCTTCAGGATTGATATTCCGATTGGTATTGAAATCAGTGGAAATGTGTATTGCGAATTCGGTTCAAAATTGAATGAGACGTCTTCGTTGATCAGATATGTGAAAGGAGTTGAGTTGACGGATTCCATAACTTACGTGATTTCAGGAAAGGATTCTGCTGATTTTTCTGCAAATTTTGAACAAGATTGGGATAAATACAATGGTGGTCATTTGAGAATTTACTATTCTCCTGTGGATGCAAATAAAAAGAATAGTGACGCGAAGATTACATTAAAATCAGGCAAATATGAGGCTTCACTTTCTCTTACTGGTATATTGTCTAATTATTATGTGTTTGATGCTGTAGTTGATAAAGACGTATACAAAGCTGGAGACACTATTGCAATAAAAGGATTTGTTTCAGATGCTTACGGTAATCCGATGAGTTGTAAAGCCTTAAAGCTCTCATTGAAAAAAGGTGGCATTGAAATCAAAACTTTTGAGGAAATGTCGGATTCGAATGGTGTTGTTAATGTAAATTATATATCGTCTTTATACGAATGTGGTGTTTATTCGGTTGGCTTATGTATGAATTCAGAAAAATCCGATATTGTATATGATGAATTCGATATTCCTGGAATATCTTGTAGCATAGGAACAGACAAATGGATTGTGCAGAAAGGAGATACCGTTTATGGAACTGTTACCGTGAGAAACCGCAGTAATGTAGAATCTCATAATGTAAAGGTTAGAACATTGACGTTGGCTGATGGTTGTAAGGTTGTGTTTGATTCAATTGATGTGTTGCATGGCCTTGAATCTAGGGAGCTCAATTATTATGTCGTTGGAGAGTCTCTGACAAATGGTGATAAATTATTGTTGTCGTCATTCCGTGTGCAGACAGCTGAAAGTTTGATCGCTGGATTCAGTACATATTTCTATTGTGAAAATCCATACGGTCTGATTAAAGTGCTGCCAGCAAATATCAAAGAATATGTGTCAAAGCAGAAACCAAAATTTGTTGAACTTTTACTTTGCAATACTGGATTGGGAGAGACTGGAAAGGTGTCTGTTTCTTTACCTAAAGAATTTGAGGGCATGACAATGCTCGGTGGAACAGAAATCGAAAGCATAAAGTCTGGTGATACAACAAAGGCGATTTTGAAGTTAGCTTATTATGATGGAGCTAAATTAAATACTCCTATCACAGGATCTATAGGTATTAACTGTGAGAACGGTAAATCTACAACTATTGGGTTCTCTATGGAATACACTTCTTCTCTTGTCGGAAGTGTAAGTGTTGATGTTGTCGATGAGTATTACTATAATACTACAGCAAAGAGTCATCTCTCTGGTGCTACAGTTGAAATTAAAAATGCGTTTGATTCTAAGGTTATTGCTTCTGGTATTAGTGATAGTTTGGGTAAAGTCCATTTTGATAGTATTCCTGAAGGCGAATACTTGTTATGCATTAAGGCAGACAAGCATTCAAACTACAGAGAACCTATCTCTGTTCAGGCCGGTCAGAATTTGAACAAATTTATATTTGTCTCTTATCAAGCAGTTACATATACATGGAATGTAGAGCGTACAGAGATTGAAGACAAGTATGAAATGACTTTGAATGCTGAATTTGAGACAAATGTTCCAGCTCCTGTAGTTACGGCTGAATTCCCTAATGGATTTCCTGAGAGAGAATCATTTGAGCCTGGTGATAAAAAGATTGCACATTTAGTGATTACAAATCATGGATTAATCGCCGCGAAGAATGTGAAAATTAATGCACCTAAGACAAATGGTTACATCTTTATTCCTGATATTGATCATATAGACTCTCTTCCTGCAAATTATTCAGTAGTTGTGCCTGTGACTATCGAAAGAGCAAATACTGATGGTTCTTTCACACTGACAAGAATTTTTTCTGGAGGTGAATTTAGTAATGGAAATTCTATAACAGATGGAAACTTTGTGCAAGGATGTCTTTATTGGAATATCCATTATGTTTATGAGTGTAATGAGGAGGAACATAAGAATTTTTATGTCCAAGTATGGAGATGTATTAGTGATGACTATATTTTAAATATAGGTGATGGTGGGGATGGTGAGTTCCATGTCGGAAATTATGGTCTTGTCACTAGAAATTGCAATGATACTTGTCAAGTGAAAATAGATGGCTTATGGGATTGTTTGTTTGATCTTGTTGGTTTGATTCCTGCTGTTGGAGATTTCTTGGAAGGTACGTATGTCGTTTCAAAAGGACGAAAAATTGGAAGTGTAGGAAACCTTATTGATTATTCTAGGGCATATTATGGCGCTTCTGGAGAACTGTTCTCTACGGTGGATGATGCTAGTAATGGAATCTCAAAAAGAGAATTAAATAGTCACTTATATAGTGCAGGTACTATAGGATTTGGTTTGATTCCTGTTGTTGGAGATATTCCATTTGGTTGCTTTGATTTGTTGTGTCAGGCATTCTCTTGTTGGGTAAATGGCAAGTACGCTAAAAACTGTGCGGAATATTTTTATGATCGAGATTCCATAAACAATGCTATAAATGGTTCGTTAAGGTCTGCTACTGAATCTGTTGATTTTTATAAATATGCATCTCCTTATCTGTTGGCTGTACATGACCTTCTTGAATTAACAAAATTTGAAGTGTCTAGAAGCAGACTGATTGCGGAATATGTTGGAGCTGATGATGTAATGATGAAAAAGAGTGGTTTGAAAGATTATTTGGATGTGTTTATGGATTCAATAGCATTCAGAAAGAAGATTGACATCGAAAAAGTTAAGACTTTGCCTGCGTCAGATTTGTCTTTGACTGAGATGATAGAAATTTCTGAAAGATGGAATAGAACTGTGGATGCTTGGTCTGATAGTGTTTTTGTCTCTGATGAGAAATATCCTAACATTGTAGACAAATCGATTGTCGACAATCATCTTGATATTATTTCAAACTTCTATCAGTATGTAGTGTTCCGTGGCTTTGACGATATCCCTGACATGGTCGACTTTATTAATGCTGAGATGTCAAATAAAAATAAGCAGAGAAAGAGTGTTTGCGCGAGTGTCAAACTACAGATTTCTCAAACGATGACAATGACAAGAGAGGCGTTCGACGGTACTCTTACTGTTAACAATGGTCAAGAGTCTTTGGATATGGACAGCTTTAGAGTTGTGCTTGAGGTGCGTGATGAAGAAGGTAACCTTGCTAATGATTTGTTCCAAATAAACACTCAATCATTGAAGGGCATCGATGCAGTCGACGGTACTTCAAGTATAGGCTCTGGCAATGAGGCTTCTGCTGTATTCCGTTTCATTCCAGAAAGAGGTGCTGCTCCAACGACTCCTGTCAATTATTCATTCGGAGGAAAAATCATTTATCTTGAGGCTGGCGATACAATCACTATTGATATGACTCCAGTGACATTGACAGTCAATCCAAGTCCAAACTTGCAGATCGACTATTTCATGCAACGTAATATTCTTGGTGACGATGCTTTGACTATTGATCGTGTCGAGCCAACAGTCCCTGCCGCTTTGGGTGTGAGAATAGACAACCATGGTTATGGTATCGCTAAAAATGTCAAACTTGAAACAGCACAACCAGAGATTGTTGAGAATGAGAAGGGTCTGCTGATCGACTTCTCTATCATCGGATCTAGTTTGGATGGAAAAAATTGTGATCTTGGATCTGAAAATATTGATTTTGGCAATATCGAAGCTCATACAGCTAAGACAGGTGTTTGGTGGTTGACCAGCTCTTTGCTTGGTCACTTCACTAAGTATGAGGCGAGTGTGGTCCATGCTAACAGTTTTGGCAATCCTGAGTTGAGCCTAGTGAGTGGAATAGCAATCCATGAACTGATCAAGACTGTTGATGCATATGGTGTGAAGGAAGATCATGTGACAGATTTCTTAGTGAATGATTATGAAGATGGTGATGACACTCCTGATGCTATTTATTATTCTAATGGAGGAAAAGATACGGTTAATATAGCTAAGAAAACTAAAGTCGACAAAACAAAGGTGACTACAGCTGATACTGTTGTAAAACTTACCGTCTCTCCTTCTGAAAACGGTTGGAACTATGCGCAAATGAATGATCCTGGAAATAACTGTTATGATATTAAGAGGGTAGTAAGAGTGAAAGACAATGTTGAGATTCCTTTGAGTAATGTTTGGACTACATTTGTCACTCTTCCTGATGGTGAAGAACCTATCTACGAGAATCGTCTACATTTCTTAGACTACATGACAACACTTAGTGAAACTGATTATAATATTTATTTTAGTCAGAAGAAGAATCTTTTGATGGTGACCGAGATAGCTGGAGCCCCTTCAAACGAAGAGACTGTAACGTCATCAATAGACAGTGTGATTGTAAAATTCAATCGTAAGATTCAGAAGAACTCGTTCGACTATAATGATATTGAACTATATTGTCAGGCTGGAAATAATTTGAGCGACTCAACAATTACTGTTAAGCAACGTGACGATTATACATATGTGGTGAATATCTCATCTAAAACAAAAACTTCCGGATTCTATAAGTTTGAAGTCAATGTTGATAATGTATACGACGAATTGGGTTATCCTGGAGAATTTGGAAAGAATGTATTATGGGGTCAGTTTATAGATGATTACTTCTCTCCAGTTGTGAATTTGGATAATGACAGCATTGTTGTTTACACTTTCCAAAACAGCATTTATGTAAAATCTTCAAATGCTGGTGAACTTGATATATACGACATTCTTTCAAGATTGATTGTAAAGAATGCTAAGTATGACGAAGGTGTTTCTAAAGTTGCTGTATTGCCTAAGGGAATCTACATTATTAATGGAGAAAAGATAATTGTGAAATAACGCAATATACTAATTTTTCATATAATCTTTATTACCACTTCTTGAAAGTCGTTTTTATAGAAATGGCTTTTCAAGAAGTGGTTTTGTTTGTTGTTAAGCAAAGAGTATGTGATAACCAGATCTATACTCTTTTGATTCGGTTGATCCATTGTCGCTGATTGATCAAAAAAATAGGGGAGTATCAATTTCTTGATATTCCCTTAATATTTTTTGTTGCCTGATCTTATTCTCTTTCTTTTGTCGGATATCCACATTTGGATTTCGACCACAGATACTTGCCAATGATTTGGTAGAAGTAACTGATGTATGGCGACAAAGTTTTAGAATTAGAAATCACACTTCTTGTAAGAATGAACTTCTTGCCAAATATTTTCTTTGTTGTCTTTTTGTGATCTGCGAAATATTTAGGCATCGGAAACTCAGAATTGACTATGTAGTATGCAAATTTCAAAGCACCAAGATTATCCAACGGCTTTAAATCCTTGTCTAATATGTATTTGTCTAATTCATCTGTGGTGTGAGCCACATAACAGATGCCCAAATCACGGTACATAGTACAACCTAATAAGATGACTGGCTTGTTGGCGTATGCAGCTTCGAATCCAACTGATGATCCAAACACAATCACTTTGTCTGAACTGTCAACCAATGTGTATGTGCTGATTTTAGAGTCGGCAGGAATGATTGTCACATTCTTGTATTTGTCTAATTCATATAGACTTTTGTGATATTTGTATTTCACATTAGTCAAATTTGGATGAACCCTCAGATAAAAGTGTATCTCTTCATTATCTTTGAATTTCTCAAAGATATATTTGATTCCTGTCAACTGGCTTGGGAAAAGAGATAATTTTGCGAATTTTTCTCCCAAAGATGCAAACTCATCCTCTGAACTGTTGAAAATAGATATGTTGATTTTCGAGTCATCCCAATCTTCCGGAAGCAGACCGATACTCTGGTTTTTAGTGTATGCCACCTTGTCGCCACTTACAATCGCTTTTCTTCTTTTTTCGAAGAATCGTTTGGCAGTCGCTATCCTTTCTTCCTTGCTTTTACCCTCAGATTCCCATAATTCGTTAATCATTATAGTGTTGACGTCGGGATCGTGAGGCAGACTGTTGTTGAAAATCTTCTTGTTGATTCTATTCTCTTCGTTGTAGCCAACTTCGTATGTCTGGAATGGCATACCTTTGTTGATGCATAAATCCACAATCGGACGATTACATATTAATCTGCCGTTGAAGCATGAAACTGAATCCGGATGCAATTGGTTGATGACCTCTTCCACTAAGTCTGTTGTCCTGGCACTCATGAATAGATATCTGTTCATGAAATCCTTAAACTCACCGTCGATAAGTGGATCAAGGTTTCTACTCAACGTCAAATATGAAGATACAGCAGCCAGACCAATATGTGCACCCTTATGGGTTATCTCCTTGACATCATCGATAGTTTCATATTTCAAACTCTTGACAAAACTCTCAAAGTCAACCATTTCTGGCTTTTGAAACTTTGATATTGGAATCACATTGATTTTATCTTTGTGTGTGATATGTCTGTGAAAGTAGTGCTGGTAACTTACACATGCTTTACAAACTTTTTTGTCGCCATAGCAGTTGTATATGCAGTTCTGAATGGCTTTGCCATCACAATAGACAAGATCGACATTATTGCCTTGCTCCGCCAAATCTTCAGCATTATCCAAAACCACAGAATAGTGGTCTGGAACAAAACACATAGTTTTGAATGGAGTGAATAATACGTAATTTTTATGTACAGAATTCATTTTTAATCTTATATGCCAATGCAAAGATAAGAAAAAATTATGATTATGCTGTTTATTTGATGATTATGCTGTAGACATTAAGTGAATCGCCCTTGCTGATTGAATGTTCGCCAGCTGTCAAACTCACTGAAACGACACCATCGGAGTCTGCTGTCACACTTGTACCGTCGACTTTTATTTTTCCGTTTGCAGTGTCCGTGATTATGAAGAGTGTTTTTTGGGCGGCGGTTGTGAATGTCACAGAAGTGCTGCTCTCCATTTTGAGTGCGGATGTATAGGTGACACCATTATATGTCTTTGCCGCTATTCCACTCTTTATATTGGCAGAGACAGTGAAAAATCCACTATTGTCAGTAGTCCCGTTGTCGAATGTCAGAGTTTGGTCAGACGTGAGGTCTATATCCGGATTAATGAAATTATCTCCGTTTCCATTACCATTTCCGTCATTGTTCTGGGTTCCGTTTGAAGTTTCGTCATTTCCACTGTTTGAATCAACTTTGTTGGAAACTTCTGAATCATCCACGCATATAAATGATAGAGCAGAGACCGAACTTTCTTTGTCTTTTGAACCAGAACAGATGAAATATGTGCCAGCTCCAATATTGTAGGAAGATGTTCCGCTCAACTGTCCAATTTTAGTACCGTCCGCACACATCAAATATGGACCACCGTATGAGTCGGATCCTGCTGTCACAGTCACCTTACAACTTCTGTCAATACGGAATGTGATGCCCTGTCCTTTGAATTTGCCAGATTTATAGTTGGTGAATGTGATGCCACTGCCTGTTGTGCCCATTGTAGCGTCATATTTACAACTGCTCATATCAATAGCTCCATTCACATTGTTGACGTTCATAGATGTGTTTGTGACTTTCTTTTGCTTCATCACGCCCGAATACATCAGACACTCCTTACGTGCAGTCACAGCATCAGTGATGTATGCTTTGGTCTGTTTCTTTGAAGCATCGTAGTAAAATAGAGTGGCGTCGGTGTCAAACTTGCTAAAATCAATGTTTCTGGCCTGAAACTGACATTTGTTTGACACTGCTTCTTCCCTTGTCTTTGCAATCACGGCATTGTTGGTGCCTATACATGCGTAATATAGATCTCCATAACTTTTGGAAACTCCACCAGATGTGGTCTCACAGACATTTTTGCATCCGTCAAAATAGTTGTGTTCAGAGAATCGATATGAGTTTGCTCGGCAAGACGCGATATAGCTCAGACTGGCTTTCGAGTCTGTCATGTCACCAAACACATAGTTGTTGTAGAAGTGAAAATTGGCGTTGCGAAGAAGTGGCACACGTGATGCACAATTTTTCCAGATATTGTGATGGAAAGTGATGTTGAATTGCAACGATGCGTCACTTGATCCGATCAGATTGGTTTTGTGTCCGTACTCAAAATAGCAGTAGCTTAAAGTGAAATATTGGCCTCGTTTGAAATCGCAAGAACCGTCGCCTTCCTTTTTATCACTCTCCGCTGGATTAGCGCAATAACCTTGCTTGAACGAACAGTGATGTACCCAACATCTCTCAACCGATGCACTCAAATCTGAAGTCACATTTGACGATGCCTGATTTCCCTCCATTCCGATAGCATCTTCAGGATATGCGTCAAAAAGCAGGTTTCTTGCTTCAAAACTTTTGCCATACTTGTTGTCAGAACAGATGAAATGGAATCCCCAACCATAGATTTGAGCATCATCTCCAACACCTTCAAGAGTCAGGTTTTGAGCATTTTTCATTCTAGCCAAATGTCCGTTATCGCCCACACTTCCTCCATTGTCTGTAGAATTATAGGCAGTCAATCCCTCCGGACTCGTTACTTTTCCAATAAAACGGATCACAACAGGATGCTCCTTTGTCACTGCAAAAATACCTTTCTTCGACGCATCAGCTGTATAGGTGTTGCTTGATGAACTTGAATACTGGTTGTTGTTCAAAATCCATCCGATTCCTTTTCCAACACTCTCGTAACCAGGAATAGTCACATTGTCTTTGTTCTCATCAGTGACGTAGACAACAATCGCATCATCCTTAAGAGTACCGTCATCTTTATAAGCTCCTATTCCTTCTGTATAATTGAAGTGAGCATAGCCGCTACGATCGAAAGCTCCCACTGCTATGAGGTCAGTTTCAGAAGCTTTTTCATCCGCTTCTTTGCCTCCGATCAAAGGAACGACCTTAAATTGATAGTCTCCCTTCTTCAAACCCAAAATGTCGGCTCTGAATTGCGAACCTGATTTTCTGACAAGCTCAGAATCTATCTTCGTATATTTTCCGCCCATTTCTTTATAGTAGACGGAATAATCGGATGCATCTGAAGACGGTTCCCATATCACAAATCCAGACTCAAACCATCCGTCGGCTGAAATAATCTTCACCCCGCCTTCCTGAATAGATGTTTGTTTGATAAAACTGATCTGAGTGGCATTGCCATTGTAACTTCTTTTCTCGTCTCCATTATTGAACGAGATACTAAAATTATTGTCGTTGCCAAAATCAATCGACTCTACTGAAGACGATGAATAGATTTCGGCTGCACCGTTGTCCATCGACACCTTCACCTTGTTCTGCGCGTCAACGGATGTGAGCATGATTGCCCACATTGATAAAACTGAAATTATCTTTTTCATACGTCTTATTTTTTAATGAATTTTACAACTTTTCCATCAACATTGAGCAAATATACGCCAGATGCAAGATTAGAAATGTCTATTCTTGTTTCGTTTGACTCTGTATGGCATGAGTAGACGGAAATGCCGGATACAGATAAAATCGATAGTCTCTTTCCTGCTTCAACACCAGTTAAAACTAATTGATTGCCAACAATAGTTTTGATTCCATACAAACAGTTTTGAAGAGCCGAAGCATCAGTGATCGTGTTGAAATCCACCACGATATCATCCATGTCGAATGAAAGAGCAGAGCCGTCTGTGAAAGTCACATTCACAATATCCCCATTGATTTTAATTTGTGATGGAGACGTGGAGATTACCTCACCATTCACTTTTATCTCTGGTGCAGACATCGCAAAAGTCGACCACGATAGACAGACTGCTATCAATATGTTTCTAATTAATCGTTTCATATCAATTAAATTTTGCATTGTGCATTTATAATCCAGCATTTAACATCACTCTCCCTGAATATTCTTCAACGAAGTCTTATAGTTAGTCAACGCACTCTTCAAAGCAGCGTTCACTGCATAATTTTCATCTTCATCAGTCGTGAATGTCCATTTGAAATCGCCACCGTTCTGACGGCCAGCGAAAGCCTTCACATTCTCAACAGCCTGTTCAGCCGAATCTGGTGTGTAAGAATACATGATGGATGAGTCAGTGTCGAAATTGTTGTAAGTGTTGCCGCCGGAAAGCGAAGTGACAGATGAAGGCACTTTCTCATTGCGTGATGATGCCTCGTAGAAATCGAAATCACTCTTTCCATTAATGCCACGAGTATCTTTCTCTCCCTTCAACGCAGATATCGTATTGTTATAAGAGACGTATGTCACCTTACCCTCAAACTTGTTGCCATACGACTTGATTGTGCCACCAGCCTCTTTGCTGAATGTCGCATTGTCAGTCGTGCTCTTATCATTTTCCGCATAAAGGTCAGAACCCTGCATAGATGTCAGCATAGGGAACTTGCAAGAGCGGAAATAGTTGTTTTCAGAGAAGACGCTCGATCCAAGAGTTGAGCCGATGCCATACTTAGCGTTTCCGTCATAATAATTGTTGTAGACGTGGGCTGAATAGTAGCGTACACGTGGATGGCGGCTGTCTGAATGGTCATACCAGTTGTGGTGGTAAGTGATGTAAAGACCTTCAGTAGTGCCCTCGCTCAAACCTAGCAGATTACATTTGCCATTATCGAAGAAATGGTTGTATGAGAATGTTATGTAAGTCGACTTCTTGCAGTCCAACGCACCGTCTCCCTTCACCTGATCCGCATCACTTCCGGCATCACCGTAGAAGAAATCACAGTTGTGAACCCACACATATTCGCATGACTGTTGCAAACCGATGTTGTCACCCTCACTGGAGTTGCAGTTCATTGTTCCGATGTTTCGGACCTCCACAAGTTTGGCATTCTTGATTCTCACACCCCAACCGTTTGCTACAGCATCCTCACCAACACCCTCGACTGTCACACCTTCACACGTCTGTTTTGTACCGCCAAGATCAATCAGCACATCACCCTTATCAGTGACAGCAGGATCATTCACATTTCCCACCAAACGGATGCAGAGCGGGCGAGTGTCGTAACCTTTCTTGTATAGAGTAAGTATATTCTGGATTCCCTGAGCTGATGTTTTAGTGCCATTACTTGATGTGACAATCTCAGCAGAAACTTTATCCTTTGTATTGTCAGTCAGATAAAGCACGAGAGCATCCTTCTTCAAAGTACCATTGGCATTATAAGCACCGGGCACATTACCGTTGGAGAAAGCAAAACCAGAACGGTCGTGAGCCTTTACCGAAATCTTCAACACAGATGGCTTACAGATCTCTTTACCGTTGGCATCCACAGCAACTACACTTAGATTATAGTCTCCAGCCGCCAAACCAAGGGCGTCAGCACGGAAGAAACTGCCATAGTTGCGGATCAACGCGTCGTCTACATTAACATAATTATTTTCTGAAGCCTTCTTGACAGAAACCTTATACTTTGAAGCCCCTGAATAAGCCGACCATGTGGCGAAACATGTCTCAAGCCATCCGCCGGAAGTGAGGACCTTGATGTCGCCTTGTGTCGCAACAACACCAGGGGTAGTTGATTCAGAAGGAACCACAGCCGTTGTGTCCGACGGAATGTTTGGAGTGACAGGGCCGATCGATTCGCCATCCTTCACAAAAACCACACTGTCGACAATATCGGTAGTGTACTCAACCACACGGCCATCCTTCATGAAGACGTTGAAACTGTCTGCCATAGATGCTGAAAATCCAGAGGCAAGAGCCAAACTGAAAAGGATATATTTATTATTCATAGTCTTAATTTTTTCAAAGTTTATAATGTGTGTCTATATGCAGACGCATGAAATCCGCTTAACTGGCGAAAACAAGAACGCCTGAAATACGATTTTATTTTTTTACAAATTTAACAACATCAGAGTTGATTTTAATAAAATAAACACCTGATTTATAGTTTGCGACGTCGATGCTCAAAACATCCCCGTCGGCAAGCATATTTGAAATCACCATGCCGCTTATATTGAAGACGGTGATATTCGCGTCTGCTGGCACCCCTTTTAGATTGATAAAATCCGAAGCCGGGTTAGGGTAGAGAAGGAGAGCACCGTCGGCGACATCATCCACTATAGAAGGCTCATCATTCCCAGCGACATCAGTGAAATAGATACGTTGCAGAGAAGAGAAATCGTAGGTTGTCATGCTACCGTCATTAAAATAAGTCTCAACCTTTCCATTAGAGAAAACAAGTTTCCTCAAATCATCAGTGGAGTGAGACACCCCATTGCCGGCGATAAAAGTGCCAGCAAACATCGAGCCACATATAAAAGTAGCAAGAATAGTTGAAGATATACGTTTTTTCATATTCATGCGTTTTTGTAATCGTTCTGTTTGCAAAAGTAATGGCAATAGTAAAAACAACATGAAATTTCGATACCAAACAATGTAGATGAACATTTTGTCATTGATGTCAAAAGTAACAATGTCAAGTAATAGATGTAACACAAAGAAATTATCTGTCTGATTAATAAAATGATAGAAATATCATATCAAAATGGATTTCTGCCATGAAAAATTGACAATATTAAGCGTAATTTAGGGGAGAATGGAGAATAATTTATCAAAGAATTATGGAGAAATAGACAACATTTCAAATTTTTATATAAGATTTGCAAATGGTTTTATTATCTTGCAATATAAAACTATTAAATGGATTTAATATGAAAGATAAATATAACATACTTGATAAAGAGAAATCTACAGAAACACACTATGTGATCCGTGATGGTGTGACGAGCATTGGAGAATGGGCTTTTGAGAGCTGTGGTTGTCTGACTTCAATTGAAATTCCTGACTCAGTGACGAGCATTGGAGATCATGCTTTTGAAGGCTGTAGAGGTCTGACATCAATTAAGATTCCTGACTCGGTGACGAGCATTAGATATTGTGCTTTTTATGGCTGTGCCAACTTGACTTCCATTGAGATTCCAGACTCGGTGACAAGTATTGAGGAAGGTGCTTTTTATGGCTGTGACAACTTGACTTCCATTGATATTCCAGACTCGGTGACAAGTATTGGGATAGGTGCTTTTTTTCTCTGTGAAAGCCTGACTGAAATAAATGTAACGGCAAACAATCCAAACTTTACTTCAAAAAATGGAGTTTTGTATAACAAAAGCAAGACAGAAATAAATTCAGTGCCAGGATGTATCTGCGGATGTTTTTCTATTCCAGACTCGGTGACGAGTATTGGAGGTTATGCTTTTTTTGGCTGTAGCGGCCTGACTTCAATTGAGATTCCAGACTCGGTGACGAGTATTGGAGGTTATGCTTTTTGGGGCTGTAGCGGTCTGACTGAAATAAATGTATCGGCAAACAATCCAAACTTTACTTCAGAAAATGGCGTTTTGTACAACAAAAGTAAGACGGAAATAATTTCAATGCCAGGAGGTATCTGCGGATATTTTTCAATTCCAGATTCGGTGACGAGCATTGGAAGTCATGCTTTTAGTGATTGTAGCAACCTAACTTCAATTGAGATTCCAGATTCGGTGACGAGCATTGGAGATTCAGCTTTTGAAGGCTGTAGAGGTCTGACTTCAATTGAGATCCCAGATTCGGTGACGAGCATTGGAAGTCATGTTTTTAGTGATTGTAGCAACCTAACTTCAATTGAGATTCCAGACTCGGTGACGAGTATTGGATGGTATGCTTTTAAGGACTGTAGCTGCCTGACTTCAATTGAGATTCCAGACTCGGTGACGAGCATTGAATGGTGTGCTTTTTCTGGCTGTAGCGGTCTGACTTCAATTGAGATTCCAGACTCGGTGACGAGTATTGGAGGTTATGCTTTTTGGGGCTGTAGACATCTGACTTCAATTGAGATTCCAGACTCGGTGACGAGCATTGGAGATAGGGCTTTTTCTGGCTGTAGAGGTCTGACTTCAATTGTAATTCCAGACTCGGTGACGAGCATTGGAGATAGGGCTTTTTCTCAATGTAACAGTCTGACTGAAATAAATGTATCGGCAAACAATCCAAACTTTACTTCAGAAAATGGCGTTTTGTACAACAAAAGTAAGACGGAAATAATTTCAATGCCAGGAGGTATCTGCGGATGTTTTTCTATTCCAGACTCGGTGACGAGTATTGGAATGCATGCTTTTAGTGGCTGTAGTAACCTGACTTCAATTGATATTCCAGACTCGGTGACGAGCATTGGAAGTGAGACTTTTCTGGGATGTAAAGGTTTGACTGAAGTTCATTGTAGGATAAAAAAAATTAAAGAAGTGGAAATAAAATCTGATGCATTTGACGATTGTGATTTATCGAAATGTGTGTTATATGTTCCTGTAGGTACTGGCTATGCATACAGACATCGCCCTATTTTTTCTAAATTCAAGGAGGTTGTGATCGAGAAATGAAATATGGATGCTATCTATCAAATTTAATAACACAAAAAAGACACAGTTTTGCGTCTTTTTTGTGTAAATATAATCAAGAATTAATGGTGACACTATTATTCAAGCATAGCATTAAGTTCCTCTTTGGATAGTTTCAGACGTTTGGCGATTTCGGAAATTGGAAGTCCGCCTTCAATAAGGATCTTGATTGTCGAGATCATTCCTCGTCTTTCTCCTTTTTCAATTCCGATTTTTTCTCCCTCCTCAATACCTCTTCTTTTCGACCTTTCTCGATACCAATTTTTTCACCTTCTTCCAATCCTCGTTCGTATCCTTCCTCCTCCATGTCAACCTCATCCTCAAGTTCTTTCAAACTTGCCTCATAGATCCTGTGTTCTTTCTCTGAAAGAGCACCTATCTTTGCCTTTTCGATCAGACGAAGAAGTCCTTCATCCGCTCGTTCGTATACTGATTGGTCTATATTTTCCATACGTCCTAAATTTTTGAAGAAGTCAAACCAAATTGTAATTATGTTTTGTACTATGTCCAATCATAAAATGACTAAACAATTTCGTTTGTAAATATATATATCTTTTTGAAGATTTTGTGCAATCAGACAATGTTTTCTCGATTCTTATTATAATTAAATATGACGATAGGTTAATAATGACTATTGTGGCAATTTTCAAATAATTGATAGACTGGGAATACCCACCATTGTTTATTCCTCAAAAACTGATTTTTGCGAAAAAATGCAGATTATCTATATATTTTTGCTAATTTTGCGAAAATATAAACTGCTATTTATATGACTGGAAGAATTTTTGCGAGCATACTTGCATCATTGTCTGTCTCTATGATGTTGGCGGGTGAATATCCTACCAAGATTGTTGGAGGCAAACCTTACTATGAATATTCGGTGGCAAAGAGCGAAGGTTTCTATTCGATTTCCAAGAAGTTCGGTGTCACTCAGGCAGAGATACAGGAGGCTAACCCTCAGACTAAGAACGGTCTGAAGGAGGGCGAGCATTTGCTTATCCCAAAGAAGAATACTCAGGGTGTGATGCATAAGGTGCAGAAAAGTGAGACTTTGTTTTCGCTTAAGCAGAAATACGGTCTGACTTACGATGATCTTTATGAGGCTAACCCTTCATTGAAGACTCGTGGTTTGATTGAAGGTACCAACATTCGTATTCCACAGAAGAAGGAACTTGTGGCCCGTCGTAACAAGGCAGAAAAGGAGGCTTCCGAACCAGTTAAGAATACTCCTGCTCCTGTTGTGACTAAACCTGTGGAAAAAGCACCGTCGACTGCTCCATCTACAACTCCAGCTCCATCGGCAGCTAATACTGAAACAAAACGCCCTAATTTCGCAGCTCATGAGGTGAAGAAGGGGGAGACACTTTATAGTATAAGCAAACAGCATAATGTGTCTGCGGATGAGATCGTTAAACTTAATCCGGATGCTAAGGAGGGTGTGAAAATCGGTCAGATCCTAATTATTCCGCCTACATACGCTAATACAACTGCTCCAGTAGACAATACGACTAAGAAAAGTGAGTTGAAGACTCATATTGTAAAGAAAGGAGAGACTGTCTACAGCATTTCAAAACAATATGGCATCAACCAGGATGCATTGATTTCAAGAAATCCTGGAATCGACAAGGAACTTCAGGAGGGCAAGATGCTTATCATCCCACCTGTATTCCAAAGCAACTCGTTTGTTGAGCCTGAGCAGAATCAGGCACCGTCGCATAAGATTCATATTGTGAAGCAGGAGGAGACTATTTTTGGAATCTGCAAACAGTATCAGATCACTCAGGAGGATCTTATCAAGGCAAATCCAGATGTCGCTAACGGTTTGATGGCAGGCAAGATATTGAGAATTCCATTGAATTCTACGGAAATAGCTGAGATAAACACAGCTGATTCTATCAGCACATCGCTTGAGAAGGTTTTCAATTCTGAGCCTAAGACATCGATTGAATGTGCACTAGCATTGCCATGGAATTTTGCTAAGGTGACAGAAACCAGCAAGATAGATGCAAATACAGAAAAGTTTATCGAATTCTACAACGGTATGCTTCTTGCTGCTGATACATTGCGTAAGACTGGTTTGAACATCAATCTTCGTGTTTACGATTCAGGTAAAACAGATGCGGAGGCTCAGACTCTTGTATCGTATAACGAGTTGAAGAACATGGACTTCATCATCGGTCCTGCTTATCAGTCGCAGATCAAGACTATGGCTGATTTCGCGTTGGCAAACAATGTGAAGCTTGTCATTCCGTTCACATCCAAATCAGATGAGGTGAAGAGTAATGCAAGTGTGTTTCAGATAAATGCACCTCAGAATGAAAGTGCAGCCGACGTCGCTTTGCAGATAGCTCAGAATTTCAAGGACTACAACGTTGTGATTGTATCGTTCTCTGATCCAAAGTATAATGATAAGGCAGTTTGGGCTGACACATTGAAGTTCACTCTTGATGCGATGGGAGTCAAGAACAAGGATGTCGTTTTCTCTAATTATACAGAGTTGAAGAAGACGGTGGATAAAAAGAAAAAGAACCTGATTTTCCCAGTGACAACCAACCAGGTTGCTTTGAACCAGATTCTTCCTATCATCAACATGTTGAAGGCTAAAGAGACTGAAATCGCGGTGTTCGGATTCAATGAATGGCAGAACTACAACAGTATCAGCAAGGAGTTGTTCCATTACGACACTTATTTCACATCTCCGTTCTTTATCGATTTCAAGAGCGAGGAGACAATCAAATTCTTGAGAAAATACCGTGCATATTATAATGCGGAGCCAACCAATTCGCATCCTATGTACGCTATCCTTGGATATGACATGATGATGTATTTCTGTGAGTCGATGCAGAAGTATGGACACGATTTCGAGTGGGCGTTGGATAAGATCGCACCGTCTACTTTGCAGTCTGATTTCAAATTCAATAGAGTAGGAGAGACGGGAGGATTTATCAATTCACGTCATTTCATCATAGAGAACAGCGAGACTAACGGCTGCAAAATGTTTGCTAAATAAATATGAGAGTAGCCAAAATCATAGTTTCATCATTGCTTGCTGCGACGTGTTTGTTCTCATCGCAGGCTCAGGAAAGACGCAATTTCGAGCAGGAGGTTGCGGTCGGAGTCTCTGGCGGTGTCAATATGTCACAGGTGAGATTCTTGCACAACAACACATCATTTACCAGTATGATCGGCGATCAATCGCTTCTAAATCAGCGAGGTATGACGGCCGGTGTGAATGCGCTATATATTGCTCAGAATCATTTCGGTGTGTTTTTGGAGTGCAATCTTACGCAGAAAGGTTGGTGTGAGAAGTTCAGAGCAAGAAACGGTCAGACAGAAAGATTGGTCGGCTCGGACAATGTGGATTTCAATGGCGTTGATTTGGAAAGAGAGTTGACCTATATCGATATACCATTGCTTGCACATATATATTTTGGCAGAAAAGCAAGAGCCTACGTCAATTTCGGACCACAAGTCAGCTTCCTGATAAAAGAGAAAGACGAGACAGTAGTGTCTGAACTACAGAAGCAGACGCTGACGTTGAGAGACCCACGCGTCAACCCGGATATTGAGACAAGCAAATATGATCTTTCTCTATGTGCCGCTGTAGGTTTTGATCTGCATTTGGAAAAGGTACATCCGATGTTGGAGATACGTTGGAATTACGGTACACATGATTTGTATGAATGTGGAAAGATGGAACTTTTCCAGAGAGCCAGCACACAGAATTTGGCTTTGGTATTGAAGTTTATGATGCCGGTGACACATTTTTACAGCAATTAACGGCTGAAAATGCTTAAAAGTTGTTTAAAAAGCATTACCTTTGCCGAAATATTTAGAAAATAAGATAAAACTATATAACGATGGCAATATTTGTAAATGAAGTCAGCAGAACATTCGGTGAGTACCTATTGATACCGGGACTTACAACAAAAGAGTGTCTGCCTACAAATGTGTCTTTGAAGACACCATTAGTAAAATTCAAGAAGGGAGAGACATCTAAGATCACACTTAACATTCCTTTCGTGTCGGCAATCATGCAGGCCGTATCTGATTCAGGATTGGCGATTGAGTTGGCTCACAATGGTGGACTATCGTTTATATTTGGTTCACAGCCAATCGCGTCGCAGGCTGATATGGTAAGAAAGGTAAAGAATTTCAAGGCTGGTTTTGTAGTGTCGGATTCTAACCTAAAGCCAGACAGCACACTTGCTGACGCTTTGGCATTGATCGAGACAACAGGTCACTCAACAATTGGTGTGACAAGCGACGGTACTCCAAACGGACAGTTGCTTGGAATCCTTACAAGCCGTGATTATCGTGCTGATAAGGAAGACCTTTCAAATCCAGTGAAAAATTATATGACTCCATTTGAGAAGTTGGTTGTAGGAAAGTATGGAATGACACTTTCTGAGGCAAACAAGATCATTTGGGAGCAGAAATTGAATACATTGCCAATTATCGATGATAATCAGAAACTTATGTATTTCGTTTTCAGAAAGGATTATGATTCTCATCGTGAAAATCCAAATGAGTTGTCGGATGGCGACAAGAAGCTTCTTGTGGGTGCAGGTATCAACTCTCGTGACTACAAAGAGAGAGTGCCAGCATTGGTAGAGGCTGGAGCAGATGTCCTTTGTATCGACTCATCAGATGGATTCTCAGAGTGGCAGAAAGATACAATCGCATGGATCCGTTCTCAGTATGGAGATTCAGTGAAAGTAGGTGCTGGAAACGTAGTAGACGCAGAAGGCTTCAGATATTTGGTTGAAGCAGGTGCAGACTTTATCAAAGTTGGTATCGGTGGTGGTTCAATCTGTATCACACGTGAGCAGAAGGGTATTGGTCGTGGCCAGGCTACAGCTCTTATCGACGTTTGCCGTGCTCGTGACGAATATTTCAAGGAGACAGGTATTTACGTTCCTGTTTGTTCAGACGGTGGATTAGTTCATGACTATCACATGGTTCTAGCTCTTGCAATGGGAGCAGACTTCTTGATGATGGGTCGTTACTTCGCGCGTTTTGACGAGTCTCCAACAAAGAAACTTACAATCGGCAATCGTATTGTAAAGGAGTACTGGGGTGAAGGTTCAAACAGAGCAAAGAACTGGCAGCGTTACGATATGGGAGGAGCCGCAGCACTTAAGTTTGAGGAAGGTGTTGACAGCTACGTACCATACGCAGGTAAGATGAAAGACAATTTGCGTGTCACTCTAGGTAAGATAATCGCAACAATGTGTTCATGTGGAGCAATCACAATCCCAGAGCTACAGAAGAATGCAAAGATCACACTTGTGTCGTCTACATCAATCATCGAGGGTGGTGCGCACGATGTTATCTTGAAAGAGACACAGCAGTAATTCTTAATTAAGAATTAAGAGTTTAGAATTAATAATTGGAGACGTTGCTATGCAGCGTCTCCTTTTTTTATATATAGTTGAATAAGGATTGTTAAGGGCGGAATGTCACAACTCTCTTCTGTGAGTTCACAAGAACTAGCAGTTGGAAATTTAAGATTTTCTGTTTTTATATGACACAACTATCTTTATTTGTTTTGCTATATTATCAGTTAAAAGTTTTCATAATTCATCAATAATCCTATTTTTGTAATATTAATTTGATGACATGACATCCCGTCGGACATAATAAAATAGGCCTATGTACCAAGGAAAACATAAATGTGAGACATTAAAAGCAATTCGTAAGCGGATAGCAGACGCAAATGAAATTCCATACGAACCAGTGGTTTGTACGCACAAAGGTGATTGTATGGGCACATGTCCTGCGTGTGAGTCGGAGATGCGTTATATTGAGAATCAGCTGAATATACGTAAGATGGCTGGCAAAGTTGTGAAGATTATAGGTTTAGCTTCAGTGATGACATTAGCAGCATGCAATTCTGTCGATCTTTCTGTTGATTCTAACAATAACGTAATTGAAAATGCCGAAAGTCCATTTATGCCAGTTGAAGACGAGGTATATGCAGAAAAAGGTTTTTTTGATGAATTGGTACATGCAGAATGTCCTAAAAACACTGATACGTACCTTTTAACTAACCTGCGTTATCCAATGTCTGCTGTTGATGCAGGTGTTGTTGGTACTGTTAATGTGTCATTTATCGTTGAGGAAGATGGTACTATATCTAATGTGGATGCTAAAGAATCGGTGTATCCGGATTTGACAAAAGAGGCAGTTCGTGTTGTTCAGAATATGGAGAAATGGAAACCAGCGATGTTAAATGGTACTCCTGTACGATCAAAATTTCATGTGCCGATTCTTTTTCACTATGATACGCCAGGATTTTGTATTCCACCTAAAGGATGTGACCATGTCAATATAAATATCCCTGAAGATGAAGATTTGTATTTTGTTAGAGTTGAAAAAAATGCTGAATATCCAGAGGGGAAAATGGCTCTGTTTGAATATCTTAAACAAAATTTAGGTCATATAAAAATTTCTTCGAGTTCAGAGAAAGAAATATTTCACTATGATCAAATTAATGATCTTATTTGTAATAGTGTTTGGACGGGTGATACGTTAAATTCCAATAGACCACTTGATGGTCATAAAATCTATGATGAATATAATACTCCAATAGACACTGGCGCTTTTCATGAAATTCCTGTTGAATTTATTGTTGAAAAAAGTGGCTTTCTTTCTAATGTTAAAGTATATGAAAGTGACTCATCTATACATGATGAAATACTTCGTGTCGTTAAAAAGATGCCGAAATGGAAACCTGCAACAATCAGGGATACGGTAGTTCGTTCGCGATATATCTTGCCTGTGTTATTCAAAATAGACGACTAATTTTTTTGCCTATGTACCAAGGAAAACATAAATGCGAGACATTGAAAGCGATACGTAAGAAGATTGCTGATGCCAATGAAATACCATACGAACCAGTGGTGTGTACACATCAAGGCGATTGTATGGGCACATGTCCTGCGTGTGAATCTGAGATGCGATATATTGAGAATCAGCTTAATATACGCAAGATGGCAGGCAAAGCGGTGAAAATTGTAGGTTTGGCGACGGTGATGACGTTAGCTGCATGCAATTCTACAGACAGTAATTCAATTGTTCCAAATGAATTATATCAAAAAGAATTAATAAATTGCAATGTTGGGTTAAGAGATGGAGAAACTCCTTTTATTCCTATAGAGGATGAAATCTGTGCTGATTGCAATGGCTTTTTTGATAAAGTGGAACATGCTGTAGCTCCAGATAGTTTGGCATTTTATTTTTTAACTAATGTACGTTATAGAGATCCTGCAATGTATGAAGGAATTGAAGGTAGTGTTAATATTTCTTTTATTGTGGAGGAAGATGGGTCAATTTCAAATGTTGTGGTTAAAGATTCTCTATATCCGTGTTTAGATGAAGCGGCGGTTAGTGTGGTGAATGGAATGGAGAAGTGGAAACCTGCAATGTGTAATGGCAAGCCTGTACGTTCAAGGTTTCATATACCGATTCTTTTCAGATATGAATCATTAGGAGTTTTTATTCCTCCTAAAACGTTTGATCATTGCAAAATCAATATTCCGGACGATCGAGATTTATATTTTGTAAGAGTAGAGAAGCAAGCGGAATTTCCAGGAGGTAAAAAGGCTCTGTTTGAATTCTTAAAAGCAAATTTGGTCTATTCAAACTCTGATTTGAAAGCAAATTTGGATCCTTATTATCTATATGTTGATTATTGTGATTACGATAATAAGGTTTGGATTTGCAAAGATTTAGGAAATGGACTTAGTAATACTATCTATGCTGATGACATTCCTTTGGATACAGGCAAATTTTATAGAGTTAATGTGATGTTTGTTGTAGAAAAAGATGGGTCTTTGTCAAATATACATTCTTCTTGTGATAATCAATTGTTAAAAGAAGAGGCGTTTCGTGTCGTTAAAAAGATGCCGAAATGGAAGCCTGCAACAATCAGGGATACGGTAGTTAGATCAAAGTTTAATTTGCCTGTTCTTTTCAAAATAAACTAAGAAAAAAAAGCAAATAATAGATTATTTCGACGGAATGTATTCCGTCGGACGAAACAATTGAAGCCTATGTACCAAGGAAAACATAAATGTGAGACATTGAAAGCAATTCGTAAGCAGATAGCAGACGCTAATGAAATCCCATACGAACCAGTTGTTTGTACGCACCAAGGTGACTGTATGGGCACATGTCATGCATGCGAGTCGGAGATGCGTTATATTGAGGATCAGCTGAACATACGCAAGATGGCTGGCAAGGCAGTAAAGATTGTTGGTTTGGCGACGGCGATGTCAATGTCTGCGTGTAATATTACAGATAATGTTTCAATACTTCCTGATGAATTAAATCAAAAAGAATTAGTTTATGACTATATCGGAGACAGAGAGGGGGAAACTCCGTTTATTCCTGTAGAGGATGAAATATGTACTGATTACAGTGTTCTTTTTGATACATTGGTACATGCTGTAGCTCCAGATAGTCTTGCATTTTATTTTATATTTAATGTACATTATAAAGAAGCCGCAATGGTTGAAGGAATTGAAGGTACGGCCACGATTTCTTTTATTGTTGAGAAAGATGGATCAATTTCAAATGTTGCGGTTAAAAAAACTCTATATCCATGTTTAGACGAAGAGGCTGTTCGTGTGGTGAAGGGAATGGAGAAGTGGAAACCTGCAATGTGTAATGGCAAGCCTGTACGTTCAAAGTTCCATGTGCCAATATTTTTCAGGTATGAATCATTAGGATTTTTTGTCCCTCGAAAAACGTTTGATCATTGCAATATCAATATTCCAGACGATCGAGATTTAAGTTTTGTAAGAGTAGAGAAGCAGGCGGAATTTCCAGGTGGAAAAAAGGCCTTGTTTGATTTCTTAAAAGAAAATTTAGTCTACTCAAAATCTGATTTAGAAGCGCTGGACTCTTATTATTTATATGATAATCAGTTTGATTTTGATGGTGTTGGTAGATTTTGGGTTTGCAGTGATTTGAGGGAAAGACGTTGTAATACTATCTATGCTGATGACATGCCTTTGGATACAGGCAAGTATTATAGTGTTATTGTGGAGTTTGTTGTAGAAAAGGACGGATCTTTGTCAAATATACATTCATCTTGTGATGATCAATTATTAAAAGAAGAGGCCTTTCGAGTCGTTAAAAAGATGCCGAAATGGAAGCCTGGAACAATTAGGAATACAGCTGTCAGGTCAAACTTTAAATTGCCTGTCCTTTTCAAGTTAGATGAGTGATATAGAAAAATAGTTGATAATCAATACGAAATAAAAGAATCTTATGAACCATGGAAAACCAATATGTGATACATTAAAGTCCATCCGCAAACAGATCGCGGATGCCAATGACATCCCATATGCACCTATTAAATGTGCACTTGAGGATGATTGTCTTGGCACATGCCCTACATGTGAGTCGGAGATGCGTTATATTGAGAATCAGCTTAATATACGTAAAATGGCTGGGAAAGCTGTGAAGATTGTTGGTTTGGCGACGGTGATGACATTGGCATCGTGCAATGATGTTCAACTTCCTCAGCCACAACCATCAGGTGAAAACAATACCGTCGATACAATAAAATTTGATTCTGTGTCTGCTGATTCTTCTTTTGAAGGGATAAGTGAACCTATAGATACTCCTCCGCCTACGCCTCCACTACCATTTGAACCTGTATGTCCTGGGTATCACCCGTCTAAAGAGGAAATGGATTCCTGGGATGCAATAGATGAAGCATGAGAAGATACGGCGATTTTTTCAATAGTAGATCAAAAAGCTCAATATCCTCAAGGGAAAGACTCGCTTATGACATTTATTAAGAATAATTTAGTTTATCCTAGTGATGGGGGTGTTCAGGGACGAGTGATTGTAGGCTTTGTTGTTGAGAAAGACGGCTCTATTACCAATGTTGATATCGTTCGAAGTGTTCATCCTGCATTGGATGAAGCGGCTATCAATTTTGTGAACAAGATGCCAAAGTGGATTCCTGCGACGAATAAGGGAAAAATTGTCAGAAGCAGATATTATTTGCCTATCTTGTTCAAAATATAAATGAACTATAGGCAAATGCTTAATGAAAACTGTTTATATTATTTTTCCTAAATTCATCATTTCTCCTATTTTTGTAGGACAAACTTAATTATAGATAGCTTATGTACAAAGGCAAAAAGACATGTGAAACATTAAAGTCCATCCGTAAACAGATAGCGGATGCCAATGATATTCCATACGAGCCAAGAGTGTGTACACATAAAGGCGATTGTATGGGCACATGTCCTGCGTGCGAGTCGGAGATGCGTTATATTGAGAATCAGCTTAATATACGCAAGATGGCAGGCAAAGCTGTGAAGATTGTGGGTTTGGCTTCGATGGTGTCTTTGGCTTCAAGTGTCGTAGCCAGCAATGAAACGGAGATTCCTAATGATTTTAAGCAAAATGAAGTTGTGACATCTAATAACCCAAGTTCAGAAAGTGATTCTGTGAAATATATAAAGGTAAAAGGTGTTGTCAAAAATGATACAGATACACTTCTACCGTCCGTAAATGTAATGATTAAAGGAACTTCAATTTGTACGAACACAGATTTGTACGGTAACTACGAAATAGTGGTGCCAGAAAATGCAGCTCTCGAATTTTCTTCCCTTGGTTATATGGATAAAAGTATAATAATTACTGAAAAAACTCCGACTTTATTGATTGTGACCTTATTAAAAGAATTTAATGTAACCTCCTTATTAGATGAAGGATTTTTAATGGGTGGAATTGATGTTGCTAAAAGGAAATCCTATCGAATGTATTCACGTAAACCAGTAAAAAAATGTACAAAGGAAAAAAGACATGTGAGACATTAAAATCCATCCGCAAACAGATAGCGGATGCAAATGAAATCCCATACGAACCAGTAGTGTGTACACACAAAGGCGACTGTCTGGGCACATGTCCTGCGTGTGAGTCGGAGATGCGATATATTGAGAATCAGCTGAATATACGCAAGATCGCAGGTAAAGCGGTGAAGATTGTTGGTTTGGCGACGATGATGACGATGGCTTCGTGCAATTCGATAAGCACTACAGATCGTTTTAATCCTAATATGGAGGTAGATGCAGGGGATGAAATGGAAGGAGAAATTTTTGATTTTCGTAGAGTAGGAGTGGAAGATCTTCCAGAAAAGCCTTTTGTTCCAGTCGAAGATACGGTTTATGCGGAGGGAGAAGATCTGTTTGATGAGATAGTGCATGCTGAATGTCCTTATGACATAGTAGATTTTTTGATAAATAATCTAAACTATCCCATTACTAAACTAAAGTCAGATACTCTTGTAGAGACTCCCGTCGTGGTCATTTTTAATGTTGAAGACGACGGATCAATATCAAACGTGAGAGTAAAAGAACCTGTACATCCAGATTTTGACAAAGAAGCTATTCGTGTCGTTCAGAAGATGGAGAATTGGAAACCTGCTATGAGTAATGGCAGACTGGTCCGCTCAAAATTTCATGTGACTATTTTGTTGCATTCTATGCCAGAACCTTCAATCCCCCAATATGCAAATATGCCAGTATTGGGGTTTATGGATAGAGGAGAAGACAAAGATTCTACATCTTGTAAAAAAGAAATGGTTTCAAAATCAGAATCGGATGATGACGACGATGATATGATTATGGTGGGTATGATTGCAGATGAACATCGAGCAGAATTTCCAGGAGGAGATAGAGTTTTACTTGATTTTCTAAAATCTAATTTGGTTTATCCTAAAGCCGCACAAGACTCAAGTATCCAAGGTAGAGTTATTGTAAGATTTACAATTGAAAAAGACGGCTCTATCACAGATGTTGAAGTCGCACGAAGTGTATATCCTGCATTGGATGAAGAGGCTGTCCGTGTTGTGAGTATGATGCCGAAATGGAAGCCTGCAACGAAAAAGGGAGAGCCTATTCGTTGTAAGTATATATTGCCAATCTTTTTCAGATTATCGGATGAGAAGAAAGATGATGTACAAACAGGTCTTGAATAAAAAATAGCAATAAGATTAGCAAATGGAGGAGGGGAGACGCGAGTCCATCAATATTAAAGTATGTGATATGAAAAGAATATTAGGTATTATTTTGTTTTTATTCAGCTTTTGTTTGTCATCTTTAGGAGTGGAAATCACAGAGGTGACGGATCTTTCGAAGATCCATAAAAAAGCGGCAGAAGCAAAAAAGTTTGTGGCTCAAAAAGGCATGAACCAGGATTGGTGTATCTTGATTGATTTTTCTTATAATCTGTTTACCAAAAGAATGTTCATCTATGATCTGAAGAACGGAAAGATAATAGAGACAGCATTGGTAAGCCATGGAGTAGGTGGTGGAAGTGATGCCGACAATGTTGTGTTCAGCAATGTAGAAGGAAGTGGATGCTCGTCGGAGGGAAAATACAGACTAGGAATACGTTCGTATAGCAAATTCGGAGTGCATTACCATTATAAAATGCATGGATTGGAAAGTACAAACAGCAATGCATACAAGCGATACATTGTGCTTCATTCCTACGAATATGCTTACTGTGATAATCCAACCACCGCTAGTTTGGGATGTCCGGTAATATGCGATGATATGATGATTTATCTTGATAAGAAAATCAAAGCTTCCAGCAATAAGAGTATATTGTTGTGGATATTTAAGTAAGATTAATTATGAATAATGTGCCTGTTGATGTTTGATTTATGGTTGTGCGTATAATTGTATCTGTTTGAAGTTTAGTCGTGTTTTCTTAATTTTGTAATAAAAATGCTTGTTTAGTCATCACTATCAGCGTTTTTGTGAATATAAAACATTGATTTATAAATTAGTAAATTATGATAAAAAGGATTACAGTACGAAATCAAATCGACATGAAATTTTGGCGTCTGGTAATTGTAATCATTGATATGCTTTCTTTTTACCTCACAACAATTTGTGATTGTATGTGTTTCCCGTATAAAAATGGAAGGGAAAGTACATGGTGTGAAGTGAGATAACTGTGTTAAATAAAGAAAGATGAAAGGGAATTGTGACAAATGCGGAATGACTAATTGTGCGTTAAAAGGTTTAGACAAAATAAACAAATCACAAAATATTCTAACTATAAAGTCATTAAAAGATGTAAAGAAACAAGTTGAAACTGATCTTCCTCAAATTCAGTTTGAGGGTATGCTTTCTCGAATAAAATTCTGTAATATTGATAAATTCGGTGAGTTTAGAGTCTCTAAGCCTTCATATACTGAGGTGTATTCATTAAACAGGATGTTCTGTCAAGAAAAAGTTAATTTAGCTTTTTATGCTCTACGCCATATCAATGAATGGAATTTTATTGATATTCCTAAATATGAAGCTACAAAAGAAGGTCACGAAACAAAGCCGGGTATTGTCGATTCTTTCTGGCGCGGATATGCTCAATTCAATGATCTCAAAATTGAATTTGTGTTAAGATCTAATAACATGGGCATAGCCTACTATCTTCATAATGTAGTCGTTAATGACTTGTGATCACATATACACAAAAAAAGAGATCACCCCTGCACTCCGAGAATCTGGGTTAATCCCAGCATCGGCACAACCATGATCTCTTTTTTTCTTACAAAATTAAATATTTATATAGCAATCCCAAAAGTATTTGAAGAAATATGAAGAATTTAACACTTGTTTGCTTTCCATCATCTTAATTTTAAGCATGCAATCAAAATCAATCAGTCATTCTCATCTTTTTTTCTGCCCCACAACATCTGTAAAAATTAAAAATAGTTAATTGTGTAAAAAAAAATAATTTACAGTGTGAGGTGTATTTTATTTTATAGTATTTTTATAGAGTATTATGCTCTGTTTTGTAATAGACAGGTGATTACAAAAAGGATTTTAGATTTAGACCAAAGTTTATATGAAATTGATTAAGATATACATCTCTTTTTTGTTGATGATGCTTGGATTTGCAACGTCTTCTGCACAAGACAACCGTGCTTTCGATGCGTTGGCAAATGATTTTCCTGAACTTATGAAAAAATTCGGCGAAGAACTTAAAAATGAACACGCAGATTATGTCTTCGCTATTGATGTGTCTGGAACCATGAATAAATATGAAAAAATAGTTGTTCCAGCTTTGAAAAGTTTTTTCCGTTCTGTTCAAGACGGTGATTATGTATCTGTCATCAAGTTTGGAGGTGAGGCAAAAAATGAGCCAAACGGTTTCGGTATCGTAAACTCAGCAATGAGACAGAGTCTTGTCAATTATGCCGACCGTGTGTATGATAAACCTGCGTCGGCGGAAGAACGAAAGAAATTTACAGTCTATACGGATTTGCTTAATATGCTTGAATATCTGGAAAAGGATTTGACACGTACAGGCAGAAATAACCTTAAGTTTGTGTTCCTTATCACTGATTTCCTTAATGATCCCGTCGCTGGACATTCAAAAAAACTTCATCTTGACGATTACCGTTCGAGAATAGAGAAGGAGTTGGCTGGAAAGAATATCAAACTTGTGGCTTTGGAATTGCCGAAGATGGGTAGTGGAGAGACGAGTACTGATGATATAATGAACGCATTCTCAATGTTTAAGCCTCAGACAATCCCTGTTTCAAACGAACAGGCTTTGCAGAGTTGGTTTGACCAGATGAAGAATGATATTGCTCTTGAGAAATTCAAACAGTTTTTGATTGGTAAAATGACTCAGGAGGCTGGAGCCACAATCAATTCCGTCGACGTGGATATTGACGGACACATGTCGATGACTATGTCGTGGGTTCCAAACGATGTGTTTGACGCGATTACACTTGACTCTCTTTCCATCACCGACCGCAGAATGCATCTTGTGATGGCTGATGAAGATGAGTGTGAAGATCATCCAGAATTGAAATTGCCTCATTTGATGAGTAGCGACGGAAGTGAAGAGTCATTCGTGAATATAGCTCAGATCAGAGGTGATGACGAAGTTTTTTTTAATCCGCATTTTGAGAAGCCTAATGGTAGGTTGAAGGCACACATCTCTTTCAAAGTGCCGTATGAGGCAGAGTTGATCAAACTGATGGGTAAGGATAACC
>JAEEMG010000033.1 GCA_016283095.1 Paludibacteraceae bacterium | reverse complement strand
TTATAATGAAATCAGTCATTATATGGAAAGATTAGAAGGACATCAAGAACAGTCTATCAATAAATATAGCGAAGAAGAATATACAGGATCTTCTAAATTTGAAGAGATTCAAGAAATATGTGTCAAGAATAAGGAGAAGGTGGACAAATACTCCAAAATCTTGACTACGATTTTGACAGGCATCATATTTCTTTTTGTATATAATAACTTCTGGGACCAAACATGGTTAAAAATTTTGTTGGGAATCATTGGTTCTATATACGCTGTTTACTTAATGCCTTTTTGTTTTCTCATTCTAATAATGGGAATCTCTTCTAAACGGGATAGAATACGCTCCAAATACCCAGCAATCTTAACTATTATATTTGTACTACTAATTGCTACGTCTACCAATTGGTTATCAAATGGATTCTCCGCAGAATGGCTGTTGAAGAGTGGTGTAAGTGTAATTATTATTTGGATGTTTGTATTTTCTATCCATTGCATAAATATCAACATTCTAGATACTAACATATTTTCAAATCCTAAAATCACCTACACTGCCAAAATAGTAGAAATTGGAAGTCTAAATAAAAAAGAATATTTCGTCCATTTCTACGATTATTCAAACACTTTTAATTATTGTGATATAACGGAAAAAGAGTATAACACTTTGAAAAAAGAAGACGTTATAGAAGTGGTACTTCAACCAACTATTGATGAGATTAAAGTCGAAAGCATCAAACATCTTGAAAATTTCGTAGGACTCACAGATATGGAAAAAGATCAACTAAAACATAAAAAAGATATTGAATTGTTCGGACAATCCCAAGAAGAGATGGACGCAACAAATGAAAATTATATTGATAAAGATTATAAATACCCATCCTTCAACACTCATTTCTTTGTTATAAACATTATTAATATGCTTATATTAATTCGTAACAAAAATGATATATTTAGAGTTATGAGTAATAGTTGTGTTTATGCGACAACATCTTTCATTGCCTTAGCAATTACAATCATTACGTCATATATTGAGTATTCTAAAATTAAAGCCAAATATACTCTTGAAGATATTTATATATGGACTGACCATCTATTATACCGTAGTTTTTATTTCTTTATCACTATATTCTTATTGATAGGAGAAATAATAACTATCTATCTTTTCATTTTTTCTTAATTTTGAATACTATGATGACATTTGAATATATTCAGGAAGTAAATCCCCAATTATAAGTCGTTATAAATACAAAAAAACACGATCATAAAACTCAAAAATAACCAAATAATAACAGTACAAAAATGGATTACACAGACGAGGAATTTTATATGCTGGCTCTCTCCTTTATGGATGAGTTTACAGCATATCAGAAAGTCAAAATGTTGGAAGAAAAGGGTAGTGCTGAAGCCATTTTTCTTGATCTTGGAAAGACGGAATTGTATCCACACCTCCGTCGCCAACATTTACAAAATGTCATCAAACTTGCTGATATAGAGTGCGAATTGATAGTTAAAAATAACATTGATGCAACATTCGCTCAAAATAACGAATTTCCGTTTAGATTACGTAATTGTCCAGACTATCCGCTGGTTGTTTTTCACAAAGGAAATCTGGATGCAAACCGCAGATACGCAGTGTCAATTGTGGGGTCGAGAAAGGCGGATAAAATAGGAGAGAGGCATGTACGAGAAATACTTGAAAATCTCGACCTATATAAAGAAAATCTGGTGATTGTGGCAGGGATAGCTCCAGGAATAGACGCAATGGTTCTCAAGCACGCTCAAAAACTTGGATTCTACACAATCTGCGTCTTGCCACATGGATTCGGCCACAAATATGAAAGCACCGTCGAAAAACGAATTTATTCAGCTTCTTGCGTCATATCAGAAAACAGATTCAAATTTGGATACGGAAACAGAATCTATGAACAAAGAAACCGTATAATTGTCGGCATGTCGGACGCTGTGATCGTGGCTCAGGCCAAAGACGGAAACGGAGCCGGATTATACATCGGAAAAGCTTTTGATTACAATCGTGACAGTTTCGCATTTATTTATCCAAATGAAAATTCTGAAAATGAAAAATGTAATTTATTTGTCGAGCAAGATCAAGCAATTCCTCTTTACTCATCAGATGAATTTTTGGATAAAATGATTTGGCCATGGAAATATATTAATTCATAATTCATAATGCATAATTCGTAATGATTGGAGTTCATCACAGAATACGGTTAATTAATCTCATTCTTAATTTTTCATTCTTAATTTCACAACCGGCCACAGTAGCGATTCGTCTGACAACAAATCCCAACCATAGCATAATATAACAACAAAAACTTCATTCTTAATTTTTCATTCTTAATTCTTAATTTTTATAAGGGGGATTGCTCTCCAAAACAAAATTAAACATAATATTAATTATAGGCAAATACGGATTTTTGAAAGGATAGACAACTGACCTGATTTTTGCTTCAATTTAAAACCTTCCAGAATCAAGGATTTTTTGTTTAGACGTGAATTTGCCACATTAAATAAATATTGAAAATTTAATACACCAAAGAATAAATACAATCGTATATCATTTTTATAAATCTAATGAGATTTCAAAATTCAGTGTCAGATAAATAAACTACGAATAAAAAAAGAGACGCGAGTTAACCCGCGTCTCTAATTATGAATTATACATTAATATTTGATCTTGTGTCTGTTTGCACGCTTTTTGCGATACTCCTCTTTCATCTTTGCTGCACCAGATCCATGCGTGCCTTTCTGATAAGTTGTCTTCTTTGCCTTCGTCTTGACCTTGTCTGAATTCTTATTCTTGCTGTCGTCAGAAGCTTTTTTCTTGAACACAACTCCATTCAATATGATATCTTCTATTGATCCACTCATAGTCTTTATTTTGATTAATTATAGATGAGACATACAGACGCACAGCCATGCGTCTCTACATAACATCAATCCAATTTCAACACTTCCAGGAATGCTTTCTGCGGAACTTCCACTGTTCCGATCTGCTTCATACGCTTCTTTCCACGCTTCTGCTTCTCCAAAAGCTTTCTCTTACGTGAAATATCACCTCCGTAACATTTTGCTGTAACGTCTTTGCGAACTGCTTTGATTGTTTCCCTGGCAATAATCTTCGCACCAATTGCGGCCTGAATTGCGACTTCAAACTGCTGGCGTGGGATCAATTCCTTCAACTTCTCACACATTCTCTTACCAAGACCGTATGCATTGTCGATATGTGTCAAAGTGGAAAGAGCGTCCACAGGTTCTCCGTTAAGCAAAACATCAAGTTTGATCAACTTGCTCTCTCGCATCTCACTTGGATGATAGTCGAACGACGCGTAACCTTTCGATATACTCTTCAACTTATCGTAGAAATCAAAGACGATCTCTCCAAGCGGCATATTATATATGAGTTCGACGCGATTGCCGGATACATAATCCTGACGTACCAACTCTCCTCTTTTACCCAGACAAAGAGTCATGATCGGACCGATATATTCGGCAGATGTAATGATAGAAGCTCTGATATATGGCTCCTCTATGTGGTCGATTAGTGTGATGTCTGGCAAACCTGATGGGTTGTGCACCTCGATCATCTCACCCTTCTTTGTATAGACGTTGTAACGCACATTCGGCACAGTTGTGATGACATCCATGTCAAACTCACGGTCGAGACGCTCCTGAATGATCTCCATGTGAAGCATTCCCAAGAATCCGCAGCGGAATCCGAATCCCAATGCCAAAGAAGACTCAGCCTGGAATGTCAGAGAAGCGTCGTTGAGCTGCAATTTCTCCATCGAAGCACGTAGGTTCTCAAAATCCTCCGTCTCAATCGGATAGACACCGGCGTAAACCATCGGTTTCACCTCCTCGAATCCTTCAATCGCATTCTCGCATGGATTAGAGACGTGAGTGATCGTATCACCTACCTTTACCTCGGTACTTGTCTTGATACCAGAGATGATATATCCAACGTTTCCGGCAGACATCTCTTTCCTTGGCTCCATATCCAAACGAAGGATTCCAATCTCGTCGGCCAGATATTCCTTTCCCGTCGCCACAAACTTCACTTTGTCGCCTGGATGGAAAGTACCGTTCACCACCTTATAATAAGCGATGATACCACGGAACGGATTGAACACAGAGTCGAAAATCAGACACTGCAACGGAGCTTCTGGATCTCCCTTTGGCGGACGGATTCTCTCCACAATAGCGCGAAGAATCTCATCTACACCCTCTCCTGTCTTACCGCTGGCACGTATGACTTCGCTTCTGTCGCAACCAAGAAGGTCTACTATCTGATCCTCAACCTCTTCCGGCATCGCTCCTGGAAGGTCGATTTTATTCAAAATCGGAATAATCTCCAAATCATGCTCAAGGGCCATATAAAGATTGGAGATCGTCTGTGCCTGAATACCCTGAGACGCATCTACGATAAGCAACGCACCCTCACACGCAGCAATAGAACGAGAAACCTCGTAAGAGAAATCCACGTGTCCGGGAGTATCAAGAAGATTCAGGACATATTTTTCTTTTGTCTGAAATTCTGCCTTATCGCCTGTGTATGCATAATCCATCTGAATAGCATGGCTCTTAATCGTAATTCCTCTCTCTCTCTCTAGCTCCATGTCATCCAACACCTGGGCCTGCAAGTCTTTTCCTGTGACTGTTTTGGTCATTTCCAAAAGTCTGTCGGCCAGTGTGCTCTTACCATGGTCTATGTGTGCGATAATACAAAAATTTCTAATATTTTTCATCTTATATTTAATTTGAGTGCGAATTTACTTATTTTTGCCTAAAATACGATATATAAGATTGAATTTAGATGGATAAAAACGCAATTTCTCTATATAAAGAGGTTTGCAGCAACGTTTTTGCTGACAAAATCAACGATGCACTACTTTGTTTGGTCACTCTCATCGCCACTCTGAAAAATTTGGGCGTTGACGATAAACAAAATTCTCTTTCCCTTAAAACAGAACAGCTTTCAAGAAATCTGGAGTTTATTCTTAAGTATGCATTCGACGCTGCGATCGACGAAAATACATTTGGAATGCTACTAAGCACCAAACAGGATATTCTTGTTATCGCAGATGACGTGATGAGCCATCATAACACGTCAAAATTTACATTTATAAACGATGTAGATAAATACAAATCTATTTACAAATGTAAGGATATAAGAAATCTGTTTTTTGAGATTGAGGAAATCAACGGACAACGGATGTTGAGTGAGAATACAAATGTAAATACAAATGTAAACACAAAAAGATTGTCTGAAATCAGATGTGAAATATTCCGTCATTTACTATTGTGTGACAACTTTACAAATGATGATTTAGAATTGTATACACGCTATTTCGACAATGAGTTTATAACTGTATCCGACAAGTGTGTCTTTACATCTGGATTGATGTTTGGAATGCTTAACAGATTCTGCATCAGCAGATTCAAACTGATATTAAGACTCTGTCAGAACCACGACAACCGTATAAAAGTACGTGCTGCAACAGCTCTGCTATTGTGTGGATATATCTACAACACCCGTTTACAATTATATCCAGACGTATTTGATGAGGCAAAACGTCTCTGCGCTACGGATAATCTGTCTGAAGTGCTGCAACATATACATTGCCAGTTTATTCGCTGTAAATACACACAGCAGACACAGACAAAGCTGAAAGAGGACTTCCTTGACAAAGTGGATATGAACAATATCTTTGGCAACAACGATATGGACATCAATACGGATCTCTTCAAGAAAGACTCGATAAATGAGGATACATTACGTGAATATGCCCAAATGCAGTTTATGGGTGAAGACCTTTTAAGCCATACATCACTGTTTTTCACGAATTCATTCTTCTCTGAGATATCCAACTGGTTTATGCTTCTAAACGAGGAATCTGAGCTGTTTAACGAGCTAAAAACGACCTCTTCAAGCAACCAGAAGATGCTGATTCCACTTGTAGACAACGAATATATAAGCGACCCTGATAAATACGGATTGATTTATACTCTACAAAACATGCCAATGGCCGATACATTTGTAAACAAGATGATGGAAGCCAAAGGTATCGATACTGATTCTTTGGTAATGACTCATGACCAATTGGCACTCAATACAAATGTAATCAGATACATTATCGGATTGAGCAGATTCTATGCGTCATTCTCACATGCAAGTTCTTTTGTTAATCCGTTCAATTCAAGTTTACATTTGTATAATATCGCGTTTCTGCCAAATACAAATAAGTTTATAGAACCAATTGGTGATTTATTCTTTGAAAAAGGAGCGTATAATGAAACCATAGAAGCATACAAAAAGCTTGGTGATTTACAAACGGAAAAATCTATACAGAAAATAGGCTTATGCTACCAGCAGCTTGAAGACTACACCTCTGCCCTTGCCCACTACAATCAGGCACTGCTGTATAACGGAGATGATGTATGGACATTGTCGAGAAAAGCATTCTGCGAATACAAACTTGGAAATCTGACAGAAGCTAAGTCTACAATGGTGCAAATCATAGAGTTGGATCCCGACAACATCACAATACGCAAGAAGCTTGCCAACCTGTCGTTATCTGAAAAAGACTACGACACAGCGTTGAAACAATTGTATTATCTGGAATTCAACCTAAAGAAGGAAGATGATGATTCCGTCATCCGTCTGATAGCTAACTGTTTGATGCAGTCAGGCTCTTTACAAAAGGCAATCTCCTATTTTTCAAGGATTTCACACAAACATACAGCCGATTTGATAGATATCGGCCACATCTCCTACCTTGAAGGCAATATGGACAATATGAAATTGTGCTATAAAAAGGCCTACGAGGCATTAAAAGACAAAAACGAATATCACTCCCGTCTACAGGAAGAACTCGCTAAAATCACGCTTTCTGAGCAACAGAAGAAGAATTTCAGCGTCATATTGAATGCAGCGTCTTTTATTGTAAGGAATTCTTAACTTGAAGTTGCATGGGAACTTTAGTTTTTTTACTAATTGCATTTGTTACAATTGCTTTCTGCTACATATTGGCAATATCTCTGGAAATTAAAGAAAATCAATCCAAAAAAGGATTCAAAAAGACGAAGGACGAAAAAGACAAAATTTTTATAGACAACGCATTGATTATTATGGCAAAGGTGATGGCGGCAGACCGTACCAATATGGTTTGTGAGCTTGACATCATCAAGCAATTCATCAAGAGATACGACGATGTTCATTTCAAAGAACGAGTGAAGTTTGTGAAAGTATATGCCTTAAAATTCAAGAATCAAACCTATTCCATACGATCTGAATTCGATCCTTATATCAATAGAATCAACAAAACGTCTAACTTCACCAGAAAGAAATGGTTTCTTGAATATCTTTTTGAGATTGCCTTCTCAGACGGTTCGTGTAGTTCAGAAGAAAAGTTATTTCTAAAAAGGATTACAGAAAATTTGAATGGCATGAATTCAAGTACCTACAATATTTATGAAAAGAAATACCAAAAGAAAAACCAAACCTTTACAGGTACACGAGACACCGAAGAATACAGCCAATACGAGTATGAATCCACAGACAACGATTCAACAACTGGCAACAAATACAGTTCATATTCCCAAAACGGATCTTCATATAACACAGGAAGTTATTATCAATCTACAGGTTCAAATTCAAGTTATAGTTCAAATACATCCAAACCGCTTACTGAGCTACAGAAAGCATATGCGGCACTTGATTTGACAGAAGAGGCCACAGACAAAGAGATCAAAGCCCGACGTCGCAATCTTATGCGTCTTAACCATCCCGATCTGTTCGCTCAACAAGGAGAGAAAGCCGTTGAAATCGCTAATCTAAGATGCCAGGAGATCAATAAAGCGTTTGAGTTGATTAAGGCGACGAGGGGGATGAAATAAAATTGAGAATTAAGAATTAAGAATGCGAAATAATATACACAAAAAAATCCGACATCAAAACGATGCCGGATTTTTATATTATAATAAAATACTTTATTGATTTCCTCTATACAGTGTAAAATGGCCAACGTAAATCTTGTCTAATTCATCAATAGAGATCTCATACCAATAATCAGTTGACGGAAGTGGATGACCTAAATATATTCCATCCCAACCATCAAACTTCTCACCTGTTGTGCTCAACAGCTTTTTGCCCACACGGTCATACAATGTGATTCTTGCTGACGGATACTTCTCTATGTTCTTGATTTCCCATTTGTCATTCACTCCGTCTCCATTTGGAGTGAATGCGACAGAAAACTCTAACTCATATCTGGTTGTCTTAAATAAAGTATCAGCCAAACAACCCTCCTCATCCATTACAATTATCTTGTATTCAGAACCATATGTGATATCAGCAAGTTTGTTAGACGACTGGAAACCATCTCCAAAATCATAACTGTAGTTGCCAGCGCCACCCTTCGCGTCCACAACAAGCTCTCTTTTACCGCTATCGTCTATCTTGTCAAACACTAATTCATCATATTTATCGATAGAGAAAAATACGCTGTCAGTCTTGCAAGTGTCACTCATGGCATAGATCCTCAACGAGTCTTCATTTGCAGGAATATATAACGTATGTGTCTTTCCTGTACTTTCACTCTGAATCGGAGTATCACTACCCTTTATATAAAACGCGTCGATTGGCTCATCATTATTCTGATATAACACAACTTCCACATCCTCTCTACGATCATAGCAAATGGTTGTGTTGGAACGTTTAGCTGTAAAATCGCCCTCTACAAATGTAAACTCTGTCTTCGGACATACCTTTTTGATAGATAAAACCACGCTATCAGTAAAACAAGTATCACTCATGGCATAGATGGTCACAGAATCCTCTGCCACTGGTATATACAAAGTATGCTTCTTTCCTGAAGACTCACTCTGAATAGGAGTCTTTTTACTGCCATTCATATAAAACGCGTCAAAAGGCTCACTATTATTCTGATACAACACTATCTTTAGATCCTCTGTCCTGTTGAAATAGACTGTTGTGTCTAATTTTTTTGCTGTGAAATCACCATTTACAAATGTAAATTCCGTCTTTGGACATACTTTATTGATAGTGAAAAAGACACTATCAGTCTTACATGTGTCATTCATCGCATAGATGGTCACAGAACCCTTTTCCGCCGGAAGATATAAAGTATGCTTCTTTCCTGAAGATTCACTCACAATTGGAGTTTGGCTACCCATTATATAAAAGGCATCAATAGGTTCATTATCATTCTGATACAATACAATTTTCAAATCCTCAGTACGATTATGATATATTGTTGTATCGTAATCCTTTGCTTTTATGTCATCCTCAACGAATGAGAATTTTGTCTTCGGACATCTATATTCCTCACAGTAAAAACCAAGTGCATATGGCTCTGTACGTATCGCACAAGGATCATCAGGG
>JAEEMG010000032.1 GCA_016283095.1 Paludibacteraceae bacterium | reverse complement strand
TCAACTTCTCCATCTCCTTTTTCTCGTCCTTCGACAAGTTCTTTGGAATGAATACGCTGACATAAACCAACAGATCTCCAGTGCCATAGGCATTCAAACGTGGCAATCCCTTTCCCTTCACTCTCAACAACTTACCATGTGTTGTGCCTGGCTCTATCTTGACTTCACACTTCTTTCCATCCACAGTAGGAACCTCGATCTTACCACCACAAACTGCCATTGGAAGTGGAATCAATGCGTTGTAGATCAAGTCCTCGTTGTCGCGGAACAAATCTGGATCCTGCTCCTCTTCAATCTGAACAATCAAATTACCTTTCTCGCCGCCTCTGCCTGCTGCATTTCCTGCTCCAGGAACACGTAGACTCATACCATCCTGTACTCCTGCAGGAATCTTGAACTTAACTGTTGCCTCTTTCTGCACAACTCCTGAGCCACCGCAACACTTACATTTGTTCTTGACAATCTGTCCCTCTCCTTCACAATCTGGACAATAAGACTGTGTTCTCATCTGACCCATGATAGTACGCTGCACTCTATATACAACTCCCTTACCACCACAAGTCTGACATGTAGTAGTCTGTCCGTCAGCTGAACCTGTTCCATTACACGCAGTACACTCCTCATTACGTTTCAACTTCACCGTCTTCTCGACTCCGTTCATAACGTCTTTCAAAGTGACCTTCACTCTAACACGCAAATCGCCGCCACGACGTGTGACACGACCGCCACCACCGCCGAAGCCGCCACTGAACGCTCCTCCGAATGCTCCACCGAAAATATCACCGAACTGAGAGAAGATGTCTTCCATTGACATTCCTCCACCGAAGCCGCCTCCACCGAAGCCACCCTGGTCATCAAGTCCGGCATGACCATACTTGTCGTATCTAGCACGTTTATTTTCGTCGCTCAACACTTCATAAGCCTCTGCCGCCTCCTTGAACTTAGCCTCTGCCTCTGGATTGTCAGGGTTTCTGTCTGGATGATACTGGATAGCCTTCTTACGGTATGCTTTTTTCAACTCTTCTGCTGTGGCTGTCTTTGAAACGCCAAGCACTTCGTAGTAATCTCTCTTTTCTGCCATGACTTTATGCTCCTATTACGACCTTGGCAAATCTCACGACCTTCTCACCCATGACATAACCTTTCTGAGTACAGTCGATGACAACACCTTTTTTATCCTCTCCCATGGGCACTTGCGCAACTGCCTCATGAAAGTCGGTATTGAAGGGCAAGCCTACAGTCTCTATTTCTTTTACATTGTTACTATCAAGGAATTTCACAAACTTATTATAAATCAGATCAACTCCTTCTTTCACTCCATCCACAGATTCAGCAGTCTTCACTGACGCCATAGCTCTCTCAACATCGTCGATAAGCGGAAGCATCTGCTCAAGCACATTTTTACCGGCAGTCTGGATCAACTCCGCCTTCTCCTTCAATGTACGTTTCTTATAATTATCAAATTCTGCGTAAAGACGCAAATATTGGTCTTTCTGAGCCGCAACCTGAGCTTCCAACTCCGCAATTCTCGCATCTCTCTCGTCGACTGGTTCCGCTGTCGCAGTCTCAGCTTCTGCTGCTGTCGCCTCTGTTGCTTCAGACGCTGCGTTGTCTGCTGCTGTTGCCTCAGCTGCATTCTCCACAGTCTGCTCTTCTGCGTTTTCTACTTTCTGTTCTTCTATATTATTATCTTCTGCCATAATATCACTAATTTTTATCCGTTATCAAAATATACATTTAAGCGTAATCAAAAAGTTTGCCAAACTTGCAAAACTGCAAATTTGGCAGACAATTCTATTTTCAGTGTGTCACTTATGACATTTAGTCATTCTTTTTCTAAAATCTAAAAATAAGTCTTAATCATCCTAAAATCATAGAGACTTGCGTATTTCCTCATTCAGAATATCACAACACTATAATGCGACATAGTCTGTATCAGAAACAAGTTCCCAATACAATACTGACAACTCCTATAATAATAGGGAACCATATTCTTGAGATGTTCTGCCAAACACGGCTGACATTATCCCCCATAAATTTTGCGGTTGTCTCCACAGCTTTCTCAAATCGCTTTGGATTGTTTATCTTCTCGTAAAGGTTGTAACCTCCAAAAGCGACGGCAATCAAGCCAATCACAACAAAAAAAATTGGATCTTCGTTCATACCTTATCGTTTTAGTCAAACACGTTACCATTATTAGATGTAAGACGCACCATCTCATCATACTCCTCCGGACTCAAATCCTGGAAATAGTAGTTTCGTGGATCCGTAACTTTTCCTTTATAGTGGACCTCATAGTGAAGGTGCGTACCTGTACTCTTACCTGTGTTACCCATATAACCGATCACGTCGCCTCGGTTGACCTGCTGTCCTCGCTTCAACTTAAATCCATCCATGTGGGCGTATAATGTCTCGTAGCCGAATCCGTGGTCGATAATCATACAGTTTCCATATCCCTGCTTCCAACCGACAAACGTAAGTGTACCTTTGGCAGTGGCGAAGATTTCCGAACGGTGGGCTCCGGAGAAGTCCATTCCTGCATGGAACTTAGGAGTCTTGTATATAGGGTCGATACGCATACCGTATCCAGACGCCATACGCTTCATATCCTTATTAAGCACCGGCTGGATAGACGGAGTGCGCAATAGTCGCTCCTCATGATTCTTTGCAGCGTCGAACACCTCATTGAATGATTTGCTCTGCACGTATAGTTTACGACGCAACTCATCCACTTTCTGGGTAGTAAGCACAACAATGTCAGAAGATGTTTTCTCACGCAAATCCTTATACTTCACAGAAGTTTTGTCAATCTCCCTTGCCTCACTAGGCACAGGATCCGCATTCACAACGACACGATACAAATTGTCGTCACGCTGCTGTATATCAGTCAACACCTCCTGAATCTCCTCAATCTGCGAGTTCAACAACTCATACTGAGCCTCCAACTCAAGCTTCTCACTACGAAGAACCTTCTCGTTAGGGCTCTCAAACAACATTACAAATAACACGAAACATGCCAATCCTGCAAACACACTCGACACCAGGTGCGAGATGATATTGGATATCCTATACTGTATCTTATTATCGATACGGAAATAGGTCATAGTTTTCGGGTCAAAATGATATATTGGTTTAGCCATTTTCTCTTTAAGTTATACAATTGACACGCAAATATATCTTTTTTATCGGTTTTTATAAAATATGCTCTGCTAAAATGCTTATATTTGCTGATAAATATAAAAAAATCGGTGAAATGGCACGTTTTAAGAGAATCTTATTGAAATTAAGCGGAGAATCATTGCAGGGTAGCAAAGGCTACGGCATCGACGAGACTCGTCTTGCAGAATACGCACAACAAATAAAGGAAATCAAAGAGATGGGTGTCGAGATCGGCATCGTAATCGGTGGAGGTAATATCTTCCGTGGATTGAGCGGAGCAAAAGCTGGTTTCGACCGTGTGAAAGGTGACCAGATGGGTATGCTCGCCACTGTAATCAACGGTATGGCTCTATCTTCCGCACTTGCGTCTATCGGCCAGCCAGCGAAGGTGTTGACAGCCATCCGCATGGAGCCTATAGGTGAATTCTACACTCGCGACAAAGCTGTAGAGACAATGCAGAGTGGAGCTATCGCAATCATGACTGCCGGAACAGGTTGTCCTTTCTTCACAACTGACACTGGTTCTGCTCTCCGTGCGATTGAAATCGGAGCAGACGTGATGTTGAAGGGTACTCGTGTAGACGGAATCTATACAGCTGACCCAGAGAAAGATCCTACTGCAACTAAGTTTGACGAGATCAGCTACGACGAAATCCTTAACCGTGGTTTGAAGGTGATGGATGTCACAGCCACAGCTTTGGCTAAAGACAACAAGATGCCTATCATGGTGTTCAACATGGATGTCGTAGGTAATTTGAAGAAGGTGATGTCGGGCGACAACATCGGCACTTTCGTACACCCATAAATGAATTAAGAATTCTAAATGCGGAATGCATAATTACGCAGAGGTCCAAGCACCTCTGCGTTTCTTATTTTAGGGGAAATATATAATCTGGATCGAAAAATGAAAACATATTGGTTTGCATTCAATGAAAAATCTGAAATAGTAGTTGAGAAAAAAGCAGAAGATGAATATAGAATTCCGTTTGCGGAGACGGTGCCATTTGCCATAAAGTCGGAAATCATCACGTTGCCAGACCTGAATGGATCTCCTGCCAAGGCTGTCACAATTGATGGAGAACTGCCGTCTACCTGCAGCTTTTCCGGGTTGCGCGACTCATATTCCATTCTTCCTTTCGAAGAGTATTATGCCGCTGGGAAAGCATCCGAACTGATCAATTTCCACACCAACATCCGATTCTGCGCACACTGCGGAAAAGAGATGGTGAGGAAGACTGATATCAGCCGCATCTGCACAGGATGTGGCAAAGAGATCTGGGCTCCTGTCCAGCCAGCGATCATTGTGCTTGTATCCAAAGGGGAAGATGAGGTTCTGCTTGCGAAATCCAAAAATTTCAAACGTCCGTATTATGGATTGGTCGCAGGATTTGTGGAGACGGGAGAAAGCATAGAGGAGACGGTGCGACGCGAGGTTATGGAGGAGACGGGATTGAAAATCAAAAACATCCGTTACTATAAATCACAGCCATGGCCATACCCCAACAACCTGATGCTCGGATTTTTTGCCGAATACGAAAGCGGAGATATCAAGGTTCAGGAGGAGGAATTGGTAGACTGCAGATGGTTCAACCGTCATGCGATGCCGGAGATTCCAAGAAAACTATCTATGGCCAGAATGCTGCTTGACGAGTGGCTGGGAGTGAAAGAATAAAAGACGAAAGAAAAAAACTGGGAGACATGAATCATCACGTCTCCCAGTTTTTTATGATAAATCACAATGATAACATCACAAGATCACAAATTCAATTTTTCATCTGTAGGGGCGATCCCTTGTGGTCGCCCTTGTCGTTATGAAAATGATTTACACGCACAACGTTTTGGAAATGTAATTGACACGCATGACATGGAGGGCATGGCACACGCACGTCCGTGCGTCTCTACGTGTTTTTGGACAAACACAAGGGTTTGCCCTACCCTAACCTTTAACCTTCCACCCTCAACCATTAATCTTCCTCAGCCTCTTCTCAATCTCCTCCATCACAGGCATCGGCACGCCTTTCGCCAATCCTAATCTGAGTGGACGGGAATATATAGCCTCTACCTCTAGTCGGCGACCGTGTGAATAATCCACATGCATGCTTGGATAGTATGGTTTCATATTAAGGGTCATCTCTATCATCTCGTCGGCAAACGATTCATCAACATCCGCACCGTTTGCCTGAGCAGCTTTGATAATCTCCAGCATGGCCGGTTTGACATACAAATCCTTCTCTCTGCCAAACAACAACTCTTCTGTGTTTTTTCCAAACAACACCGACTGACCGTTAAAACCAGTGTTCCACACCAGTTTTTTCCATCTCGCAGTGTTGAGGTCTGCAGCACGCACGACGTCGATGCCAGCCTCCTCCATATCTGCAATCATCGCGTCGAAAGAATCACAAGGATCTTCTCCGTGAAGGGCAAGCGTCAGTTTGCCATAATCATAATGAGACACCACTGCTGGAGCAGTCTTCTCCGCACAGATGAAAGCCAAGCCTCCGCACACTCTCGCTTCAGGAAACTCCTCCTGCAACTCCTGCTCATAGCCAATACCATTCTGGATCAATGCTATCAACGTACCGTCTTTCACTATCGGATCAAGCAGTTCTAGAAGAAGACGGTTCTGCAACGTCTTCAATCCTACCAAAACGACATCCGCTTTCGGCATTGAAGCAGTGGAATTATAGGCATTGATATGTTCTATTTCAAAATCTCCGTTGACGGAATTGACACGCAACCCATTACTCCACGCAGCGTCGAAATCAGAATGAAAAAGGAAATGGACATCAAATCCAGCATTTGCCAGCATTCCTCCATAATATCCTCCAATCGCACCGGTTCCAACTACAGCATATCTCATTTTGACATATCTTATTTTGAAAAATATTCTATTGTTCTGACAGTAATATAAAGAGGTTTGTCACCTTCATACTCCGTGCATGTCAACCAATTATTATGCTCATCAAAAGTATATTTCCATGTATGAGGGATAAAAGGATCACCCTGTCCATCAACAGCGGTTTGTGATACAGCGTTTCCCATATCATCATAAAGGAATTTG
>JAEEMG010000031.1 GCA_016283095.1 Paludibacteraceae bacterium | reverse complement strand
TGAAGAGTAGAGTCGAGCATCGTCTCACCCTTGACATGAAGAGTAGAGTCGAGCACCGTCTCACCCTTGACATGAAGAGTAGAGTCGAGCATCGTCTCACCCTTGACATGAAGAGTAGAGTCGAGCACCGTCTCACCCTTGACATGAAGAGTAGAGTCGAGCACAGTCTCACCCTGGACCTTTAGTATAGAGTCGAGCACAGTCTCACCCTTGACATGAAGAGTAGAGTCGAGCACAGTCTCACCCTTAACCTGTAGCATAGAGTCGAGCACAGTCTCACCCTTGACCAGTAGAGTAGAGTCGAGCACAGTCTCACCCTTGACCTGTAGCATAGAGTCGAGCACAGTCTCACCCTTAACCTGAAGAGTAGAGTCGAGCACAGTCTCTCCCTTAACCTGTAGCATGGAGTCGAGCACAGTCTCTTTTTGAACTTCCAAACCGCCTCCGATAGCAACACTATCTTTTAATGTTGTAGTACCATTGACAATCATGTCTCCCTTGTCGAATGTGAATACATTAGCTGAGAATCTTATTGGGTAATATCTCTCGGGTTGAGTCCCCGGATAACTGCTTGTTGAAAAACTAAACAAATTCTCTTCGTCATTAAATTTAACACAGAGAGTCGGTGAATAGGTATGGTTTGCAGACGATTCTTTGACGCATAATCCAGTGCCGGCTATACAACCAGATTTTGATACTGAGAACATCGTGTTGTATGCTCCAATTCGATAATCTTTACATTCGATAAAATTTCGATAACCTTCGGAATCTTTTCTCGCGATTCCGACGATTAATCCTGAGTTATTCAAACCTTCGTTAATAATTACACCTCCAATATTAGCCGAGTCTGCTGTTAGTGATTTTGTAGTTACTTTGTCTGCAGACACTTCTTCAAAATTCTCTGCACTTACACCTGTTGATACCAACACCATTCCAATTGCAAATGGTAAAAAATTGTAATTCATATTTTTGATTAAAAATTAGACAATAGAACTCGATAATAATCTGTGCGAAAACATGTCGGTTATGTCGATGAAGGGGCATCGTGACGGACAATGGTTTCTAATTACTTCTGACGTTTAGATTCAGAAGGATTACTTAAAATTCTATCCAAACTTTGCAACGTCTTGAAAATAATCAATAACATACATGTCATCTGATGTGGAGAGTGGTTCTGGATTGTATTTTATTCCAAAAATACCTTTTAGTCCTGTTGTATCTTATTCATATACACATTCTTCTAATGATAGAATGACAATTATATGTCCAAGAGGAAAATCATCTGGTCGTATGCTGATCTTGCCAATCTTCAAGTCCCTCTTTCTTGCTTCGTGTCAAGTTAGACATTATGATTCAGAGCATCTCTCTTAAAACCCGGCACAAATGTAAAGAAATTTTTATTGTGAAATGATAAGGTGTGCAACGGTTAGCCGAAATGTAAATATATTGTAATATTGTAAGGGGGTATTAATGCCAAAACAAAAAAAATCGCCTGCGGATAATTCCGCAAGCGATCTTTTTAAGAGTTTTATATCGAGCTTAGATTATTTTAGCACAACCTTCTCAATATAAGAATCATTTTCAGTCACAACTTTCACAAGGTAGATGCCTTTGTTGTATGATGATAGGTCGATTTCAGCCTGATCCGCATTTACAGTCTGATTCATCAATTCCTTGCCTGTGAAATCAGTTACAACAATGTTGTCAATAGAACCATTTGAAACACTGATGTTTAGATTTCCATCTGTCGGATTTGGATAGATTTCAATCTTTTCTACGTCAGAAAGTGCATCATCGATGTCTGTGATTTCTGGGTCGAATCCAAAGAAATCTTCTAACTCAAATATCTCATCCTCGATTTCTGGAAGAACGTCAAGTTTTCTTAAACAGTCTCCTCCTGCAATACATTTGAATTTTGCTTTTCCTGACTGCTTGTATTTAAAACCACCCTTCAATAAAACTTTGTTAGAAGCCTGGTATACAATATCAGCGTTTGATATTTTGTTGTTTGCGGTTAAAGTGGCGCCCGACATGATTCGTCCAGAACCAGCGGTAATGTTTACTGATCGAGAAAGTGATTTTGAGGACCAGAAGTGTGGGGCTGAATGATCCTCGGTTCCTATATTTGAAATACTAGCGTACTGATCGTATTTGAGTCCATTGACAAATGACTCCTCATAGTCATTTTGACCATCATAGTTCACATCACAACTATAATTTGCATTTGTCTTCAAATCTGTTCCTGTCAAAGCAAAAAAGAATGGCTCCCAAAAAGTACCTATATCACACTTGTTTGAAAAAATAAAACCAGACTCATCTTTAGAGGTAGATGTGATAATCGTTCTGTTGGAACCTTTTATATCATCAATAAAACTTCCGCTGTGACAAGCTGACAAAAATACGGTGATAGACTTTGCTTTTAGTTTGTCCAAATATGCACTCAATTGCTGAGCATACAAATATTGGTATCCATAAAGGGCTATCTCATCTGGTCCACCATGGGAAACAAAGTAAATGAAGATGTCGTCATTTGTTGTTGATTTTTTTGCTAAGTTCTCAAAAGCAGTTTTGACATTGTTGGTATTACATGCGTAATTGATATCAGATTGGTTATCTCCATCTAAATCAGTCGGTGATGACATTACAACTCCTGTGTAATCAGGAAACCGGACTATAATGTCATTTGCTGGATCGTTTCCATCAGACATTAGGACGGTAATGTTACTTTTCTTGTATCCGTGCAAATCAGTCAATGCTTGATACATAATCGACATCTCATTCCAACCGTCTTGCCAATTACCACTGAGGGATTCTCCTCCTGAGATTAGAATTGCGTACGCATTGTTTTTGACAACATTTGTCTTTTTGTGAGTAAACAATCCTGGCTCGATAAAACGAGTCGATACGTTGAATGACTTCGGCTGTGCTATGGTTCTGTTGATCAAAGTCCATGTGTTGAATTCCTTTGGGAACATATTTTTAGCTTTCACTGTTGTCGTTCCTGATGTTGGAGATACACACACGTACTTACATGGATGACACCATTTCATGTTAGGAGTCGGATCTACCATAAAGCACCAAGATTTCTCACTTAGAGAGAACCCTTCGCCGAATGATATGTTTACCGTCTGTATTTGGTTTGGAGCCTGATAAACATTTACTTCATCATATTTCCATCCCGCCTTTTTTTCGACATAGTCTTTCACGATTTTTTGTGCGTCCGAAACTGTAACTTTTGCAGAAACGGAACTGACAAACAGAAGTAAAAGACTGAATATAAATCCAAGTCTTTTCATTATCTTACTTCTTTAATGATTTAACCTCAGCCTTCAAAGCCTCATTCTCTTTCTTCAACTGGATCATGTGAAGAGTAAGCTCCTCTACCTTCTCCAATAGCATGTTGCTCATTGCAGATACGCTTACGCCATTCTGCTCCATCTCTGCTGCTGAAGGGATTCCAGGAAGGTGCTTGTGCTCGTTGACGTAGCTCTCCACCTCTGAAAGCGACTTCAAGTCGTAGTTCTCGTCGAACACGTAGTCTGCTGCGTTGTTCATGTTGACGTTGATGTCGTCTGCCTTGATTGTAGACGCTGTTAGTCCGATCACCTCTAACTCGTCTTTACATGTAAGTTTGTTGTTGATGACAACCTCTCCTCCGTCGAATGTGAAGCTGCTAGCCTTTAAGTAAATAGGGTGGAATCTTCCCATGTAGCTTTCTGTGTCGATATTAAATCTGCTGTTTGGAGTGTCATAGTTGATATGAAGAGCAGGGCTACAGCAGTGATTTGCGGCAGTTTCTCTAACTACAAAACCAGTAGCAAAGGCATAACCATAATTAGTTACATAAAACATCGTGTTGTATGCTGATTTGTTTAGATCGGAACATTCAATGAAATTATTATTCGCTCCTTTCGCAAGCGTGATGTTCACTAAATTTTTGAAGTTCGCTGTTTTGTTGAATGTCGAAATACCAGATACATTCAATTTGTTGCTAACAGTTGCATTGTTGCTTACTGTAAGATTAGTGAAGCTGCCGTCTGCAGCGTTTGCGACTGTTGAAGCCAATGTCATACCAATTACGAATGGTAAAAATTTGTAATTCATTTTTTTCTTTTTTTTAAACAATAGACTCAATAACAAACTGATACGAAAATCACCGAGTCCGAATGAAATCCGTACGAATACACTTGGTCTGCCGATGATGGGGCATCGGAACAGATGTTTTTTAATATGGCTGGCATTATTCTAAAAAAGACATACGAATCCTAACCCTGACATGGGGAGCCAAAGTCAATCGTATGGTGTGCACACAATGTTGCCTTACCACATTAATCTAATACGTAAAAGTCTGAGAATTTTCGCATTTGTGACATTCATCCTGACTTTTCGCATAACAAATAACATACATATCATCTAATGAAAGTTATGTTTCGGATTGAGCCCTCTACCGAAGATACTTTTTTCCGTTCAGCTGTCTTCGCCATATCAAAGGCGAATAAACATTCTAGAATGGCTGAACTACCATCTCAATGACACATAAATATATTTCGCTTCAGAGTGAACTTGACTTAATCATACATCAATCTTTCCACTCCACATAAACCCCCATTTTTTATGTTTCATTTCAAGGCTGACATATAATGTAAGTTTACCTTTCTCTGAAAAACGGTGCGAAATTATAAATATTTTTTTATTACAACAATACCTAATTATAAATATTTTTAATGCTAGACACAAAAAATAAATTTTAGAAACAGGTTGGGTTTTTATATTCTAAAAAAGCAAGTATTTGAGTTATGGACAATAAAAAATCGCCTGTGGATAATTTCCACAAGCGATCTTTTAAAGAGATAAATACATATTAGGTTATTTTAGCACGACTTTCTTTGTATAAGAGTCATTCTCAGTCACAATATTCACAAGATAGATGCCCTTTGGATACGAAGAAAGATCGATCTCCGACTGGTCTGCATTTACAGTTTTGTTGACAAAAACCTTGCCAGTGATATCTGTCACAACAATGTTGTCAATATTACCGTTGGAAACCTCGATGTATAAGCGTCCATCTGTTGGGTTTGGATAGATCTTAATCATATCCGCATCAGAAACTACATCGTCAAGATCTGTGATTTCTGGATCGATTTCGAATTCCTCGTCGTCATATTCAAGATCGATATCAGCATAACGTAGAGAACGTGGACCGTTTCCAGAATAGTTGCATGGACGAGACTGCTTCTTTGCTGTGAACTTGGCACCGTTTTTAACGATGAATCCAGATTTAAACACCAAAGATGTGGTTGCAAGTAAAGTGGTATTTCCACTGTTTACGTAAACATTACCCTGAGTCAAATCAGAAGTCACATTCTTTCCGGCAGTGATGTTGACACCGTGAACAGTTCTGTCCTCATTGAAACTCATGTTCTGTAGGTACAAGTCTCTTACCACTCCAACATACGGAATATAGTTATGCTTTGTGATAGTCACATAGCAAGGAGCGTTTCCTACATTGAAGAGACCTTCTGATCCAGACATTGTTGTTGTGTTCAAGATTGTCATATCGCTGATTCTGCAGATAGTCACCTTGCAACCGCTTACACCGCCAGTCTTCACTCTGATGCTTGAACCTTCTTTTGTGATTGTAGGAGAGAAGCAAGTAGGAACATCTGTCCATGGACGCATGCTTGGATCACCGAAATAGTGGGCGATTTTGTGCATGTATATAGAATATGAATCTGTTCCGGATGAAGTGGCAATCAAACTAGAGCATAGCACTTTACCTATCGCACGATTTGATTCAGTAAACAATCTAGACATTAAAATCCTTGACAAATTAGAAGATTCAACAGTGTATACGTTATGTGCATTTCCGTATGCTCCTACAGCACCACCATCTGATTTTCTTAGCAAGGCTTCTGTAAAGCAAGGACTATTTTTTGCTCCATACCCGAACATGCCGGTTTGACAAGTGAAGTTAAAGAAAATTGGCAGTTTGTTTCCATTAGAGAAACTGCTTATGTCGTTTGTCTTGAATATGACTTCGCTTGTATATCTGCCATAGTACCCATCATTTAATCCATGACCTCTATAAAATGCAAATAAACGACCATCGTTTATTGCGTTAACCACGTTAGACTTAGGATTGTTCCAGAGACTTGAGCAATTCAGCAGTTCATTAGCCAGTGTTTTTCCTGAATAATCTTTAGCAGGACAGTTTGACTGTCTGTTATTTACATAATAACGGTCAACGCTGAATCCTCTAGACATTAAATCTGTTCTGATATTTTCTGCGTTATTGATAAATCTCATATTCTCTGTTCCATTGTCGTTGTTGTCCTGAAAATATCCAATGGCAAGAATTTTGTTGTAAAAGGCACTGCTTGTTGGAGGTGTTTTCTCGTAGTTTATAATCTTGTCAACAATCAAGTTAGCTTGAGTGGCATTCTCTGGAGAAATTCTACCAGTCGCAACGTCTGATGCATAATGTACATTTCCGTTGCTTTCTGTGTCTTTAACTCTAGAATACGGATTGTCGGTATAAAAAGTTTTATCAAGCATTGTTGTCTCCACACCTGGAACATCCTGGTGATCGCCAAGTATTAAAAGATAATCTGGCAATTTAGACTGGGAATTATAGATGTTTCGTACAGAATTCAAGACTGTAGCTTCGGTCCATGAACTTTTTACTACAGTTGTACATCTGTATCCTAACATTGTCTTCCAATCAGCCAATTTCTTCGCTGCTGCTGAGTATGTATTTGTTGTGACTATTACGTAGTCGTATGATGAATACGAAACACGCAAATCAGAACTCTTATCCTCAAGTTTGTCGATAGCCTTAGGATTACTCAAAATCTCTTTGAATGATTCTAGAGATTCCTTTTTTGATTTAAGATTCTTTAGATCATCCTTAGAGTCACAAGTCAAACGATATGTTATTTTTGTGTAACATCTTGCCTTCTTTGTGATTGGATTGATTTGAATAGGATATATATCCACACTAGCATATGGCAGGCTTCTGTATGTGTTCACACCTTCCACTTGAGTTGTAGAAGCAGGATAGAAGCTGTTTGTTGTATAAACCTTAGATTCTGAAACCGCTGGTTTGTTGTCAGACGCAAGGTATGGACCAACCGCAGGCAAAACAGCAGGTGCAGAATACTCCTTATAACTTGAACTTACAACTTTAACCGACACATTCTTCTCTGAAGAGATAGCCAACAGATCATTGTAGTAAGGCAATGCAGGCTCTCCCTTGATGTCAAGAACTCGTGCGTCTGGCATCTCAATTCTTGCGTAAGTCTTTCCATTCTCAACCTGATCGTATATGTATGCACCAGTGAAGTTGTAGGTGACATCAATGTACGAATCTCCTTCAGTGACAGATTTCGTCACTTTGAATTTTCCGGAATTCACATAACCGTTGGAAAACGAGAGTCGTTTGTCTTGAGCAAACGTCGCCCCAACAAGAAATATGAAAACACCTAAAATTAATCTTTTCATATCTCTTTATTTATTTCTCCAATTCCTGAAATTTAGCCTTCAAAGCCTCGTTCTCTTTTTTCAACTGAATCATGTGAAGTGTCAACTCCTCAACCTTCTCCAACAAGATGTTAGTCATCTTTGATACACTAACGCCATTAGCTTCGATCTCTGCGGCTGAAGGCACACCTGGTAGGTGCTTGTTCTCGTTGACATAGTTCTCTACCTCTGACAAATCCTTAAGATCATAGTCTTTCTCGAAAACATAGTCGGCCACATTGTTCATGTTGATCTTGATGTCCTTTGTCGTTACTGTGTCTGTCTTGACTTCGGCAACCTTGAATTCGCCCTTACACTCAATCGTTCCATTGACAACAAGGTTTCCATCAAAATTGTGTTTGCTGGCTTTGTAATTCAAGTCGGCCAAACGACCTCCTCCATGAGCAGAAAGAGTGTATCCAGATCCGCTGCGGTAACCTAAGCAAAGATGAGCCGCCATTCCACCTGAATTGCTGCCGTCGTGTTGCCATAATTCTAGTCCTGCTGATGTTCCGTTCAATGTGATCAATCCGTCGTTTGATACAGACATGACATTTTCATTGCCACTGCTACGCAAGTTGTTCTTGAAACTTAGAAAATTAGTAAACTTACTGTTAGAGAGCTCTACGTTGAATAGGACTGTGCTTGGTGAAGTCGATCCTAAAGATAGTGAGTAGGGAGACTGAAGGTACAAACCGTTAGAACCCTTCTGAAAACTTTGAGCACAAATGATGTTAGATGTCGCAAGCAATGCGAAGACTGATAAAATAAACTTTTTCATCTTTTTTTGTAAATAAAAATTGATAAATATGTTTTCATGGACTTTTCGCTATCCAAGAAAACGGGTTACTACTTTTGAAATTACAAGTGGCTTAAAAGCCTAATGCGCATTAATTATCAAGTTGTAAAATCGGCACGAAATTACAACAAAAATCAATAGGCGGCTAATTATTGCGTCGCTTTTTTTATAAATTTTTATTATGTGCCTGATAATGTGGATTTTCTTGATGGTTTAAGATGAACTAATTTCTAAACAAACAAGACTTGCGTTTGGAATTTCTAAATGTTGTGTCAAGTAGTGTCGCTGTTAAAATCAGTGCAAAAATTTGTCATTTGAAATTAATTGCCTACTTTTGAAATTCTAAAAATGAAAAACACAGATGGCAAAAAAGAAAAAAAAGAGTGGTGTTGGCAAGATAGTCGCAATAGTAGTGACCTTGCTTGCTGTTGTGGTCGGAATCGTTGGGTATATCGCATATTCAAGCACAATGCTCCCTAATATCTATATCAACAATGATAAAGCTAAATTCCTTTACGTCTATCCGACTGATAATTTCAATGATGTAGTTGCTCGTCTGGATTCTACTGGCAACGTGAAGGATATCAATTCATTCAAGAAAATTGCGGAATATCAGGATTATCCGGCTAATATTGTTCCTGGAAGATATGAGCTTATAAACCAGATGAGCAATATTCAGCTTGTGAATAATCTGAAAAAGGGTCGCCAGGCTCCTATGAATTTGACTTTCAATAATATCCGTACAAAGGAGCAGCTTTGTAAGAGATTTGACGAGGTGCTGATGCTGTCGTATGATGATATTTATTCTCTTTTGAATAGCGACGACGCGATGGCTAAGTATAATCTTAATTCCAAAACATCTGTGGCTTTGTTCATTCCGAACACATATCAGGTGTATTGGACTATTACTGCCCAGGATCTGCTCGACAGAATGAAGAAGGAATATGATAAGTTCTGGACTGAGGAGCGTGTGAAGAAATGTGCCGACGCTAATCTGACCCAGGTTGAGGTGTCGACTTTGGCAGCGATAGTGGAGGAGGAGACAAAGAGTGTGAAGGAGCAGCCTACTGTTGCCGGACTCTATCTCAACCGTCTACATAAAGGTATGTTGTTGCAGGCGGATCCTACAGTGAAGTTCGCTGTCGGTGATTTCTCTATCCGTCGTATACGTGGCGGACATTTGGAGGTGGATTCTCCATACAACACTTACAAATATGAGGGTTTGCCTCCCGGACCGATTCGTATACCGTCGATGGGCGCTATAGATGCTGTGCTCAACTATGATCATCACGACTATATCTATATGTGTGCGAGCGAGCGTTTTGATGGCACTCACAATTTCGCAAAATCATTTGATGATCATCAGGACAATGCGAAGAAATACCATAAGGCTCTAAACAAGAGAAGAATTAAATAAAATGCATAATTAGAAATGCGTAATTCATAATTGTAGACGGGATATACCCACAATTACGAATTACGCATTATGAATTATGAATTAACTCACATCCATCCGAATTTATCACATATTCCAAGCACGAACACAGCCAATACAATTAGTGGCAGAACGTATGTTAGATAACCACGCATCCAAGGCTTGAAATGTACTCCATCGCCGGTGTTGGCTTCTTCGTAGAACCCTTTTATACCCCAACCATATCTGCTTGTGCAGAACAGACAGAAAACCATGCCTCCCAAAGGTAGGGCGCAATAAGAGACGATGAAATCCTCAAAGTCGAGTATTGTGCCGCCGAAAACTTTCAGCCAGTCCCATGACCACTCGCTAAATCCTAACACACATGGCACTGATAGCACAGTGATGATGAAGAAATTGTAGAAAGCCGAGCGTTTACGTGTCCATCCAAACTGCTCAGAGCAGCAAGTGATGATGTTTTCAAACACAGCGAACACCGTCGACAATGATGCGAATGACATGAAAATAAAGAACATCGCGCCCCAGAATTGTCCCCAAGGCATACGGTTGAACACCTCTGGCAGAGTCACGAACAATAATCCTGGACCTGCGTTAGGCTCTATTCTATAAGCAAAACATGCAGGAAAAATAATCAGACCTGCGACTAGAGCGACGGCAGTGTCGAGTAGAGCGATCGTGATACCTTCTTTCAGAATCGTATTCGTCTTCTTCATGTAGCTACCGAAGATCGCCATTGATCCGATACCGATGCTCAGAGTGAAGAACGCATGAGACATCGCGTTATAGATCACATTGAAGATGCCGACTTGCCTCATTCGGTCGAAATTAGGGACGAGGTAGAACTCAAGTCCGGCTTTGCTATTGTTGAGCATTATGCTGTTTATTGCGAGCACGACCATGATTCCAAGCAGAATCAGCATTAAAGTTTTGGATATTCGTTCCAATCCCTTTATTAGTCCATAGCCAACGGTGATGCATCCGAGCAGAACCACGATCACCATCCACATGCACATGACAGAAGGAGTGTTGAGGAGAGTGTTGAATTGTTCAGCAACGTATCCTGATGGCATGTCGCCGGCGAAAGTGCCTTGGGCAGTGGAGTAAATGTAGTGCAACATCCATCCAGCCACAGTGGTGTAGAACATCATGAGCAAGTAGCATCCGATCAGTGACACCCATCCTTGAAGATGCCATTTGGTGCCTTGAGGTTCAAGACTTTTGAATGCTTTTATCGGAGAAAGACGTGATGCACGTCCCACACCGAGTTCCATACAGAGTATAGGTATTCCTAATAGAAGAAGGAATATGAAGTAGATCAACACGAATATTCCACCACCGCTCATTCCAGTTATGTATGGGAATTTCCATACGTTGCCGATGCCTATGGCACAACCTGCGGCTACAAGAATAAAGCCAAGACGTGATGATAGTAGTTCACGATTGGAAGACGCCTCTTTCATTTTTGAATCTTATCTTAAAAATTTGTGCAAAAGTACCCAAAAATGAGGTGCCATACAAATTTGGTTGAGGATTAATGGTTGAAGGTTGAAATCGTCCACCATCCATCATCCATCATCCACCCTTTGTGTTGATTTATAGTGACTTTTGATAAATTTGAAAAAAAAGCAATATGAAAGTTTGTGGTTAAAGAAAAATATACTACCTTTGCACTCGCAATCGGGAACAACACCGAGGATTGGTGAGGTGGGTGAGTGGCTGAAACCACCAGTTTGCTAAACTGACGTACGGGCAACCGTACCACGAGTTCGAATCTCGTCCTCACCGCAAAAGGCTGATTTTAAGCATTTAACGCTAAAAAATCAGCCTTTTTTCATTATAAACTGCGACAGAATTGCGTCAAAAAAAATTGACCTTTAAGTACGATTTTCAGCTTGATCAAATCGCACTTAAAAAAAAATGTCTAAAATTACCATCGCACACGTTAGCAATTATAGGTATTTGCCAGCTGTCCTGAAGGAAAATCAGGATGATTGGTATATTGAGTATTACGCACAAAATCCTCAGACTTTGGCAATGAAACGTTTTAGAATACGCATGAACAAAGCTGTAAAGCGTTTCAGTAAGAAAGCGGATGCAAGAAAATATTGCCTGGATGTTGTCGCACGTCTTAACTGCAAGCTCCTTGACGGCTGGAATCCGTTCTTTGAAGGCGAGGACTCACGTCTATACGTTCCGCTTACTGATGTGTCTGAACTTTATCTGAAGGAGATGAAGAAGGAATTGCGACCTGATACAATGCGGTCTTATTCGGCTTACTCCAACATGCTTCTAAACTGGACTAACGCAAGAGAACCAGGATTGTTTTGCAGTCTTTTCAATGAGGCTAAAGCAACTCGATTTATGGATTATATTTATAACGAAAGGAATGTTTCTGCACGAACATGGAACAACTATCTGAAGATGTCGAGAGCTTTTTTCAATTGGTGTGTGACTAAAGGCTACACTAAAGAAAATCCTTTCAATAAATTCTCATTAAAAAAGAAGGAAAAGAAGGAACGTACCACTATAGATGTTGACACACGAAAGCTGATTGCGGAATACCTGGACGGAAAACCATTCTTACTTGTATGTATGTTGGTGTATCATTCGTTGATCCGACCAAAAGAAATACGTAATTTAAGGGTAGGGGACATTGATCTGAAGAATCATACAATCAAAGTGGCAGCTTCAATCGCAAAGAACCATAACACTCGATATTGTGCCATATCTACACAGATTGAAGATTTGATTAAGAGATTAGGCATAATGAAATACAATCAGAGCTACTATATTTTCAGTGATCCCGAAACAATGTCTCCAGGATCAAACAAAATATATGATTCGAAATTCACAAAAGAGTGGGATAAATTGCGTAAGGCTTTAGGTCTACCGTCTTCAATGCAGCTCTATTCTTTCAGAGATACAGGGATTTGGAATATGCTTAAATCCCATGTCGACGATCTGTCGGTGATGCAGCATGCGGATCACTCCAGCTTGGATATTACGACCATCTATGCCAACCATTATGACCCTAATCTGGTTAAGATTATCAATGAAAATACACCTGAGTTTTGACAAAAATAAAAAGGAGCAATTTTGTTGCTCCTTTTTATTTATTTTATTCTTCTGGATAAAATCGTTTTGTTTGGTTTCATGATTTCTACTCCCTTAAAGAATAAAAAATCTTTGGTGTTGTCTGTAACAATAGCGTCACATTTTTTCTTTTGGCTCAAAACATATTGGATATTGTCTTCAATGTCTTTGTTGTTGATTGAAAAAGCCTTAGAAATATCCTCTTTTGTCAAATCTATAATAGTCAGTTTCTTTATCAAACCGTCCATTAAAGACGATACTTTTTCTTTAGTGTACGCTTTTCTATTAGGTCTATTTGACTGCAATAATGCAATAGTTTGAGCTATGGAAAGAGAAGATGTGAACAACACCTCTTTTCTCCTCCTTTGGAATAGATATGTTAGTGATTGTACCACACTTTCTACCCCAGTACAATAATGAACTAAAACATTTGAATCAATATAGACTTTGATTGCTTGCTTATCCATCAAAAAACCAATTTTGGAAATTTCTTTTTCTCTGCTGGAGTCACTAAATCAAGATTCTCTTTGATAAATTGACCTACCATAAGATCTATAAGATCTTTTTTCTTAACTCCAGTTTTCTTTAGAAGCAATTCAAACAATTCTTTTGTTTCCTTCTCTGCTTCTTTAATATCTTCTTTTGTTGCCATATCCTTTTATCCTTTAATTAATATGATGCAAAAATACGTTTTATTTCAAATTTTCAAATCAAGCGGACTGAAAATCAATCCGCTGTACTTGGTTAAGATTATCAATGAGAATACACCAGAGTTCTGAAAAGCAAAAAGGAGCGATTCTGTTGCTCCTTTTCTTATTTCTTAGAAGGCATATTGTTTCTTCCACCTCCAGACGGATTGCCTGTTGTAGAAGGCATATTTGGTGCACCTTTTCCACCACAAGTTTTTGCCATATTCTTTATTTTAATAAATCTTTATTGTTTTTGAGTAACCATTTTATAAACTTGTCGCTAACATTATCCATTTCTGATTTATCGAAAATGTAAAGCAAAATGATTTTTTGATCTGTCTCTAATGTAAGAGCTTCGTATGTCAAAATTCTTGCACCTCCGCTTTTCCCTTTCCCTTTGGATTCAATAGCCATTCTTACCTTTCGAACTTTGTGGCCTAAGTCTGATCCTATTTTGGGATTCTTCTTTATTTCTTTAAGAATCTCCTCCAAATCGTTTCTAAAAGATGGATATTTCTTATTTAGATTTTTAGCCTTTGCGTCAAAGTCTGGAGTATGGACAAATTTTACGGTCATAATATTTCGTTTAATAAATCGTCAATATTACTTGTTCCCTCAATTTCTCCTTGTTCGATTTTTCTTTTCATGATTAAAGCACTTGCTAACGCTTTTTTTAGCTGCTTCTCTTCTTTCGTCAAATTTTCATCAGCAAACTCACTTTTACTCTCAGCTATAATAGTACGTTCTTCTTTAACCAATCCTAAGTTTAGCAATCCTTCTAAGATTTTTCTTACAGAAGTATTTCGGGAATCATAAGATAGTGTGATTGTTGCCATATTCTTGCTTTCTTTAGTTTGTACGTTGCAAAAATACGATAAATATTTAGTTTTCAAATACAGCAGACTGAAAAATCAATCCGCTGTAATTATCTTAGAACTGGATAGGCTTCTGTTTCTTATCTTTTTTCTTAGGAACCGGAGCTTTTTTCTCCTTTAGTCTATTACCATTAGAATCAACAATTACTTCTTCATAGTATTCTCCTTTGAACGTCAAATATCGAATGCTATACTTAGTGCGTGAGATTTAGCGAATTATTGAATAAAAAAAGCGAATTACAGGGCTTTCCATTTGAGTTCTGCTTGTTATCTTTGCCTCCAGTATCACGTGTGATGTGATATTATGGTGATTGTCAGACTTGACATCGTTTCGGACGTTACTCTCAGGATCTTTACATGAGATGGTCAAGCTTTGATCCAGAATGTTTTTCCCAATAGACGTTTATTCCTTTCGTCAATTTCTACGACAAATGAATATTCGCCGTTGGGAAATATTTTTTTAAATACAATACGTTCTTTTACATCCAATGCCAAAGAATCGCAGTAGTTCACTAATCTTAGAATATTTTTTATGTCGTTTACGGAAATATTCTTTTGGTTAGGAACTTTCTCGTTAAAGTGACGATTGAAAATATGCCGGATGTCTTCAGATCGCAAGACTAATTTGAATTTGGAAATGTCATATCCATACAGTTGCTTTACTCTGTTGGCAATCCTTATATAGATTTCTCCTGCAATCCAATCAGCCTTGAAGTTGTATAAGGTATAGAAAAACAAGTCTTCTATATCAGAAACCTGGTATCTTTGTTTCCCTCTCTCTTTCCTGATCATCTTTCCTCCAGTTTTTGTATTTTATTTCGTAGAGTTGTATTTTCAGCTTCAAGAAGCTCATACTTCTGCTTTAGTTCCTGGTAGTCGTGACGCATCGTTTCCGCTCTAGCTTCAAATTCTTTGCGTAATGATTCGATGGCGTAAGCATATGCCTCATATGCCGCCATATGCCCTTCATTATTTGCTTTTCGGCTACCGAATAGGTAACCACAAACCGTTGTGGCAAAACCTATCAGAGCAATTATGATTTCTGGATCTAACATGTTTCCCCTCCCTAAATTGAAGAATCTCTAAATATAACCCTATTGAAACCGTCGCGTATAGAGTTGATTTTTTTTAGTGTCACATCTGCTCCAACTAAGAACATTCCAGTTCCTGAATTCGTGTAGAAGACGCCATTGACTAGATCAAACATGCCAGGCACAGAATCGGTTTTGCGGTAGCAAGGAATAAAATGCCTTACAAGAATGCTATTGTCATATAGTCTGCAACTTCTAATCCTAAGAATACCAGTATTCAGAGAGACTGAATTAGCCGTGTTGATCGCAAAAAGATAGGCAGTATATGCTAATCTTGTAGAGTTAGTTCTATTAACATCCAACCATTTTACGCCATTAATATTAAATGAGCTGTTGTCACCTGCAATTCTGTAATAGACATTCCTCTGTATTGGATAATAACTATTACTCATACAAGCCCAATCGTTTCTTATAGATTCACCTCGATAGGACATAAAGCTACAGTTATCATTATCACTCGCCTGTTCTCGACGTACACCGAATCCTACAGACACATTGTCAATAACACAGCCTTCAAGTTCAAATGCAAAAATATTCTGCTGTGGGCGAAATCCTGTATCAATATAAGCACCTACAACATTCTGTAGATACTCCACTTCTTGATATTCATCTGGAAGAACTCCAGAAATATGTTTATAGAGATGTTGTATAGTTTTGCCATTTTTCTTAATCATAACACTGTCTCCGAATAAACGTTAATGTCCTCTGTTGTGTTGTCCTCATACTCGATCGTAAACTTCTGAGCCAAAGTCTTAGCGAGATAATTCTTAATATCCGACATTTTCACCTTCTTCCATGTGTCAGAAGCTGATCTGCGGAAAGCGAACTCGGAATCTGATAATATGGCTAAGCTCAACGCATATTGTATATTATTATAAGAATAATATGACAATGTTCCGTCAGACCATACATAAGTACCATAAAACTCAGTCAACCCGCTCCAACTTTTAACACTCCATGTCGATGTGGCCTTGTTCAGGACATATTGAGCAGTGCTGTTGGAATAATATATCTCCGTTCCGTCAATCCACACATAAGCTCCATTAAAGTTGCTAAGACCGCTCCATGTCTTTTGCTCCCATGTTGCAGTTGACTTGTTCAGGACATATTGATTAGTACCGTTTGAATAATATATCTCCGTTCCGTCAGACCACACTCTGCTGCCATCAATAGAAGCGAGCCCACTCCAACTTTTAACACTCCATGTAGAGGTAGCTTTGTCAAGTACAAACTGACCAGTGCCGTTGGAATAATAGAAATCCGTTCCGTCCGTCCAAATGTACGCTCCATAAAAATCCGTCAAGCCAGTCCAGCTTTTGACACTCCATGTAGAGGTAGACTTGTTAAGGACGTGCTGCACAGTTGCCGCGCTATAATATATGTTCGTTCCGTCCGTCCATACACAATTGCCCCATATATCATTATCCCCCGGCCAGGTCTTAGAGCTCCATGTCGAAGATGCCTTATCCAGTACGTACTGTTGACCGCTACCACGACTGTAATATATGTTCGTTCCGTCCGTCCATACACAACTACCGTCAAAAGAATTAAGATTGTTCCATGTCTTTAGATCCCAGATTTTTTCGTCCGACAACTCTAAATGCTCGGCAAGATTATGGAATGCTTCATCTGTTGCGTTGTCTGCTGATTGTGTCATTCCTGTAGTTTCAGGGACTGAAGTCTGAGCCATAACTCTTGTACCGGTAGGCAATGCTGTCACTCCATGCTCCGCTGTCTCTCCGAAAAGTGTCTGACATTTTATGTCTCGGAAAGCTCCTCTGTTATCTGATCGGTCGCAATACTGAGTCCAATAAGACAAAGGTACGCTGACTTGTCCCTGCTGAGTCCAAGATGGAGATTTCATCACGTTATCCCACAATGCTGTCGCTGGAGATTGCATGGCAGCATTGTAATGATAGTTATTCGTCCAGTATGAGCATTGGACGGGGCTTCCTGTCACAATTCTGGTCATTTCTAGAGAAGTGTAGAAACAATGCCAAATCTTATGCTTTAGGAAGACATAATAGATATAGCTATATCCTGCATTAGCCGTGAACTTAGACACGTTATATTCCGCTTGTGTTACCTTGTGACACACACACATAAAATCAGTTGACGGATCAAAAGTCCATGTTGGGGCAGAAGAACTTACCGTTTGTCCCTTGCACTCCTTATATTCTGTCGGCACATATACCATGTCTGAGATTAGCAACTGTGGTGGCACTCCGCTGTCTGGCTCTGTGGCATTCTCTCCACGCAACAATCTCCAACGAAAATCCAACGTTGGGAATTTGACAGTATTGCTAAGCTGAGGGTCTACGTCAGAACCCACACTGCAGGATTTTAGCGTTATTTTTCCTTCTGTATCAACAGAGCCATTTGTTCCGCTAATACATATAGCTACAAGCAACCAATCTCCATACTGAGAAGAGCCAGTTGCCATAGGCAAGTTAACGTTTCCTTGGAGGGACTTGTCCTGCGGAAATATCCAATGGTTTTCTATTCCTTCCGTATCAATATTACCAGAAGGACGGCGCTTGTACTTGTTGTAGATTTCATGCAGTGTGTCAAATTCTTGTTTGAGTGGACCGGAAGCGGTATTGACAGACAAGTCTTTCACTCCGTCGGAAGGTTCAGTAACAGAGATTGAACCGTCCTGAGAAGTCACGTCTGTAATGCCTTCCTGATCAGAACCAACCAGATTGAATTTTCCAGTACGTGGGTTGATTTTTTGTTTGTTTGCCATAACTTAATCCTCCCTGAATTTATATGTGTAAGATGCGTAATTGGCAGCGACGAAATGGTAGCCGTTGCGACCGTTCGCATACTGTATTAGTGTCGTAGTAGTACCGCCTACAGTTGTCTCTGTTATCTTCTTGATCTGCCAAATCGGTTGAGATAGAGCGTCTGTAGATGGGTTGTATCTCTTTGTGTCGATACGCATCAGATATGTGATTCCTGACGCTGGAATCTCTATGATCTTGTCATATCCGATTGCGTCTATGTCTGCTGCTGAATTGTAAATCATGTTGCTTATAGATTAAGGATTTGACCTCTGTTGTAGCCGATTCGCTTGTATGAGACATGAATCCAGCTGTAATCTTTTTCATTGATCAATTGATCGAAGTCCATTGATTTAAGGATCTCAAAGAGTTTTTTGTTTTCCTCTTTGCTGCCGCCTGTAATGTCGGCTGCTTGTCCTTTGACGTGTTGGGAGGATTCCGCTCCACCAACTTTTTGGTTTATGAAAGGAGAACGATATGCGGAATTGACGGTGATAGGTTTCGCATACTTATCACGCAGCGGATCAAGCACCTTCATTACAAGTGCTATCAGGTTTCTTTTTTCCTCTTCTCCTGGAGTGTTGGAAATACCGTATTTTTTTGCTGTATCTGACTTTGTCAGTTCATCCCAGCTGAAATGCTTGAATTTATACATATCTATATCCTCCTCTTTTACGTTGGTGACAAAGAAATAGTAGAGCAATAGCGCTAGTGCCGCCACAAGCGACACCGACGCTACAGCCAACACTATTGTTGTTTGTCTTTTAGTTAAACTAAATCTCATTGAATTGTGATTTAGAGATTGATTCTGTGCCGAACACAGCTTTGCAAGCTGTAGCGGTTTTTGCTCCGAAAATTCCGTCGACATCAAGCAAAGACGGCTTTACTTCTCCATTCTGCATCTTCATCAATTGTGTGTTAAGATACTCCTGAAGAACTTCCACTTTCTCGCCCTGGCTTCCTTCCTGTAAAGGGAAATCGTCACCGTCTACAGCATCAGAAGAAGATGTTTCTTCATTGTTCTGATGAAGCATTTTCCAGATAAGGAATGCTATCAGAGCGACGGCAAGAATGCAACACACAATGATTATAGTTGTCTTTTTCTTGTTATCCATAGCTTAATCAGTAGTTTCAAAATATTGTTCACGAAGATATCCTGGAAAAATACCGTCATTGTTACATGGCACAATAGGAGTGGCTATTGGGGTTCCATAGTCTATCTTACTTTCAGATTTCTTCTTTCTGTTTGCCTGAATAAGACTGAATACAGTTGCGATAATACATGTAGCTGTCATGGCAAGCCAAAACAAGCTCCATCCACTAAGGTTACTCATCTTGTACCTCCTTTTCCTCTGTGAAAGTAGATAGAATCCAAGTGCACAGACAAGAGACGACGAACCATATCCAGAAAAAGTGTATTGCTCTCATACTCTTAGATTTTAAATTCCACATTCTTGTCTTCAAGAATCTCATTTATCTCTTTCGCTTGCTCTGTAGACAAGTCACCTTGCAAGTCCGACCATAGAGTGCCGTTAGAGAACCACGAATCACCGTACTTCTGTCTGTAAGTTGCAGCTACAGTGATCACATCTGAGCGACTCTTACAAGTGCGGATAGCCGTCTTGATTGCGTCGTAGTCGGTGCCTGGGCCAAGCATCGCATTCCACAGCTTGTCGGCAAGTGCTTCCGCTTGCTCCGCTGTCACGGTGACTTTGCTTGTATCAATCTCTCTGTTGGCTTGATCTATAGCGGCATTCGACTCCTTCACTTTCTTCTGTTTGTCTGATTGACTCCAGAAGAAATAGACAATCACCAAGACAACCACCACAGACAACGCTATGAGAATCCATTTAGGGTCTACTGGTAGTTTCATTTTCATAAGATTATGCCATTAAGTCGGAATCAGCGACTGTGTTAAGAATGTCCCCTCCAAGATCAAGAACCTTTGCCCCCTTGCTCTTTTCGGAGCTGTTTTTAGTTGTTGTTGTGTCTGTCTTCTCTTCTGTCTTTGTAGACTTCTTAGAATAGACGTACCATGCGATACCACCGATTGCAGCCAGTACCGCAATCACGATAATGATTTTTGTTGTCTGACTCATAGCTTTTACATTTTGAATTTAAATAGACTGTAAACTAGCACTGGCAATGTCAGTGCCACTGCAAGAAGGAGGATTGACGAGGGGTCGATCTCAACAATCACTCCTACATTTCCTAATGTGTTCTTGTTTGCCATAATCAATCACATTTGAAGATCATGAATAAGAACATCATTGCGAGGATAGCGACAAGCAACCAGTGTGTTGCCGCATCCGTTGTGCGGACATAAACAACTCCGCCTCTTGTCGTGTATACAGAAATATTCTGCTGTTCAAAATCTCTTTCCATGTCGATTTCGTCTTTAACTGTTTCTACTGTAGCAGGGATCTCTTCCTCGATCTCCACTGGTGTTGTAACCTGTGCGTTTCCGTCGCAATCGGCGGCGCACTGCATTTCTATATACTCGATACTGTATCTACTTTCCATAGCTTATTACTTTAGTCCGAATTTCTTTTTGTAGGTGTCACTTTCCACCCATTCCTGAATGGTCATTTTGCCTGATTCAATTTCATCATACATATAGTCATAGAAACCGTATTTTCTCTGGCTAAAATATGCTGGTTCCCAATGGGCCATCTCTAATGTGAATCCGAATGGTGTGTAGTGCTGTGTGGCTGATGCCTCAATGCGGCTCATAAGACGATTAAGTCTTTCAGGCATATATTTACGCACCTTGTTGTTCTTCTGGATCGCTGCGGAAATACCAGCTGTAGCGATAGCTGCCAGGATGTTGGTTCCTTCCTGGTAAGCCATTTGGAAGTTGGCAACCGCCAAAGACGCATCGAGAAGGTTATACCACGTTTTCTTCTCTTTCGGCTTGTTAAAAGAATTGACCTCTGAATAGATGCTTACACCGCCATTATCATTGATTAGCTTAGTCAATAGGCAACAATCATTTACATTCATGCGGTCAAGATCTTGGAATGTTCCTTCCGGTAAATCCAACGCACCACGAACAAAATTGTGATTGGAGTTCTTCCAGTTGATATAACCTCCGTTGAAATAGTCCTGCAAAGCCTTGAAGGTGTTCTGCTTTTCGGAATATTTGTCCATAAAAGCATTATATTCTGCCTGCATCTCATACTGGAAGTCAAGAATGTCTCTCGGATCTGGTAGCCATTTTTGTAGATCTGCCTCTGTGATATACGGACAACCACGCAAATTAAGCTCAGGTCTGCCGTTTACGAACAACAGATATTCGTCGTGCCACATCTGATTAACCATGTCCTGAGCAGACAAAACGGCTGCCTTTATTTCATCCACGGTGTCGAAATCAGGATCAAGAATAGATTTGCTGGATCCTGTAGTCTGAACATATAGGTTGTTCCAGTCTGTCCACTCATCATACATGTCAGCCCACTTTGTCAGGTCGTCAAGACTCATCACACCCGGATCAACTCCCATCACACGGATATAGTTGGAGCGTAATATCTGATACGTCTCTTTCTCTGCGTCTGTAAGAGTCGCAAGATAATCAGACAAAGTGGTGATGCCTTGCGCCTCCTGCACGTTGTCTATCAAGTCCACCTTTTCCGATTCCTTGGATTTGCCCGTCTGCTCCCTTTGCTCCGTGTAGACATCGAGAGTCTTTTTATTTTCAAGATCAGCATTAAAGCTGTCTATTTTCCCCTGTGCCTCCAGTTTGTTTTCCGCCACCTTTCCGATAACCTTGTAGATAAGGAAGATGGCAAGCACACAAGCCAATGAGATAAGAAGGATTTTGATTTTCTGTTTATCCATGATTTATCTATTTTGTAACAGTTTGATTGCTTCTTTGTCCCCTAGATTCGCCATTACGGTAAGTACAGACATAAGAGCGTGATATTTGCGTTTCACATCGTCCCTAGCCAGAAGATAGACGGAATCAATGTGATTGCGTAAAGAGTACTTTGTTTTCAATGCCATTTGTGAAAGTGCATAGTCGTCAGCTTTGCATTCATCCAGTGTCTTCAGAACAAAATGCCCCATTTCGTGATGAATGACAAATTGTTTCGTGTGTGACGGCAAAAGGTTGTAGGCTTGTCGGTTGATCTCTATTACTCCGTTCTGCATGTCCGTACGTGCCGGATTGGTCGGATTCTCTGGAAAACTCTCAAACCATTTTATTTTCATGATTTACCTCCACCCCAAAAAGCATTGAAGAAACTTGATGCAGCATTGCCTGCACTGTTGGCGATGGCCACTCCCACGTCGCTTTTGTTAGTCTCCGCTTTCTGCGACTCGTACGACTTCCAGAAAAGGATGCCTACGACCGTCACCACCGCAAGAACGATGAGTAGAAATACTAGTGTGTTTTTGTCCATAGTCGTTAGTTTTTATTTCCAGTAACTAGCACCCGAATCGAATGCGGCATAAAGTTTCTTTGTCTTATCCCCGACTTTCAACACACCGTTTGAAGAGTTTGAATTGCGAGGCATGGAGTAAGCGACTGTAGAGAGAGTTTCCCCCACGTCGCTTCTTTTTAGCTTGGAGATGTCTTCTGCGACTCCAGCCTTAACCATGTCTTTTATTGATTTTAGTGTGACTTTTTTTGCCATATCATTTCATTTTTTTGTAGAAATACCATAATGCGAAAAGTGTGGCTATGATGATAGCGATATATCCCACCCATTTAAGAATATGCTTGTAAGAGAGTGTGACGGTCTCACTTGTCACATTCTCCAAGTTCAAAGCGTCTGCCGAATATTTAGCGTTGAAATCAGCATCTATTCCCAAGCGGTCTATCTTTTCCTGCGTGGTCTCAAATCCGTTCTGAAAAAGATAGATTGGAGACGCTTCCGGCTTGTATTCAGGATAAAGAATCTGGCAAGCGTCAAGATACTTGGTCAAGCACACTTTGCGAAGTTTCTCCAATTCACGGAGTGTGACTTCACTTTCTGGGATTCCTGCCTCATTAAACAAAGAAAGCAAACCGGGTTGGTTTGCTTTCAATTTATTATCAAGCCCACCAAGAATATTTTGACTCGTATTCATGGCTTTGATCTTTTTAGGGTTAATCTACAGAGAAACCAAGAGCTGCTGCGTTTGCCATTGCCTCGTCTGCCTTCTTCTGCAATCCCTTCTCAGTGTCAAGCGATGCACCGAAAACAAGAGAGATAACGACAGAGCGACCTGCTCCAATAGTAGTCAACAAGATGTTGTCTGCTCCCAAGATCCAATTGATGTCTGTCAACTCGATAACCTTAGTGTTGTTATCGCCACTTCTCTGGTACTGTGCCGGAATACGCTTCTGGTCGATGTAGCCAGTGAATGGGTTGATCTGACGGTAGATGATAGGGTAGTCCAACTGTGACTCGTCGTCTGCCTTGATCTTGATAGCGCGAAGACGTGAAGGGTTTGCCTTTACGTAAGCCAAAAGTGCGTCAATCTTCTCAGGAGTTCCCGAACAAGTAAGATGTGTTGCCACTGTACCCTCTGCAATGATGTTGGAAGAGTCCAAGTAAGACGATCCAGATGCGAAACCTCCAGCGGAAAGAGCAACCTTGATTGCGTTTGAAGTGTCTGCGTTAGAAATGTTGAAAGAGAAGATCTTTCCGCAATTGTCCTCTTTCAAGAATGAATTTGCTGATCCGAAATCAAGCAAGTTGTCTCCGACACCGATGTAGTTAGAACCTTCAGCCTTTGCCTTAACGATTCTCTGAACGTTGTTGCGGTTAACTCCACCGCCTAAAATGTTCTGTCCCATTTTTTTAATGAATTACTGTTAAACTGAAATGAATTACTGAGCTGGAGCGATTACCGCATTCTCCTTCTTGCTCGAAAAGTTGTCACGAAGCG
>JAEEMG010000030.1 GCA_016283095.1 Paludibacteraceae bacterium | reverse complement strand
GAGAAAACAGGTTTGCCAGAGTATTTGATAAACTGGTTGATGATTGTCTCCTCGTAGTCGAATTTCTTGCTTTCAAAACGTGCGAAACTTCTTACTCCAATAATGTCGCAGAATGATGCCATCACAGGAATAGCCTCAAGCAAGTGCTCGCTCTTGTCGCCATCCATGATCACACCTCGCTCTGTCTCAAGTTTCCATGCTCCTTGGTTCACGTCCAACACCATTGTGTTCATACCAAGGTTCATGCCAGCTTTCTGTGTAGACAAGCGTGTACGCAAACTGTTGTTGAAGAATACCATAAGCAAAGTCTTGTTCTCTCCAAGATGCTTGTATCCAAATCTGTTTTTCTTTACTTCCAACGCTTCCTTAACGGCTGCGTTCAAATCGCCAAGATCTTTGACGCCTGTATAATATCTCATCTTTTTAAAATTATAAATTATAAATGCGTAATGCGAAATTAATTTGTCGCATTTTGCATTTTTTTCTTGTCTATATTTAGTTTGGCAGTTTTTGTTATACTAGTTAGAATCGCAATCAACTCCTTACAATCAGTAATCATAGACTGAAACTGAAAAGGAGTGATATATTTTGTCCTCTCTAGTAGAGTAAGCCAATATTCAGTTTCGCTAGCCTCTTTCAATGAAATACTCATTTTAGAAATAAAGTCAGCGTTGCTTTGACCTCTTACCGCCTCTTTTATGTTCGCTCCAATGCTAGTGCCACTTCTTACCATTTGCTTTGAAAGTATATATTCTTTACTCTCAAATGTTAGATGCTTGTATAGTTCAATGCATTTTACTGCAAAATCCAAACTTTTTGACTCAACAATATTCTCCTTCATTCATAATCCTCCTGTATTTATTCTAATCCATTTATTTTTTTTATTTAGCATTTAGCATTTAGCATTTAGCATTTAGCATTTAGCATTTAGCATTTAGCATTTAGCATTTAGCATTTAGCATTATTTCCTCACTTGTCCGTTTCCTTCAATCACCCATTTGTATGTGGTGATCTCCTCAAGTGCCATCGGACCACGGGCATGAAGCTTCTGTGTAGAGATTCCGATCTCTGCTCCAAGTCCGAACTGGGCTCCGTCGGTGAAACTTGTTGGTGCGTTCTGGTAGACGCATGCGGCATCCACCAACTGGACGTATTTTGCCAACGCTGCAGGATCTTCACTGATGATGGCTTCTGAGTGTTTGGATGAATAAGTGCTCACATGCTCAATCGCACCGTCGATATCATCGACAGTCTTGATTGCCATCTTGTAGTCTTGGAACTCACAACCGAAATCGTCCGCAGTAGCGTGGTTCTTCAATTCTGCAGGATACTGTTTAAGCGCGGCAAACGACGCATCGTCGCAATAAAGCTTTACATTGCTTGCAGCAAGAGGAGCACATAGGGCATCGATGTCGCATAGGCGGTCTTTGTGGATGATCAGACAGTCGAGAGCGTTGCAGACACTCACACGGCGAGTCTTTCCGTTGTTGACGATTGCTTTTCCTTTCTCCAAATCTCCAGCTTTGTCGAAATATGTGTGGACAACTCCTGCTCCTGTCTCAATGACATTCACTTTCGCGTTCTCTCGTACAAATTTGATCAGACCTGCGCTTCCTCGAGGAATAAGAAGGTCGACGTAATCACGAGCAGCAAGCAAATCAGCTGTCGCCTCACGACCTGCTGGCATAAGAGCTACGATATCTGGGTTGACATTGTTCTTCTTCAATACGTTGTGGATGACATTGACAATCGCAGTGTTGCTGTCGAACGCGTCTGTTCCTCCTTTTAATACACATGCGTTGCCTGATTTCAAACATAGGCTGAACACATCGAATGTCACGTTTGGACGAGCCTCATAGATGATTCCGATCACACCGAATGGCACACTCACACGTTTGATCTTCAGACCGTTTGGCAGTGTGTTCTCCTTTGATGTTTTTCCAAGTGGTGAAGGTAGGGTAGCGACGTTGCGGATGTCGGATGCAATTCCGTCTATACGATCTTTGGTCAGTTTCAATCTGTCGTACATTGGATTGGCAGGATCCATCTTTGCCAAATCTTTTTCGTTGGCTGCCAGGATCTCTGTGCAGTTGCTTTCTGCAGCGTCTGCCAAATCACGAAGAATATCGTTGATCTTGTTTTCAGTCAGAAGGTTCAGTTCCGCTGATGCCTTCTGCACCTTTTTGAAAATATCTATATTGCTCATATTCTTTTATTTACCATTTAAAAATATCCTCTTTGCATAAAGGTCTTTCTTCTTCTCTCCAATTGAATCCTCTCAATTTTTGCTCTTTCTCCGACATTCTGCCCGGCGGATACATTTTGCCTTTCGATTCCGGAGTCATTTTTATCCTGTCCATTTTTCTGTTGACAAGGAAGATGGTGAGCATCTGACCTTCACACTTATTTATTCCGATCAGTTTGTTGTATTCGTCTTGTGCGTAGTAAAGCGACATGGCGTTGCCGATCATGTCAAGCTTGTCGAGATAACTGTTCTTGAAGTAGCCTTTTGCCTCACGGCCGTTTAGCTGGTCGTAGCAGTCCACAGCTTGCTGTTGAATCACGAATGCGTTGCCACGGATGTGCATCCAGTTCGGCTTGTTGTCTTTAGTGAAAATCTTGATTGTGTCACCTGTTATCTGACTCTCGTCCGACCATAAGACGGGATTTCCGTCCAGACGGATCAAAGAATCCAATTCTATATAAGTCATTGAATCTCCTTTCGCCTGCATGTCGTTGCTGAAAAGTTTCACGTGATGGAAAGCGTAAAGCTCTCTTTTAGTTGTGTCGACGGTAGACTGACGATACTTGATTGTGTCGCCATGCACAAACATGGTGTCATCCGGGTTTGTGAAGTCCATCATGCAGGCTCTGCCTACAACGATACCTTTGCCGGGATTGTTTTGCATCCAAGCGTAATCGCCGGAAAAACCAGTGTGAGTGGAATCGTCGAGAGCCAACGCGTCGCCCCACATCTCCACCGTATTTGTCAGACTGGAGAAATAGATGGAATCGGCTGTCATTTTACCTCCGTTTTTGTTAGTCAGGACGGAATGGTTGTAAAGACGGCCGTATCTGTCCACTGTGTTGGTCCATGCGTGAGTTGTCTCTATCGTGTAGTCAGTGTGGTAGATTGTCGACGGACCGAACACGGATGAAATGTTCTGCTTCTGGTCGAACTTTAGAGAGTCTGTGAGGATTTTTGTCTCTCCGCTAAGCATAGTCACGTCGCCCTTGAAGAACGAGACTTTTGAACTTGGGTAGTAGTAGCCTTTCTTTGAGACAATATCAAATTGAGGGTCGACGAGGTGGCCTCCGTCAGCGTAATAGCCGTAGTTGGCATCTCTGTAGAAATCAAGCCAGTCTGTTGTAAGTGTCATGCCTCCGTTGCGGAGTACCACTCCTCCACGCACTTTTATTATTCGGGTGTTTCCATCGTAATACATCGTGTTGGACACCATTGTCATAGTGTCCTGCACCACACGGCAATTGCCGAATGCGTCAAACGAATTGTTTGTATCGTAGAAGTATGCGCTGTCGCAGTACATCACAGCGTTCTCGTGGCGGAATCGTACATTGCCGCGTAGAATCTGATAGTCACGGCCATGCTCCTTGTCGAACGACAACTCCTCGCTGTTTTCCAGGATCACATTGGTCGCTGCGTTAGCTGACACTGCAAAAATGCACAATAATAAAAATAGATATGTCTTTTTAAGTAGACTCATTGTCGCTTTGTATCGTGACTTTTATTTTATCCAACCTTCATGCTCGAAGTCGCACTTTTTCCAGTTTTCATCAATGCGGACGTAAGTGTCTTTCTGCTTCTTCGCAATCCAGCTGTTTAATTTCTCCTGTTTCTTGTGAGCCTCGTACATCTGCTTAAGCAGAGCGAAGTCGTGGCTCATGTTAGCCTTGTGAGCTTTTATCTTACTTTTCAGTTTGGCGATGCAATAAACGGTTTTTCCAGAACGGTCGACCATAAGGAATGGCTTTGAAATCTGTCCTTCTTCCAAAGAGTAGACAGCTCTACCGACCTCCTGAGGAAGCTCCTGCATCTCATGCTTTGTCGTCCCTGTCTGCATGTTTGTGAGTATGCCGGAACAGTTGCGAGTGTTTTTGTCTGTAGAGTAGAGTGCCACACACTGCTCGAATGTGAACTTTTTGTCGTTAATGATCTGGGCGATACTGTCGATGCGTGCTTTTGCCTTGTTCATATTCTCCAAAGAAGCTTTTGGCTTTAGCAGGATATGACGAGTGTTCACTTTCTCATCTTTTCTTTCGATAAGTTGGATCAAGTGGAATCCGAACTCGCTCTCCACAATCTTTGAGATTTTTCCTGGCTCATACATGGCAAATGCGACGTCGGCATATTCTTTTACCAACTGACCTCTTCCCATGAATCCAAGTTCACCGCCTCTTTTGGCACTTTCCGCGTCTTCAGAGTAGAAGATCGCCAATGTTGAGAATGACGTGCTACCGTCGTCGCAACGTTTCTGGAAATCACGAAGTTTATCCTTTACCTCTTCTATTTCCTCTTTTGTGATGAAAGGCTCGACTGTCAGGATCTGCACCTCCACCTGGTTAGGTATACTTGGCAGACTGTCTTCTGGCAGACTGTTGGCGAATTTACGGATTTCTGCTGGAGTCGACTGGATAGTTCCGACAACTTTGTTTTGCACCTGCTGCACCAATTGCTGAGTGCGGACCATCTCTTTCAGTTCTGTGCGGATATCCTCATAGTCTTTCATGAAATATTCCGCAAGTTTGTCTTTTGAACCGATTTGTCCGACCATATAGTTGAGACGCATCTCGACCTGCTGGTCTACAGATTTTTCGTCTGCTTCAATACTGTCGATTTTTGCTTGGTCGAGGAACAACTTAGTAAGGGCCATCTGCTCTGGAATGTAGCAGTATGGGTCGCCTTTGATTTTTTCACCTTCCATCTGCATACGGATTTTTTGTTCCTCCACGTCAGACTTCAGGATGATTTCGTCGCCGACAATCCAAGCGATTTCGTCCACTATGTTGTTCTGTGAAAATGCTGAAAAAGCTATGTTCAGCAAAGTCAATATTGAAATAAACTTTATTTTTTTCATTTTTTCTCGTTTCTGATCAAAGCACCTGACGAGATAGCTTCGTTGTAAGCGTCATCAGCCAGTTTGCGTAGGAAATTAGCCTTTTTCTGTTCTATCATCATGTTTTCGATTCTCTCCTTTACGTAGACGAAAGGCTGTCTGTCTCCCACTTTGATGTGGTCTTGGACGATAAGAATGTAAACATTTTCTTCATCAGTGCTTTCAAAATGGTTTTTATGCTCAAATGAGTGAGTACGGGAAATGTCGTACATGCCTAGACGCTGGACTGCTGCGATAGGAGTCCATTCATTGTCGAAGTATTTGATTTTCAAACCATATTTTGTGGCTATCGGTTCAATCGCGCTGATGCTTATGTCTGAATATTTAAGCAGACTGTTTATTTCATTCTTTGCCTGAGATTTCACAGGCATAGTTATGAAAATACCATTGAACAATGTTTCATGAGCAGTGTAAAGTTCAGGATTGTTGTTGTAGAAATCCTGGAGCTCAGATTCTTTGATAGGGTTGCTGAGTTTGTCGTGAATCAAGTGTTGCTGGTACTCGTATATCATTAGAGACTTACGATATTTCTCTACAAGCAAATCCACTTCTTCTGTCTCAGTGATGTTTTCCTCAGCTTTCAGGTATAGAAGTTCTTCTACAGCCCAGTTGCGGATGTAGTTTTCGATGCTCTTCACACTGTCTTCATACGACATGTCTGGATGAAGGACACTCTTGACTTCGTCTTCGTATAAAGGTTTGCCGTTTAATTCAGCGATTGGCTCGACTCCTTTCCCGAAGTATTTACATGACGAAAAGCAGCACATAGAAAAAAGTGCTGCTATTCCGGTCAGTGTTATTGTTTTTCTTACAATTATATTTCTAGTGTGTGCCATTTTAATGGTTGTTCACTGTTTTGTATATGTCTTCTTTAATGACAACTGGATAGGTTTCTCGGATGTCTTTAATCCAATTCTTTTCCAATTCTTTTTGGTAATCAGCAATTACCTTGCCTTTTACAGAAGTGTGCCATTGTGGAGTTTGGGATTCATTTCCGTATAAGTAGACAAGAGGGTATTTTTCTAATTCTACTGTTGAATCCGCTGGAATCGTTTTGAAATAATATTTGTCCAAAATGGCATACTCTCCAGCATCCCATGCACCTCTCTTTGAAGTGTATCCTTTCTTAACTTCTTTTTTTACTAAGTCGTAGAAGTTGCAAGCCTCCATGTTTGGATTCTTAGCGGCAAGATTCTTTATCTTTTTCAATGTGTCTTTGTTTGCCACAGAGTAGACTATGCCGACCCATTTAGGCTTTTCAAATTGATAGTTCCCTTTATTTTCACGGAAGAATTTAGTCAGACTGTCAAGTTTTGTTGATCTGTGTCCCCAAACGTTGAACTCGCTTGCCGCATAAACCAATAGTCCGTCGTTATATTCTTTTAGGGCGTATACGAATTCTTTATTGTTTTTGGCGATTCCTTTGAGTTCTTGGTTCAAAGCGTCAAGGTCTACTTTGTCGCAGATGAATCTGATCAGGTTCTGCTTGTACGACAAGTTTGTGTCAATTGGAACTTCTGTCCTGATAAACTTGTCAACGGCCCTTTTTGTGTATGATGCATGGAATTTAAGGAATTCATTTTTGAACAGATCGGTTGAGATGGCATCTCCATTGTAGTAGTACCATGCTCCATCGACTTTCTTCAATGTATCACTCATTGCATTAGGATCCGTATCTTTATATTTTGATACAAGATTTATAATTGAGTCGTTAAGCAAGAATCCACGTTTTTCTCGAAGATTGACAGCAACTTTTCCTTTGATCGCTTCGTAACGGTCTCCGTTCATCACCTTTTTCTTCAATTCTTCATATTTAGCACTATCGAGAGGCACTGCAGTTTCCATCTCGTTAACTTTGAAAATGTGGTTTCCGAACGAACTTCTGAATTTCTGGATGTCCCCTACAGGCATTTTGAAAATCTTGTCGACTACTTCCTGTGGGTATGTTCCGTCATTCTTTACAATACCCATATCTCCCTTGTCTTTTTTTGCATTGCCTTTCATCGAGTACTTCTTCACGACTTTGTCGAATTTCTTGCTCTTTTTAGCAATCGCAAAAATTGAGTCTACGTAAGATTCTTTTGTCTCCAATGGAAAGAATATTTCCTGAGCTTTTACGCTGATTGGTTTCGGACGACGGTCATGTATATAGATGATGTGGTATCCGTATTGAGTCGTGAATGGCTCGCTGAATTCTCCCACAGGAGTGTTGTATGCGGCAGTCTCAAAGTTGTAAACCATGTCGAAAGCGGAGAATTCACCAAGAAAACCTCCTCTTACAGCACTTCCGCAATCTGAATTCTTTTTAGCTAGGTCAAAGAATTTCTCTCCTTTTTTAAGACGGGAGTATATATCCTCTATCTTTTTTCTGGATTTCTCGTTCACTCCTTTGATAAGGATATGGCTTGCTGTGATATATTCCTGTTCACGCTTGTAAGCTTCGTTAATGAATTGTTTCTCCAAATCATTGTCTATCAGATATGGATATGCCAAGTGCTTGGTGTAAGCTTGGATTTCGTTAACGTATGTGTTGAGCTTCAAATTTGGGAATTTCTTTGTCGCGTCAAATGCTTTTAGCTTGTAGTTGATAAACAACTCTTTGTAGTCGTCCTTGCTCATAGGACCATCAAGAGAGATGTTGTTGTTTTTATTGTACATGTACTCAAACTCACCTCTTGTGATTGTGTCAAATCTGTATTCTTCTGTACCTACAATCATAAGGACTGGATCATCAGATCTGTTTATTGATTTCATCAACCCGGCTACATCAATATCAATTGCGGATGCACTAATGCTTGTTAATGCACAAACAGATGCTATGTATTTTGCTATGTTCATTTTTTATCTCTTTGTTTTTTGTTTTTGCAAATCTATCACTTTTTTCTCTTTATTCATAATGAATTTTTATTTTGCACCGTAAAGAGATGGTGTTTTTGGTAAAATAAACATATATATTCCCTTATTTTCTGTTTTCCAACATTATTTGTTGACTTTTTTCCTTATATTTGTCGCCGATAAAATTAAATATGCTAAATGGTTTGTGGCGAGGTATGTATCACTGTTGTAAAAGGGGGTGAGGATGTTTCGGCCATGAATATAATCCTTTTTTGATGGCAACATTCGAAGAATTGGGTTTCAAAGATGAAATCCTAAAGGCTGTTTCCGACATGGGTTTTGTCGAAGCAATGCCGATCCAAGAGAAGGTGACTCCTTTCTTGCTTAGTGATGACGATAGAGATTTAGTGGCTTTGGCCCAAACCGGAACTGGCAAGACTGCTGGTTTTGGACTTCCTGTACTTCAACTCACTGATGATTCCCGCAATCAGATTCAAACGTTGATCCTTGCTCCTACACGTGAATTGTGTGTGCAGATCAGCAATGATTTGAAAAATTTCGCAAAGTATACTAAGGTTAAGGTTGTGCCTGTTTATGGTGGTGAGAGTATCATCCGCCAGTTTAAGGACCTTGATGTCCAGCCTCAAATCCTTGTGGCTACTCCTGGTCGTCTTATCGATCTTATAGAGAGAAAGAAAGTGCATCTTGAAAATGTGAAGTTCCTTGTCCTTGATGAGGCTGACGAGATGCTCAACATGGGTTTCAAAGAGGATATCGAAAGAATCTTCAGTGAGATACCAGAAGACCACCGTACTCTTCTTTTCTCTGCCACAATGCCTAGAGAAATTGCCAATATTGCGAAAAACTACATGAAGAATCATGTTGAGATCGCAATCGGCAAGAAAAATTCTGGTTCGGAAAACGTGAGCCATATTTATTATATGGTTGCGGCTAAGAATCGTTACGCTTGTTTGAAGCGTGTGGTCGACCTTAACCCTGATATCTATGGAATTGTGTTCTGCCGCACACGTCAGGAGACTAAAGATATAGCTGAGGCTTTGATGAAGGACGGCTACAATGCAGATGCTCTTCATGGTGATTTGTCGCAGGCTCAGCGTGACGCTGTGATGCAGAAATTCAGAATCAAGAATCTTCAGCTGTTGGTGGCAACGGATGTCGCTGCACGTGGTTTGGACGTGAATAATTTGACTCATGTTATCAACTATTGCTTGCCTGACGATGTGGAAAGCTACACTCACAGAAGTGGACGTACAGGTAGAGCTGGTAAAAAGGGTGTCTCTATAAGCATCCTTCATTTGCGTGAGAAAAGCAAAATCCGTGAGATAGAGAAGATCATCGGCAAAGAGTTCGAAAGAAAAGATGTCCCTTCTGGAATTGAAGTATGTTCCGCTCAGTTGAAGTCTATCCTGAATAAGTTGAAGACTGTTGAAATCAATGAGGATCAGATTTCGCAATATTTGGATATGGCGTACTCTGAACTTGATGGAATGAGTCGTGAGGATATCATCAAACATTTTGTTTCATTGCAGTTCAACCAGTTTATCGAGTATTATAAGGATGCTGAGGATCTTAATATCGCAGAGCGTCCGGAGCGTGGCGGTCGTGATAGAAAGGGTAGACGTGGGGATGACGATAAGTCGGAAGGCAAGGAGAAGAAGGGATTGCGTGGAGGTTACACTCGCCCTGATTACACACGTCTGAAAATCAACAAGGGAGAAAATATCGGCATGACTCCAAAGAAAGTGCTCGGCCTTATCAACGACACAGTCAACGATAAGAAAATCAGCATCCGTGATATAGAAATCACTCCTCGTTACACATTCTTTGATGTTCCGAACTCTCACGTGCAGAAGATGTTCAAGGCATTCAGTGAGGTACACCGTGGCAGTGATATTGTCTTGGCTGAGGTGCAGGGAGAACAGCGTGGACGCAGCCGTAACAGCGAAAGACGAAACAAAGATTTTGGAGACAAGAACTTCGGTGGCGGAAAACGCAAGCATGACGAGGATGAATGGGCTTACCAGAAGCCTAGACGTGATCGTAAGGGTGCCCCTACCGACAATAGAAAACGTAAGAAGGAAGGGCAACGTCGCAATAAATTTAATTGACGAAGGTTGATATGATGGAGAATCAATAACCTACCATCAATCATCAACCATCAACCATCAACCATTTGGAAGACAAGTATCTGACAATCAGTGCTCCGGCAGAGGGCTTATATAAAGAAAAAGGCAGTAAGTTTATTGCTTTTGCTATTCCTGTGTCAAATGTCGAGCAGATAAAAGAGATACTTGAAGAGAAACGTAAGGAACATCACGATGCCCGACATGTCTGCTATGCCTACATACTTGGTGTAGACAAAGCGGATTACCGTTCAAATGATGATGGTGAACCATCGGGGACGGCGGGGCGTCCGATCCTTGGATCTCTTCTTTCCGCGGGAGTGACGAATGTCCTGATTGCTGTGGTGCGCTATTTCGGAGGCACAAAACTAGGGACGAGCGGATTGATAAACGCATATAAAGTAGCGTCGGCTGATGCTTTGGAAAATGCGGAAATCATAGAGAAGACGGTGGATGAGGAGATCCATATCTTGTTTGACTACTTGGTGATGAACGATGTGATGAAGATAATCAAGGATGTGGCTCCACAGGTTCTGTCACAACAGTTCGACAACAGTTGCAGAATGGTCCTTTCTATACGTAAGGGGGATGCTCCAAATTTGATTGAAAGGTTGAAAAAGGTGGAATCACTAATAATTGAAGACTGATATGAAAAAAATCATTATTTTGACATTATTCTTTTTGACGTCTTCTTTGGCAATGTCGCAAGAGTCGAAAAAAAAGAAGAAAACAAGTTCGGCTGAAATAATTGCTAATATATTGTCGAATACTGGTGGTGGTTATTCCTACGATACGGACGGCAATGGCAAATCTCAGGGATTTTGGGTTAGCACAGGATATACATTCCATGTGGATGAAAAATTGACTGTCTCTCCTCGTCTGGTTTATAACTGGGACAATTTCAGTTGTGATGGTGGCTATTCGGCAGAGTATAAATCATTGCGAGTTCCGGTAAGAGCTGATTATAGCCTTATCAACAATGGCACATTCGGGGTAGGAGCCTACGGAGGAATGGATGCGGAGAAGATAATGAGGGTGTCCAACAACAATTATGATTTTGATGTCAGACCAGTCCAGTGTTCTGTTTTCGCTGGCGCTTCCATGCGAATAGCAAACAGAATTTCTGCCAATGTCGGTTATCGAGTAGGGTTGCTTTCTTTTTATAAGGATGGTACCGGAAGAAGCAAAGGTTTTGAGTTTTCATTCAATTTCTAACAATAAAGAATCGGTTTTTGAAATAAAAAAACTAATTTTGACGGAGTTTTATAATTATTTTAAGTCAATGAGTTTTAGTTCAGACGCAAATAAGATTTTTGATCAGGTTGTCGCAGATTATCACAAGAGCGACGACGTTAACGCACAGATGAAGAACCCGTATCAGGCAGGTACGATTGAGTCTGTGTTATATTTGAAGAATTGGATTGATTCTGTTCAGTGGCATTTGGAGGATATTATCCGTGATCCACAGATTGATCCAGTCGAGGCATTGAAGATTAAGCGTCGTATCGATAAGTCGAACCAGGATCGTACAGACTTGGTAGAGAGAATAGACAGCTATTTCTTGGAGAAATATTCATCGGTGAAAGTAAAACCGACTGCTGTTATCAACACAGAGTCGCCAGCTTGGGCTATCGACCGTCTTTCAATTTTGGCGTTGAAGATATATCATATGCAGGTTGAGGTCGACCGTAAGGATGTTGACGCGTCACATATCGATGCGTGCCAGAAAAAGCTTGATGTCCTTTTGGAGCAAAGAGTCGATTTGTCGTCAGCTATCGATCAGTTGATTTCAGATATAGAAAATGGAGATCGCTACATGAAGGTCTATAAACAGATGAAGATGTACAACGATCCGAATCTTAATCCTGTGCTTTACGCATCTGGCAAATAAGATATGGCAAAGAGAGTGTTGTTGATGAGATTGTCGGCGATGGGCGACGTTGCGATGACGGTGCCTGTTGTGGCTTCGTTTGCCAAAGCTTATCCTGACATCAATATCACAATGCTTTCCACACCACGTTTCCAACCTTTGTTTGCAAACATCCCAAATCTTAAATTTGTCGGGGTCGACAAGACCGGACGCCATAAAGGAATCCGTGGACTGTGGCGATTGAGTAAGGAGATCACTGCTGATGGCGATTTTGATCAGATGATTGACCTTCATGATGTGCTGCGAAGTAAAATGCTCCGCACAATCATGCGTTTCAGGGGCTCTGATGTGATTGTAGTTGATAAAGGCAGAGAAGAGAAGAAAGCTTTGGTGTCTGGGAAAAACAAGTCTCAGCTGAAACAGATGGTCCAGCGTTATCATGAAACGTTTGAGAAGGCTGGCTATAAGTTTGATCTCAGCTACGATGGCTATGATTCAGACGCATCTTCAGATTTCAGCGAGGAGTTGAACCTAACATCACACATATTTAATATAGGAATAGCACCGTTCGCCCAGCATGAAGGGAAAATCTATCCTTTGGATAAAATGGAACAGGTGGTACGGACGTTGTCTGAACGAAATATAGGAGTTTATCTTTTTGGCGGTGGCAAAAAAGAAGAAGACGTGTTCAATTCGTGGGTAGGAAAATATCCCAACGTCGCATCTCTGGCAGGAAAATATAAATTGCAGGAAGAGATGGCCGCGATGAAGAGTATGGATCTCATGCTCACAATGGATTCCGCAAACATGCATCTTGCGTCATTATGTGGGGTGAAGGTAGTCTCAATTTGGGGGGCGACTCATCCGTATATGGGATTCTATGGATATGGTCAGGATCCGCAAAACGCTATTGTCGCCAATCTTGACTGCCAGCCTTGTTCGGCATACGGCAACAAACCGTGCAGATTCGGTGATATGAGATGTATGACACAGATAAAGCCGGAATCTGTATGCGACAAGATTTTGAAAATACTTAATATAAAAGAGTAAGAATAAATATCGTTTGCATAAAACGAAAACATAGATAAATAATGGAAAAAATAATCTTAACAGGAGACAGACCAACTGGCAAATTGCACCTCGGTCATTACGTAGGATCGTTGAAGAGACGTGTCGAGTTGCAGAATTCTGGATTGTATGACAAAATATTCATCATGATAGCCGACGCTCAGGCGTTGACAGACAATGCGGACAATCCGGAGAAAGTGCGCCAGAATATCATAGAGGTGGCGTTAGACTATCTTTCTGTAGGTTTGGATCCGACAAAGTCGACTATCTTCATTCAGAGTCAGGTGGCTGAACTATGTGAGTTGGCCTTTTATTATATGAATCTTGTCACAGTATCTCGTTTGCAGCGTAATCCTACGGTAAAGACAGAGATCAAGATGCGTAATTTTGAGGCAAACATTCCTGTAGGATTCTTCTGCTATCCTATCTCTCAGGCTGCTGATATCACAGCGTTCAAGGCTACGACAGTCCCAGTAGGAGAGGATCAGGCTCCGATGATTGAGCAGACTCGCGAGATTGTCAATAGATTCAATAATATCTATGGAGAGACGTTGGTGGAACCAAACATACTTTTGCCAGATAATGCGGCTTGCCTGCGTTTGCCTGGAACAGATGGCAAGGCGAAGATGAGTAAGTCTCTTGGCAACTGTATATATCTTTCAGATACAGAAGCAGATGTCCAGAAGAAGGTGAAATCGATGTTCACAGACCCGACACATTTGAAAGTGTCTGATCCTGGAAAACTAGAGGGAAATGCCGTCTTCACATATCTAGACGCATTCAGCCGTGACGAGCATTTCGCTGAGTTCCTTCCTGAGTATGCAAATTTGCAGGAACTGAAAGACCATTACACAAGAGGTGGACTAGGAGACATGAAGGTGAAGATGTTCCTGAATTCAATCCTTCAGGAAGAGTTGAATCCGATCCGTGCAAGAAGAAAAGAGCTTGAAAAGGATATCGAGGAGATCTACAGAATCTTGAAGAAAGGTTCGGACGAGGCAAGAAAGGTGGCTGCACAAACATTATCGGATGTGCGCAGCGCGATGAAAATTAATTATTTCGACGACGCAGAATTAATCAAAGAGCAGGCAGCCAGATATAGAGCTGAGTAAAACGCTATATTAGGGGTCAGGAATTTGATTTGATTGTGGTTCTTGACCCCTTTTTTCTTTGTATATTACCTTCCGACAATAAACAACCGGAATATATGATGTCGGTTGTTCCTAATATCAGAAAGACGCATTTCTCATAAAATATACATTAATAAAGAAAGAAGTAAATTATTAATGTATTTTTCTACACAAACAACACTATTGTATAACCGTATTACAAACACTAATGCCAATGAAAATAATCAACAAAAGTTAACATTATCTGTAAAAATGTGTTAAATAACATTTTTGCTGCACTCTTTGTGAACACAAAGGGAAATTCTTTGTCTTATTATGCTAAATATATTAGTAAATTGAATATATTTGTCGCATTTTAGAGATAGAAAGTAAATAAAAATATTAATAAATAATTAACAAAAGGTAAAGATGAGGAAAGTTTTATTATCAGTCGCAATGATGTCCTCTGCACTTACTGTGATGGCTGCCGAAAGAACCATCAAGGGTGTTGTGAAAGATGCAGACCAAGGCGACCCTCTACCGTTCGCAAATGTAGTGATCAAGGGTACTACAGTCGGTACAAATACCGATATGGACGGTAACTACGAGATTGAGGTGCCAGAAGGTGCCGTTCTAGAGTTTTCTTACTCTGGTTATGACACACAGACAAGAAAGATTACTGCTAACACCAAGTCAGTGCTTAATGTAAGTTTGTCAGTTCCTACATTGGATGAGTTTGTCGTAACAGGTTACGGTATACAGAAGAAGACAGACGTAACAGGATCGGTATCTTCATTGAATGAGGCAAAACTAAAGGAGAGTGTAGCTACATCAATCGACCAGGCAATGGCAGGTCGTGTATCTGGTGTTAATGTAACATCTACATCAGGACAGCCAGGACAGGCAACATCTGTACGTGTGCGTGGTGTATCTACGTTGAATGGTTCAGCTGAGCCTTTGTACGTTGTCGATGGTATGCCAATCGGTGGTGGTGATGCATCACACTCGGCATCTACAAACCCATTGGCGTCAATCAACCCAGCGGATATCGTTTCTATGGACGTCTTGAAGGATGCCTCTGCAACAGCTATCTACGGATCACGTGCTGCTAATGGTGTCGTTATGATCACAACTCGTAAGGGTAAGAGTGGTGACGCTAAGATCTCATACGACGGAAGCTTCTCTTTGTCTCAGTTCACAAAGAGATACGACATGATGAATCTTAAGGAGTATGCAGAATATGTAGGCTCTGACGGATATAAGGCAAATATCAATCCTGAAACAAATGTGCTATTGACTAATCCAAGTGTATTGGGTGAGGGTACAGATTGGCAGGATGAGTTGTTCCGTAACGGTATCGGCCATAGCCATCAGGTAAGTGCTTCAGGTGGTAATGATAAAACTACATATAACATTTCAATGGGATACACTGGTCAGGACGGTGTTATGCTAAGCTCTGACTATAAGCGTATCAATGGACGTGTTAACTTGGAGTCTCAGGCTAAGGATTGGATGAAGGTTGGTATGAACGTAGGTGTTACTCGTCAGGAGAAGACAACTATCTACAATATCAAGAAGACAGACGCAACAGAAGCTTCAATTGGTAACAACGATCAGATTGATGAGTCTGTTATTATTCAGTCTTTGCTTTCTTTGCCAACATATTCACCATATACAGTAGATGGTAAGCCTTATGGACCACAGACTAATGATGGTGTTAAGATGAACCCTATCGCTGAGCTTAACATGTCTCCAGTAGAGAGAAATGAGTTCAATGTTTTGGGAACAGCTTTCGTTGACATCACATTGTTCGATAAGAAGAAGAAGGATCAGGAGAGATTGGATAAGATCGCTCAGGATGAGTCTGGTGATCCATCAGCTAAGGGAGAAAGAACTAAGCTTGGAGAGAACAGATTGTCTTGGAAGAACGAGTTCGGTATTGATGTGACAAATGCAGATGAGTCTCTATACAGACCATACTATCGCATCAATGATGCATTCCACCGTGATGCTGATGCAGCAAACTTGTCAACTGGAGATTACAAGAACAACTCAATCCGTTTCTCTTCTTACGCTACATGGTTGCGTGATTTCACTAAGAAGCAAAATTTGAACTTGATGGTTGGTACTGAGTTCAACAAGTATTCTTATGAAGGTTTGGTGATGAAATATTTCGGATATGAGGATGGCGCGTTCCCGTTGCCAACTGCAGCAACAGGAAATGCTTCAGTACAGTCTAACTTCAAGGGCGAGGGCTCAATGGCATCATTCTTCGGTCGTGGTGTATATAGCATTGCTGGAAAGTATATCCTTACTGCTACAGGACGTTTCGATGGTTCTTCTAACTTTGCACCAGGCAACAAGTGGGGATTCTTCCCTTCATTCAGCTTCGCTTGGCGTCTAGAGGAGGAAAAATGGGCTCAGGGAAAATTCAAGGATATCTTCTCTGCATTCAAGGTTCGTGCTGGTTACGGACAGACAGGTAACGCATCTTGTGCTCAGGCTCACTTGACTACTGTAAATAACATTGGTCAGTCTGGAACATATGGACCTGGAACATATACAAATCCTAATTTGACTTGGGAGACAAACTCAATGGTCAATATGGGTATTGACTTTGGTTTGCAGAAGAGCAAGTTGAACATTACAATCGATGGTTACTACAAGAAGAACAAGGATTTGCTTTTGAAGCAGGAACTTCCAACATATGTAGCTCAGAGCGATTACAAGTACATGGAGCCTTCATATGTAAATGCAGGTTCAATCCAGAATGTTGGTATGGATTTGCAGTTGAGCCGTCTATTTGAGAAAGATTTCAAGGATGGAAAACTTAAGTTCTCTTGGGAGTCTGACTTGACATTCTCTTTGGTACGTTCTAAGGTGCTTGATCTAGGTTCTTCATGTGAGGCAATCTACAACAACCCTCAGTACTCTTTGTTCTCTACAAAGTACAATATCAACAAGACTGTTGTTGATGAGGCTCCTGGTAAGTTCTGGGGTTACGAGTTTAAGGGTATCGCACAGAATCAGGAAGAGGCTGATGAGTATAATAAGCGTACAGGAAGAAACATTGGTGTTGGAGATATGATGCTTTCTGATGAGGAGACTTGGATTGGAGATCCAAACCCAGCATTCACAGCAGGTTGGTCTAACTCATTCTCTCTAGGACAGTGGACTTTGGGTATCCAGTTTAATGCAACTGTAGGTAACGATGTTTACAACCTAGTTCGTATGAAACTTGAGAACAATGCCGGTGATGCTAAGTGGTGGAACCAGTCAGCAGACGTTTTGAATTACGCTGTAGTTAAGGAGATCGATGGTAAGAAGGTTGTTGTCAACGACGCTTCAATCCCTGCTCCAACAGGTACAGATAAGGGACAGAAGTCAGTATCAGACCGTTATGTTGAGGATGGTTCATACTTGAGACTTCAGAACGTTGGTTTGACATACAGATTCCGTGACACTGCAAACAAGAAGTTGCACATCGAAGGTCTTCGTATTTCAGCTTCATGTTCTAATGTATGTACAATTACAGGATACTCAGGTTATGACCCAGAGAATCCAGGTGGTGCAACTCGTCAGGGTGTAGATGAGGCTCGTTACCCAAGCCCTCGTACTTACACTTTGGGCTTAGGCTTTAGTTTCTAATTCTAATGCAAGAGATAAAATATGAAAGCAATTTATAAATCAGCAGCTCTTTTATTTGGAGCAATGTCGCTTTTTTCTTCGTGTGAAGATTTCTTGACACGAGATCCTCAGGATTCATATTTGTTGGATGACTTTTTGAATTCAGAGGCAAGATTGGATGATTACACGAAACAGGTTCGTGGTCCGATGTCTTGGTTTGAATACGAACAAAAGTTCTCTTGGTGTGTAGGTGAAATTTACTCAGGTAACGTTTACCACAACTATGGAGATGAGGGAGAATTCCACTTCATGTCATTCGGTGCCAACAATGCTAATATTGCCAATGCATATACTTCATTGTATGCCGTAATTGCTAAGTGTAACCATATCATTGATGATGTTCCTGGCATCGCAGAGAAGAATGGACTTTCTCAGGAAGCTATAAATAAATGTATTGGTGAAGCTAAGATGTATCGTGGTATGGCTTACTTCTTCTTGGCTGAGTACTGGGGTGCTTCTCCTATCGTGCTTCACAATGCAGAGACAGTGTCAAAGGATGTGGCCTCAGAGATCACAAAGGCAGACAGAAAGACTTTGTATACTTTGATCGAGAAGGATTGGAAGGAGGCATACGATTTGCTTCCTGATGTACAGCAGAATGGCTGCCGTGCATGGAAGGCATCTGCGTCAGGTATGCTAACAAAGCTTTATGTGACTATGGCATCTTGTCGTAACCAGGTTGGTGATGATAATTCTTATGTATGTCCAGATCCTAATGGTTATTACGATAAGGCAATCGAGCAGGCTAACATAACTCTTGATCTTTGCAAGTATTTGGAGAAGGGCTATGAGGCTTATGACGCAATGTTCCAGCCTGAAACATTCAGTAAGGAGATTTTGTTCGCTTTGTTGTATGAGCAGGGTCCTTACGGAGCAGGAAGTGCACGTCAGGTTCAGTTCGCTAGATCTACACATGTTTCTGGTAATCAAAATGCATGGGGTGGAGAGAAGGGCTTGACAACTATGCTATTTGATTCATACGATAAGGAGCACGATATTCGTTTGAAAGCTACTTCTTACTACTTCGGACCAGATGACTCTTACTCAGATGCTCAGACAAAAGCTGATGCTTTGGCTGGTAAAGGACACTACTACATCATGGCTGATGGATCTAAGTACTATTACTTCTTGAATCCTGGCAAGAGCTTGTCTCAGGCAGAAAAAGAGCAGTTCTATGGTTCAGAGCCAATTTCGCAGGTGTTGAATCACTGTCGTAAGTTTGTTTATGGTGTTAAGGCTCTAGACAACGATATGTCTATCAATTTGACAATGCCTTTGCTTCGTGTCGCAGATGTATATCTTTTGAGAGCTGAGGCAAAAATGGGTAAGGAAACTGATGGAAATGTCGCAAATCCTTCTACAGCTGGTATTGAAGACGTTAATATCATTCGTGAGCGTGCAGGTTTGACTCCTATAGAGAAGATCTCTTTCTGTGAGCCAGATTCAGTGAGCGGAAATGGAAATGTTGCTTATGCTACAGTTTATGATACAGACAATAATCCAAAAGAGATTTCAGCAAACTGTGATCTATACCACGTTACATACGATTTGATGCTAGAGCGTCGTCATGAGTTTGCTCTTGAAAACCAGTGTTGGTTGGATATCAAGCGTTTGTATTACCGTAATCCAGAGGCTGCTGTTGATTACATCAAGAGCCAGGACCGTGGATTTATTTATGGTGAGAAGTTTGGTTCTGAGATCGCTGTTCCTCAGAAAAGAGCAGATTACCAGCGTATGTGCTTGAATCATGATCTTTCTGTTAAGGCTCATGAATTAAATCCTTCTTATGGAGTTCTTGATGCAGAGAAGGTTATTCAGATAGAAAAACTTCAGTTCTTCTTGCCTACTCCTGCTTCAGTTCCTAACACTGCAAATTACAAAAAAGTTGTAGATTACAGTGAGCAGATCTTGAATGGCTCATATAAGTATTAATTTGTGAAGAATCTTATTGTTGCGGTTGAAATCGCAAGAAAGTAAACCGCAATAATTTGTTTGATTTCAAAAAAGAGAAAAATGAATAAAACTAAATTTTATACAATCGGTCTTGTCGCTGGATCTTTGTTTGCTACGTCTTGCGATGATAGAGTAGATTGCGGTTGCGACTGCAACATGCCCACATTTGAAAAGTGGGAAATGCTGAAGCCAGGCGAAGAGAAAAGCGCGGATGGAACTGTGTCTTCAGGAAATGCAATTGTAGTTTGGGGTAAAAACCTTTCTGATATTACAGCAATTTCTTTTGGAGGTAAAAATGCAGAACTTCATCCAGCTTATATGGAAGACAACAAAATCGTTTTCCAGGTTCCTGAAAATATCTCTAAGAATTGTGTAGCTCATGTTACAACAGCTTCATGTGAGCAAGGATTTGATGTTGATATGTTGTCTGTCGTTGTCGCTCCTCCTTGTGTTGCTATGTGTGACAACGAAATGGCAGAAAAGACATTGAAAATCGTAGGAAACTCTTTGTTTGCTCCTCTTAAGGCTTTGTTCTTGGATAAAGATGGCAATCATACTCTTGAGGCTTCTACTGATAATGGTATGATCACAATTGATGATCCAAATCATGCTACAATCAAGATCCCTTCAGGAGTTGCTCCTTCAGGAAGAATTAAATTCGTTAGTGATGCGGGTGAGAGCGAGTCTAACTTCATTTTCCGTGATACAAGAAATATGTTGATTACTCTTGACGACCCTGATTATTTGGATTTGTTTAACCAGGATAAGCCAGATGCAGAACTTGATAACAAGCCGGCATTGGTTTCTGAGGGTGGAGTTTTGCATACAGAGAATAATACTTCTAATTTCGCTGTTTTCTGGAATAATGGTTACACAATATGGACATATGCTCCAACTGGAGCTGCAAATCCTGAAGGAAAACCAGCACCAGCTTTAACTCCTTTTGGTGTTTTCTCTGAGTCGATTTCTAAACACGAGACAACTTACAATGATTATGTAATCAAGTTTGAGGTGTTCGTACCTAAGTCAAATCCAATCAATGGTAATGGTCTAGCTATTGGTTTCTTCGGTGATAATCCTTGGGATGGTGATGAGGGAATTAGAGCATATTGCGCATTCTGGCAGCCTTCAAAGGCTACTTATGCTAAGGATAAGGATAATGTATGGCTGACTCCTCCTACTTGCGAAGATTGGAATTCAGGTGGCGATTGGTTGACTGTGACTATTCCAATGGATGAGGTTAAGTATGACTTCGGTCGTGCTTCATATACTCATTGTGCTCAGGATAACCGTCTGGGTGCAGGAGATGAAGTTTATAAAGGTTTTGGAGATAAGGAAAAAGGTTTGGCTTTCTTTGATAATGATTGGTATTCTAATGCAGACCCTCTTAACGAGGATGACGCAATGTATTTCCAGGGTCTTGGAATGATCTTTGGTTCTGATGACCAGCCAAACAAGGGATACAATAAGCAATTGATTGCTATCGATAACTTGCGTATCACTCCAAAAGATAACAATGGTGGTGTTTGGCCTTTGCTAAAGTGGGGTCAGTCTACTCGTGACTTCTATAACAATCCAATTACTTCTTGCAATAAGTAATCTGGACTATATAGTCAATAAAAAAAGAGACATCGAAAGGTGTCTCTTTTTTATTGATAATTGGTATAGTCTCCTTATATTATGTTGCTTATTTATACAGCAAGAGACTAAAAATGATGTTGTTAATCATGTTTTGTTGTTAAAATAATGATTTGTTTGTATTTTTTTTATGGCATGCTGTATGATTATTGAAAAAGATAGTATATTTGAGAAAAATAAATTTAATTATCGGTTATATGAACAAGTCGGAATTGGTAGATGCAATGGCATCAGCGTCTGGTCTAACTAAGACAGACAGCAAGAAGGCATTAGATGCTTTCATTAGTGTTGTTTCAGACACATTGAAAAAGGGTGATTCAGTCAATCTGACTGGTTTTGCTTCTTTGTCAGTTAAAGAGAAACCTGCTCGTACATGTCGCAACCCACGCACAGGTGAGCAGATGACTACAGAGGCTAAAAAGGTTGTAAACTTCAAAGCAGGAGCAGAACTTGCAGATGTAGTTCGTTACGGAAAATAATCCACTGCTATATGCAATCGAGATAAGAGGGTGTATCAAAATTAATGATTTTGATACACTTTCTTTTTATGATGAGATATCGCTTAGTTTTTAAGCTTTTTTACTGAATGAAAAACCAAAACCAAGTATAACTAACATTAAACCAAAATGATTAGAAACAAACTACGATGTGCCTTTCTTTCGGCATTTATCCTGATTGTCCCAACTTTAATGCATGCGAAAAATGCGGATATCAAGCGTGTGGAACTTGAAAAAACTTCTTCAAACGATTTCAAAATATGTAGCTCTATTGGGGAAAAGGGACTTCTTCTTGGCACTATAGAAAAAGAGAAACAAAAGGGTGCAGAGAAAAAACATGAGATCTGGACTATTACGAAAATGGATACTTTGCTAAACAACATTGCAAGTACAGACATCACTGTAGGATCGAATTGTCAAAGACGTTCGCTTGATGCCGATGGAAAATTCTTTCTTATAAGCTCGAATTTTGGAGCGACAAAATGGGGACATCAACGATATGAGATAACCATCCTCGATTATGATAAAATGACAACAACGAGGTATGATGGATCTATAGATAAGTATTTCCCAACATGGGAAGATCCTATGGTTCTAGGAGATTACCTTTATATGCTCGGTGAGGCATACTTCTCGCAGCCATTTATGCTCATTACAAACATCAAGACTGGAGAGTCGAACTTTGTCGACATCAATACACTCGACAAAAAGAAATATGCAATAATGTCTTATAATGTCGACAAAACGCATAATGAGGTGCATGTATTGACAAAGGAAAAAAATGGAAAAGAAGGATATGTCACAAAACTATATACATTTTCAGACGGTAAGAAAACCAATGAAATGTCATTCAACGTGAAGGGGGACAAGAAATATCCTGCGACTGCTTTTGTGTCGAAATTGAATGATGGAAACTATCTGTTCTCTGGTACATACTCATTGTCTGAGAACAGTAAAATGAAGGAGGCTGTAGGAATCTTTGTACTCAAGACCGACAGCAATGGAAAAACTCTATTTTCTACATTCACAAATTTCCTTGACCTAAAGAACTTCACTTCTTACATGTCAGACAAAAATAAAAGTGGAATAGAGGTAGAAAAAAGCAAAAGCGAAGCAAATGGTAAAGAACTTACAAAAGAGTACAATATTTTGCCATACAACGCCATTGAAAATGACGGAAAATATCTTCTGATTGGAGAGGCATACTATTCTGTTTGGGAAACAGAAGTAGATAAAAACGGTGTCTCTGGTTCTCGTTTTTTAGGATATAATTATACACACTACTTCATCGTAGAGTATAATAATGAGGGCAAAGTTGAGTGGAGCAATGCGGCGGAACTAAATGTAAAGATGATACCAGTCCGTATGAAACACTTGGCGGTAAACAAAGATGCTAACTCTTTGCAGATAGCATATCCTTCATATGGATGCGTGGTAAAGACATCTTATGGTTCAAATGGAGATGAAATTTCAACTGAAGAAATCAAATATGTGGGTGACGAGGAAACGTTAAGAAGATCCTTTGACTTAGACACGAAGTATTGGTACGGAAACCATTTTTTAGCTACTGGAAAATTGCTTACTAAGAGTAGTGATGGCAGAGAGAAGGTTTATAGCATACTCAAAATCACGTACTGATTCCTGGCTTTATATGTTGTAATAGGGCAATCTCTAGGGATTGCCCTTATATTATGAATACGCATCATTTCGTTAAGAATTAGATCAGGAGAAGTACTCATTAGCATAATAGCGGAACCCTTTCCTACAGCTGCGTTTAGTGAATGTCCGCAATGATATGGCTTATCGTCTATAATGAGAAATCTATCATGAAGCTCTTTTCTCCATTTGTATACTTTCACTTCTTGGATGTCCTTTTGTTGATTGTACTCATCTTGTAGTCTGGTCATTCCTGCACCCACCCCTTCTTTTCTAATTGTTCGGAAATCCCGAACAGTTGCTGTTTCTAATAATTCTTTTTCTGGGGAAATGTTTGAGATATGCTCGCTTATATTTCTGAATATAATCCAGTTGAATAGTCCAATTGATTATCCCTTACAATTGTGCATTATGAATTACGAATTCTGCATTGTTACACGCATGTCCGTGCGTATCTACGAGAGTTGGATTCATCAGATGTGTGGATGTCCGCAATTACGAATTACGCATTATGAATTGATTTTATTTCCTCGTAAATTTTGAATATTCCGACATTTTTATCATATTTACTTATGAAAATCAAAAAGGAGACTTTGTGTCGGAGAAGAATTTTGGGATGTAGACGCAAATCATTCCGTCTACAACAAAAAAAGAGATGCGATTCAGAATCACATCTCTTTGGGTTAAGCGCTTCTTCTAAGGCTTGAACTTAGGACCCCATGATTAACAGTCATGTGCTCTAACCAACTGAGCTAAAGAAGCATTCCGAAACTGTTTTACATCGGTTTCACGATGAGCGCTTCTTCTAAGGCTTGAACTTAGGACCCCATGATTAACAGTCATGTGCTCTAACCAACTGAGCTAAAGAAGCATTTTATGTTTTGCAGCCCTCCTCTCGAGAATTGCGATGCAAAAGTAGTGCCTTTTTTGAAAATAAGCAATATATTTGCTAAAAAAATAACGAAAAAATTGAAAATATTATGAAAATACTAGGTATAGGCAACTCATTGGTGGATATGTTGTGTCGTTTGCCCGATGAGACCATTATAAAAAAATATAATCTTCCTAAGGGAGGAATGCAATTGATAGATGATGAATTGGCATTAAAGATCTCTGATGACATCAAACATCTAGAGTGCCAGTTTGTGGCTGGAGGTTCCGCTGCCAACACAATCAGCGGTTTGGCTAATCTGGGAGCAGAAACAAGTTTTCTTGGCAAGATCGGCAACGATGAGGTAGGAAACTTTTTTGAGTCTGATCTTGTGAACTCTGAAATAGAGGCTCAGATGATTCGCTCGGAACTTCCTACTGGCCGTTGTATATCTCTTATCTCTCCGGATGGTGAGCGTACGATGTGCACTTGCCTTGGTGCGACGGGAACGTTCTCTGCTGATGATATCCGTCCTGAATATTTCAAGGGTGCGGATGTGTGCCATATCGGTGGTTATCTTGTGCAGAGTCATGATCTGATAGAGAAGGTGATGAAGACTGCGAAAGAGTGTGGCGCGAAGGTCTCTCTCGACTTGGCAAGCTACAATGTTGTGGATGAGAATTTTGATTTCATGCACTACCTTGCTAAGAATTATGTCGATATTGCTTTTGCTAATGAAGACGAGGGGCATTCGTTCACTAAGTGCGATGATTTGAAGCGTGCTGCGGAGATCATCTCTAAAGATATCGAGGTTGCGATCGTGAAGTGTGGAGCCAAAGGCGTTTGGACAAAGCGTGGCGACGAGATTGTGTTTGTCGAAGGCTTGAAAGGCAGGAATTGCATCGACACTACGGGAGCTGGAGACCTTTTTGCGTCGGGCTTCCTTTATGGCCTGATGGCGACTGGCAATATCACCGTCGCTGCCAAATACGGAACTATCGTTGGTGCGAATATAGTGGAGCATATAGGAACCAAGATGCCATCGGAAGTTTGGGATAACATCAAAAGTGAGTTTGCGAAGATATGATCAAAGCGGCTTTCTTCGACATCGACGGAACTCTAGTGAGCTTCAACACACATAAGATTCCAGACTCGTCATTAGATGCACTGAAACGTTTGCGTGAGGCAGGTGTCCGTCTTTTCATAGCAAGTGGACGTCACCGTGCAAGTATGGATAAGATTGAGCCGTATGCCGACCTTTTTGATGGCTATGTGATGGTGAATGGCGGACTTTGCACTTTGGGCGACGAGATTGTGCATAGCACTCTTATGTCAAAGAAGGATGTTAAGTTGTGGCTGGAATATATAAGGAAAGATCCCCGTTCCACATGTTTCGTGCTGCAGGACAAGATTGTGATCAACTTCATCGACGATCAGATGCAGAAGGTGTTTGAAGTGTTGGATTTCCCGATTCCACCGTCTGCAAATCTTGATGATTTTGCTGATTCCGACGTCTACCAAATGATTATTTCATTCACGGAAGAGGAAAATTCGAAAATTTTGCCTATCTTTCCGCAGTGTTACGCGCCACGTTGGAGTCCGCTCTTCAGTGACATCATTCCCAACGGTGTCAACAAGATGGTCGGAATCGAGAAAATGATCGAACGTCTTGGCATCACAAAAGATGAGGTGGCTGCGTTCGGAGACGGTGGTAATGATATTGAGATGATTGAATCTGTGGGGTGGGGAATAGCGATGGGCAATGCCTGCGACGAGTTGAAACGAGTGGCGAAATTCACTACGGATGATATCGACAACGATGGCCTTGCAAAAGCTGTCGGCATATTGGTTGAAAAAGGATTGTTAAAATGAAATAAGCCTGAGTGTTTTACATTCAGCATTAATATTTGAGTTTGTTATGGCAAAAGTGATTACAGATAGCAGTTTCACAAGTGAACTGAACGAGAATAAAGTGATGGTGGTGGAAATCGGGGCTCCCGGTTGCGGACCATGCAAGGCATTAAGCAAGACATTGGAGGAGATTGAACCGTCGTACGCAGAAAAAGTGGCTTTCTTCAATGGTGATATGGGCAGTGGCGACGTGGACGACCTTTGCATGGAGTACAGAGTGATGAGTGCTCCGACGTTGCTGATATTCAAAGACGGAGAATTGTCGGAGAAGATGACAGGAGCGGTCAAGAAAGATCAGATTGAGGCCAAACTGAATTCTTTGATTGGATAATGTTTTGACGGGCGTGTCCCGTAAATATTTTAATTAATAATTGTAGTTCCTATGTTTGCATCGAGATAGAAAAAAAGCATTTGAGTTTGTATCTTTGAAAAAGAAACCAAAACAAACTCAAATGCCCATAAATAAACTCGATATGCAAAATAACGAAATCAGATTCAAAGGACAAAACATTT
>JAEEMG010000029.1 GCA_016283095.1 Paludibacteraceae bacterium | reverse complement strand
CGAAGACTCTTGCCGCAAGATATGCTTTCATCGTGTCTGCTTTGGGTATCGACCCTGCTAATATCCTTTGCCTTACTTTCACCAACAAGGCGGCTAAGGAGATGACTCAACGTATCGCCAAACTTGTGGATAAGGGCAACTATAGTGATTTTGTGTGCACTATCCATGGCTTCTGTGTGAAGTTTCTCCGTGCTGAAATATATCATATAGGTTTTCCTAAATCATTTACGATCATTGATGTGGAGGATCAGAAACAGATCGCCCATCAGGTGCTCGACCATCTTGGCGTTGACAAAAGTGTCAAGAATATCAACAGTTTTCTTTCTGGTATCTCCGGACGAAAGTCGACGGGAGGATATGTGGAGACGTATCTGACTCAGTCTGCCAACAAGATTGATGTGGAAAACTGCCGTGATGAGTTTGAACTCTATATCGCGATGCAGTTGAAACTGTTTGCTCTTGATTTTGACGACCTTATTCATCTTACTCTCTATATTCTTCACGCTTTTCCTGAAGTGCTTGCCCATTGGCAGCAGGAATTAAACTATGTGATGATTGATGAGGCTCAAGACTGTAACACTACAGACTGGAATCTTGTGGAGCTTCTTTCTGCAGGATGTGGCAACCTCTTTATCGTGGGTGATCCAGACCAGGCTATCTATGAATGGCGTGGTTCTGATCCTGGCTATTTTGTCAAGTTTGAAGCAGACAAGGATATTGTGCTCAACCGAAATTACAGGTCGACGCAGGGAATCCTCGACGTCGCCAACAGTGTGATCAAGCATAATAAAAACCGTATCGATAAGGATCTCTATACAAAAAAGGATGCTGGTCCGTCTATTGTCCATTTCCATGCGGCATCGGAGCAGAAAGAGGCTGAGTGGATTGTGAAGCAGATCAAGAAGAAGATGGCTGAGGGCGACACCAATGCCAGCGATTTTGCTGTGCTCTACCGTGCTTCGTATCTCTCTCGTTTTATTGAGCAGAATCTGATGAAGCATAACATCCCTTACCAGATCTGGGGTGGTATACGTTTCTTTGAACGTAAGGAGATCAAAGATGCTCTGTCTTACCTTCGTCTGATTGCCGCCGACGATGATCTGTCTTTCCTTCGTATCTGCAATGTTCCGGCTCGTAAGATGGGAAAGAGTACCGTCTCCGCTCTTCAAGCTCTTGCTCAGAAAGAGCAGAAATCGCTTTTCGAGACTCTTTGCTGGCACCGCGACGAGCAACCGTTCAAAAAGGAACCTATCGCTAAATTCATCGATAATGTGAACGATTGGCGTTCCAAAGCTCCGTACACAAAGATTTCTCAACTGCTTGAAAGCGTGCTGAAGGAGAGTGGATTGAAAGATGAAATCCGCACCGACGGTGATGACGACCGTCTGCAGAATGTGCTTGAACTTGTCAGTTCGGTGAAGTATTATGAGGATACATCAGAAGAGGCTCCAAACTTGGTGTCGTATCTTCAGGATGTGGCTCTGTATACAAATGCTGACTATACGAAAGAGACTGATTCTGTGAAACTTATGACTATCCATCAGTCGAAGGGACTGGAGTTTCCTCATGTCTTTGTTGTCGGCCTGAGCGACGGAATTTTCCCAAGCCTCCGCGCTATACGTGAGCGTAAGAATCTTGCGGAAGAGGAGGAGAGACGTCTGATGTATGTGGCTGTGACACGTGCTGAGAAGACGTTGATGCTTACTGAGAGTGAGGGATATAATGCTGCTACTCAGGCGGAAAAATATCCGTCGAGATTCCTTCTTGAAATCAAACGAGAACTTTTTGTGACTGAGGGTAAGATGGATCCGATTCTTTGGGAGAATACCAAGAGACTTGCTGGAGAAGACAATCAGTCTCGTCCGCTTTTTGATACGGTTGTGAAGAGCGACTATTTCCATGAGGGAGATCTTGTGCGTCATGAGATATTTGGCGATGGAGTGGTGATCAGCACAGATCAGAGCCGTGACACTGTCAATGTGAAGTTTGAAAATGGAAACAGAAATCTGCGTCCATCTTTCATAAAGAAGATTTCGGATATCGAAAACTCTTTGCTCAACTAAAAACAGAAGGATTTATGGCAACGAGGATAGGTATTATGTCTGATACCCATGGCTATTGGGACGACAGATATTTGAAATATTTTGAGGATTGTGATGAGATCTGGCATGCCGGAGACATCGGTAACGGTATCCTTGAACGTTTGAAGGAGAAGAAAATGGTGCGTGCCGTGCGTGGCAATGCCGACGGTGGAGATGTCAGGCTCAACTGCAAAGATATTCTTCGCTTCACGGTTGAGGAGGTAGACGTTTTGCTTACCCACATCGGTGGCTACCCTGGACGTTATAATCCGAACGTACGTCAGGAATTTTTGAAATCCGCTCCACGCTTGTTCGTTTGTGGTCATAGCCATATATTGAAGGTTATGGCGGATAAAAAGTTTGGAATGCTTTGTGTTAACCCAGGCGCTGCAGGCAGATATGGCCAGCAGACTGTACGCACGCTGATCCGTCTTGTCATCGATGGTGACACGATGCGTGATTTGGAGGTTATCGAACTCACTTGGTGATGTGTTGCCTTTAGAGATCGGGCAACCACAAGAGATTGGGCAACCACAACCACAAGGGTTGCCCCTACAAAAGAATTTTTATGTCAAGAATACAATTATCAGATCATTTTAATTTTAAGAGACTTCTGCTGTTTACATATCCGTCTATGCTTATGGTGATATTCACCTCTATCTATAGCATTGTGGATGGTGTGATGGTATCAAACTTTGTCGGCACGACTCCGTTTGCCGCGCTCAACCTCATTTGGCCGTTTGTCGCGGTGCTTGGTTCCATTGGTTTCCTTCTTGGCACTGGTGGATGCGCATTGGTGGCTAAGACGATGGGTGAGGGTGAGAGTGACAAAGCCAAAAGTATATTTTCTCTGCTCACCTATACAGCATTGACTTTTTCTGTTGTATTGGGTGTGTTGGGACTATTTTTCACACGTGATGCGGCGATTTTCCTTGGTGCTGAAGGTGAGATGGTGGAGCATTGCGTCGTCTACGCTCAGATCCTTCTTATCTGTCTGCCGACCTATGTTATGCAGGTCTATTTCCAGTCGTTTCTGATTGTGGCGGAACGTCCTAGGTATGCCATGTGGGTGACGATTGCCGCAGGAGTGAGCAACATGGTGTTTGATGTCGTTTTCATTGGCTTTTTCGATATGGGTATCGCAGGAGCTGCATGGGCGTCGAATGTCGGAATGTCTATCGGAGGATTTGTGCCTCTCTATTATTTCTACAAAAGAAAATGGCTTCGTCGTTGCCACTGGGATTTTACGGCGATAAGAAAGGCTTGTTCCAATGGCCTTTCTGAACTGGTGCTGAATATCTCATTGTCGTTGGTGAGTATGCTGTATATGTATCAGCTTATCCGACAGAGTGGGGAAGACGGTGTTGCTGCCTACGGTGTGATTTCATATTTTGCGTTCACTTTTGCGGCTCTTTTCATCGGCTACGGTATTGGAGTGTCGCCAGTGGTGAGCTATCATTATGGGGCTGAAAACAAGAGAGAGATGCACAGTCTGTTGAAAAAGAGTATGACTATAGTAGTGACTGCAGGAATTGTTATCGCTTTGATCGCACAGGTTTTGGCTCGTCCGCTATCTGTCATCTTTGTCGGATATGATGAGGCTCTGCTCGAGTTGACGGTGCATGCTTTCCGTATCTATTCGCTGCATTTCATCGTGACTGGAATCAACATCTTCGCTTCGGAATTCTTCACAGCGTTGAACAACGGTCCTATATCTGCTCTGATCTCTCTGACACGTACGCTGGTGCTTGAAAGTGGCTGTGTATTGCTCTTGCCATTCTTGTTTGGCATCGAGGTGATATGGTGGGCTGTGCTTGTGGCAGAGACGTTGGCGATGCTGTTGTCGCTATCGTTGATATTCAAATACAGGAAACGTTATGGATACTAAACTGAAAGGATGTCTGTATGGATCCGTCGCTGCGATGACGTATGGTATGAATCCGCTGTTTGCTGTCAATCTCTACAAAGGCGGTATGAATCCGGATTCTGTACTTCTGTTCAGATACCTTTTGGCATTGCCGATATTGGCATTGATGATAAAGATGCGTGGGCATGACTTCCGTCTCACTAGAAAAGAGGCTCTATTCCTATTTATGGTTGGCATTCTCGTCGCCGTATCGTCGCTCACCCTCTATATGAGCTATAATTATCTTTCTGCAGGAATCGCGTCGACGATGCTCTTTATATACCCAGTGAATGTCGCAGTGCTGATGGTTCTGTTTTTTGGCGAGAAACTGAGGCTTCATATCATCGTCTGTATTGCATTGGCGATGGGAGGAATAGCGATGCTGTATAAGACAGACGGCACAGATACGTTGAGCACTGTCGGTTGCATAATTGTGCTTTGTTCCTCGCTCACATACGCAATTTATATTGTGGCGGTCGGAAGAGACGTGTGTAAACGCATCCCGACCTTGAAACTGACATTCTACACATTGCTGTTTGGCGCAGGACTTTATGCGGTAAGGGTGGAGTGTTGTACTACGCTTGTCTGTCCGCCAATCGAACGTTGGGATATGTGGCTCAATATCATATGTATGGTTATCTTTCCGACGGTGCTGTCATTCGTCTGGACAACGATGGCAGTCCAGTATGTGGGTGCCACACCAACAGCTATATTGGGAGCGTTGGAACCGGTCACAGCGGTAGTCCTTGGAATCATGTTTTTAGGAGAGTCATTGTCATTCAGGGAGACTGTAGGTTTGGTCATGATATTGGTGGCCGTTTGTATTGTGATAGGAGGCAAAAACATCGCCGACAGATTGCTGCGAATAAGGAAAATGTTTCCGAGGGGAAAATGAATCAATAGAATATTTGTAGAGACGCACGGACGTGCGTCTCTTTTTTGTGTCCTTTTATTCCTGGAATATTTCCAATTCAGGATAATAGTATCTGACGATAAAGTACAAGCCGATACAGATAGGAAGAATTGTGTAAGAGAAGACGTGGAGTATAGTTCCCAGTTTATCTCCTAACATCATCTTCATATTCTCAAGTTTTCCTAATCCTTTAGACTCCTTGAATATTCTCAGATAAAGAGTAAATAATCCGTAAAGAAGACAGATTATGCCAATGATTAAATTTCCCATGTTTGTTGTTTTATTATTGTTATGATGCTTTTATTACCAGGTTTATAGGAATGTCAACCGATCCATTCGTATTCTACTTGATCAACAGTCATGTCTAAAACAATACTTCTATTAGACCATAACTTCACAATGATAGAACAATAGCCCACATTATGGCTAAGATATTCTAATCTATTCTTTGGTAGGTTAAGCAGAGCATATTTGTCCTCAGACAAAAAGATCTCCTTATATAAGCTTGTCGTATGATATCTATTGGTTTTGCTTTTCACAAACATGCTTATGTCGTAAATGTCATCAATAAGGTGAAACTTGATAATCAACGATTTGAAATCTGTCTCCGGACATATGCTTTTAATACAATCATGATATGTGATGTCGTTCTCAAAAACAAATATCATGGTGTTGTCATCTAACTGTATCTCTTTCACAATGCAATCGTGAGGCACTGGAATCGTCGGCATCACATTTGTATTCAAATGATACGTCTCTTTCTTTATGATATTTGAATCTTTCATTATCTAAGTCGTCTCTTTAATTATGATTGAGTATGTCTTAACATCCACTATATCTTCTCAGCCATTGTTCCAATTTCTCACAGACAATACGTTTCTTTTCTTCACGTTTGTTGCCAGCTCCAAACAGAGGCATCGGTGGAAGAATACTTGTCAATGATGTTCCGTTGGTTTCAATGTATCCGTTGGTTTTAGCGAATATTTATTTCATCTGTTCAATCCTACAACTATGCTCTTTCGTCTTCTCGTCGTAGCTGATTCCCACGAAAAGCAGATTTCCTGTGTAGTTGTTCAATGCTTGGCAATAATTTTTTTCTTTGATCTGTTGCAAGGCACTTTCCGCACTCTTGTTGTGTTTAAGTTCGATGACCAGAGCTGGAATGTTCGGTTGATAAGGAATCAATACCAAGTCAGCATAGCCTTTGCCTGTAGGCAATTCCTTTATCAAAGTGTAGCGTGTATTAGCGTAGAAATAGGCCAAGCAGATGGCACTCTGGAAGCAATGCTCGTCATTGTATGTCAACGGATTGGTCACTGCGGTGTGAGCAGTGTCGAGTGCACGTGCTACAGCTTCTTCGTTGCCATTTATGGTGTCATCAAGAAGTTTTTTCGATGTGTTGATTAAATTCATTATCGCACTGTAATCATCCTCGTCGTCAATGGCGTTGACCCATTCCAAACGAACCTCTTCATTGGGAATGCCACAAGTGCCTTCGTCATAGTTGTACGACAAGTATCCCAAATGGATCAGATAGGTGAATGCGTTATCCTTGTTTGTGATAGACTCCAGCGTGTTTTGGAATTTGCCCACATTCACTGGCACCCACTTGCCCGATATCATGCTTATGACATCTTGTCGGATGCCTGCGAAATCCATCATGATATAATCTTTCAGAACTTCGAACGAACCTGTCGCCGACCAATATCCGCTCATTCTCTTTCTGCTTATGGATGTGGTGACAGACTTAGGATTATATAAGCTTACCTCATCACTCAATTTGTATCCGTCGTACCAACGCTTGTATTCGGCATAGTCTCTGCCGTATTCCTCGCACAATGCTTTCGTCTCGTCCTCTGTGAATCCAATATACGGTGCAAATGGACCAGCGTCGATCATGGTGTATTCCATAAATTCGTTCAGTTTGCTCTGTATTTTGTCTCGCACAATCGGAATGATGCCGGTGATGTAGGCAAGGGCAATGGCTGGGCGTAAAGTGGTATCCTTGAAAAGACTGTTTAGGAAACTTAGGTAGTCTTGGAACAGTTCTTCTGGCACTCTCTCTCGAACCAGGACATCGTATTCATCGATGATGATGACGAATTTCTCTCCTGTTTTACCATAAACTTTGAGAATGCATTGGTCCAATGTCTCTTCTCCGTTGAATTCTATAGATGAAAAAGACTCCTTAAACTCACTGGTTAATGTTTTATGAATGTCTGTAATCAGATATTCTTTTCTTCTTTTTTGAATAGATCTTTGATACCATCCATTCAAATCCAACTTGATGACGTTGAACTTATTCAAATACCTGTCATAATCAGGCATTTCACCGATTTTCATTTGGCTGAATATCTCACGTGTGTCGCAACCTTTAGAATAGTAAGCTGAGATAAGGTTGCCGACCATGCTTTTTCCGAAACGACGGGGACGGGAAATGCAGACGAAGTTTCCTTGACTGCATGCCAATTTGTTTAGTTCTGACAACACGAGAGATTTATCGACATAAATCTCCGAATTTAGTCCCATCTTAAGTGCTTCTGCATTCGGATTCAGATATAAGCCCATAATATTTCTTTTTTTACAAAGATATGATTTTTTTGTGGATGGAACAACTTCGTGCGCAAGTGGATTTAGTTTTGATAAGATGAGTCCATCATCCTATGCTTTAGTGAAGGAGTGGGGAATCACCAAAACTTATTCTGGCTTTCGTTGTATTCGAATCCAGCTTCTGCCATTTTCTTGACAATCTCTTCCTTGTCTAAGTCGAGGGCGTTGCAAAGTTCATCAAGATTGGAATAGAAATCTCTCAATTTCATGT
>JAEEMG010000028.1 GCA_016283095.1 Paludibacteraceae bacterium | reverse complement strand
ATGCCTTCTCGTCTAAAAGACATCAGAGTAGTTTGGGACACAAAGGATTACCATTACACTTGCTTTATGTACTTCAACGAGGAGGAGATGCTCAGAGTCTTCGACGAGGCATACGGAAATGACAGGACTCAAAAAGGGGAGCTGACCATCAAAGTGTGCAAATACAACAACCTATTTGACATATTTCTGAATGTGGGAGGCAAATCTATCAAGCTGGAGAAAACAGAGATCCGAGCTTTCCGTGATCCGATAGATGATCCACATGGCGACGGCACTTTGATCTACAAAAACTACGAAGGTAACCACAAGAATCTGTTTGCCGACGACAAAGGATATGTTAAAGAGTAAACTTTTGTAATGGATATTTCATCTTTTAGATTGGATACAGACTGCCATTCAGACACTCAAAATACCAACACTTGTGTCATCCAATATTTGGTGAAATGAAACAATTCCGCTATCTTTGACATAAAATCATTCATGACACAAAATATTCTTTTTTGCGAAAAGAAACATTGTAATAGGAGACTCTGAAACGGAACTAGAAAACCTACTTTATCTGATAGATGGTAAGCTTTATTCTTCAAAGAGACGACCTGTGAGAATGAAGGATGATTGATAGTCGAATTTTAAGTATTTATCAGTTATGGCAGCTAGATATTCCAAAGGCGAGGAGATAGCCAACACCTCCACCCACGCTGTAGGCATCCTGATGGGTGTAGTCATAGGTGTGATCTTTATTGTAATGAGTGTAAAAGGAGGAGACGCCTGGGCTGGATGGTCAATCGGCCTATATCTCTTCGGTATGTTGGGCTCATACATCGCGTCGACCCTCTATCACGCGCTTCCACAAGAAAGCCATGCCAAACAGGTGTTGAGGAAATTCGACCACGCTGCCATCTATTGGCATATCGCAGGTAGCTACTCCCCCATAACTCTTCTGGCCATCATGCAGAAATATCCGACGTGGGGAATTTGCCTGTTCTGCTTCATCTGGATTGCAGCCATCGTCGGCACAGTCTTCAGCTTCGTCAAACTAAAGCCTCACAGCCATTTTGAAACCATCTGCTATGTGCTGATGGGGTTGACAGTCGTAGTCGCCTTCGGTCCACTCTGGAACTCTGCCGGAGCCATCGCATCCGCATGGATCATTGCAGAAGGTGTGATGTATATCACAGGAGCTGTGTTCTACGCTCTTTACAAAAAGCCATACCTGCACACTGTCTTTCACGTCTTCGTGCTGTTGGGTTCAATATGCCACATCATAGCCGTATGGGATGTGTTGACGCAATTCATAGTAGAGAAATAAATTTCAATCATAATAAACATGACATTATACATTGTACGTCACGGACAAACTAAAGAAAACGTTATTCGTATGCTGCAAGGCCACATGCCTGGCAATCTGACTGAATTGGGAAAAGACCAAGTACGCAAGACTGCTGATGATCTCGCCAACAGAAATGTCCGATTTAAGTGTATCGTATCTAGCGACTTAAAACGTGCGATGGATTCTGCCAAGATAATTGCAGACAAACTCAATCTGCCTGTCATCCCTATGCCAATGCTCCGCGAACGTGATTGGGGATCATATACTGGAACTCCTCTCAATGAGGCGAGAGAAAAATATTATAAAAACGGCAAGTGGGATTTCCCTTTGACAGAACATCCCGTCGAAACCGAAGAAGAGATCCTGCAAAGAGCCAATATGGCGATAGCAAAACTGTCGGAACTATATCCCGACGAGAACATCATCGTCGTCACCCATGGACAATTCGCAAGAAACATGTTTGCCGCCAACTCAAATTGTTCGTACAAAGAGATAGAGTCGTTCGCAAATGCAGAAGTCAGGATTCTAAAGAAATAATGATACCACAAAGTTTGATCAGATACAGAAACATTCTGTGCAAAACAAATCTCATTCTTAATCAAAAAAAGTAAATTTGCAGAAACTGAAATATTTATTCCTATGAAAAAAGAAAAAATCGGATTCATCCGCGTCGCCAGCGCTATCCCGGTGGTGGAGATCGCTAATCCCAAAGTGAACGCAGACAGAATCATCGCACTGATTGAGAAAGCCGCAAAGGGAAACGTGAAAATCGTATGCTTTCCAGAACTTTGTCTTACAGGCTACACTTGCGCCGACCTGTTTTACCAACGCACTTTGATCGAGGAGACTAAAAAACAACTATGCAGAGTGAATGAGGTGGCCAGCAAACATGGCATCTATGCACTTGTCGGAGCTCCATACTATCGCGATGGCAAACTGTACAATGCGGCTTTCGTGGCAGGAACAGGAGACAAATTCTTCAATACAGAGGTAGACAAACAGTATCTGCCAAGCAATAATGAGTTTTATGAGAAACGTTGGTTCACTCCCGGATTCGGAGAGAAGAAGCAGATTTTTGAAGTCGACGGAATAAAGTTTGGCATTGAGATCTGCGAAGACTTGTGGATGCCGGCTTCTCCAAGTGACGATATGTGTCTGGCTGGAGCGGAAATCATCTTCAATCTCTCTGCAAGCGACGAACTGATCGGCAAAGAGACCTACCGTCGCCAACTTGTGAAACAGAAATCCGCAACCAACGCATGTGCATACATATATACAGCGTCGGGATTCGGAGAAAGCAGCACCGACCTCGTTTTTTCAGGCACTGCTATCATCACAGAAAACGGAAGTCAGCTTGCCACATCGGAAAGATTCTCATTCAAAGAACAACTTATCGTTGCGGATATAGACGTACAAAGATTGCAGGCCGACCGTCTGCGCAACTCCGCATTCATCATCGGCAACCAGAATCCTAACAAGAAAAACGAGTTTGAAATCACCAGCCTCAACAGCCTTGGCGCAAACAATATATATTCCGAGCCATCGAATGTCACACGCGCATTCGCACCTCATCCATTTGTGCCGCCAGAGGATGAGATGACAACTCGTTGCAACGAGATCTTTTCAATTCAAGTGGGTGGTTTGGCGACACGATTGTTCCACACCTGCATCAAGAAAGCCGTTGTCGGAATCAGTGGTGGACTCGACTCTACCCTCGCCCTACTTGTGATGGTGAAGACATTCGACAAACTTGGCATTCCACGTGAGAACATCGTCGGAATAACAATGCCTGGCTTCGGCACAACAGGCCGCACCTACAACAACTCACTCAACATGATGAAGAGTCTTGGTGTGACAATCAAAGAGGTAGACATCAAACCAGCATGTCTACAGCATCTTAAAGATATCGACCACGATCTCTCGATCCTCGACGTCAGCTATGAAAACACACAGGCTCGTGAAAGGACACAGATATTGATGGATTATGCCAACAAGATCGGCGGACTTGTCGTCGGAACCGGAGATTTGTCGGAACTTGTGCTTGGTTGGGCAACATACAACGGAGACCACATGAGCATGTATGCCGTCAACACATCCATTCCAAAGACATTAGTAAGATACTTGGTGAAATACGCAGCTCTGTATGAGATGGATGAAGCCGCAAAGGAGACGTTGCTTGATGTCTGCGACACTCCCGTCAGCCCAGAGCTTCTTCCTGCGGACGACAAGGGCGAAATCTCACAGAAGACAGAAGATTTGGTAGGTCCGTATGAGCTACACGACTTCTTCATCTACTACACCCTACGTTTCGGATTCTCACCTACAAAGATATTCTTCATGGCACACAAAGCGTTTGAAGGCAAATACGACGACGCTACAATATTGAAATGGATGCGTACATTCTACTGGAGATTCTTCGCACAACAGTTCAAGAGAAGCTGTATGCCAGACGGACCGAAAGTCGGTAGCGTCAGTCTGTCTCCACGTGGCGACCTTAGAATGCCGAGTGACGCTTGCAGCAGAATATGGATTGAGGAAGTTGAGGAATTGACTAAAAATGCTAAATGCTAAATGCTAAATGCTAAATGCTAAATGCTAAATGCTAAATGCTAAATGCTAAATGCTAAATGCTAAATGCTAAATGCTAAATGCTAAATGCTAAATAAAAAATAAAAAATAAAAAAAAATAATTTTTAATTCTTAATTTCATTCATAAAAATGGCGACGGGAGACATCTCGTCGCCATTTTTTTATGAAAACTCTTCCTTAAAGAATTCAAAACATTATACATCAACATCATCATTCACCAACGTCTCACCGCCATCATATCCATTTTTCCAAAAATTTTGCTAATTTTGCACCTGCTTTTCGACTGGAAGTCATTAGCGATGAGAATTTAAATATGGCAGAAAATACACTACTACAGAAACTTGAGGGTCTAGAAATCAAATTCAAGGAGATCAGCACCCTAATCACAGACCCGGCAGTGATCGCCGACATGAAGCGTTTCGTGAAGCTCAACAAGGAGTATAGCGACCTTGAGAGAATCATGAAAACCAAGAAGGAATATGAGACTGCTCTCAAAAATATCGCAGAGGCGAAAGAGATTCTTCAGACAGAAGACGATCCCGACATGAGGGAGATGGCAAAGGCAGAGCTTGATGAGCTTGAGCCAAAACTTCCTGAAATGGAGGAGGCAATCAAACTTATGCTTATCCCTTCCGATCCTGAAGACGGCAAGAATGCCATAGTGGAAATCCGTGGAGGTACGGGTGGCGACGAAGCTGCCATCTTCGCTGGTGACCTGTTCAAAATGTACAGCAAGTATTGTGAATCCAAAGGCTGGAGCGTCAGCGTATCATCTTTCACAGAAGGTACAGCGGGAGGATTCAAAGAAATCATATTCAATGTATCGGGCGACGGCGTGTATGGCACACTGAAGTATGAGAGTGGAGTGCACCGTGTGCAGCGTGTGCCAGAAACTGAGACACAAGGCCGTGTACATACATCAGCAGCCACAGTAGCTGTATTGCCAGAAGCCGACGAGTTTGATGTGGAGATCCAGGAAGGACTGATCAAGTGGGATACATTCCGAAGCGGTGGAGCCGGTGGACAGAATGTGAACAAGGTGGAGTCTGGAGTCCGTTTGCGTTACCCATGGAAGAATCCAAACACAGGTGTAGTGGAAGAGATCTTGATCGAGTGTACAGAGACACGTGACCAGCCCAAAAACAAAGAGCGCGCATTGTCTCGTCTGCGTACAAAGATCTACGACCAGGAGCATCAGAAATATATGGACGACATTGCGTCACGCCGTAAGACAATGGTCAGCACAGGAGACCGTTCAGCAAAGATCCGCACCTACAACTATCCGCAAGGACGTGTGACAGACCACCGTATCGGTTTGACTCTATACAACTTGGCAGCGATCGTAGGCGGAGACATTCAGGGAATCATAGACCAGCTTATCATCGCTGAAAACGCAGAGAGATTGAAAGAATCGGAAATGTGATTTTCAATTAGAAATTCGAAATGTAAAATGCAAAATAAAAGGCTGTTGCGATGCAACAGCCTTTTATTATGGTTTGTCAATGTGACGGATTATTTAGAAATATAATACTTCCTTCCGTCTATTATATAAAATCCTCTTTTTAAATTTATCAAAGCCTCTGATAATCTCACATTCGACTTCAATACATATCCCTCTACGGTACATACATTAACGATAGGATCATCACCTGACAATTCCAATATTTTAACTCCAGTCGTATCTCCATGCAAAATAGAATCACAATCAATTGCAATGACAATGAATCTCTTTGTTTTTGGAGCAGAGCCATCTCCATTGTCAACTTCAACCTTGTATTCCCTCGTACCAACAAAATCGACTAAAATATCTGTGGTATATTCACCCGGTCCAGAAATTCCCAAAGCTGAGTTCCATTCTTCTTCTGTCTTTTCATACCAAGTATAGATGGCATTCATTGGGTAACCTTCCACTGTAGCATGAACAGTATCTCCCAAGCATACATTTATCGTTTCAAGAGTACTTTCCTTTCCATACACAGTGAATTTCTTTGTTACAGTCTCAGAACCGTCTCCTTTATTTACCTCAACCTTATATTCTTTTGCGCCAACAATATCCACTAATATATTTGCGGTACGATATGCATCGCCCTGACCTGAAATATTCAACATAGGCAACCATTCTTCTCCTGATCTCTCATACCAAGTATATGTTGCACTCTTTGGGAATCCTGCGGCTACCGCACGAACTGTATCTCCTTTACATACCTGTTTATGAGATAGGCATACACTTTCAACCTCAATTGACATATAATCAATTGCAATTTTTGCACAAGCAAACTGACTAAACTCAGTAGTAAACGCATAATACAACAAACCTGCATTCACATAAGGCATATATCCATAAAATGTCACATCAAAACGTAGCATGTGATATTCTCCACCAGTCATCGGTAGGTTTTTGACATTTGTCAAGCTATTAAATCTTACATCCACCAAATTATTAGATGAAGACAATTCAGACTTGCTTCCCAATAATTCACCTGTCACATCATCATATAGTTTTACATCAATTCGGTCTTGAGTCATTGTTCCATGTCCTGTTCTAGCATGGAAAGCTGCACTTTCATCCATCTTACAAGTCGGTTTGATGTACGCTCTCATGACAAAACGATAGTTTTGATTTCTATACGACAAATCTTTATTACTTGCAGGGAATCTGATATCCGCCACTATACAATTTGGATTCGTTAGATTCAAGAAATAATTCTCATACTGATCACCTTTTTCTCTTTTTACACTATCATCTATACTTGGAACATAACCTCCAAAACTGCTTTGCAAACCTCCAATTGTATAAACACAATCTCCTTTATAAAACTCTAGTGAATAATCCCCAAAGAAATTTTCCACATCTTGTTCTAGTTTCCCTGTATTTTTTCCTGTCGGAGTAAAATCTGTACCTGAGATAAAATCTCCAGTAGAAGAAATGTATGATTCTTGATCACATTTACATACTTCTGTCGTATCTTTCGGTTCTAACGACTCACAATCCTTTCCATAGACGGTGAATTCCTTAGTTACCGTAGCTGTGCCATCACCTTTATTGACCTCAACCTTGTATTCTTTCGCTCCAACAAAATTCACTAAAATATCTGCTGTTCGATATTCATCACCCTGCCCTGAAATGTTCAAAGATTGCCATTCTTCTCCGAATTTTTCATACCAAGTATACTCAGCATCCTTAGGGAATCCTGTCGCCGTAGCCAAAACAGTTCCTCCAACACAATCAATTTTCTGAGATAAACATACGTTTTCTACTTCTGCTGACATGTGGTCGATTGAAACATTTGCACAAGCAAACTGACTAAATTCCGGAGTAAATAAATAATGAGTCAAACCTTCATTTACATAAGGCATATATCCATAGAATGTGATCTCAAATCGTAGCATGTGATATTCTCCACCAGTCATCGGTAGGTTATTGACATTTGTCAAACTACTAATTTTGACATCTGCCACATTATTTGAAGATTTCAAATCAAACTTGCTTCCCAATAATTCACCTGTCACATCATCATATAGTTTTACATCCATTCGGTCTTGAGTCACTGTTCCATGTCCTGTTCTAGCACGGAAAGCTGCACTTTCATCCATCTTACAAGTCGGTTTGATGTACGCTCTCATGACAAAACGATAGTTCTGGTTTCTGTATGACACTCCATGATGATCATACCCCCTATCACAATTATTAGGCATAGCAGGAAATCTGATTTCCGCAAAATTACAATTAGGATTAGTAAGATTCATGAAATAATTCTCATACTGACCACTCACTTCTCTTCTTACACTATCGTCGATACTCGGAATATAATCTCCGAAACTACTCTTCAAACCACCAATTGTATAATCACATTCAGACTTAGAAAACTCAAGAGTATATTCACCGAAGAAGTTTTCTACATCTTGTTCTAGTCTTCCTGTATTTCTACCAGTCGGGTCAAAATCTGTACCTGTGATAAAATCTCCTGTAGAAGAACTGTGACCTTGTGGAGCACAATCTGTACCTACGGTAATCCTTATAATATTTGATTCCGCAGTTATCATAGTTCCTGTTTTCTCCACTGCTCGGAATTCCACATCATGATCGTCCATTTCATAAATGAATGGGACTCCAACTTTAAGTTGAATGGCATCTACCCATGATCCACCAACTTTCCTCTGCCATGTTACAGAAGAGTCAGATGATTGTGACAAATTCAAAATCACAGCATCTTTTGGGCAAACAGTTTCATTCTCGGCGGTGATCACCAATGCCTGCGCATTCATACAACTTCCAAAAAGTAAAGCAGAAACTGCCATTTTTTTCATAACAGAAGCCAAATCCTCTAATTTTCGGCTCTCGTAATTCTTTCTCACATTATCATTTTTCATAACAAAAAACGGTTTAATTGCATAACAAATCAAATATAGACAAATTAAATACCAACGCAAAATTTTGGATAAAAAAAATAGAGACACACATGCGTGCGTCTCTAAATCCCTCATTCCTTCTCAAAATCCCCGCTATAAATATTTCTGTAGCCAAACGTCTTCTGCACCACTCCATTGTTTAGCAAGAAGATGGTTGGCACACGTGGAGCCACCTCATACAGGGAATCATGGTCCATCGTGATTACGTTTCTGCGTTTCACCTTCGTCTCCACAAAGAATGAATCTATCCTTTCTTCTATTGGTTTGGATGTCTCATGTGTATGGCTGAAGACGTTGAGAATCTCGTCGTCCTGCCATCCATAATGCGTGAATATACCTTCCATCTTGCGTGCAGCCATCTTGCACATTCCGCAATGGGTGCTCAACACACACACGACTTTGTCGCCTTCCAAAGCCGACGGGAATTTATCCTGCAACAATTCCGTCAACTTCTCCTGACTGTATTCCCTCTCTTTTATCAATCGCATGAAATCCGGACGGTTGATTGCAAACACTGTGACCACCGAAACAAGTGATATCACCACTACCGTGATAATCCAACTCTTATGGCTCTGCTTCAGATAATTTGCCATACGGTGTCCCCAAAACAAAAGCATCATCATCATGAGGTTCTTCGAGAGTGATTTGTCTGGTGACAGATCAAACACCTCTCCCATACAATGGCAATTGCCTGTGTTGCCCATCTTTAGCTGAACGATCAGGAAGATGGAAAAGGCCAATAGCATCGCTCCCGCCACATAGTCTGCCCACTTGATGTTTGCCAACAAAGCGATACCGACCGCCAACTCCACCGCAATAATCAAACGTGACAGCACAGCCGCCACCTCAAACGAGACTATCTGAAATTCGTACAGATACATCTCAAAAGCTGCCATACCCAACATTTTGAGTATGGCAGAGACTACAAACAACACTCCGACAGCTATCGTCGGAATATGTCTACTTAACCTTACAAGTTGCATCGTCTGTGCTTAATGTGGAACAACTTCCCTCTACATCATACTCCTCATATTGTTCTCCACTTCTAGTTGTGCAAACACAATCATTCTCCATCTCAAATGCACATGAAGCTAAGCTGAACAAACAGAATGCAATCAAAAATGCTCTCATTTTGCTTTAATTTTATTATCAATCGTATGTAATTAACTATTTTCTATCATTTATTCCCTATCGCCTCGATTATCTTTTGAGCGGCCCTGTCTCCCACTCCTGCGTCTCCGACAATCTTGCGTAACTCTTCATAATCCGTCTTCATCTGGATCTGAGCCTCTTCTGTAAGCAGTCGACGAACTTCTTTCTCCACCTTTTCCGGTGTGAAATCCTCTATGATCAACTCCTTCACCATCTTCCTGTCGGCAATCAGATTCACAAGCGACACTTGGTCGACGTGGATGAAAAGACGCAGAATATCATGCACCAGTTTGCCGCCTCCGATATGATAGACTACTGTCTGAGGTGTGCCCACCAATGCTGTCTCCAACGTGGCTGTACCGGAACATACGACCGCCACTTTCGCCTGTGTGAGCAGACGGTATGTCGCGTCGTGCACCACCATGGCATTCGCTCCCGATTCCGCAATAATCTTGTCGTAGAGTGTCTCGTCGATCGACGGTGCTCCTGCAATCACAAGCTGATAACCATCTATTTTCTTTGTGGCTTCCAGCATCTTAGGCAACGATGATTTGATCTCCTGCACACGGCTTCCTGCCAAAAGTGCGATGATCGGCTTATTGTCAAGATATTGCGACGTGACAAACGAATCGAATGTCTCATCCTGGTCGGGACGGTTATACACCGCGTCGGCACATGGATTACCTACATAATCGACTGTATACCCACGTTTTCCAAACCATTCGACTTCAAACGGAAGAATCGAATATACCCTGTCGACATACTTCTTTATGTTTTTCAGACGGTACTCCTTCCATGCCCATAGTTTGGGAGCTATATAATAATGTACGGGAGTGCCAGGCAGATTCTTCTTTACAAACTCTGCAATCTGGAGGTTGAAACTTGGGTAGTCCACCAAGATCACGATGTCAGGTTTGAATTCGGCAATCGCATTCTTGCAATCCCTCATGTTCTGCAGAATCTTGCCAAGATGAGTGATGACGGCGATGAATCCCATATACGCCATATCACGGTAATGCTTCACCAGCGTGCAGCCTTCGTTATGCATCATGTCTCCGCCAAGGCCCATGAATTCAGCCTCCACGTCTCTTCTTTTCAACGCTTTAAGAAGACCTGACGCATGTAAATCTCCAGATGCCTCACCTGCTATGATAAAGTATTTCATATTTCTAATTTATCAAGCAATAAACGCTCTTGCGGCAAAGAGTCCAAACAACATGAATGTTGCGACCACCAGACCACGAGCCAACTTCCATCTCTCCGTCTTATACATCCAGAAGAACACAAACATGTTCGGCATCAGAGAGACGATGATGTATGGATAGAAAAGTGAGTTTCCTGCCACCTGCCAAGAATAAGAGACCAATTCAGAAAATGCGTAATGAGTCTCACGGTAGACAAGCACCATCAGAAGGATTGCAGGCAAAATGATGCCGGCCAGAAAACCAAGTAGAAAATTATCGCCACTTTTCTTTGTGCCGATATTGCCTTTGGCATCAATATAGAAATTATTGTAATCTGACATATTATTGTTTTTTTCTTTCAGGACAAAATCTCAAAGTCATATCAGTTGTGACGGGAACAATCGACACATAGTTGTTTTCCAACGCATAAAGATCCGTATCCGTACGGTCCTTGTCAAGATTGTGGAATTCACCGACAAGCCAATATTCATCCTCACCGTCGGCATTCTTACGGAGTTCGAAATCCTCGCTCCACTTGCCTCTCGCCTGATTGCACAGCATCACTCCCTTCACGTCGCCATCAGGGATATTCACATTCAGGCAGACGGGGACATCGGAGAATGTGTCTGCATAATAGCTGTCATACTCACCGTCGTAGTATTTCTGAAGCACAAACCTAACTATATCTTTGGCTGATTCAAGGTCTGCGTTCTCATCCAAATTGTTGATTGAAAAACCTATCGCAGGGATTCCGATAATATTGGCCTCAAGCACAGCTCCCATAGTGCCAGAATATATGATGTTTACCGAAGCATTGGAGCCATGGTTGATTCCAGAGAGAATAAGCGGACGCTCAGCATTTCTGAAAACAGTCTGGACAGCAAGTTTCACACAGTCAGTAGGAGTGCCAGTGCAAGAGTATAGGGAGACGTTGCTCAACTTACCGACATGTTCAAATTTCAACGGTTTATTGCATGAGATAGCGTTACTCATTCCAGAGCGTGGACCATCTGGAGCGAACACGATCACCTGATCGAATTCACGAGCCACCTCAGTAAGAGCCTTTATTCCATTGGCATAAATTCCGTCGTCGTTTGTAATTAAAATCATATATAATTTTAGACTTTGGTTCCAACCGACAAAGATAAACAATAAATGTAAAAAAAACGTCGAATGTCTACAATATTGAATTCCGTCACTATCTCAACAGCGTGACATGACCATAATAGACACGGTCAGCCGTTTGCACATCTATGGTATACCAATAGTCAGTGGAAGGGAGATTTCGTCCATTTTTATCTTTACCATTCCAAGCCTTTTCAAAAGAGTATTCCGTCGCCTCATACACATTTTTTCCAAACCTGTCGTAGATTCTGATCATCGCTTCAGGGTAGTACTCAATATTCTTTATCGTCCAGACATCATTCTCACCATCTCCATTCGGAGTGAAAAACTCACTCGGTTCAAGTGCCGGCATATCAGGTACAAGATACAATTCCACTATACTGTCGCATCCATAATACGAGTCGAAAGTTGCGGTATAAACGCCTCTATCGCAAATCGTCTGACCTGCGAAATCAAAAGACTCTCCGAACGGGATGCGTTGAGTAACCTTATTCTTGATTTTCGGAATCACGGTCACATTGACTGGAGCGACAGGAAACACCAAGCCGTCTTTCTTTATTTTAAGAGAGTATTCACCAGCTTTGTTGAGATTCATATTGGGGACAACCGGACATTCAGATGTCGAATGATAACCATTCGGGCCGCTCCATATATACCCCTTGACTCCGGAAGTAGGAGCGTCTCCAATAGAAAGGAACAAAGAATCCCCTTCACAAATCGGACCGTTATGCTCGATGTACGCAGGCAACAGCGGCTCGACCACAACCGTCACATTGAAGATTTTCGTACACTGTCCATGTTTCACTGGCACCTGATATTCACCAGCCTTTGAAAATTCAACATTCTTGAATGTGATCTTATCACCTTCCACTATTCTTAAGGTAGTGTCGACGGAAGCGTTGGAAAGGACATTGACTTTTACAGGGACCTCCTCAGATTTCAATCCATCATGAGTGGTGATCTGCACATAGTACAGACCAGCGTGAGATTTTGTCACATTCGGGATAACGGGAGAGACTTCATCAGACTCAAAGCCATTAGGTCCCCACCATTTACAAGTCGCATAAGCAGGCAGGTTGTTTACAAACAGATTAATTTCCCCACCTTCACACACAGGGGAATTGCTGTTCGCATCCACAATCACACTGCAATCGGTAGTGGCAGAACCATTGACCTTAGAGAAACATATATTTCCTGGTTTTCCAGAAAAGTTAGTCACCAGGATTATATACCATTCTCCTTTCTTGGCATTGCCGATGAAACAAGTCTCAGAAGCTCTGTTTGAGAAATTGCAGTCTATCATGTAAGCAATCGGAAACGCGTCATAATTTCCAAAGAAACATTCGTATTCAGTGTCTGATTCAGAACGGCGTTCCATCTGTTCCCTGCAATCAGATATTTTCTCTCTGCTTTCCACTTTTGCAATTTCAGAAGCTGTGGATGGCACCGCAAATTTCGATTCACACTGTTCCAAATGCATCTGCAAGCACTCATTTGTAGTGCTAGGCACCGTGCAATCCGCAAAATAAGTAGCAGCATTGACACATACATTTTCAAGCATTGCCTGTTTTGTATCTCCATAAAATGGACCCCAGCAAGCGAAATCAATATCCGCGTTATCAGAATGTGATATATTCATTAAAATATTTCCCGGCTGATCGATCTTGATGGCAAACCATGCTGGCGACGGTGTCTCATCCAGACAACCTATTCCATGTGTATACCCTTTACCTGTACGTTTGTTCGGACGCAATGGGAAAAAGGAGACTTCTTCTTTTGATATTCCTGCTGAATAAGTAATTCCCAAATCATTGTCACCCGTACATGCAGTGACAACATCTGTATATTTACTAAACGGACATTCCCCAAAAACAGTTAATGAGTTCAACCCTATTAGTATCAATAATAATAATGATTTTATTTTACCATTCATTGTCTTGTTGTTTTTTGTAAATATAGATACATATATAATAGTGTTTTGTTTTGCAAAGATAGCATTTTCAGTAAAAAAGCAACCGTAAAACAGCCTTTTAACACAATTGCAATATGATATTTTTTTCCACATTCCTAAAACTGTTTGTTTTATCAAATCACAAATCCATTAATTCCAAAATCTGACCAACAATCAATCAAATTCAAATATGTTGTGATATTATAATTATAAAACAAAATACACAATATTCAAAAAGTAACAAAATAAGCCGATTCGATAACATTTTGCTCTATATTTAGAACAAACACCGACAAAAGAAAAACTATTTTTCAATAATAGCATCCAAACGCAACACAACAACCCCAAATTCATGCACTTTCATTTTATAAGCATACACATTGAAAAATCTTTCAAAATGTAATACCACAGCACTCCACACCTTACAAAATGCAACTTGGCATAAAAAATAGCATACAAAATGAACAATTTTATACCGCAGAGCATAAATTCGCTATACCTTTGCAATGTAATCGAAAGGGAAACTGATTATAAAACGAGATAAACGCATATAAACGAACTGAAATTTTTACCCTTAAGACTACAAACGAACGAACTGATATTAACACATAAAACGAAAAGGACTATGAAAGTGTTGAAGACTATGACTGCAGCCTTGATGAGCATTATGGCATCAGGCATTTGTTTCGCAGAAGAAACAGCAGAAGTGAAGGAAGCAAAGAAAGTTGAGTTCAGCGTCAATGCTGATGTAGTGAGCTCTTATGTATGGAGAGGTATGTACCAGAGCAGTTTTGCCGTACAGCCCGGTATTGAGATGACTGCAGGAAATTTCACTCTAGGTTCTTGGGGTTCCGCTTCATTCAAAGATGAAGAGACTAGAGAGTTGGATTTCTACGCGTCATTCCAAGCGAAAGCATTCTCAATCGGAGTCACAGATTACTTCTGCACTCCATCTTGGGACGACCACAGTTACTTCGCCGACAACTCACACGTGCTTGAGGCAAACCTTGGTTGGGATTTCGGAGAATGTTGCGAGAAATTCGCGTTGACAATTTCCGCAAACATCAACTTCTTGAACGACAAGAAGATCAACGACAAAGGTGAAGAGAAAGAGGCATTCTCAACATACATCGAATTAGGTTACCCAGTAGAAAGTTCATTTGTAAACTGGGAGTTTGCACTCGGTGCTTGTGTCAATGAGTCAGCATTCTACGGCGTGGACAAATTCGGAGTAATAAACATTGGAGTGAAGGCGAGCAAGGATATCGAGATCACAGACAAGTTCAAATTGCCTCTATTCGCTCAGATGATCCTAAACCCAAGAGAAGAAAGAACTCACTTTGTTGTAGGTCTGTCTTTCTAAAGAGTCAAAACATAGACCCAATTGTATTGAAACGACGTGGCACACTGCGTCCGTCCGCAATCAGGACGCAATGTGTCTCGTCCATAATAAAAACATAAAACGAGAATATAATATGAAAAAGATTGAAGCAATCATCAGAAAGACAAAGTTCGACGAGGTTCGCGACGCTTTGCTTGAGGCTGGAATCGAATGGTTCTCATACTATGATGTACGTGGTATTGGAAAGAGCCGTCAGGGCAGAATCTACCGTGGCGTAGTATACGATACAAGTTGCATCGAACGCACATTGGTTTCGGTGATCGTAAGAGACAAGAACGTAGAGAAAACAGTGGAGGCTGTGCTTAAAGCAGCGCAGACTGGAGAGATAGGAGATGGACGAATTTTTATCATTCCAGTGGAGGATTCAATCCGTATCCGTACTGGGGAAAGAGGAGACATCGCTCTATACAACGCAGAGCAAGAAAATTAAACATCATTCTACTGTAGAGCGTCTCTGATTTCGGATTTATCGGACGTCAGTCTACGTTTATAAATTTCAAAAGTCACATTAAAACGAAACGAATATGAAAAGCAGAATTCATAGCACGAGAGGTTTGAAATTTCTCGTAGCACTCCTAATATTTTTAGCTGGAGCCTTTATCATGCCGGCAACAGCACAAGATTCAATAGCCACGGAAGCCGCAAGTGCAGTAGCGGAAGCTACAAGTGAGGCAGTGGAAGCAGTAGCAGAGGCGACGGTAGCCGCACCAGTAGAGGAATCCTCTCCAGTCGACCCAGTCGCAGTCGGTTTGAATACACTTTGGGTGGCATTGGGAGCCATGTTGGTATTCTTCATGCAGCCTGGATTCTCCCTCGTCGAGGCAGGATTTACAAGAAGCAAAAATACAGCCAACATCTTGATGAAGAACTTCTTCGACTTCATGGCAGGAACATTCCTATTCTGGGCATTAGGTTACGGAGTCATGTTCGGAGTCGGTAGTTTCGCAGGAACGCCAAACCTATTCGACATAGATTTCAAGGATTGTATGAGTGAGATGGGCATTCCTAACTATGCATTCTTGATCTTCCAAACAGTGTTCTGTGCGACAGCAGCGACAATCGTATCAGGAGCTATGGCAGAGCGTACTAAATTCTATATGTATATGATCTACTCAGTATTGATTTCAGCGGTTGTCTACCCTATCAGCGGACACTGGACATGGGGAGGTGGCTGGTTGTCAACACTTGAGATTGGCTCATACACAGGAGGATTCCACGATTTCGCAGGAAGTACAATCGTACACTCAGTCGGAGGATGGATGGCATTGGTAGGAGCATGGATCCTTGGTCCACGTATCGGAAAGTTCAGCAGAGACGGTAAGGCACACGCCATTCCAGGTCACAACTTGACAATCGCAGCTCTTGGAGTATTCATCCTATGGATGGGATGGTTCGGATTCAACCCATGTTCACAGTTGGCGATCGCATCAGTTGAGGATGCAACAGCGTCTACATTAGTATTCGTCAACACAAACATCGCAGCAGCGATCGGAGGACTTGCAGCATTGTTCATCTCATGGATCAGATATAAGAAGCCATCATTGTCATTCACACTCAACGGTATATTGGCAGGATTGGTTGGTATCACAGCAGGATGTGACGCTGTATCACCAGTAGGAGCAGCTATCATCGGTTTGATCTGTGGCACATTGATGATCTTCTCAGTTGAGTTTATCGAGCACAAGCTTAAGATCGACGATCCAGTAGGTGCAAGTTCAGTGCACGGAGTCTGTGGATTCACAGGAACAATTCTGACTGGATTATTCGCAGTAGACGGAGGATTGTTCTACGGAGGCGGCATCGACATGTTCCTAGTACAGTTGACAGGTGCAGTCGTAATCGGTTTGTGGGCTGCAGCAATGGGATTCATAATCTTCTTTAGCTTGAACAAGATCCACGGATTGAGAGTTGAGAAGAGAATTGAAGAGGAAGGACTTGACGTATATGAGCACGGAGAAAGTGCTTACAACTAATAATCTTTTTCTAAAATGTTCACAGAAAGCGTTGCTGGGAAGCAACGCTTTTTTGTTATATTTGCAACACAACTAAATAAAAAAAAATAATGAAAAATAACATCAAATCAATTCTCAGCCTATTCTTTTGCATCTCCTTGTGTTGTTGTTCAACTTCAGAATCAGACTCTGCCAAAAACAAGAAACAAGGGCCATCCTTAGAGACTCTTTTTGGTAATGACACAACGTTGCATTCAGGATTTCACACCACGACATCTAATGATGAATATTTTGGCAACGGAAATATTTACAGCGAAGATGAGGAGATACAAGAGACAGACGAGGATGACGAAGAGGAAAAAGAGGAAGATGACTTTTGTAGTGAAGAAGAATATCTGTCTATCATCGAAAAGTTGAATTCACAACAAAGAGAGCCCGCATTAGAAATGGCTCCACTGAAAAGTTCAGAAAATGCAATTAGAGTTGGAACAATCGAAGAATTATTTCAAACTATAACAAGCGATGTCACGATCATCATCAACGGCAATGAATTGAACGCAACAGAAGAGATCAAAAAACTTCCTACTTACGAGGAAGGAGTACCGTCAGGAATATACAATAATGAAGGATCATTACTGTTGTTGGGGATAAATAATCTAACCATCAAAGGAGAAAGCGACAATCCAGAAGAAACTCATATTTTTACAGAGGATCCATATGCTCATGTGATAAGTGGAATGAAGTGCGAAAATCTTCAGTTTCGCAATCTAAAATTAGGACACGCTATGAAAAGAGAGGATATCGGCTGCATGGCAAATGTTATAGAATTAGCACTAACACAGAATGTGGAGATTGACAACTGCAGTTTGTATGGATGTGGATTCATCGGTTTGTCGATGACAGATTGCAGAGACATCCATGTGACAAAAACTGAAATTTACAAATGTCAATCCGATTTACTTAGTTTAGAAGACTGCTATAATGTCTTATTAGATAGTTGTATACTTAGAGATTCCTATGATGCTATCTTCATGAATGGAGACAACAAACGAATAGAAATAAGGAACTCTATGATTTCACGAAAATTCATTACGAAAGCCGAACATTATCCGTTGAAATATACTAATATAGAGTGGTTCAAAAGAAGGCCGAACTCCAGATAAGATTTAAGCACCCATATTAATATGGCAACAGCAGCGTTCGCGTCGAACGACATAGAGCAAAATATTCACAATTCAAATTGAACAACAAGACTTACATTTACAATGGAACTTAAACGTTGCAGTTATAAAAATGTTGAAAACTTAGGTGTATTTTTTTGGATAATATTGACATTATATGTAGAAAATTAGTAATTTTGCTCACGAGTTAGGCAAGAATAAACTTGCTCCAATAACGATAAATTTTAATTATATGAAAGCTATTAAGTTAATTTTGGCTGCATTCGCAGTAGCATTATTTCTTGAGTCGTGCAAGACACAGACTTGTCCTGGATATGGTGAAGTAGAGAATGCAGAAGTTGAGCAGAACGCTTGATTAATTCGACCAAGAACCTCAACGGATGAAAAAAACAATTATTGCGCTTTTCATGGCAGCGATGACATTGATGTCATTATCCGGATGTAAGTCTGGATGCAATTGTCATGGAGACCCTTATGGAGATCAGATGGAGACATATGATATAGATAAGGTATGAAGTTGAGATTGAAAAACAAGAAATAAAAAAACATTTTTTTAATTTTAATAAACAATGGTAAAAGTTGCTATTAACGGTTTTGGCCGTATTGGACGCCTTGCATTCCGTCAGATGTTTGAGGCAGATGGTTACGAAGTAGTTGCAATCAACGATTTGACTTCTCCAAAGATGTTGGCTCACCTTTTGAAGTATGATACTGCACAGGGTGGTTTCGCTGGCAAGTTCGGTGAGGGTAAGCACACAGTTTCTGCTACTGAGGATTCAATCATCGTTGACGGTAAGGAGATCAAGATCTCTGCCGAGGCTGACGCAACAAAGTGCCCATGGGCTGCTAACGACGTTGACGTTGTTCTCGAGTGCACAGGTTTCT
>JAEEMG010000027.1 GCA_016283095.1 Paludibacteraceae bacterium | reverse complement strand
GGCAACATCAATGTCGCTTGGTCCGGCATTCCCGTCGCCTGCATTTGGCACATGCAATATGGTGCCCAATATGCCCAAACCATGTGTATGTATGATCACCAAATGGGATAACCCATTTAATGATATATATATCAACCGAATAGCTCATCCGCTGACCAAGAACAGCAAGGGGACATGCGCGTTGGGATGTCCAATGTGCATCTCATTCCAGACGACGGGACAGATCCCCATTCCATCCATGCCACCAGTGGATGTGCCGGAAGCCGCAGCACACCAGTCGGACATGAATCCGATGGCGACGAACGAGGAACCGACAGATGAGGATAAGAACCCAATTGTAAAAGAGACTCATTTTGTTGATTTTGTTGGTAGTTTGATTGGTTCAATTCCAGAAAATGGTATTATTTCATTAATGGCAGAAACAGAAGATGCAGATCCAGGTCAGAACGTGACATTTACAGTTTCGAATGAAACAAGTGGAGGAAGTATCACAGTTAATGGTGTTGTAGGTTCTGATGGAAGAGCTTACGCTTATGGTGTGGATGTCAACTCTCTTCTAAAGAGAGATAAGGCAGAAGACCTAGTGGTAAAGGCAAAAATATAAAATCATATGGATAGAATAACAAGTCAGAAACCAACAATATACAAACGTGATTTCACTTATGAGCAAACTAGTTTTTCTAAAAAGAAAAATAATGAGTATGTAAAGAAATGGACAGATAAAGATGGGGCGGAAGTGGATAATCCTAAAAGCTGCAACAATCTTGTCTTGCACTATAATGAAAAATTTGTTCCGCAAAATCCTAAAGTTAATCCTCCAAAACCTGTAAGGAACGAAGGAAAAACAGATTTGATGCCATGGTATGGAGAAAACGGTATCGTGGAGTATTATCAAAACAAAGGCAAAATAAAAGACATCAATCCTCCTGTGAAAGATGGGAAATGGGATGGCTCTATTCCATTTAATAAGGATGGTGTACCTGATTTGGAATTCCTTTCAAGAGGTACCGTGACTATTGGTATTAAAGTGTATGGTAAAAATATACTTAATGGAAAGGGAAAAAGTGGGAAACAGAAAGATGGTAGGGATAAAAATTTCTTGGAAGCCAATAAGGCTCTAGCAGAAATACGAACCCCAAAATGTTCAGCAGATGATGTTTCTAAGTGGATGAACGATAATGGTTACACATGGCATGAGATGGATGAGAATGGAACAATGCAGAAAGTCCCGTCTGCAGTCCATGGCGCAGTTTACCATTATGGAGGAGTCGATCTATTTAAGAAATTAAATGATGATGATAAACTTGCTGACTTTGGATTCTCAGAGGATTCTAATGAAATGACACCTCCTAAGAAAGGAAATGATAAACGAAATAAAAAATAATAATATGGATAAACTAAACGACCCTGTATTCGGAGATTTGGAATACAATAAAGAAGAAGGCTATTGGACAAAGAAAATAGATTTTACTCTTTTCGGATTTGAAAAGCAAATTGACCTTATGGTCAAATGCTCAGAAGAAGAGGATATTACTGATGTTCAGCGTAAAGCATATAAGTCATATTTTGATAGTTTTCAAAAATTAGAAAACGAATTCCCTGCTGTTCAATTTGTTTATTATAAGGACCACTATGAAGAAATTAATAGAATATGGCCTGTAGATGAAGAGTTGAAGCTTGAGAATGTTAATGAGGATGCTTCGTTGGATACTTTCGTTTGTAAGTCTTTGTATATTGACCGAAATGGCAATTACGGATGGCTTGCGGAGTTTATATGGGATAGGTATCCGATCACTGTTGTCCTCTCTGGTGACAAGATCCGTATTTATAAAGATTGGGAATTATTGGTGACAGACTATGACATAGTCAATGATGAGGTTTTTGGAGAGATGGTATATGACTATGGTTGGAGAAAATCTGTCAAGATGGATATTAATGGATTAAAGGAATTTTGGGTTGAAATTGTGGCTGGTGCTTATCCGGGCAAGGGAATCACTCCAGAACAGAGAAAAAACTATCTGGAGTATAAGGAGAAAGAGGAGGATTTCTTTGATGAGATTCCCAATGCGTTGATGACCTATTATCTCGAGAATTATGACGAGATAGCATCGTGGTATGACATGCCAACCAAGTATAATAAACAAAATATAACGATGGATTCTCTGATGGAACTTATTGAGTTTCATAGTGTCTATTTCAATAGAGATGGTAAAAGATATGGTTGGCTTTGTGGTTGTGAATGGGATGATGTCCATGGCTTAGCAATTATCCTTTCCGGAGATGAGATAGAATTCGGATGGGACGAAGATTTGTTCAACTGAAATTTACCCATATAGTAAGAAAAGCTATCAGATATATGGATGATGGCTTCTCATAATATCTTGATATTTCAGACTCGCAAAAAAAGAATGTGGTCCGAGACAATGTTGTGAGCATTCTGACGTTTACAGATCTCTTTATCACCAGAAAGGATCGTATCGCATGGTTTTGCGAGAGTTCCACCGAAGAAGAATACGGTCTGACCGATGGCAAAATCAAATTGATACCTCAGTCGGAATTTATTTATGAGGCTTGAACCACAGCGTCGTGTAATTGCGTCGCAAGGGAAAATAACCGAAAAAGAGATTCCTTATGTGAAAATGTATGTTCCCATAGGGATTCTTTTTGATAGGGAATGGATTCTGATTACAAGACATTTTCTTAAAAAGCGTTCTTTGAAAATATGAGTATGTGAAGTTCGTTTTGATGACAAGACGATTGACGAATTGCACATTGATGATATATCAACCGAATAGCCCATCCTCTGTCCAAGAACAGCAAGGGGACATGTGCGTTGGAATGTCTGATGTGCAAACTAAAGATGCAAATGACGTTAGAAATAAACGAATTTCTGAGAATAAAAAAGTGTACCCGATTCCCAAAGAAGTACAAGATGAAAACGGAAATTGGAATGGAGGTATTCCATTTAATGAGGGAAAACCTGATTTTTCATTTCTTTCAAGAGGAACGGTCAAAATCTCTCCATTCACAGAAAAAAGATATCAAAATTTCAAAAGAGCACGAATCGCGTATTGCGAACAAAGAACACCTCCAGTTTCTCAAACTAAAGTGAGAAATTGGATGAAAAAAAATGGTTATACTTGGCACGAAGTTGATGAGACTGGACGAATGGAAAAGGTTCCTTCAATTATTCATGGAAACATTTGTCATTTTGGTGGAATAAGTATGGCTAAACAGAGTACATCGAACAGATCTAGTAAAGGTTTTAATTGTAAATAACAATGAGAAAAGTTTGCGACTCAGTATTTGGGGATTTAGAATACAATGAAAAAGAAGGATTCTGGACAAGAAAAGTTTATATAAACATTTGGGGGGTATCAAATTATGAGATGGATCTCTTGGTTAAAAGTAAAAAAAACGAAGAAATAACACAGTCTCAACGTGATGCCTATAAAGTTTATTTGTCAAAATTAGATATAATAGCATCTGAAATACCTCTGTTGATGTTATCTTATTATAAAGATCATTATGAGGATATTGAAAGAAAATGGCAGTTGGATGATGACTTAAAAAAAGAAGTTGTTGACAAAGATGTTTTGTTGAATGGCTTTGATTTAAAGACAATATTTATTGACCGTAACGGCAATTATGGATGGCTGGTAGAATTTATTTGGGATGATTATCCTATTTCCGTTATTCTGTCTGATGAAAATATCAGAATTTATGAAGGTTGGGATGTGTTAAAGGAGAACTACACTAAAATCACTGATGACGCTTTCGGTGAAATGGTCTATGACTGTTCATGGCAGAAGTCTGTGAAAATGGATTTATATGGCGTTGCAGGAAGATGGATTAATGTTGTTGCCAGTGCTGATCCAGGAAAGGAAATCAATGAAACTCAAAGAAAAGCTTATTTAGAATATTTAGAAAAAGAAGAAGACTTCTTGGATGATATTCCCGACGCAATGATTACATATTATCTGCAAAATTACGAGGATATTGAGGAATGGAACAATATCCCTCAAAAGTATAACAAGCAGAATATTAACATGTATTCAGTGATGGAACTCATTAAATTCAAAGAATTATATTTTGATGAAGACGGCAGATATGGTTGGCTTTGCGATTGTCCATGGGATTCGTCTGGTCTTGCGATTATTTTGTCAGGAGAAGAGATTGAGGTGACCGTTCAGGATGAATTGATAGTATGATTTGTCTTGATTTTCGACGCTTGGTCAGTCTTCCTTGGGTTGCTGCTAGAATTCACAAGCTTGTATATATCATCATCAGACGGTCTTATCGGTTGGCTTTGTGAGAGTTTGACTACTGATGATGGACTGGCTTTTGAGTTCACAAATGGCAAGATCAAACTGATACCTCAGTCGGAAATTATTTAAGAGGCTTGATCCACAGCGTCGAGGAATTGCGTCGCAAGGAAAAATAATCGAAGCAAGAGATTCCCTATGGAAAAATGTATGTTCCCATAGGGATTCTTTTTGATAGGGAATGGATTCTGATTACAAGACATTTTCTTAAAGAGCGTTCTTTGAAAATATGAGTATGTGAAGTTCGTTTTGATGACAAGACGATTGACGAATTGCACATTGATGATATATCAACCGAATAGCCCATCCTCTGACCAAGAACAGCAAGGGGACATGCGCGTTGGAATGCCCTATGTGTATCTCGTTCCAGACGACGGGACAGATTCCTATTCCATCCATGCCACCGGTGGATGTGCCTGGGGCCGCAGCACACCAGTCGGACATGAATCCGATGGCGACGAATGAGGAGGAGCCAGAGGAAGAGGTCACTCCAATCATCAAAAGTTTGGAGTTTTGGGACTCTAATGGATGCCTGGTAGATGAGGTGCCAGAGAATGGCATTGTGACATTGGTGGCGGAGACGGAAGGCCATGATGTGGGAGATACTATTACATTTACGGTGGAAGGAGCAGGAACCTTTACTGCATGTGTTGAAGCTGATGGTAGGGCGTATGCTCGTAATTGTGATCTGAGTTTGTTGAACGAAGCGGAAGGAGGGGAGGAATTATGACAGATACGTCGTCAGTAAACGCTTCGGGAAAAAAAGGGTCCAAAAGGGATGCTTCACTGCCATCATCTGCTGCAGGAAGAATCATACTTCCTAAAAGTAATGGTAAGTGGGAAGATGAAACCAAAAGAGGCGAATGTATGTGGTATCCAGGTTTGCCTGATGATACAAATCAAGAATTAAAACCCAAAAAAAGTAATCCTCAAGGGTTGACATGGAGAGAAATCAAAGAAAAATATGGTTTCAAAGGAGTCGAATTCAAAAAAAAGAACCTGACTTTCGCCCTTTTTCCAGAGGTCATGTGGTCTTTGAACAAGGTCAATACACATCAAAAAGAAATAATAATTTCAGTATGGCTGACGCGATGTTGGCTGCTCAGCTTACTGAAAGTAAAAACAGAGAAGTGACACCTATGGAAGTTGCAAAATGGCGAGAAGATAATGGCTATACTTGGCATGAAGAAAGAAACTGTCAAGACTTGCAAAAGATTCCTTCCATTCTCAATAACAACATTCCTCATTCGGGAGGAATAGCAGCGAAGAAAGCAAAAGAAAAACGTAGTAGTGATATTTAATAAAAAATGAAAAAAAATAATGATTTGGTCTTTGGTCAATTAGAGTACCAAAATGACGAATGGGTTAAGACTGTAGACATCTCCTTGTTTGGTCGACAAAAACAAATGGATATTAGAGTCAAGGATGATAACAAGGAGGGAATTTTGGATGCCCAAAGAGATGCATATCTTACGTATGAAAAAAATGTATCTAATTATAAGAAGACAGTTCCTCTTACTTTATTGGAGTATTTTCTTGATCATTTTGAAGAAATAGATAAAGTTGTAGAACTTTCAGAAGATGCCCAAAAGGATACAATCAAAGCAGAACGAATTTTTAGAATGTTTATGATTATGTCGTTATATTTTGATAGAAAAGGAAATTTTGGGTGGATATGTAGATTTAGTTGGGAGGATAATGGGCTTGCTATTCTTCTATCCGAAGATACCCCTCGTGTTCTTACTCCATCCCAATTATATGATTATCGCAAGATAGACGATCCAGTTTTCGGAGAGATGATATATGACGCAGGATGGGAGAAGAGAGAAAAGAAGTTGTTGTATGGAAAAGAGAAATTGATAAGCATAGCGACTTGTGATTATGGGAATGGCATAACAGATGTGCATAGAGCGTCTTATAAAAAGTATCAGGAGAACGAATCAAGGTTTTTGGAGGAAATACCTCTTGCACTGCTTGAATACTATTTATCTATGTATGATGAAATAAAAGAGTATTGGAGAGTTCCTCGCCAATACACAAAAAAGAATGTGACAAAAGAGAATATCATGGATTTGATCGATTTTAAGACTCTTTATTTCAGGTATAATGGTATGTTCGCATGGTTGTGTGAATGTCCATGGGAGGAAGAATGTGGTCTGGCTTTTGTGCTTTCTGAAGACAAGATAAGAGTAGTCTTGCAGACAGATATTTTGTAGCCGTATATATTTCTGATGGCAAGATCAAACTGATACCTCAGTCGAAATTATTTAAGAGGCTTGAACCACAGCGTTGTGTAATTGCGTCGCAAGGGGAAATAATCGAAGCAAGAGAGTCCTTATGGGAAAATGTATGTTCCCATAGGGATTCTTTTTGATAGGGAATGAATTGATTTGAATAAACACTTAAATTCATGATATGAATCATAACATTATAGATGTGATAAATTTGTTAGGAAAATCTAGCAAGTTGTATTCAATCGGCAAAGTCGAGCCTTCAAAAATTGAGGAGGCATCTAAGATGTTGGATGTTGATTTTGCTGAAGAATTTACGGAATATACTCAAGAATATGGTGCAATTTCGGTTGCTGGAATTGAGTTATGTGGAGTTGTGAATTCTAAAAATCTATCAACGGTTGTTCGAACACAAGAAATGCGTGAACTGTTTTCAGATTTTCCGATGGATTGTTATGTGATAGAATCGGTCGGAATAGACAACGCAGTAATGGTTCAGAAGCCGGACGGAAAGATTTATCAGTTTTTGCATGAACATGATTTGTTGTTTGCCGCGAATTCATTAAGCGAATATCTGCTCAATGGCGGTGATTTCCGAAAAGAAAGAATCGACTATTGGAAGGCAAGATCAAATTAGTCCACCTTTTGATCAATGATAGCAAGAAACTGCTGTATCTTGTTTAGAGCACTAAAGTTGAATAAAAAACTTTCAAAAATCAAAAAAGAACAAGAGCCATATATTTTTGTATCTTGCAATAATTTTTAATCGATTAAACAGATGATATTAAAAAAAGTAAGATGTTAAATTTTATTATAATTGTTTCGGTCGTAATCCTATATTTTCTCTCTTTGATAAACACTCCTGAATCACTTGGCGTGAATGTATTTATTTCTATAGGCTTAATCATAGTGTCTACGTTGCTATATTTCAAATGGATGCCGTTGGTGGAAAATGCGAATCCGTGTGTCCCTGGTAATGTTGTCAATTTTTTGAAAATTATGGCGTTTGTCGTTCTTCAATTGTGGACTATTCGTTGTGCGACGAAATGTACTCCCATGGCAGGAGCCTTGTTGCTAGGACTAAGTGTTTATCTTTGGATAAATGCTCTCCCCATATTCATTGATGCTGTGGACAATGGCATCTCGTCTGGTCTTCGCTTCTATTTGAAGCTATTTATGGCGATTGGTTCGGCGGTAGTCTACTTCCTTTATTTTTGGTTGAAATCCATTAATTTTCACGACAGACCATTCTCTGACTATGAAATATGGTTTGCTGTGACCGTACTCGTATTTGTATTGGGATATATGAGCGACAGAGCTTTTTCACAACTTTTTTATTCAATAGGATTGATAGTTTTGGCTTGTACACTGAGCTTCGATTCGAAATGGGTTCCGATGGCAGACCGTGCCGCGGATGAACTCCTTTGTAAACTGATATTTAGCATTATTGTACAATTGGTGGCTGTCTATTGGGTTTCAAGGAATTATCCGCTATTGGGAGCATTTGTTTTTGGCTTGAGTCTGTGTGGATGGATGAATGTTGCACCTGTTGAACATGTAGATTCAGATCCTGCGGGTGCAGGCATGGCAAGTGGCTTTCGAATAATTGTCCACATTATCCTTTCCTCTCTCTTTTCTGTTGTTTACTTGTTTCTGCTGAAGTATGTCAAGTCTAATGTGGTTCCGCTCATTTGTACGGCTCTGCTAGGTATCTATAGTATCTATGTTTTGCGTGCGGATATCGGTATATGTCGTAGTAGAGATGCGAAATATGAGGCTGAACGCCAAATGTCGAAAGAAAGCAACGTCCTTATGCATAATAAAAAGCAAAAACATAAATCATCGAAGTCAACGTATTATACATCAAGGAAAAATAATGACAACTCCAATATATAAATATGCAGGAAGATTGTGATTCCAGTGTTGATTTAAATTCATGATATGAATCAGAACATTCTAGATGTGATAAATTCGTTAGGCGAAACTGACAAGTTGTATTTTGTCGGTGAAGTAGATTTATCAGAAATAGCACAAGCAGCTGAGGCTTTGAACGTTGAATTCGCTAAGGATTTTGTAGAATATACACATAAGTTTGGTGCAATATCTGTAGATGATATGGAAATATGTGGAATTATAGACGATGCACCATATTTGTCAACTGTAGATCGAACATTAGATATGCGTGAGCTATTTTCAGATTTTCCAATGGATTGTTATGTTATAGAGTCTGTTGGAATAGACAACGCTGTGATGGTTCAGAAGTCAGACGTAAAAATCTATCAGTTCTTGCATGGACATGACTTGTTGTTTGCCGCAGATTCATTAAGTGAATACCTTCTCAATGGAGGCGATTTCCGTAAGGAGCGTGTCGAATATTGGAAGGCAAGATCAAATAATAGTCTATAAATAAAGCGGTCATCGTTCGTATAGATGAGGATGGAACAGAGACTATTGTTGGGTATAAAACAACAATAACTAATGATGATGGAGAAGAATTTGATCAATTTGTTTATGTAAATGAAAAAGGAGAACTTATAAAACCGAAGATATGAATAGATTTAGAAATTCGATAAATCCTGTTGTTCGGATAGAAAACAGAATGTTTTATTATTCTGTACGAAACAATATAATACGAGGTAATTATCTAGATTTGTCGTCTCTTGGATTCAAAAATATAGGTAAGTATTTCGAACGTCAAATAAAAGAGACTGAGATAGATTCTGCCTATAGAGTGAAATGTAATTATGGAATTTATAAGGGTTTCCAAGTGAGAGTGGCGGATTACAAAGAGAAGGAGGGAGAAATCTTTGTGATGTTTGACAATGATTCTGAAGGAGAAGCGGCAGACATAAAACCACGGATCGACTACAATGACAAATGCATGCGATATTATGAGGCTTATGTCCCAGAATCAGAAGTGACGGATGTTTATGAAGTACGTGAAGCTGTTGAAGGGTTTCCATTCGTCTCTCCTAAAATAGTTTACCACAAGAAAGACGGAGTATGGCTTCCTTGGCATGAGTATGGCACTCCGTTGAAAGATGGTGAGTGGATATGATGTTGTATTTTTTTTGAGATCATATATGATGCTGTAAATACATTTGAATTCATTTCTTGATTTTGTCATATTTTTTTTTCAAAAAAACTCTTTTGTGTGACAATTAATTTATATGTTTATAGTCCTATATGATGTTTTTTTCAAAATAATTGTATAGGATGTGAAAAAAATATATAAATGATTTAATTAAAAAAGAAAGAAAATGATGGATATGATGAAGTTTAATGCTTTGATTTTTAATACAATACTTGAAGAGGATGTCTGTGGAGATAGTATACCTCAATTAGCCTTTGATTTGATAGATTTTGTGCCTAATAAGATTGCTGAGGTGTTCGGCTCTGACATTAGTGAATTTCAGGATTACCTTGAATATAGCGACTTCAGAGATGAAATATTAAAAGAATGTAAAACATTTTATGAGTGGGCTGAATTCTTTGATGATTATGACAGAAAGCTTATTTATAGAGAGGCTAAAAGACTATATGATGAAAACAAGAAATTAAAAGATGAAATCCTATCGTTGAAATCAAAATAGACAGATTTTGACGTATTTTATTTATCTGCCAACTGACAAAAATATGGAACAATTTATCAAGCCTCCTGTAGAAGTGCGCTATTCGGAAGAACTCAGTGCCCTTGAAAATAATGACAAAGCAAGAAGACCTGCCAACTGGAGACTCTCTCCATCTGCGGTGAGAACATTCATATTGGGTGGTGATGTCGATACTCCTGATGGAAAAGTGAAAATCAAACGTAAGTTCTATGGTAACGACGCTCTTGTCGAGAGAGCGATCATAACTCTTGCTGGAAACCGTGGACTTATGCTGGTGGGTGAACCGGGCACCGCTAAGACAATGCTCTCCGAACTTTTGTCTGCCGCATGTTGTGGCGTATCAACCAATACTGTCCAGGGAACTGCCGGCACTACTGAGGATATGATAAAGTACAGTTGGAACTATGCATTGCTTCTGTCAAAGGGCCCATGTCGTGAGGCTATGGTACCGTCTCCTTTGCTTATAGGCATGGAAAAGGGCATTTTCACAAGATTTGAGGAGATTACCCGTACCCCGGCAGAGATACAGGACAGCTTGATCTCTGTCATGTCCGACCAGATAATGAATATACCGGAAATGGGAGATGATGGACTTGTCCTTGCCAAACCAGGCTTCAATATAATTGGTACTGCGAATACGCGTGACAAGGGTGTCAATGAGATGTCTGGAGCTTTGAAAAGACGTTTTAACTTCGAGACAGTAGAGCCAGTAAGGGATGTGAGACTTGAAAAGGAAATTATAATCCGAGAGGCTTCAGAACTTGCCAAGTCGGCAAATATCGAGTGTCCTGTGGATACGGATGTGGCTGAACTTCTTGCTGTGACATATCATGAGTTGCGTGAGGGTATGACTTCAGAGGGTACGGTGATTGAGCGTCCCAACGCTGTGATGAGTACCGCTGAGGCTGTGTCCGTGTATTATCAGGCTCTGTGTCATGCCTGGTATTATGGCAGTGGTCGTATAGAGCCTGCTGTTCTTACTGAGGGGCTTCTTGGCGCAGTGTGCAAGGAAAACAAGGACGATTTGGAAAAACTCAGAAGTTATTTCAAAACTGTGTCAAAAGAAAAAAGCAAGGCAGGTGATTTATGGAACGAATACATCAAGACAGCAAACCAGCTGAGATGATCGATTTTGACCTTTCAGCTCCTGTGCTGTTTTTCCCCGTTAGACATCACAGCCCTGTCTGCTCATATCATCTTACTCGCACGATAGATCTTTACCGTCCGGAAATCATTTTGATTGAAGGGCCTGAGAACGCATGCGATCTTATTCCTGTATTGACTGATGATAATACTGTATTACCGTCGGCAATATATTATTTTTATAAGGATAAGAAAAAACTGATCGACAGCGATGGTGGAAACTATCGTTGCTACTATCCTTTTTTGTATTCGTCTCCAGAATATAATGCGATGTGTGAGGCCAAAAGACTCGGAATTCCGTCTCGGTTCATCGATTTGCCATATTGCGAGATCCTGATCAATACAGCGGGTGGAAAGGGGTTGCGAAGATATGAAAAGCAGAATTATGCTGACGACGGTAGACTGACCATAGGTGATTATTATAAATACTTGTGCGAAAAAACTAATGTAAAGGATTTTGATGAGTTCTGGGAAAAGTATTTTGAGATTGCTGGACTGGAACTGACTCCCGAAAAATTTGTGCACAACATGTACACTTATTGCTCGCTCATACGTAGGGATGTGACAGAGGAAGAGCTTTCTGACGACGGTACTATTGTCAGAGAACAGTATATGGCGGCAAATATTCGGAAGTCTATGGACACATACAAACGTGTGCTTGTCGTGACTGGTGGTTTTCATACTCCAGGTCTGATAAAACTTCTGGAAGGAGATATTCCGACGGTGGGTTTACACAAAATCCCTGATGATTGCACAGGATCTTTTCCTGCCGCATATTCTTATGAAGCGGCGGATGCTTTGCACGGATATGCCTCAGGAATGAAATGGCCTTATTTTTACGATTGCATATACAAGAGCCTGAGGGACGGAAAAGATTTCAAAGGGGTATATGATGACGAAACACTAAATCTGTTGGTTAAAACCAGCAAGGAGGCGTCAAAAAAAGATATTCCAGTGTCGATTGCTGATGTCACCGCCGCAAAAATGTTGATGAGTGGTCTTGCCTCGCTTAGAGGTGTACGTGAGTGCGGAATGACTGAACTTATCGATGGCGTGACTGGAGCCATGATTAAAGGCGAGAAGACGATCTCTTCTGCGATGCCTCTTGATATACTGAACAAACTTGCGACAGGAGATAAAATAGGGCGTATAGGTGATAAAAACCATACTCCTCCATTGGTCGCGGATTTTGAAGAACATTGTCGTTTGTTCAGGCTTAAAACGAATGTCATTACAGCCCAGCATGTGGAATGTGCGCTGTTTTCTTCTGAAAAAGGTCTGCAACTCAGCAGATTCTTTCACAGACTCCGTTTCCTTGACACCGGTTTCTGCGAGAGAATAAAAGGTCCTGACCTTCATAACGAATGTGACTGCAGCAGAGTGCGTGAGGAGTGGAAATACCGCAGATCTCCAGCTGTAGACTCCACACTTATCGACCGTACTACTGATGGATTCACAATAGAGGATGCTTGTACAAATGTCGCTGTGAATATGTTCCGAAATGAACAACGTTGTGAAAATGCGGCTCATCTTGCGGTAGATTGTTTCCTTATGGGCATAAGCATAGATAACGAAAGCGATACTCTTCAGCGACTCGTCGTATCGGATGGAGATTTCTTTTCGGTAGGAAAGGCTCTTTCTTATTTTCGGACACTGTTGGAACTTAAGCGTCTGTATGAATATGAAGACGAAACGATTCTGCCACTGATGTCAAAATGCTTTGACAAGATTGTTATGCTTCTGCCAGCGATGGCATCTGTGCCGGATGAAAAGGCAGATGATCTTTGCTCGTTGATGAAACAGTTCTTTTCGTTGACGGAATGTATTCTTCCAGAACGAAGGGATTCGCTTATCGCTTCACTCAATCAACTAATTAAAGCAAACAACAGGAATCCTGCTGTATACGGTGCGGCAATGGGGCTCCTCTGTATTGGAGATCCGGCTCGACAGAAAGATGCTGAGGCGGCAATGTGCGGATACCTTAATGGAACAATCGCGGTAAAGAAACAGGGTGCTGATTATCTAAAGGGCCTTTTCTCTACTGCGAGAGACATCGTTTTTGCAGAGAATGATTTTCTTGTTATGACGGATGAACTCCTGACTTCGATGGACACCAACGATTTTATGGAGATTCTCCCGTCTCTAAGACTTGCATTCAGTTATTTCACGCCTCAGGAGATAAATGAAACGGCTGAGACTGTCGCTGGCCTGTATAACACAGATTCTGTTTCTTTGTTGTATGATGATATAACGGATGAGTCGCTGTGGAATTGCGGACGTGAGTTCGACAGTGAGATAATCAAAGAACTTATGAAAGGAGGATTCGAATATGCTTGATAAAGAACTTGCTCTAAACCGTTGGAGGCTAGTGCTCGGCAGTATGTCAGACAACAGTCTTTCTTTCAGTGGAAGTGAAAGAGAAATCCAGTCGTTTGAGGACATGGAGCAGTTGCTTGATTATCTTTATAGTCGTGCGCAGGGTGATGATGTCCGTGTGGATGAAACGTCCGGCCGAGGTGGTGGGCTTGGACCGTCACAGCTGACTGCGGTAAATTGGATAACAAAAGTAAGAGAACTATTTCCCAAGCAGACGGCTGAGGTGCTGGAACGTCAAGCTCTAGATGAGTTCAAAATGACTGAGCTGCTGACTGACAAGAAAGTGCTTGAGCAGATGAAACCAGATATGTCGCTGCTGAAAACAATACTTCAGCTTAAACATTTGATGAAGGGAGAAGTGCTCGAGACAGCAAAGAAGATCGCTCGTACTGTGGCTGAGGAACTGAGCAAGAAACTTTCTCAAAGTACAAGGCAGGCTTTGACTGGCCGACTTGACCGCAATGCCAGAAGCCCCATACATTCGGCACGTAATATTGATATCCGTAAGACTATAAGACGTAACCTGAAAAATTATGATATAGAAAACGAAACACTTGTGCTGAAGGATGTGTATTTCTCAAGCAGAGTGAAAAAATACAACAAGAAGACGGTAATAATTGCTGTCGACGAGAGTGGATCTATGCTTGATTCTGTGATATACAGTGCTGTCATGGCTCAGATAATATCGAAGTTGCCATTTGCAGAGGTCAAACTTATTATATTTGACACACAGGTTGTAGACCTGTCTGGTATGGTGGAGGATCCTGTGGAGGTTATGATGAGTGTTCAGCTTGGAGGCGGTACGGATATTGGAAAAGCCCTTTCTTATTGCGAGTCACTGATACAATCCCCTTCCAATACGTGTGTGTTGTGCGTGACAGATCTTTGTGAAGGTGGCATTCCGAAAATTCTTCTCAACACTGCTCAAAATATTATGACAAGTGGCGCGAAACTCAGTTTTCTTGCAGCTCTTGATGAATGTGCCAATCCTGCATACGACAGGAATATGGGTCAACGTCTCGCTGATATGGGAGCGTTTGTAGGTGCTTTGACACCTGATCAGTTGGGTGATTATATAGGTAGAATATTTAGTTGACGGAGGTGATGATATGATACAGAATGAAACACTTGCGGCCCAACTCTCTGCGGCAAACGAAGATACTCTGACTGCTCTTGCAAACAAGGGACTCTACAAACGTGCCTTGAAGGATATAGAAGGTCTTTCTGCTGAATATACTGAAGTGGATGACACGATACAGATTGCAGTTGGTGGTGAACAGTGTGTCATAAGGTTCCCGTTTGAAAAAAGTACATGTTCTTGTCCATCAAGGACGGTGTGCAGACATATACTTGGAGCGATATTGCTTCTGAAAAAGGATGTTCCGGAAGGTTTGGCGACGCCTCAAGTTGAGGCTCCTCAGGTTTCTGAGCCAAGCAAAGAATCTCGGGATTTGGAGACAGTTAAAGAATCTCCTAAGAAAAAGTCTTCTGAAAAATCAGTCGACGATGCTTTGACACCTGATGAAATATCTGAGATTAAGAATTGTGCCAAGCATAGTCTCTCGCTGCTCGGCACATTGTTTGCGAGAGGACTTGTTCGTGCGGACAGTTCTGTGGCTGATGCTCTAGAACTTGCGGCTGTCAGTGCCCACACCGCCAAAATGGCTGATGCAGAACGAAAACTTCGTGCGTTGTCTGGCAGACTATCAGACTGTATAAACCGTAGGGCTTCTTTCGATGCTAATGCCTTTACAAGGTCGATATGTTCATGTGTCTCGATGCTTGTTGAACTGGAAAGTGAAGATGTGTCATATGAAAAACTTGGTGTCTTCCGTGACACTTATGAATTGTATCCTGGGAATCTTGAATTGTTGCCGATCGGACATAAAGAAGTCGTGAGAGGAGAATATCAGGGTGGTGTATTTTATTTTTTGAATCTTGACGAGAGTGTACAGCCACGCTTTCTGATGTATTCTGACCTTCGTCCTACATTTTATTCCCAAGATCCACATAAAAGACAGACTCAAACTGTTATCTGGAGCTTGAATACATCTCTTGCAAACATGATGTATTCAAAACTTTTGTTGAAAAAAGCCAAACTTAGTGGAGAAAAGATTTCAGGTTCTTCTGAGACCGAGGTCGTCTTTACAAGCAAGGCTGAACTCAATTGTCCGCAGTTGAGAAGACTTGTGATAACCGACTTCCGTGAACTTGTAGATTCTGCCGAAACTCATAAGGATAAACTTTTCCTTATTCGCATTCACAAACTTGAAAACTACATTTTCGACAAACATACGCAGGTTTTTTCTATGGAAATCTCCGACCGTGATGGCAGAACTGTGACTGCAGAGGTGAAGTATTTTGCCGAGAATAAGGAGTTTGTCGAAAATATCGAAGAGATATGTGGCAGAATTAAAGATACTGTGAATGTGTGGACAATGCTTGTCTCTGCAAGAATTAAGAATGGTTGTGTCATGCTCTATCCGATAGAGTTTTACGATTTCATAGAAGACATGGACTTCCATAGTTTCTCACCGCCGTCTGAAGACACCGTCGTCGATCCTCAATATGCTCATGTGCTTTTGAATCTTTTGTCTGAAGTGGAAAATAGCGTTGTGAGGTGTGTCAGAAGCGGATTAAGTTCGACGGTGGAAAATCACACACCGCTTATTGAGAAGATCAAACGTTGTGGAATGTCGGGACTTGCAACGTTGGCAGAAAACTTTTTTTCGTCGGCTGACAATTATAGGAACAGCCTTGACCAAAAAACCGAGAAAATCCTTTCTTGTGCATCCAAACTCATGAAATATATTAATTTAGCGGAAAATAAACTGGGAAGAATCTCAGCTCTACATAATATGAACAATATAGAAGAGGAGGAATAATTATGCTTTACGAAAAAAAAACATCAGCGTTTGAGAATTTTATAAACGACTTTAGAGAACAATTGAAAGATGCGATTTCAGAGGAGGAACTCAATACCATATGCGAGTATCTTGATATAACTCAGCCGAGGAATAACGCTTTGCTGGGCAAAATCGAAAAGAAGTGTAGGGATACTTTTCATGTACATAGATATGATCTCAATACGATCGTTAAAAAGGAGATAATCAGGAAAGATAATACTGAACTCGCTGAAAGATTCATACTGGCTATTTATACGCTGTTCGGTTGTGAATGCTACGAACTTTTTGATAGTTTCGTAGATCACAGTAGTATGATAGAAAATTCTGAGAAGTATAAATCCCGAATTATAAAACCAATCTCGGATAATCTTGGTATAGATCCAGAGGTTTTATATTATGCGATGTGTTTTGACGATGCTTCCTACCGTCATATGCCTAAGACGACTAACACATCTGTTCTTAGAGGTGTATATGATCTTTATGACAGTCGATATTTATATAGGTTTATTTTTGTCAAAGCTAATCTTCTTTGTTATTTGTTGGAGCAGGAAGGTAAAAATCTTTCAGAGGATGGGAAATGGGCAGTTGTGGCTGCAGAAAAGCTTTGGAAAGAATATTATGACAGTGTTTTGAAGGAGTACGAAAATGCTGCCAATGACGATGAAAAAAAATCGTTTTCGAGACTATTGGCTTATTTGACTTGTGCATTGGGTGAGGCTGCTCCATATTCAAGCAAGGCATGTGAATATTTCAGGGAAGGATATAGTAGGGTCACTAAGTATGTTGTAGAATTTGCAATGAATGTTTCGAATCCATTTGTAAAGTTATTCAAATATATTGAAGGTAATGGAGTCGCAAATGAAACAGATAAAAACTCTTTGAATGTTCTGGATCAATTTGCAAAACTCTTCAAATCAAACAAAGCTGACGACTGTTTGGTTACTCCGGAATACATAAACGCTGTTGCCTGTCAAACTGAGTGCATGAACAATCTCTTAAATATTGATGTTATGCCGGATAGGGATGAGTGGATAGAACGACTTGCCAAAACTTATCCAGAGCAATTCAAGAAGGCTATCTCTTTGTCTGAAGATAAATCCGTAGTTAAATATATGTGCGAGACACTCCAGCGTGTTGATCCTAATTCAGCCTCTATTGCAGATGATTTTAGAGACAGAAGCCGTAAGGAGCTTGCGGAAGCCGTGAGAAAAAGTTTCTCCAAATCAATAAGCGGAAACCCTTATTGTAGGGAAGTTGCAAAATACATACTTGGAGAATCGACCCTTGAAGAGACCCGTCCTTTGACTAAGGGTGGATGGAATTTGAAAGTTGATGTCAAATGCAACTATTATAATACTTTCGGCATAATAGATGAATATCTTGCTCGTGCTATTACCATATTGTCTCTCTGTTCTTATGAAACTCCGTTGCGTAGACAGTTCAACATTGAAGATTTAACGGGCTTTTGTTTTGATAATCATATAAAAGAGACTTTTGATATCCTTCAAGGCTGTGGATTATCCTTTGGGGAGGCTGTAAATATTATCGGTCTTGTCTTTGATGAAAGATATTGCAGTATGGCTGATTTATTAAAAACTGTGGAAATTCTTTCTTCCCATCCAGACGAACTTATTGCGATGGATTTTTCTCAGCTTTCCGATGGAGCAAGGATATTAGCGGTAAATGCTATGGGTAACGACGCAGAAAAATTCAAGGCAAAACTCCTTTCTTGCGTCTATGATAGCTGCAAAGGAGTCCGAAATGAACTCGCGTCGGTACTGATTAAGCAAGATTGGCATGATGATATCGCAGCTTTGCTTAAGGATAAGAAAGCGTCAGTAAGAGAATTGGCATTGGTGATTATCGGCAGACAGGGTGCGAATGCGTATTCCAATGAGCTGAATGCTGCATTAGAAGTGGAGAAATCTGATAAGATCAGAACGTATATCGGTGTGCTTCTTGGTTCTGCTCCTTCCAATACAGGTGTCTCACAACTTGATATTGACAAGCAGGTTTCAAAACTTGCTAAAAGTGCAAAGAACAGCAAACTCAGCTTCCTGTTTAATGATACGCTTAGGACCGTTCATAAACTTGATGGTTCAGAAGCAATTGAAGAACCAATCGCTCTTGTTATGTGTTATGCAGGAATGACGGTTCCTGCAAGAAGTTCTCTGGCCGACAGTATCGCTGCAAATCTGAATCAGAAGGATCTGGAAGAGTTTTCCGCAGATATCTTCGCACGATGGTACGACAATGGAGCTCAGACAAAGTTTAAGCCTGCACTCTATTTCTGCGCTATCCATGGTGGTTTAAAGATGATCGATGAACTGATGCGTAACATCAAGGAGTGGTCTGAGTCAATGCGTGGAGCTATCGCGGCAGAAACCGTTTGGGCTTTGTCACTCAACGGCAGTAATGAGGCATTGATGAACGTTGATAATATGTCGAGAAAATTCAAGCACAAGAGGGTGCGTGCCGCTGCAGCGGAGGCTTTGGCTGCGGCAGCCGATACCTTAGGAATTACCACAGAAGAACTTGCGGATAGGATTGTGCCTGATTTAGGTTTTGACAGAAATCTATGCCGTGTGTTCGATTATGGAAAGAGACAGTTCAATGTGTATCTCAAGCCTTCACTTGAAATGGAGGTGTTCTCTGGAGACAAGCAGATAAAGACTCTTCCTAAGCCAGGAACTACCGACGACAAGGATACCGCTGAAGCAGCATACAACGAGTTCAAGGAAGTGAAAAAACAGCTTAAAAATGTTGTGGCAGCACAGCGTGCGAGACTTGAATATGTCCTTATGTGTGATCGCAAATGGACAAGTGAAAACTGGGAAAAATTGTTTGTCGGCAATGCCGTTATGCATTGTTTTGCGGTTGGATTGATTTGGGGTATTTACGATAACGGAGCACTTAAAGACACTTTCCGTTATATGGATGACGGAAGTTTCACCACCGCCGACGGAGATGAGTTCACATTGCCGAATGATGCTCAGATAGGTCTTGTCCATCCTCTTGAACTCACTGAAGAGCAAATCTCTGTTTGGAAAGAGCAACTTTCTGATTATGAACTTACTCAGCCTTTCGATCAGCTTGGAAGAACTGTGTTCAGACCAGATGATAAAGAGTTGCCATGCAACTGTCTCACACGTTTTGAGGATACCACAGTCAACAGCGTGGCAATGATAAACCAAATGACCAAGAATGGATGGTATAAGGGCGACGCTGAGGATGCAGGTGCTTTCTACTACTTTTATCGAGAAGATGTGAAGCACCGTTCTCTTAACGCTGACGGCACAACAACTTATGAAGGATGGGGTTCGCTTCTGGTTCATTCTGGAACGTCAACGGTTATCTATGATTATGAGGGTGAAGAGGTGACTCTTAAAGAAGTAGTATTTTTCAAAGCCGGTCATATTCCTAACTATTGTGGAGATCATGACGGTTGGGTGAAAATATCGGATGTGGATCCACGTTATTTCAGTGAAACAATGCTTCTTCTGTATTCTCTTGCTCCCCGTGAGAATGGGTAAAATAAATTAGGCCTCTTAAGATGACGTTGGGGCTTTATAGTTATTGATAGCGGACCAAACTGAATGTATTCCATTCAAATTGGTCCGCTATTGATGTTGTTTGTTAAGTTTGTTTCAAAAAATGTCGTTTCTCTTAACGTTTGTGATTATAATTCGTAATTTTGCAATGAATTGATGGTGGGTATTTATATAGACAATTTATGGATTTGATGAAAAAGACATGTTTGAATAGTTGTCTGTATGTCGCTGTAATCATTGTGTAATTAGAAGTCAAATCGGAAACAGAAGATATGAAAAAGAAAAAAATAAAAAGAAGAAACGAGGATAATCGCTTGCATGCTTATTATGAACAAGAATATTCGGAAAAAGAATTTTGTTTAGTTGACGTTACGCCACCTTTATATTGGCAAATCTTTTCTTTGCTATACTTATTGTCGGCAGGTGTTGGTATATGGTCATATTTCTCAGGTGATGATACCCTTTTTTGTTCAATGGCTTTGACTTGTGTGGTATTGTTGCCAGCTGGAATCATTGTAGACAAACTGTGTGCAAAATTGGGATTGTGGAAAAAAGTGAGTGTCGGTAAAATATCAAAACTAGGCAAACTGCTTTATGCACCAGCATTGTTGTTGCCTTTAGGCATCGTCGGATTTCCTCTTTACTATTTCTTGGATCTGACAATTCCTTTGTGTTTCTTGATCACAACGGCTTCGATTGTGGTTATTGTCTTATTTGTGGACACCTGTTTGAATCTCTATAAAGAACAGTTTGTGTCGTTTTTCCAACGTCTTTACCTGGCTTTATACTATATTCTCCTCAATTATATCTGGCATCCGATAAAAAATTTTATTCTTGTCCCTTTTTGGAAATACATCCTTAAGCCTTTGGGTCGTTTCATAGAATATTGTTATTCTAAATTTTGTGATGCTTTTGAATGGTTTGAAGACAATGTGTTGGACCCTATTAAGGACTTTTTCGAATGTGTGACACTTAAACTAGAACCTGTTTGGGATTTCTTCAAGAGAGTCGTCGAAAATATAAAAGATTGGATATCCGATTTTTTCGATTGGTTTGAAGATAAGATATGGAATCCATTTATAGATAAAGTTGTAGTTCCTTTTTTCAAAAAATTATTTGATTATGTGTTACATCCGTTGTATAAAGTGATGAAATGGATAATCGTAGAAGTGTTATACAAGTATTTCTTGAAATATATTTTTGCGGTTCTCGAGGCGATATTTGATTTCTCTGTTGGTTTTATTAAAGTAGTGTTTGGTTGGGTGTTGAATGATGCTAATGGAGTTGTCAACTATTTTATCACTATTCCACTGATAGTTATAGCTGTCATTGGATCCATTGTGTATTTCTTTTTCTATTGATGTTTCCGTTTTATTCTTTGTGATTAAAAACAAATTGTTTATGAATGTTTTTAGTGAAAGATATTGCGTGGCTTGTTTATTTGCATTATTTTTGCATTGTATTTGTTGTTGGACATGATTTAGGGAGATGAGTACGGTACAAAAATAGGGAAAAGGATATTGTTCCATAGAATATAGTAACGTATAAATCCCAAATAAATGAAAGTTTTATTATGGATATTAACTTATGTGATATCCTTGGTGATCAGCAGTACAATATAATTGGTTAGTGACATAGTATTAATTTTTATAAAATAGATTAGTGATGGTATCGTTTTATCGTTTTACGTTTATCGTATTTTGTGTTTTGTCTCTTTTTACGTCGTGTAAACCAGTCAATTCATTGACAATGATTATGAAGACTCCAGATGAGTATACGAAGAATTATTGTTGTGGAGAGGTGGCAGTGCCAAGATCGGCGGACCGAGGTAATCCATGGATTGTCTATTCTGACAGAGATTTGAATCCCACATATTTTATTCCAGGCGGAAAGGTTAAGCAGAAGATGGTCTCTTATTTTGAGCCTTTGGCTGTGATCAATGAGAAAGGGGATTATGTTGAGGTGGTCAGATATGAAAAGGGCGTTTTTGAAGGAAGACGTGTGAAAGACCCCAGCAAAGCAGAGTATCTGGGATGGATGCCCAAAACTAACCTTATTCTTTCGTCAAAAGCGATGACCGACGTCGCTACAGGATTGGTGATTAAGATGATAACTGCTATTGTAGACACTCTTCCGTTGACTCGTACGGAGAAATTTTTCACAGATGGAGCCGTGACACTGTATGGTGAACCGGAATTGCTTAATCCGATTGGCACGATCCCGTTTCAGAAACCTGTCTTTTTATCGAAAAGAAGTGAGGACAAAGACAAATGTCTGGTGATAGGAGTTGAGGATATAGTTTCAGAGAATACTTCCAGTATCACGTCAGGATGGGTCTCGTCATCCATGTTGCGACCATTAGGAGAGATGCTGTATTGTGACTTTTCCGATATGCCAATTAAGCGTATGACATTGTCTAATTCGGATGTGAAGTGTTCTATACCAAAGATGTCAGAATGTCATTATCTGACACCATATAAACTTCCTGATTTTGTTGGTGTCAACCCTGTTTATAGAATTGAGGAATTCTCGGACAATACCGTCGATATAAAGACGACAATGCCAGTCTCGGTTATCGACAACAATCACAATATGGTTTATAGTATTGATGGATCTCCTATTTCCAGAAACTGTTATGACAAAATGTCTGTCAAGCTGAAGAATGTCAATATTATGGTGGTCTTTTTAGGGCAGAAAGAGGTTGAATCAAAATTCAATCAATATGTTAATAGTCTTCAGCAGTTAGAAGCGATTGTTAATAGACATAGTAAGAATTTCCATTTCCGTTTAGGTTATTATGTTGGGTTTGATGCAGGAAATAATGAGTTTGCTCAAACTAAGCCGTGTGATAACATAAGATTGACACTTCAGAAGCTGGACAAGTATGCAGAAAAATCCGACCGTAAAGTTAAATTCACAAGTGATGCATGGTTGGCATTGCGTCAATCCATCAATCTTTTGTCTGACCATCAAGATGAACAGAATATTGTGATTGTGATAGGCGAGAATGGAAATCAGAAGGAATTGATTGATAATGCTCTGGTGAATAGTCTTGTGAACGCAAATTGTAGAATTATTGGTTGCCAGTTGTTTTCCAATGTTGGAAATTCATGTAATAATTTCGTGTTACAGGTGGAGGATATGATTTCTCGTTCTGCAGAGAAGTTGGGAATTGCCAAGAGAAAGATGTTGGTCCATTCCAAACAGGTCTGTTTTGACAACCGATACAAAGAGTTTTCAGAAAATGTTTATGGACTTGATTATCCGAAAAACAGTATGCAGCAGGGTTGGGTTGTTTTCCCAAAGAAAAAAGAGACGCTCTCTCCGGATTTGTTGATGTCAGTGACAGACTCTATGATAGGTATGATTGAATATGAGACAGAAAATATACTCAGCTATATCAATGAATCATTCAAAAAAACAGGAGTAAGTCGTACTTCTATAAATCCTGAATGGCTGAAACTTAATGGACTGCCTTCAAGTTATCAGTCTCTTTCAAATGAGTTTCAAACGCTTTCTCACAAAAATCCAGTTTCTAATTATCCTGCGCGTTTGAGAGTCGAATCTGCGAATCTTGCAAAAGGCAAATATATGCTTTTTGTGACAGATTCAGAATTGAACAGAATCCGTCACTTCATACGTGATTTGTTGAGTGTAAGAGTTGATTATATGAATGTGTCTTCAAACTCTCATAAGAAGGAAAAATTGCGTTCTTGCCCAGATATGAATAAAGAAAATCATATTGTGAAAGCAAAAATACAATATGAGTATCTGAATACGTCAAAAGTAAGAAAATCAATGTACAAAACATATTTACGATGGGCAAGAGATGAAAAGGTCTATCCAAAGAAAAAGTCAGAATTGAAAAAAATGACTCTTTCTAAAAATCAGCAGGAAGCTTTCTCTGTATTGTCATTCGACTCATTTCAGAACACTACAAATCTTAATTCGTTGAAACGTCGCAAAATGGTCTCTGATTCCCAATTGGATAAGTTTCAAGATTATCTGCTAGTAAAGCAGAAAGCATTGGAAGACGCTATAAATAATGATAATAAGTATGAGTTTAATGGACAAACCTATTATGCAATTGACGCGGATTTGTTACCTTGATGTTTTTTTATGAATGCTGATTTATAAATTGGGGATAATGCTTGATTCGGAATGTGTCAGTTTTACTAAAATGATTTATCTTTGTGAATTAAGAAGAGTGATGATTAGATAGGGAATTTTGAAATCCTTTTGCTGTGATGATTATTTAGAATCACGTTGCTGGTTAGAATTTTGTTAATCAAATGGATTTGATGAAGTCTACATTGCGAACTCCTAAGGAAACGGAATTATTATTGATCAGGAAACTGATGGAGGCGGGAGGGTTAAAAGAGATTGACCTTTCTCAATTAAAGGTTTCAGATATGGATGACGGAAAAATGGGAAGTGTCTTGTTGTTCGTGAATGGTAGGTTTGAAGAAAGACGAGCATCGAATTTTATCTCTGAATTTGAGTTCGATGATGAAGATGGAATCCCTGTATTGGTTAGTTTGTATTCTGACCCTTCTGGTGTGATTTCAGAATTGGATATCTGGAAGGTTAATTATCAGCCTTTGATTAGAATTCCTGACGATTTATGATGCGGTTGAAACAGCCAATTAAAAGTTATTACGGAATATTTATAAAATGAAATAAATATGATTTTTGAAATCCGCGGGGAAAAACTGGGATGTGAATTACAAAACTATGATAAGCGTAAAACGAGGTTTGTATTCATAGGTCCTGATTTGACAGATAAACATTCATTGCTCAAGATAATTTCTGATGAGTTAGGCTTTCCTGATTACTTTGGCTTTAATTGGGATGCATTAGATGAATGTTTACGAGATCTACATTGGTTGACAGAGAATTATGTTGTTTTTGTGATAAATGAAAAAAATAGGATTTTAAGTAAAGAACCAATAGGACAAAAGAATGTATTCTTTAGTTGTTTGAATGATGCTTCTGATTTTTGGGATAATATCAATGATGCGCTTGAATCTAGAGCCTTGCTTTCTGATTTAGTGTTTGATGTCTATTATGTTGAAGATTAGATGGGGGGTAATAAATAGAAGTTTTTCTATAATTGCAAAACGCCCCAACAATTACGAATTATGCATAGTGGATTACGAATTTTATTTAGAAATATTCTTCCTATATTGCAGTGGGGTAGAGCCTGTCATTTTTCTGAACATACGGTTGAAATGGTTCGGATAATTGAATCCAAGTTCCTGTGCGATCTCGTTCACAGGCATTTCCGTAGTGTCGAGCAGATACTTGGCTGTCTCCACCACTTTTTTGTGTATGTATTCTTGGGCAGACATGTTAAGCTCTTTCTTGACCAAGTCTCCGAAATAGTTTGGAGAAAGATTGAATTGTTGGGCACACCACGACACTTTGAGCTGACCTAATTGCTGTGCAGAACCGCTGGACAGATAGTTGTTGATCATCGTCTCCAGTTTTTTCTGGAATTTGTTGTCGCAACGCACTCTGTCTGCAAACTGACGTTCGAAGAATCGTTTGTAGTAGGATAGTAGTTGTCCGATGCCCAGACGTAGAAGGTGGCCAGTCAGGTAGTCTGGCTTAGTGATCAGTTCGGAGTATATATTAGAAAAACAGTTGAGGATGATGCCTCGCTCCGACTTGCTTAGTTCAAGTGCGTCATTCACGTCGTGGTTGAAATAGTCAAACATATAGAAGTCTCGACCTAATCCCGTCTTCTCAGTCAACTCTTCCCTGAACGCAAGAATCCATCCGCGTGGCTTTACATTGTAATTCAGATTCACCTGCACCACCTGACCTGGACGCAAAGTGAATAGTGTGCCAGGCTTGTAGTTGATGACTTCGCCAGACCTTATCAGTTCACCAAAATTGTTGTCCATCAGCACCACACAGTACATGTTGAAGTTGATGGGGTCAAACAGCGTCAGATCAGCACGTGAAAGGTCACCGACAGCTATATGCTGGTGTCTTGTTCCCTGATTGAAATAGTCGTTGAATTCATCTATGCTTTTTATGATCCCAGTCATTTTTAACCAATCTCCTTTAGTTTGTCCTTCACGAATTGAATCTTCTCTTCTGTCGGCATCGCATAGTCTATCCACTCGATGTGTATCCCTCTACGTTCCATGCCTCTGAACCATGTCATCTGTCGTTTTGCGAATTGATGGATTGCGATTTCCAGTGTGCTGACCATCTCGTCATAACTGATATTTCCGATCAGATAATTAGTTACAAACTTATATTCCAGACCATAGTAGATCAGATCTTCAGGAGCTATACCTCTGTCGAGCAAAGACTTTACCACAGCGATCATGCCTTCTTCAAGACGGGCTCTCAACCTGCGTGAAATCTTTTCACGTCTTGCCTCACGATCGATATCCACGCCAATGATGAGGCTTTGGAGTGGGGTGGTGGTTTTCTCCTTCACTTCGTCCGGATGCTCTGCATAGTATTGCTGTATTTCGATCGCACGGATGGCTCTTTTGGCAGTGTCGACATCGGTAGTGTTGTGGAGTGTCTTGTATTGTTTAAGGATTTCTGTCAGCTCTTCAAGACTTTTATCGCTCAAACTCTCTCTCAACTCTTTGTTTTCAGGCACTGGAAGCAGACAATATCCTTTCAACACAGACTCGATATAAAGACCTGTGCCGCCGCAGAGAATAGGCAGTTTTCCACGACTTTTGATGTCGTTGAACGCTGCATTGAAATCTCTCTGATATTCGTGGAGATTATATTTGTAGCCAGCCTCCTGGATGTCGATCAGATGATATGGGATGACGGTGCCGTCGATAGTGTAGTCCGACAAATCTTTGCCGGTTCCGATATCCATGTTGCGGTATATCTGACGGGAGTCGGCACTGATGATTTCAGTGTCGAGAGCCTTAGCCAAGTGTGCGGCGAATGTTGTTTTGCCAGACGCAGTAGGTCCAAGAATTGTGATTAGTTCTATCTTTTGCATGGCATGTATCCTATATTCCAACGGTTAAAATGTTTTGAAGTGTATGCTGCAAACATCGCTACAGCAGTCAGGTTGAGCATTGTACCGATGATGTAGAATGAAGAAATCTGCATATATTCGGTGATCGCTCCTCCACAGAAGATTCCGATTCCGGCTCCAATCTCCCATGATGTGAGGTATGTAGACGTTGCGCTTCCACGCTGGTCGTTTCGTCCGAGTGCTACAAACAAAGTGTTGTAGGCAGGAAAGATTGTGCCGTATCCGCATCCTTGGATCAACGCACTTGCGACGAATATGATTGATTTGCCGCTGATGTTGAGGAACGGTAGCGTCGCCAATAGGAAAAAGGCAAATGTCGCGATGGATGCTCCGATTATGATGACGCGATTGAGATAGCCCCTGTCTACCATTTTGCCAGAGAATATTCTGCTTGTAGCGATTCCGATAGCCATACAGCTGTAGAATGCTCCTGGGGTGATCCCGATCTCCGTCTCCTGTGCGTAGATATAGATGTAGTTCATCGTCACTGCGTATGTGATGGAGAGCAACAGCAGGTTTATTCCGGCAGGTATGCCTTTTATCAGGAAGAATCTGTCAAGAGAGATTGCTGGCCGCTCCACTGGCGGACGATACTTTGTGTGGATTTGTGATGCTGCCACAACAGCCAGAATGCTTAACGCGAATGCCACGCTGAAGATGGTGATATATCGCGTCTCCTCGGGAAGAGAATCATGCAACGACACGCCTGCGATCGGACCAAGTGCCATGGCAAAATTGTTTGACAAACCGAAATATCCCAATCCTTCGCCACGGTATTTGGATGGCACCACATCGATGACGATGGTGTTGGAACCTATCGTCGTCGCTCCGAATGACAATCCATGAAGAGCTCGCAGAATGACGAACATTCCGATTGTGGATGCGAAATTATAACTGAGAAAAACTGTGGCGAAAATAGCGAGCGCACCTACGAAAAACGGCTTTCTTGGAAACGTGTCGATGATATAAGCCGAGAAGGGACGTATTATCATTGCTGCGATCACATATACGGAAAGCACGAATCCCACTTCCGCACCGTTAGACTCGTATGTCTCTTTCAGGTATAGCGCAAGAATCGGGATGACGATGAAAAAACTAAAATTCAGCAGGAAGTTTGAAAGACAGCAGAATATATAGTTTTTGTTGAATAACTTTTCCTGATTGTCTGTCATTTATTATTTGATGAAAGCAAATGCCACAGCTGCAAGTACAAGCACGAACGCAACAACGTGGTTCCAATGCAAAGATTCGCCGTTGAAAAGCATGGTTGAGAATGCAGTGAACACAATTAATGAAATCGCCTCCTGTATGATTTTCAATTGCATTAGCGTGAATGGTCCACCTGTGATTTTGGATCCGATTCTGTTTGCAGGAATCATAAAGCAGTATTCGAAAAGAGCGATTCCCCAAGAAACGAGAATTATTACGTATAGAGGCCAATCCTGAGACGGTCTCAT
>JAEEMG010000004.1 GCA_016283095.1 Paludibacteraceae bacterium | reverse complement strand
TACAAACCATCATGTCTCAAAAAATTAAAAATTAAAAATGCGAAATGCTAAATTCAGCATTGTGCATTTTGCATTTATAATTTAGCATTAGTACTTAAAGCTGCTTCCTCCCACGAATTCTCTCAACAGTGATGTTGTAGGGATTTCGTTCTCCTGGATATCAGCGAAGTAAGAAAGGAAGTTGAGCAGACGGTGGGCCTCCGAGTAGATCGGTGATGTCTGTGGCACCATCGACAATGGGGCGATCGCGTGGTGCTTCAGCACACATAGCTCAAATATCATAGCCGAGTTGAACATCGCGTCTGCCTCCTCCTGGAATGGCACAATCCACTTCTCCTCTCCCTTCATCACGTCTGGCCAGCGCTTGATTGTATCTTCCGCAGAGTAACCACGATATTTGAAGTCACGCACGATACGGCGGATCAGACGGTTGTCTGTGTTTGGAATACAGTTGTGGTTGTCAAGCGAGATGGAAGTCAACGCAGACACGAAGATCTTAAACTTGTTTTCAGCAGGGATCTTCTCTGTCAGTTTCGGATTTAAAGCGTGGATTCCCTCGAAAATCAAGACCTCGTTGTTGTGGATCTGGATTGTCTCACCCTCCTCACGCTCGCCAGTCTCAAAATTGTAGCGGGGAAGAGTCACTTTTTCACCAGAGATAAGTTTGTTAAGATCGCTGTTGAACAGTTCGAGATCCAAAGCGTACAGACTCTCGAAATCATAGTTTCCATTCTCATCTTTCGGAGTAAGTCGACGTGGCACAAAATAGTCGTCGAGAGATACCGCCAACGGTTTCAAGCCACAGACCGCAAGTTGCACAGATAGACGTTTGCTGGAAGTCGTCTTACCCGAAGAAGAAGGGCCTGCAAGCAGAACGACGCGAACTTTTGGACGTTTAGCAATCTCGTCGGCTATAAGAGCGATTTTTTTCTCCTGGAGAGCCTCCGCCACCTTGATCAGATTGCTTGCGTTGTTTTTCTCAAGCAGACCGATATTAAGGTCGCCGACATTCTCAATGCCAAGAAGCTGGTTGAAAGTCGTATGCTCAGAGAACGCTTTCAAAAGTTGAGGCTCCTGACGCACTGGAGCAAGCTCATTCGGCTTGTCTGCCGACGGTACAGTAAGCAGGATAGCACCATGATAAGGAGTCAGCGCAAATTTGTCGAGATAGCCGGCGTTTGGCACAAGCGCACCGTAGTAGAAGTCGTAAATATCGTCGAGACGGTACAACTCAGTGTACATCTCGCCACGGCTTTTCAAGATGTTGACTTTGTCGAATGCCGCATTGTCCTCAAAATATTGTATTGCCCATGAAGTAGGGACAATCTCCTGCACAAATTCAGCCTTTTCAGCTATCTTTTCGCGCATTCTCTCAGAAAGGCGACGGCATAGATCCTCATTCACGTCGCCAAGACCTGCGATCTGGCATAAGTATCCGCCAGAGATAGGGTGCTCTATACGAAGACAAGCCTCTTTATTTATATGTGTGACAGCCTCATATAATAGGAAAGAGATACTACGTAGATAAGCTCTGACACCGTGGAGGGAATCCAATCCAAGAAACTCCACACATTTAGGCTTGTAGACGCAGAATTTCAAATCTTTGATCTTTCCGTTGACCTTCGCCACAATCGCTTTGACATCTTTCGGACAGATCTCCTCCAAAGAGATGCCAGCGGGATATGAATTTGTAATATTGCTGTTGACGCAATAGATTTTCACTTTCTTTTCCATGACTAATAATTGTTATGCGTTCAAATTATTCTTACACTAAAATAAAGCCAAATTTTCTAACCGCAAAGGGAATGCGTATGAAAAAATGACGTGAAATGATTTATAACATCAAAATCATCGGTGATAATGAGCCATTTGAGATTTTTTAACAAAAAAAAAGGAAATATGTTAGTTTTATATTTCAAAAGTTGTATTTTTGCATTCGTATATACGTTGGTTAACTATAAAAGGTTATCACGTACAAAATATTAGGTTAATAAATACTAGAAATGTCAGTTGTCAAAAGATAACGGACTAAACGATTAAAAAAATGAGAAAATTTTTATTTCTATTAGTGTCAACAGTTTGTTTTGCATTGACAGCACAGGCTCAGAAGAGTGTAACTGAGTATTTCAATGAGGGTATCCAGAGATACCGTAACGCTGAGTACAAGGCTGCAATCCAGAGCTTCAACAAGGTACTTGAGCTTAACCCTAAGTTTATTGAGGCTTATGGTAACATGGGTAACGCTAAGTTCCGTTTGGGTGACTATAAGGGAGCTAAGGCTGATTACGATATCGTTCTTGAGTCTAACCCAAATGATGCTTTGACATTCTACAACCGTGCAACTGCAAGAAAGGAGCTAGGAGATGTTAAGGGTTCTATTGACGATAACAATGCTGCAATCAAGATCAATCCTAAGTTTGCTGAGGCATACTTCAACAGAGGTAACTCATACGCAGAGCTTGGTGATGAGAAGGCTGCAATGAAAGATTACAACAAAGCAATCGCCCTTACTCCTCAGTTTGCAAAGGCATACTACAATCGTGGTCACCTTCGTTACAAAGGTGGTGATGTAGAGGCTGCTGCTCTTGACTGGGAACGCGCTGCTTCACTTGACTTCTACAAGGCATTCGATTCTTTGAAGGAGTACTGTGGTATCGGAACTCAGGAAACAAACTGTGATCCAACAGTAGGCTTAAAGTAAGAAATTACAGAAAGGATTTATAAAGAGAGCGTATCAATGATACGCTCTCTTTTTAATTTATAATTCATAATTGTTGGGAAATACATCTAATGGCAATGTTCCCAAATACGCCGTTAGGCGTTTAATATGGGTAGAATGAGCCCCTACGTATGGACGCCCCACAATTACGCATTACGAATTGGACATATACCACCAATAAAAAATAAAAAAAGACGTGGAAACACGTCTTTTTTGTATTAAATCAAATTGTTCCAAATCAAGGTTTGAAACAATCTTTTAGAATGTCAACGACAATGAGAATCCATTTGGTTTAGCATTCATCTTAAATGTCATGCTGTTGTCGTATGAACTGATCTTATCGTCATTGTCGAATGTCGTCGCATAATGTCTCTTCAATATTTTATGGCATCTTGCTTTTCCTGTCGCAAATTTCACAATACCGATAGGCAATGTGATGGATGATGCGACACCGCATGCTATACTTGCGACCATAAATGGAGTGTTTGGATGGTAATATTCACAATCATCATAATCATAATAATGACGATTGCCGTAGTGATCATACCAGTAATCATCATAACATTTGCCTTCATCCCAATAACCAGTCGCAATACTTGCTGCACAAAGTGTAGCTGATGCGGCAGAAAGGATCGCTCCCGTCAACATCAGATTGAAACCTTTCTTCATTCTGCCGGACTGCTGAGAAAACTCGTTGTAGTCATGTCCCAAATAATTCATGGCTTCGTATTCTGTTAGGAATGCTCCGTTGTATGTATTTGCCAATCCTGACGGAGATTTCCTTCTCACTGTGACATCCTTGACTACAACTGGCTTTGATTGTTGGTCAGCCTGCTGAGCCTGAACCTCTGCTTCTGGTGCAAACACGTCTTTTTCTCCATTCTTATACTTGATCATGAAGATATCATCCTTGTTGAAGATATAAGACGGACCGTCAAGATTTGAGGTTTTCTTGTATTTGACCTCATTAGGAGTAATTTCCTCCACTTTTACTTCTGCCTCTTCCCCGTTTCGGAAAATAACCACATCTTGTGCGTTGGCGACAATTGCACATAGGGATGTGGCAAAAAACAGAATTGATCTTACTATTTTCATGCTTTATCTATTTATTTGGTTATTCGGACTATTGTATTTCGCATAGCATTAATTCGGGTGCAAAAATACACAAATGATGAAACCCGTCAAAGTAAAGAGAACAGTATATACATCAATTTTAAGAATTTATAACAGTTCGGTCGGAATAGTGATGTTTAACCCTAAATACTCCTTATATAATATGAATTGACTTATCTCAAAAGAAAATAAGGCATTGCTGACATTATTTATTTTTTTGCAAATAGCACTAAAAAGAGCAACGCATAATGTCGGATTTATACAAAATTTGCGTCAAATAAGTTATAAAACATATATTTTTTGCATTTTCTTGACAAAATGCGTATCTTTGCGTCATAATTGTGAATTATTGAAAATAAGAACATTTTTAGAAAATAATACAATGGACAACAAAAAGTTGAGCGATGCTCTAAAGTATCACGCAGAGGGACGTCCTGGTAAGGTTCAGGTGGTCCCAACAAAGCCAACAGCAACTCAGAGAGACCTTTCTTTGGCATACTCTCCAGGTGTTGCCGAACCATGTTTGGAAATCCAGAAAGATGAGAACCTTGCTTACAACTACACAGCAAAGGGTAACCTTGTAGCCGTAATCTCTAACGGAACAGCAGTGCTTGGTCTTGGAGACATAGGTGCGCTTGCAGGAAAACCAGTTATGGAAGGTAAGGGTTTGTTGTTCAAGATTTTCGCAGATGTTGACGTATTTGATATCGAAGTAAATGAGAAGAACATTGATAAGTTTGTTGAGACTGTAAAGGCTATCGCTCCTACATTCGGTGGTATCAACCTTGAGGACATCAAGGCTCCTGAGTGTTTCGAGATCGAGGACAGACTAAAGGCAGAGCTTGACATTCCTTTGATGCACGACGACCAGCACGGTACAGCTATCATCTCTTCTGCTGCCCTTTTGAATGCTCTTGAGGTTGCAGGCAAGAAGATTGAGGATGCTAAGATCGTTGTAAACGGTGCAGGTGCCGCTGCTAACTCATGTACTCGTCTATATGTCGCTCTAGGTGCTCAGAAGAAGAACATCGTAATGTGCGACTCAAAGGGTGTTATCAATTCTAAGAGAACTGACCTTAACCCACGTAAGGAGGAGTTTAAGACAGATCGTGACATCAACACTCTTGCAGAGGCTGTAAAGGATGCTGACGTATTCTTGGGATTGTCTAAGGGTAACGTATTGTCTCAGGATATGGTTCGCTCAATGGCTAGCAACCCAATCGTGTTCGCTCTTGCAAACCCTAATCCAGAAATCACTTACGAGGATGCAATGGCATCTCGTCCTGATATCATCTTCGGAACAGGTCGTTCGGATTATCCTAACCAGATCAACAACGTACTTGGATTCCCTTATATCTTCCGTGGTGCTCTTGATACTCACTCAAAGGCAATCAACGAGGAGATGAAACTTGCTGCTGTACGTGCTCTTGCAGAGTTGGCTAAGAAGCCAGTTCCAGAGATCGTTAGCAAGGCTTACGGTGGTAAGGCAATGTCTTTCGGTAAGGAATATCTTATCCCTACAGCTCTTGATCCACGTCTACTTGAGACAGTTGCTCCAGCAGTAGCTAAGGCTGCTATTGAGAGTGGTGTTGCTCGTCATGAGATCAAGGATTGGGATCTATACCGCGACCAGCTACGTCACCGTATGGGCTTGAACAACAAACTTATCGACGGTCTACGTGTTCGTGCTAAGAAGGCTCCTAAGAAGGTTGTATTCTCTGAGCCAAACAATGTAAGCGTACTTTCTGCTGCAGTTGCTGCTAAGGCTGACGGAATCTGTATCCCAGTTCTAGTTGGTAACGAGACTAATATCGCTCGTATCGCTGATGAGAACAATATCAATATCTCTGGTATCGAAATCATCAACAACCGTGCTGAGAATCAGGGCTCACGTCGTGATCGCTACGCAAGATACTTGTCTGAGAAGAACGCACGTAATGGTTACACATACGCAGAGAGCCTAGAGTTGATGTTCAACCGTAGCTACTTCGCTACAATGATGGTTGAGATGGGTGATGCAGACGCTATGGTATGCGGTGTTTACACTAAGTATACTGACGCTATCAAGCCAGCTCTTGAGATCGTAGGAACTCGTGAGGGTATCAACCACATCGCTGCTCTTAACATCGTTAACACAGCTAAGGGAACATTCTTCTTGGCAGACACATTGGTTAACAACCATCCAAGTGTTGAGACTCTTGAGGAGATCGTTAAGTTGACTAACGACAGCGTTAAGATCTTCAATGTTGATCCAGTTATCGCAATGCTTTCTTACAGCAACTTCGGCGCTGACAACACTGGCAGCCCAGTCACTGTTCATAAGGCAGTTGAGAACCTACACAAGAACCACCCAGAGATCTTGGTAGACGGTGAGATGCAGGTTAACTTCGCTCTTGACAAGGATCTTCGTTCAGCTACATACCCATTCTCTAAGCTAGAGGGTAAGGATGTCAATACTTTGATCTTCCCTAACCTAAGCTCAGCTAACATCACATACAAGACTCTTCTTTCTATGGGTCTTGCTGAGAATGTTGGTCCTGTTCAGATGGGATTGAAGAAGCCTATCTACGTATGCGAGCCTGAGGCTTCTGTACGTGACATCATGAATATCGTGACTATCGCAGTTATCGATGCTCAGATCAACGGAAAGTAATAAAACAAGCAATTTGTTAATTTTAGACAAAAAATGGGGTGTATCAAAGCGATACACCCCATTTTGTATAATGTGCAATTCGAATTGACATTAATATAAAGTTTGTTGAAGAGTAAAAAATGAGGATTCCAAAGGGCGGAACGCCCTTGTCCCCTTCCAAAGTGCGAGCCGAAGGCGAGCACAATTTAATAGAAGCACAATGAACGCATTTTTTACCGCTCGTCCTTTGGACTCGCGGAAGAGAGGTTGGGGGTAGGACCAACATTTATTAAACATGGACCCTTAACAATCCTCATTTATGACACTTCAACTATCATATTTTTATTTCATCGAATTCATGTTGATTTAAGGTAGGAATGCCCCTACAGTTATTTTGTATGCGGTCCCTATGATGAAGCAGCGACGTGGTAAGCCGATCTTTTCCTTTCTGATGATCTTTTGTATTTGTAATTTAATTTAAAATTCACATAGTATCTGACATACGAACGTACATTTTCTCCATTATACTTACTTGGAATCCATTGCCCTTCCGTCAACTTGATCAAACGAATTGCTTCTTGGTCTATTTCTGGGGAAACAGAATCTATAATTTCTACATCCTTTATTTTGCCGTCACTTTCCAGAATAAATTTAAAACGACATGTGCCTTCTATTTTGTCTTTTTTTGCTTTTTTGGGGTATTTAAGATTTTTGTATATGATTTTATCTACTTCTTTATAATAATAACTGGCGGAAGTGGTGACTAACAAACAGACTCCTTTGTCATCAAAATCAGGTATTTTAAAAAGGACAGACAAAGTAAATTCCTGATTGGTTTCTCCAGGAATCCATTCCTTCATGTTTTTTATGACACGGATGACTTCATTATCTAGTCTCTCATAAACACCCCTTATGAGCTTGATATCTTTTATATTTCCTTCTTTGGTGACGGAGAAATTCACTATAACTTTTCCTTGTATTCTGACATCGAAACAGAATACTGGGTATTTAAGGTTTTCCTTGAAATATCTCATCAAACCTTTTCTTCCGTCTGGATATTCTGCCGTATTTTCCTGTTTTGAATATATAGAGTCTTCATAGAATAGATTGAAATCTTCGTATATTGTGTCGACGTCAGACAATGGAGTTACGATCAGACCATATTCTCCAGGTTCGACATTGGCATGTACGGAAAAGAAGCCCAATAGTAGAAAAAACAATATATATAAGATTCTGTTCATTTTTTATGAGAAACTTTTACGTTCATTTCATTCCCTTTCTCTTAAAACTCTGAGTCTCTGTGTTTATTCTAAATGTGCTCGCCTTCGGCTCGCACTAGAAAGAATGGGTTAGGGCGTTCCGCCCTTAACAATCTTCATTATTGATATTGTCTGATCCTTACATCAATACCACTTCCTTCCAAAAGTTTCACCACTTGTTGGATATCTGTCTGTCCGTAGTGGTAAGGGAAAAGAACTTTAGGATTTATCATCTTTGCTGCTTTTGCCAATTGTTCAGGAGACATAGTGTAGGGGAGGTTACATGGCAAAAAAGCGACGTCGATATCCTTAATGTCCTTCATCTCCTCGATATCCTCTGTGTCGCCTGCTATATAAATACGAAATTCGTCAATCGTAAGCACATAGCCGTTATCTCGACCCTTAGGGTGAAACTGCTGTTTGTCTGATGAGGTGTTGTAGGCAGGGACGGCGTCGACTCTCCACGTCCCAGAAAATCCTTTCCCTAGCCACAAGAGCATCACGTCGCCATTCTTCATCACGCTGCCTTTGCCACCCAATATTTCGCTGCTGCGAGGATTGGTGATAAGTGTAGTCCCTTCTTTAGTAAGTTGACGGATAGCCACAGAATCGAGATGGTCGAAATGTTCATGAGTGACGAAGATATAATCAGCTTTGGGCAGGGTCGTGAAATCAGTTGCGGGTTGCACTGCGTTGGTGACTGGATCTACGTATATCCATTTCTCTTCGGTTTGCCCGATTTGCATCCTGACTGATCCATGTTTGATGCAGTACATTTTTATGGATGTACCTTCAGATGTGGTGAAACTGTCCACATTTTCTTGGTCTGTTTTTGCAACCTCGTTCTCTCCGATGTTTTTTGCAGAGTCTTGGGCATTACAGCTGACTAGAGTGCAGAGCAATGTTACGATTGAAATTGTCCTTTTTATCATAGTAAAATCGTTTTATGGCAGGTTTTGAAAAGATACTTTATTCCATTATCTTCTTCATCCATTTCTTAGTCCACTCTGCTTCTCCTTCTTTCCAAATATGACTCCAAAAGTTTATATTGAAAAGCAGACGTCTTAAATCTTTCCCATTTCCGTCGTGACCAATTAATTTTAGGACTTCATTCACTTCATTGGATTCGTATAAAATGGTATCAGCTACTATCACTTCCTCTATCGTTGATGTCTCTGCCTTTTCTACTGTTTTTGACACCATTATATTTGTATTCCAATTCCTGTAGTTGCTTGACGAAAACAATGAGTCGAGTTTAAGGTAGTTTTTGCTGTTTACATAATGATATGAGTCAGAAAGTTGGTGAGCGGCGTTGTATACCTCCGGACACTCTTTTGCCAATTGTCTGATCTGTTCTGTGTGATTCTCCAGCCAAGTTTTGATGCACTTTTTTGCCTTGTCCTTTTTCTCAGAAAAGAGATATTCAAGTGCGTTTGTCTTTTCTGAATTTATAGCGTTGCTTACAATAGCGGCATAGTTGTTGCCTACGTTGCAATGTTCTTTTGCACAATATTGCGATAATTCACAGTAGATGCTGTTCATCAATGAATCCACTATCTCTTCTGGCTCTTCCGTCGTAACCTTCTCTGCTATTTCAGACAATAATTGTCCGTCTATCTCAATGTCAGTAAATCCTTTTGAATAGTTTTTTGTGATGGCGTAAGATGGCATAATAGCGAAAAAAGAAGCTTCCCTTGCTTGTGCCTTTTTTATGATTTGTTTGTAGATAAAATCAACATTGGAACACACTTCTATTTGACGTTCTGCCATTATGTAGTTAATGTTGACATTGCCTGTGTCTCCATGATGACGCCCCCAATGACATCCGGTTAGACAAGCGTCACTCGGATGTAAAAAGCTAGGAATATAGCTGAGAGACGACGGTATATGATAGCCCTCTTTAGTCTCTTCGAATACGAGATATTCGCCCTGAGTAGAATAATATTCTTCATTAAGCAGAATGGAGTCTTTAAAAGTGAACCCAATACTTCTATAATAAGAAGAAGAATGATTTAAATCTAATGTGTCGATTCTTAGCCTTATATCTTTGTGTATTGCATTTGCTCCTTTCAGCCAAGCAATCATACCCAAAGCTACTACGAAAAGGAGTGTGATGACTCCCAACAAGTAATTTGTCCTATTTATTTTGAAGTTCATGATCTTTCTTTTTTTTGATTAGATAATAGTTTAGAGCCAATAGAATGGCTCCGCATACGAAAATGCTTACAGCAACTCCCGCCCGACCAAGGTCGTTTATATCGGATATGTTGTAGATGGCTATAATCCAGCAGAACATAGCGATATTGAAGAATATGACATTATAGGTTTTTCTCCATAGGTAGGTGTGGAAAGCCAAGTGAATGATCAATAGTAACGCATAGATATTTGTTGTATGTCCCTCAAATATAGGTGTCGCTATGGCGACGACGATGGCTGCCAACAAAGGGAAATATTGTCTGAACTCTATTTTGATGCTGTTTCTCTTTTGAATGAACCAAAGCAGAAACAGAGGTGCGGCGAATGGAATAATAATTGCCCAACCGACTGTATCTGTAAAAGAATAATGATTTTTCGCTACGCCAATTGTCAATGTGATAAAAGTCGCCAGGAACGATCCTAATTCCAGCCATTTGGCATCTGTCTCCAGCCATTGTTTTTCTTTGTTCCAGATCAGGAATGAGAAAGTGTAGCATGGAGCGATGAGAGCGAGAATAAAATAAACAAGAGCACTGTTCTCAACGAAAAATATGTTTTTTATGTGAAATGAGAAAGCTGTAATGACGAATGCGGATATGAAGAAACGGATATTCAAACACAAACGTTCTTTAGCCAACAGATATGTGTTGTAGAAAAACAAGATGTCCATCATAAACACCATGCAACCAAGGGTGAAATTGACATTTTGACTATTATAGTCGAAAAGAAGTGTGATGGAGGCTATGACTATCAATATTGTCGCAGCTATTGTCGCTTTGAAAAAAATGACGATAGGGTAACATACTAAAATAGCAAAGATGAAGAAGACAAGTGCATCAAGCTCAAGCTTGAATGTTCCATATTTCAACATGTAAAATGTAGTGAATATGGCTACACCCTGCAATATGGCTACACCTTCTGTAAAGACCTTTTTGTCGGATAGCTTTGTCTCTACAGCATAGCATGCCAAAGACCCTACAATGATCGGAAGCAGACTGAACAGAATATGAGCGTTTGTCCCGACGTCATTCCAACTGTCGTTTATCAGGATGGCAGATCCTGTCATGACGAATATGGCTGCGACGATGCTCAACGCATATTTGCTGGTGGATGTATTCTTAGATGAATCATAATAGTTGATGATTTCGTCAGCGGTTTGCTGCGTAATCACTTGTTTCTTTACCAGTTCATCCGTATCGATTTTTATTTTCATAAATGCTATTGTGTTGTATAATCGTTGGCAAATTTATGATTTTCTAATAAATATGCAAACGGATACTTTTGATTGTTAGTAAACTATCACTTTCTGACCATTGACAATATACACTCCTTTGCCGACTTGGATTCTTGTCAAAGCGTTGTCAAATAGATCAGTAGAAAGAACTATTTTTCCTTCTATTGTATAAATGTTGATGGTTTGCTTTGTTGGGGAAAAGATGTATAAGTTTCCTTTTTTGCAGAAAATTTTTATGTCGTTCTGGCTTTTATAGAATTTTACATGTGTGAACAGAGAATCAGAACATGTATCTTCTTTGATGGTACAGATTTGATTATCTTTTATTTGCCATCTGAAATAAGAGTCCTGATCAGCTTGTGAGTCAATCCATTGGTTCAACTGGTTGACTATCAGATTAAGAGCTGTGGAGTCGCTATGCTGGTAACCGATGAGACAATTTTCTTGCTGTCCGTATGACTCTCCAATATATTGTATTGCAGATGTGTTGACGCAATATACGTTGTCGTTTGTATAGACATTGAATATTTCACTTGCTTGGTTGCCATAGCCTACTATTCCGCCTGCCAAGGTATCTCGCCCTGTCACATTGCCGATATTATAAGAGTTTGTGATATTGCCTATGACTCCGTCAAACCCACCGTTGGTTCCTGCAATTCCTCCTACTTGTTGACCGCCGTTGATTTCTCCATTATTCATGGCATTCACTATAAAACCATCATTTCTTCCTGCAATTCCTCCTATTTTACCATTTCCCATAATTGAGGAATTGTTCCTGCAGTTGTCTATGAATCCGATTCTCACATTGTAGCAGTTGTTGATATTGGCAAAACCTCCGTTGTATCCGCAAATTCCGCCACATCCTTCATTTGCTGTTATATTGTTATTGTTTGTGCAGTCGGTAATAGCGCCATAGTTGTAGGCACAGATGCCTCCACAACAAAGAGAGCTTGTTACTTCCGCTTGGTTGTGACAATCTTTTATAATGTTGAAGTTAACTCCACATATACCGCCGGAAAAGTGCCAGCTGTCAACAGGACAATTTATGTTTTTGCAATTTGAAATTACACCACTATTTGCGGCGGCAATCGTTCCACTCCAGAATGTGGAATATACGGAGCCGTTTTCTAAGGTGAGATCATAGACTGCTCCATTTTCTCCAATGAATCCAAACAGTCCGTAATATGATTTATTCTTTTTAATGTCAATGTATAGATTGGAGATAGTGTGGCTATTGCCCAGTAGTGTTCCCTCAAAATAGTTGGAGATAGTGCCGATGGGTGTCCAACTTCCTAAGGAATCACCACAAATATCAGATAAATCAATATCATTTGTGAGACTAAAAAACTCATTGTAAAAATCTGTTCCATTGTTCACTTCTTCTGCTAACTCAGCAAGCTGTTGAGATGTTGAAATAAGAAAAGGATCGTCTTTTGTTCCAGAACCGTTCCAATTGGCACAGTAGGAGTGAAAAGATAACATGGTAAGTATGATATATGTAATGGTTATTCTTTTCATTCTTCCTTGGTATTAGAGGTAAAAGACATGGTGGATGGATCATAGAAGTCTGAATAAAAGAAATCTATATCATCCATGTGTTCGTTGAGTAATTCTTCTGTGTTGATAGTATACATTGAAACCTTAAAAGGCATTATGCATTTTAGTTTATGTAATTCTTTGGAATCTTGGTCGGTACTTGTTGTGATGAAATCTATTCTGCCATAGCCTTTTAACAGGTTTTTGGTGAGATAGATTAACATATCATTTGCATTGCTTGTAGAAAACATGACATTATAGCCTTTTTCTTTCAATTCAAAGTAATCATCCTCTGAGAAACATTCAATGTATACTCTCTCTTTAAGTCCAGAAAAATATTTTTCTATGATGTCTGGGTCTGAAATTTTGTCTGTCACGATGGATATGTCTGGGTAATTCATCATGGTGTCGATTATTTCTTGGAGGGTAATAGGAGTATATATGTCGTAAATCTTTCTTTTGCTGAACTCTTCGAAGGAAACCATAGTGTCATTGAGCTCGCTGTGATCAGTTATATAATTGAAATGAGCCCAATCATGTGCCGCCACAATGACGCCATCTGAAGTAGAATCTATATCCACCTCAAGATATTTGTATCCTTTGGCAATTGAGCTGATCATCGCTTCACGGCAATTTGTATATGTGTAACCATCAATTGAACCAAGTGCGTGTGCAATTGGCTGTGGTGTCACCTGTCCGAAACTTTGATGAAAGTTAATTGACAAAAGGACAAGTATAATGATGTATAAATAATTTTTTTTCATGGGTAGAGCTTTGAGTATTCGGACAAATATATAATTCTACATGAAAGTGTATCTAAGTTTTTATAAATTAGGTAAAAAAGTTATAGTAAAGATTAATCATGAAAATCGATAATTTCATTAATCGTGCTCAAAGTTACAATCATTTTGGAAAAATCAGTAGGTTATGTCAACAAAAAAGCCAGATGAATATATGGAAACATTATAAAGTAAAAGGAAACTTGTGGTTTTACAAGTTTCCTTTTGCCTTTTTTAATGTTGTAGTTCAATAGTTCATTCTGACTTTGGAACAATTCGGAAGTTGTCGAATGCGATCATCACGTCAGTGTCTGTTTCAGGTTTGCCAAACACCAAAACTGAGAAATTGATAGCCTTTGCCAAGTCCAGTTTCAAATTCTCTTTTGGCTGGTCTTCGTTGTAGACGTAATTGAAAGCAGTCAACGGAATCGTGATTGTCTCCCAACCATCTGTGTAGAATCCGTTTGACAAATCCTTTCCTCCGTTTTGTCCGGCTATAAAGTAGTTCTTGTCGTTTTTGTATGGTTCCCAACGACAGATCGGTGAGATTTTACGTCCGATTTTGTCTGGCTCTGCTGACGCATATCCGGCGATAAACTCGGTCGCGATGCCTTTGTATGCAGTTTCTTTAGGGATGTTGCACTCAAATTTCAGCACCAAATCTTCAATTTTTTGTTCGTAGAATGGTAGTCCCGCAATAGATACTGCTCCACGTCCGCCTTCATCGGCTCCGTGCATGTATTGGAACCATAGGTCGTTAACATAAATATATGGGTGCTTGGCTGGGTATGTGCCGTGTAGCAAACCGAACTTGCCTGAGCATCCTTCTGAGAGTTTGCCACTATATGGATGGATAGAATCGTTTAGAATCTGACCTTGTACCAAGTTTCCGTCATGGTCAAATGGAACAATTCCTCCCCATGTCTGATGGTGTGTGTCGAAATCAATGATGATGTTACGCTCGTCTCTGAATAAGAAATTAGATGTAGTCACACCAGCAAGATTTTTTACCTTTATTTTTCCTGTCCACGCTTTGTCTGGCACTCTCACTACAATCTTGTCGTCTTGTGAAGAGATTACCTCTGCTTGGACTGAATCGTTATAGAACTGAGTGTCAAAGTATACTTTGGCACCGGCAAGACTTGAACCATAGATTACAGCCTCACCACCTGCAGGAACAAACTCAGATTTCATACCAAAAATCTGAGGCACATCAATGTCTACGGCTTCCACTCGCTGCGCCCCTCCTGAACATCCAGTCAAAAGTGATATTGACAGCATGCCGCAAATTCCTAAAATTTTCATGTCTCTCTTCATGGCCCTTAAATTTAATGTTCAAATTTCTATATAAAGATATGGAATTTTTTATTTAAATATCGAAATCCACAAATGTGAATTTGGAGATTCTAAAAGTATCTCTGTTTTAGCATCTGTAAATCAATTTCAAACGATGAATACCTCCATCTTTTTGACGAAAGAATTTTTTTGAAATTGTTGATGAACCTGAATCCTGCCATTCTTGTCGGCTTGAAAATGTCGAGTGGTAAAACAAGTGACATTACAAATAGCAAGAGATTGTGTATGAATAGTAGTGCTTGTTGTTTGCGAGGAAGAAAAAGACGTCTCAACAATACGTCGTTATATTCTTTCTCTATTTTGGATTTTGTTGTTTCCCCTCTCAAAAGTGGACTTACTGTTGGTTTGAGTAAGTCGCAGTGTGTGCTTGTAAGGAAACTTGATTTCCAGCACCGTAACCATCCACGCAAAAACAAATCGATGTCACCGCTGCAGTCTGGCGCGAACAAAAGATTGAATCCTCCAAGCTGAAGAAGTTTTTCTCTTGATAATGCGACGTTGCTGCGGTCGAATGTCAACGTGTAACACGATGATGTCGTTTCTTCTGATTTATAGTTGACATGGCGTGGTGTCATAATCGGAACATAACAGTGTGTCGACTCTCCTGTTTCAGGATATCTGGCGACAACCCCGGCCGCGAACATGTTGTTCTTTTCAAACTGTGGTATCACAACATCAAAATAGTCTGTCGGCAGGAGGGTGTCTTCTGTCAAAAGAACGATTATGTTACCTGAAGCTTTGAACAACCCTTTGTTCGCAACTTCTGCGTATGAAGCGTGCGAATTGGCAATGAATATTTGAATGTTGTCGTAATTCGCACGTAATTCTTCCGTCTGTTTGCTTAGCGCATCCCTGCCTACAACAATCACCTCTTTTTCTTGAACCAGAGACGAGTTGTCCAATGAAGAGATGACAGCATCTATCACCTTTTCAATGCTTTTGTCCTCGTTTATCATCGGTATTACAACCGACACACTCTGCTTCAACATATCAATGTAATCTTAACTTAAATATAAAGTCTATGATTGTCGTTCACTTTGAAGAGCATGTCTGCACGTTCAGGCATTTCTGCGAGGATGTGGCGTGTTATTCGTTCGTAGTGGGCTATGAAGCGTCTTACCTGATCAGGAGTCATGATGTGTGTCGCTTCCTTTCCTTGGTTCGCGATTCGAAGTTTCTCTTCCTGAAGATTTCTCCACTCAAACACTTTGTCGTAGGAAGGAATCTGCAGCATCACTAGGAAATTTATTGTGTCAAACAAATCCTTATAGTCTGTTTTCAGTTGATTGTTGACGTAGCGGCGCCATACACAGTCTTTGTCTTCCGTCGCTTCCAATTCGTTGATTGGCGACGTGAGTTCTGAGTCGTCTTGCGCTGTAGCGTCCATGCACCATCCGTCGAACAAGACCACGTCAGGCTTGCCTACGAATTTCGTCCATTCTGATTTTGGATACACGTCGTCGATGGCTTTGTTGAATCGTGGAATCATTGTCACTGTTTTGCTGTCTGCGTTGCGCAGTGAATTGATGATCTCAAGACCAAGCTTCACATCGTGAGTGCCAGGCACACCACGAGTCATCAGCAAAGGATGGACCTCTTCCGACAGTCTCTTACGCTCTTTCCTGCTCAGATACAGGTCGTCGATACTCCATGATGCCACTTTTTTGCCGAATTTCTCTTCCAATACCAATTTGAGAAGCTCACAGAATGTACTTTTCCCTGCTCCTTGTGCTCCATTCACGCCGATAACCTGCATACGTGAACCAAAACCGACGTTGATGATATTTGCCAAAGGAATATAGATACGTGGAAGATCGTCCATTAATTCCTGACTAAGCATCAACTGGTCAAGCTTTTCTGAAAATGATGTGTAAAGTTGCTCCATAGTCTTCACAAATTTGATTCAACACAAATCCAAAGTCCAATTGTAATTAAGGAAATATATTTCTGCTTTTTACCAGACAGGAGTGCAACTCTTGGATTTTATTCCTGCGTATGCCGCAATTCCGTGATGGGTAGTGGCATGATGTGATAAAACCCAAATTTATAATTACATTGATGGTAAAATATTTCCCAATTTTTTTACGGATCTCCACAAAGATATGAAAAAATCTTAAAAAAGTTTAAAATTTGGATATATTAGCGTTAAAGTATGATTTTTTTTAGTTAGAATTGCGATTAATTTTTATATAACAAAATTTATTTGGTATGAAAAAAGTATTTTCTATTGTTGCGGTAGTAAGCATGTTGTTCGCGACATCATGTTGCAAATGTAATTGCAAGTGCAATCAGGATGGAACAAAGTGTGAGCAGAAGTGCGACAGACCATGTGAGAGAGGAGAGAGACCACCTCACCCAGGCGACCATGAGTTCGGTCCACGCCCAGGTGAAGGACATCATGGAGGTCCACGTCATCATCACATGAATCCTGAGATGGCTGAGAAAATGGAAAAGTGGATGAATTTCGACAGCCTTACTGTTGAGGAACAGAAAGCTTTAATCGCTGAGAGAAAGGCAGAGATTGATGCTCGTGAAGCTGAGAGAAAAGCTAAGAAAGCGGAGATGGAAGAGAAGTGGGCTAACTTCGACAAACTATCTGTAGAGGAGCAGAAAGAGCTTCTTGATCAGAGAAACCACATCCCGTTCTTCAAGAAGAACATGAAGTTTAGACATCATCAAAAAGCGGATTAAAGAGTAATCTTTTTCTATAAGCAAAATAGCCGTTCGACGTCTTATCGTTGAACGGCTATTGTTTTTTCATCTGATTTTTCCATATTTCATCCATAAATCTTACGACACTGTGTGATAAAATAGTTGAAATTGCAGAATTTGAATGTTTTCCATCGTGTTAATTCTTGAATTATTTTTAAGTTTTTTTTGTGATTTTGTTTATATTTGCAGTTTAGTGATAACTTGCATGAAGATTGTGTGCTCGATATCATAGAAAATAGAAGGATAGTTTTGAAAAAAATAATATTCATACTGTTTGTGCTGTTTAGCATGGGGTGTCTGCCACAATTGGTGAATGCCCAGGATGCTGATGCCCAAACTGTTGAAAATGAGGTGGAAAATGATGAGGATGATTCGCCAAGAGAGAAAAAACTATCCCGTAAGGAAAGAAAGAGAAGAGAGGCTGAAGAACGCCGATTGAGGGAAGAGGCTGAAGAAAATGCGAAAAAGGAGGCTGAACGTGTAGCCGAGGAAAAGAAAAAGGCTGAGATTCAGCAAAGACATCTTCAGGAGGAAGCACGACGCAAGGAACAGATGAAGAGCATCCAGCGTGCCCGTGAACTTCGTGAGGCAGAGGAAAAACGAAAAGAGGCTGAGGAGGCTGAAAGAAAAGCTGCGGAAGAAGGACCTGTATATGCTTCTGAAGCGGAAAGAATTCGCGCAGAAAGAGAAATCCGTCTACAACAAGTACGTGAAGAGCAGAAACGCCGAGCAGAGGCTGTAGCTGAACGTCAGCGTTTGTCTCGTGAGCGTGAGGCTGAACGTGCTGCCCGACAGAAACAGTTGGCTGAAGAAAAAATCGCTCGACAAAGAGCTGAACGAGAGAGACTTCGCCAGAAAGAACTTGAAAAAAAGCAACGTCAACGTGAAAATTGGCAGGCTAAGAAACGCCAAGAAGCAGAAGCGAAGGCTGCTGCTAAACAAAGAGCTCTGGAGGCAAAGCAGAAAGAGCAGGAGCAAGCCGCCGCTCATCGTCAGGCTGTGATGGCCGCCAAACAAAAGGCTGCTGAACAACGTGCCGAACAGATGAGACGTACTCAGGAGATCAAGAATGCTCAACGCGAACGTGAGGCTAAAGAACGAGCTAAACGACAGCAAAAACGTCTGGAAAAGGCACAGAAAAAACGTGAGATGAAGGCTAAGGAGCTTGAGAGAAGAGCCCAGGCCCGCGAACGTGAACGTGAACGCCGTGAAGAGGAAATGAGAGCCCGTGCCGCAAGACGTGAAGCTGAGGCAGCAAGACGTGAAGAATTGGCGGAAAAACGTCTTATCCATGCTGAGCAAGTGGCTAAACGTAGGGAAGCAGAAGAACTCCGTAAGATTCAAGAGAATGAAAAACTAAAGGAGGAAGAGAAACAGGCCTTGATCGAAAAACAACAGCAGGAGGCTATCGCCAGAGCCCGTAAAGAGGCGGAAAGAATCATGAAGGGCAAAAACAAAGTCAGAAAAGCCCAGAAGAGAGCTGAAGAAAAGGAGAGAAAACGCCTTGAAAAACTTGAAGAGGAGGAAGAGGAGAATGCTGATTTGTTTGAGCTTGCCGAACTTGTCGCTGCCGGAGATAGCGCGGCGATAGAATATGCGAATAAGAATAGACGAGGCAGAAAACTCCCTGTTGTCATCATGAAGGATGAGATGCTTAATGGAGAGCTTGAACCGGAACCTACTATTGAGGAACCTATTGATGAAAAGGAGCTTCAAACTCGTAAAACTATCGAGGCTATCATCAAGAAAAAACGTGAGGCGGCAGCCGCTGCATTAGCTGCCAAGGATTCCACTCAACAGAACGATTCCACTTTCGCCGTAGAAGAATCTGTCCCTGATTCCCTGAATCTGGATTCTTTGGCGGAGGATATTGATGTCGAGATGCTAAAGGAGTATGCCGCTCTCGACAGTTCGCTTCTTGCCCAACAATTGGCTGAACTTGAGGAGGAAATGCGAAATATGGAAGAATTGAAAGAGGCGGAAAAGGCTCAGAAAGAGGGAAAGAGTGAAGAGATTGTAGCCAAAATCAAGATTCCAAAATGTCGCTATCTGAATGAGGTGCACTACGACCGAGGTAAATTCAAGTTTATCTATGATTACGATTTCTTCATGTATTACTGGCATCAACGCTACTTCTATAAGAAACGTTTCTACAACCGTGTGGATTCAGGAAGAGTGATCGCAAAGAAGATCATGGATCTTGTTGGTAACACACAGTACAGACGCGTGTTGCTTAACGATGTCGTGGATTCTGTAATGGTTCTGTTGCCTGAGTACTCGGCTATCGACACCCTCGTCGACTCGGTGATGACTGAGCTTAATCTTGAATACCTAGCGACGGGAGAGATCAAAATCTATTACAAGAAACGCCGCCAGAAGAAGATCCGTGCTAAATATCTGCCGTCGGCTCCAGACAACAAGCCGCTTGGCCATATTAAATTCTATACACGCAACAGACGTAAGGTGATTGAGGAGCTTGATGCTTCTCCATGGGATTCTATATTGTTGGCTAAGGAGGACACTGTCGACGAGGATATGGTGAAGATGACGGACTCTTTGGAAAAACTTCGTACTGCGGCCGAGGCATCTTCTGTCGTGCTTGACAGTCTGCAGAAACAGGCCGACCGTCAGGCTTTGATCGACAGAATCACAGGACGTAAAAAGAAGAAGACAGAAAATGTCGCTCCTTCAGATTCTTTGGGTGTAATAAGTGAGGAAGAACAACCAGGAAAGTCGAAGAGACGTCTGTTTAAGAAGAAGGATGACGCGGAAGACACTGCTCCACTTGATGGTGACGGATCAGAGGTAAAAGAGAAGAAACGTTCTAGAAAGAATAAGAAAGAAGATGCTCCTGTAAATGAAGCATTGTCTGAAGAAGAATTGCAACGTCGCCAGGAGGAGGCTGAACGTCAGGCTTTGATCGACAGAATCACTGGACGTACTTCGAAGGCAAAACAGGAGGAGAAGGCTTCTACTGAGCCTCCGGCTTCAGCAAGTGAGGCGCAATCTGAACCGCAGGTTGAGCAGGAACAGGTCGAGCAGACTGAACCAAAGGAACATAAACGCTCCAGAAGGAAGAAAGAGGAGGCTTCTTCGGAAGAGCAACCTGTCTCAGTAAGTGAGGATGCAGAACAGAATGAGCCTCAAGAGAGTCGTCGCTCAAGGAAAAAGAAGGAAGAGCCAGTTAAAGAAGAAACAACTCCTGAAGTGGCTCCTGTAGTATCTGCCACTCCACGTGAAGAGACTGAAGAGGAGAAAAAGAAGAGAGAGCAGCAGGAATTGATCGAACGAATCACAGGACGTAAATCAAAACCTCAGCAACAGGAAGAGGTGGCGACTCCAGCGTCTACAAATGATACGGAAGAGCCAAAAGAGTCTAAGCGATCAAGGAGAAAGAAAGAAGAAGTGACTTCTGAAGAGACTCCTGCATCAGTGAGCGAGGACGAAGCTGAACCAAAAGAGAGTAAACGTTCCAGAAAAAAGAAGCAGGAGGAAGTAGCTCCTGAAAAGGTGTCGGAAGCTCCAGAAACTCCACATGAGGAGACCGAAGAGGAGAGAAAGAAAAGAGAGCAACAGGAGTTGATCGATAGAATCACTGGACGTTCAAGAAAATAATTAGACTGTAGGGGCAGGGGTTATGCCTGCCCTGTCACAGCCTCCATAAACAAGGATTTTTAAAGTACAAAAATATGATAAATGAGACTATGGCAGGATTTGAAAATATCCTTGCCGCAATTGAGAAGGGAAGGGTCGTGTTCCAGTTCCCAAGTTTAGTTGATTCTCGCTACACGGTAGCGACAGTATCCGAAAAGGATTACGTGGAGAGGAAAGAGTTGATTTTCCTCGTGAGGTTGTTGTTTGTGAGGATGCTCAAAGTCAGACGTCTGATGCAGCGTGGTGAAGTGCCGACAGAAATATTCGACATTGAGTTCCTCGATAAAATCCTGAAAAATTTCAAGCCATATGATGTGCAGGATTGCTCTTATTATAATGCGATCCTACAGAATCTCTTTTTTGCAGTTTTGGCAAACCCTAAGGATTCGCTTCATCCCCGTATGTTTGCGAAGGAGATAGGCAGACGAGGGGCTAAAACCAGTTTTCGCTATTCTTCCATGTTCGCCTTGCCAGAAGAAGCTATTGTAGCTCTGTTTGATTCTGTAGACGTGGAAGTAGATCCAATCTTTGAGTGCCTGGACACAGAGATCAGCCAGACAGGAAAGAAGTGCCATAGAGACGGATTCAGCCGTGAACCGCGTGCGAGCCAGCGTGCGAGAATCAGCAATTCACTATTTTTTTATGAAGGGGAAGACGGGAAGGGATTGATTCCATTGTTGAAAAATATTGTGTTGACGGATGATGCGTATGCTGAACTGATCGAACGAGTATTGAAGATCGGTGAAGGTCATGATTCGTGGTATTATGAACAGGCGTTGAAGGAAGAGATTTATAATGTCAATAAAAATGGAGAGACTGAGAATGGGAAATAAAAAGAAGCAGGCCCGCTCTATTTTGACAAATCAAAGTAATGTGCTACATTTGCAGCAAACAAGCAAAGACAGAAACAATATGTGTGTGCCAGGATCAGCGGGAAGTCGCTATATCAATTTTTATACAGATTTCGCTTTCAAGAAAATTTTCGGGACGGAGGCGAATAAGGATTTGCTTATTAGTTTTTTGAACGCATTGCTTGATCTAAAAGAAAGTGGAGAGATTATAGATCTTACATATCTGAATACAGAAAAACTTGGAGATAGTATTAGTGATAGACGAGCTATCTATGACGTTTATTGTCAGACGGTGTCTGGAGAACGTTTCATAGTTGAAATGCAAAATGCTAAACAAGATCATTTCAAGGATCGTTCGCTTTATTATTCATCCTTTGCTATCCAAGAACAAGCAAAAAAGGGTGCGAAAGATTCTCGTTGGGATTATAGTTTGTCCCCTGTTTATGTGATTGGAATTCTTGATTTCGTTATTGACGAGAAAGAAAATGTATCCGACAAAGTGATTACTCGTGTGAAATTGAAGGATGATTGTAATAAGACTTTCAGTGACAAATTGAATTTCATTTTCCTTGAAATGCCTAAATTCAGGAAGACAGTTGATGAGTTGGAAACATTCGTAGACAAATGGCTTTATGTGATAAAGAATCTTTATCATTTAGAGGATAAGCCATCTGTATTGAGTGAGGGAGTTTTCGATAAATTGTTTGAAGTGGCTGAAATAGCAGCGTTCTCAAAGAATGAACGTTATGACTATGAGGAGAATCTAAAGAATTTTCTTGATATGTATAATATTATGAGAACAGTCAAGAATGAAGGAATAGCGGAAGGGAAAGTCCTTGGAATGCAGAAGATGGCAAAAAACTTGAAAAATCAAGGCGTTGATGCAAATGCAATCGCTATAGCAAGTGGATTGAGCATTGAAGAAATTGACAAATTGTAAATGACAAAAATCAACTTTTAATAAGGTAAAAAATAGACGTTGCATTATTTGTGACGTCTACTTTTTTGATATCGGTGATGACGCTCTGTTATCTTTTTATATTTTTGCTTTATTATTGTGATAACTAAATTTAGACCTTTATGAAATATGTAGTCACATTGCTTTTGGTGCTCGTCTCAACAAATCTGTTAGCAACAGATGCGACAGATGTGTCTATGAGGAATCTTAATGGACCAGTCAAATCGTATAGTAAAGATGGAGAAACTTTTTACTTTGATAAGTCTGGTAATTTGACCCATGCCATTCGTTCGACAAAGTTTGATCTTATTTTCAAGTGGAATGAGTATTACATCCATATTTTTGACAAAAAGAAAAAACGAATAAAAACAAATGTTTTTAAGGACTCTAGTTTCAAAGACCAACTATATACCATTGAATATAAATATGATAAAAAAGGTGTTTTAAAAGAGAGTAAAGAAGTTGAAAGAGATGTTGTTTCTAACTATAATGTCACGACTCCTTTTTGGAAAGATGTATTATCAAAATATGGCAGAAAAAAGCACAAACCCAATAGTGTAATTAAAGAAATTCATAAGACAGATACTATTTATTGCTCTTATAATGAAAGGGGAGAATTGGCATTATATAAATCAATAGGACCGGTAGCATGCGTGGAGGTGTCTTTTGGAAAAGATACGATGATGCGATTTTCAAATTTTCATTTGTTGAATGAAAACAATAAATTAAATGTCATCTGTAATTCCAAAGGTCAACTGCTCGAATATTCTTCTTTTATGGAAACTCCAAATGCAGATACTTCAATAACTATTGAACGTTACAAATATAATGACCAAGGTTTGCTGGAAGAGAAAAGTATATATGGAGACTATTATAATGTTACTTATACAATTCATGATATGGACTGTATAATCACCTATAAATATGATTTGTGGAATAATTTGGTGGGTGAAGAGTGGTATCATAAGAATACAAAGCAAACAAACAGGAAGGACTATCCGATAGAATACTATTGATACAAAAAAAGGCAATAAATAAAAAAAACAGACGCCGCATCATTTGCGACGTCTGTTTGTATGATTTGAAAGACGCAATTACATTACGTCTCTACGTGCGTCTTATTTTACAAGTTCAAGAGTATCTTTTGCGATCATATACTCCTCGTCAGTAGGAACCACAAGAACCTTTACCTTAGACGATGAAGTTGAGATGATCTTCTCTACTCCTGACGCTGCGTTGTTAGCGGCTTCGTCGATCTCAATTCCTAGGTAACCGAAATCTTCGCAGCAAAGCTGACGGATTGTTCTCTGGTTTTCACCGATTCCTCCTGTGAAGACCAAAATATCAAGACCGCCAAGAACAGCTGTATATGAGCCGATGAACTTGCGGACACGGTAAACGAACATGTCTCTTGCAAGAGTAGCACGCTCGTTGCCGTCTTTGATGCCAGCCTCCACGTCGCGCATATCCTGAGAAATACCAGATACTCCCTTCAATCCACTCTCCTTATTAAGGATATTGTTGATTGCTTTGATGTCAAGTTTTTCACGGTCCATCAAGTATGTGATAGCACCTGTGTCGATATCACCGCAGCGAGTACCCATTACAAGACCTTCAAGTGGAGTAAGACCCATTGAAGTGTCGACGCTCTTACCATCCTTGATTGCAGAGATTGAACCACCGTTACCGATGTGGCAAGTGATCATCTTTGTGCCTTCTGGCTTCATTCCAAGGATCTCCAAAGTGCGTGCTGATACGTATCTGTGGCTTGTTCCGTGGAAACCGTATCTACGAACGCCATCCTTTTTGTAATATTCATAAGGAAGAGCATACATGTATGCCTTAGATGGCATAGTCTGGTGGAATGCTGTGTCGAACACTGCTACCTGAGGCACATTTGGCAACTCATGTGTGATTGCCTCGATACCTTTTAGGTTGGCAGGGTTGTGAAGAGGCGCAAGAGGAGCACACTCCTTGATATTGTCGATAACCTCCTTAGTAATTAGTACAGATTTGTTGAATTTCTCACCTCCGTGTACAACACGATGACCTACAGCCTCGATTTCAGACAGACTCTTGATTGCACCGTCTTCCTTTGATTGAAGAACCTTAAGGATCAATTCGATTCCTGCTGTGTGTTCTGGAATTTCGCAGTCAATTTGCTTTTTCTCACCTGATGGAGTCTTGTACTTCAAGAATGAATCTTTCAAGCCGATTTTTTCAACTCCTCCCGACGCCAATGTGTCGTTCTTTGGCATGTCTATCAATTTGTATTTGATAGAAGAGCTGCCGCAGTTTAGTACTAATATTTTCATGAAATTTTTTTAGTTATATATGAAATGTTGCAGACGTTGGTACGCCTGCAACATTAGATTATTTATTGTTTCGCAGCAATTGCTTGGTTTGCTGTAATTGCAATCATCTTTACAACGTCCTCTACTGAGCATCCACGAGAAAGGTCGTTTACTGGAGCTGCAAGACCCTGAAGGATTGGTCCAAGAGCCTCTGCACCAGCAAGACGCTGAACAAGTTTGTAGCCGATGTTTCCAGCTTCAAGAGAAGGGAATACCAATACGTTTGCCTGACCTGCAACCTCGCTGCCTGGAGCTTTGCTCTTAGCGACGCTAGGTACAAGAGCTGCGTCTGCCTGAAGCTCTGCGTCGATCTTCAAGTCTGGAGCATATTGTTTTGCGAAATTACCAGCCTCGATAACCTTGTCTACAGTCTCATGCTTAGCTGAACCCTTTGTAGAGAAGCTCATGATAGCCACCTTAGGATCATCGAAACCGAAGATAGATTTAGCAGTACCTGCGCTGACAACAGCGATGCTTCCAAGCTCCTCAGCTGTTGGCACTGGTGTAGCTGCACAGTCGGCGAACAACAACATGCCATCGTGTCCGTATGTCTTATCCTTGAAAATCATAAGGAAAGCACCGCTCACACATTTAGCACCCTGACGAGTCTTGATTATCTGGAATGCAGGACGAAGCACGTTACCAGTGTAGTTCTTAGCACCAGCCACCTCACCATCTGCGTCGCCAGCCTTAACAAGAAGACAAGCCAAATATAGAGGATCCTTTACAAGCTCAACTGCCTGCTCAGGCTGCAATCCCTTGCGTTGACGAAGCTGAAGCAACAGGTCGATATATTTCTGACTGTTTGGATTATTTTCTGGGTCGATGATAGTGGCTTTTGAGATGTTCTTAAGTCCGAACTCAGAAGCCAACTTGTTGATCTCATTAGGGTTGCCTAACAAGATGATGTTTGCGATACCCTCTGCCAAAATTTGGTCGGCAGCCTTCAAAGTACGCTCTTCTGTACCCTCAGGAAGAACGATGCGCTGCTTGTTCTGCTTAGCGCGAGCAATAATACTGTCTAAAATTGCCATATCTGAAAAATCTTTAATTCTTTTGATGTTTTGATTAATCTTGTCACACGCTGGATAGAATGCACATACATCTTAATTATTACAGGTATGTTATAGAATGACACACACGTCCGTGTGTCTCTACGTGTGTCTGATTAATTTGTTTTGAATTTGAATTGCACTTTTGCCAACTCTTCGTTAGCCTTCACAATTTTATTCTTCAATCCAGCTTTGTGGGCCTTGACCTTTTCAGCCACTGCCTTGTCGCTCAACGCGATCATCTGTGCCGCAAGGATACCTGCGTTCATGGCTCCATTGATGCCGACTGTCGCCACTGGAATTCCTGGAGGCATCTGGACGATAGAAAGAAGAGCGTCCATGCCCTCAAGTGTAGACGCGATTGGAACACCAATTACTGGAACAGATGTCTGTGCTGCGATCACACCTGGCAGTGCTGCTGCCATACCAGCTGCTGCGATGATCACCTTGATGCCACGTGATTCAGCGTTTGTTGCGAAACTCTCTACTTCAGATGGAGTACGGTGTGCAGAAAGGGCATTTATCTCGAACGGAATCTCAAACTCGTCGAGTATTTTTGCTGCTTTCTCCATTATAGGCAGGTCTGATGTGCTGCCCATTATGATACTTACTTGTGGATTCATTATCCTTATCCTTCAAAAAATGTCAAACACTTCGTTTATTTTGACACATATTTGTTTGTGTGTCTCTACGTGTCGTCATACAACACGCTCATTTTGCAAAGATACATCTTTTTATATTAACAAAAAATTATTGAGATTGAAAATCCAAAACTGATAAATCAGAAGGGAATGATTTTTGTATTGCCGAATGGTAATTTTTAGTAATTTTGTGCAGGCTAGGCAAAGTTTTTTATTGTTTATTCGGTAAAATTTGAAAGATTCTAAAATGCTGCCTGTCGGAAAGGAAAATGATAAAATAAGTTGTTAATTGATTTATAAATAATTTATGGCATTTACAGATAAATTGAATGCACTTTGTGCGTCTCGTGAGTTGGAGAAAAGAATAATTGAGAAGATTACGAACAATGGTGCCTTAATTGCATTTTGTGTGTTTACTTTAATGGCGATATGGATTCGCTTTTCTGCTAAAAATTATGAGTCTGGTGATTACATAGGGTCTCTTGCTCCATGGTATGAGCATTTTAAGACACATAGGGGATTTGCGGCATTGAGATCGCCGATAGGAGATTATAATGTGCCTTATCAGTTTTTAATTGCACTGATGACATATATAAAAGTCAAGCCACTTTATCTGTTTAAGATTTTATCTTGTATTTTCGATTTCCTTCTTGCTATATATTCGGGAAAATTTGTTTACTACATATCTTCAGAGAGAACGGGCACGTCACGTTCTTTCAAGGATGCTGTTTCGAATTTGACATTTGTTTTGCCATATGGAGTAGTCCTTTTGCTTCCTACTGTGGTTTTCAATTCTGCTTTATGGGGACAATGTGACGCCATTTATGTCTTTTTCGTTGTCCTTTCTTTATATTTGATCTATCGGAAGAACTATTTCTTTTCGTTTGTGTTCTTAGGTTGTGCATTTGCCTTTAAGCTTCAAACTGTATTTATCCTGCCATTTTTCTTCTATTTATATTTTAGGGAAAAGGGTTTCAGCATCTTGTTCTTATTGTTTTTGCCGTTAGTCGACATTTTGTTGTCAATCCCTTCTCTATGTATGGGATTGCGTTTTTCAAAGCTAGTTGACATTTATGTTAACCAGACGGATGCTTATCACTATGTATATTTGAACTATCCAAGTTTCTGGGCCATGGTTGGAGATAATTATGATTATTTGAGACCTGTGGCAATAATAATCACGCTTATGATATTGTTTGCTGGATTGCTGTTTATTGTGAGAAAAAAGGTGGATATGAAGCAGTCTGATAATTATATGAGTGTGGCTTCATGGGTGGTTTGGACATGTGTATTGTTTTTGCCTTCGATGCATGAGAGATACGCATATTTGGCTGAAATATTGATTGTCATTTTGTTTTTTGAGAGATTCTGGTCAAAGGACAGGAAGAATCTGAGTACGGCGTTTGTCATAGCGTGCGTGTTGCAGTTGATGACATGTATACAATATGGACGCTACTTATTCCAAAACTCATATATGGATTTCGGCTTGACTCTTATATTGCACACTTCCGCATACCTTTTCTTCACGTACAAATTGTTTGTGAAATGGCTTCCGGAAAATGAAGAAACAATAGATGAGTTTTGAGTCTGTTAGGCTCTGTACGTGGTCAAAATTGAAAAGTGGCTGAAAATATATCGATGTTTTGAGAAAATAAAACTATTTTTGCACCATATACACTAATTTTAGAAGTAGAATAAATTTAATGATATGGCAGAAAACCAAGAGATAGAAAAAAGTGAAGCCAAAGAGGTGCTTAATTTTATTGAGCAGAAGGTGGTGGAAGATTTGGCGAACGGCAAAAACGGTGGAAAAGTACAGACTCGTTTCCCGCCTGAACCAAACGGCTATCTCCATATAGGACATGCAAAAGCTATTTGCATGGATTTCGGTATCGCCAAGAAATACAATGGCGTATGTAACCTCCGTTTCGACGATACAAATCCTGTGAAGGAAGACAACGAATATGTTGAGGCAATCAAGGAGGATATCAAATGGTTGGGATTCGAGTGGGGCAACATCTACTACGCATCCGACTATTTCCAGCAACTTTGGGATCTTGCAGTGACGTTGATCAAGGAGGGAAAGGCTTACGTTGATGAGCAGACTCCAGAAGAGATCGCCGCACAGAAAGGTACTCCTACAGTGGCAGGAACGGAAAGCCCATACAGAAACCGACCAATCGAGGAAAACCTTCGTCTTTTCCAGGAAATGACAGACGGAATGATTGAGGATGGAAAAATGGTTCTTCGAGCTAAGATCGACATGGCTAGCTCAAACATGCATTTCCGTGATCCGATCATATATCGTATCATCACTACTCATCCGCATCACCGTACAGGTTGGAAGTGGAAGGTGTATCCTATGTATGATTTCGCTCATGGACAGAGCGACTATTTTGAGGGTGTGACTCACTCATTGTGTACGCTTGAGTTTGTGCCTCACCGTCCACTATATGATTTGTTTATTGATTGGTTGAAAGAGGGTAAGGATCTTGACGATAACCGTCCTCGTCAGTACGAGTTCAACAAACTTAATCTGAACTACACTTTGATGTCGAAGCGTAATCTTCTGACATTGGTTAAGGAGCATGTCGTTGAGGATTGGGATGATCCTCGTATGCCTACTATATGTGGATTCAGAAGACGTGGATATTCACCAGAGAGCATCCATAATTTCATCAACAAGATCGGTTACACCACTTATGACGCTCTTAATGAGTTCTCATTGCTAGAGAGTGCGGTGCGTGATGATTTGAACAAGCGTGCTACACGTGTGGCTGCAGTGCTTGATCCAATCAAGTTGGTCATCACCAACTATCCGGAAGGAAAGGTTGAGGAGCTTGATGCTATCAATAATCCTGAAGACGAGAATTCAGCCACACACAAGGTTGAATTCAGTCGTGAACTATGGATTGAGCGTGACGATTTTATGGAGGATGCTCCAGCAAAATTCTTCCGTCTTGGCCCTGGCAAGGAGGTCCGCTTGAAGAATGCCTACATTATCAAGTGTAGTGAGAATCCTGCGGAGTGCATTGTGAAGGATGCTGACGGAAATATCGTAGAGATTCATGCAGAGTTTATCCCTGAGACAAAGACAGGAGAGGCAAACTGCAATATGAAGATCAAAGGAAAGACAATCCATTGGGTAAGCTGCGCGCATGCGATCAAAGCTGAGGTTCGTCTGTACGACAGACTTTGGAAGGTTGAGAATCCTCGTGATGAGTTGGCTCGTATCAAGGAAGAGAAACAGTGTGAGGCTATCGACGCAATGCGTGAAATACTTAACCCTGATTCATTGAAGGTTTTGACTAACTGTTATGTCGAGAAGTACTTGGCAGGTAGCAAACCACTAGACTACTTGCAGTTCCAACGTATCGGCTATTTTACTGTGGACAAGACATCTACAGCAGATCACTTGGTGTTCAACCGCACCGTCGGACTGAAAGATAGTTGGGCAAAAGAGATGAAGAAATAAAACTACAATAACAACATCATGAAAAAGAATTTTTTCTATGCGTTAGGAATGGTCGCTATGCTATGTGGCTGCTCTTCTGGTTCTGTTGAAGAAGAGGAGAATAGAATGGTTGCGACGGGATTCGTTGGCGGATTAGGTAATGTAACGACATCCGTTTCTTATTATGATTTCAAGGAGGAAGATCCTGGATGTAAGATTTCTGGATTTTCTGGATTGGAGGATTTCGGACGCTGGTCGGAGGTAGACTCTTGTAATATTACATTTGACAATATTGTCACTAATTCGGATTTGACATTAAGAATAAATGTCTTTTTGACAGGACCTGCCAATGAGCCTGCTAAATATAACGCTTATGCCAATGGCAAGTATGTAGGTTCTGGTGAGACTTATCATGGAGTGATTTATATCAACGTCCCTTCTGAGGCCATAAGTGATAGTGAAACACTCACTTTAGGATTGAAGATGAAGAATGCTCAAAGACCTATTGATGTGGATCCAGAGAAAAAAGATATTCGTCTTCTTGGACTTGCAATATCTGACATAACTATTTTTGGTTATTCTTTGGAAGGATTAGATGAAGAAGAGGAATCTGAAGATTGATTTAATGTATTACATATATAAATAAGAGAATGATGAAACGTATCATGTATGTTTTGGGAATGGTTTTCGCTTTGTGCTGCTGTTCCTCAAATGGAGATAAAGCATCTTCAGATGCGATTAATGATAATGGGTCAAATGTAAATTATTTGTACTCTTACTATGACTTCCGTCAGGAAAATCCTGGTTGTGATATTTATGGTTTTTGCAGTAAAGAGGATTTTGGACGCTGGTCGAACGGTGATACTGTCATCATTGATTTGATGGCGGCTCCTATGGCAGAGATTACAGCTAGATTGGATATCGACAGAGTAGTCACTCCAGATAATATTCCTTTTGTGTTTAACGTAGAGGTGAACGGAGAGCGTGTGGCTCACATTTCTACAACTGGAAACAACTCTGTTTATGTGAATGTGCCAAAGGAAAACCTTGGTGCAGATGGTTCTGCGCGTTTGATTGTCGTATTTGAGAATGCGGCATTGCCAGGCAAGTATAATCCAGAAAATCCAGATCCTAGAAAGTTAGGTTTTGCTCTTAGTGGCATAACTGTATATGGATATAGCTTGAAGAAGTAATAATTGTAAGATCGAGCGATGGATACAATATTCAGTCATATAGGTATGAGTTTGCCGGTAACCAATCCGGTACTCATATTCTCGCTCGTACTCTTCGTGATTCTTCTAGCTCCGTTTGTATCGGAGAAGTTAAAACTGCCGAATATCATTGTCATGATTCTGGCAGGAATAATCTTGGGTGAACATGGAATAGGAGTGTTGACTCGAGATTCCAGTTTTGAACTTTATGGCACCGTCGGCATGGTGTACATCATGTTCTTGGCTGGTATTGAAATGGATATTACCGACTTTAAGAAAAACCGTAAGGCGGGAGTTTTCTTTGGCGGAATAACCTTTATTTTGCCGATGGTAATCGGTACGTTGAGCAGCTATTTTTTGCTTCAATATATCCCTCACCATGAGGTGCCTTACGACGCTACTGTCACGGAAGCGTCGGAAATGACGTCGCAATACTATCTGTTGGTGGCATCACTTTTGCTTGCCAGTATGTATGCGTCGCACACGTTGATCTCCTATCCGATTGTCAGCAAATACGGAGTCAACAAAAACCGTAGCATCAGTATAACTATCGGAGGAACGATGATCGCCACTACTTTGTCTTTGTTGGTGTTGGCGGTGATTGTCGGTATGGCGAAAGGCCAGATCAACAGTTTCTTCTGGGTTCGCATGGGAATAGCTATATGTATATTCCTTTTTATCATTGTATTCATTTTCCCTCGTCTTGCAAGTCTGTTTTTCAAACGTGTAAGTGACAGTGTAGGTCAGTACATTTTTGTGTTGGCTCTTGTCTTCTTAGGCGGATATATCGCTCAACTTGCTGGTCTTGAGGCGATTATCGGAGCTTTCTTGGTGGGAATAGCGATAAGCTCTCTTATCCCGAGAATCTCACCTTTGATGAACAGATTGGAGTTTGTGGGTAATGCGATTTTCATTCCGTTCTTTTTGATAGGAGTGGGAATGCTTATCGATTTAAGGGCGGTGTTTGCCGGTCCTAACACTCTTATCGTGGCTGTTGTGATGTGTATCGTTTCGAATTTGTCGAAATATTTGGCAGCTATGATCACACAGCGTACGTTTAATCTTAAGAAGGTGGAGGGAAACCTTATTTTCGGATTGAGTACAGCTCAGGCTGCTGCGACGTTGGCAGCTGTGAAAATCGGTTATGACACAGTTATCAAGTTTGCTGATGATGGTTCGTTGATTCGTATTTTCAGTAATGATATTCTTAATGGTACGGTCATAATGATCCTTGTCACTTGTGTCATTTCGTCAACGGTGACAGAACGTATGTCGAAGAAGATTTCAACCGAGTCGGAAACTATTGATGAGAAGATCGCTAAAGCTCAGCAGGCAGACAGAATCTTGGTTCCTCTTTATCATCCGGATAATTTGGTGAGACTGATGGAACTTGCTGTGATTCTTAAAGCAAAAAAGTCGAAAGAACCTCTTTATGCCCTCCACGTCGCAAATGATGCGCCAAACAATGGAATGGATTATGGTCGTAAACTGCTTGAAAGGGCGGCACGTATCGCATCCGCTACGGACAACTCTGTGAAGATGATTTCCAGATATGACGCGAATGTGGCGATGGGTATGATTCATACAATAAAAGAAAATAATATCACAGATATCGTATTAGGACTTCATCATAAAACGGCATTCACAGATTCTTTCTTCGGTGAAAAGACGGAAAAATTGCTTCAGATGACCAACCAGATGGTTATGGTAGTCAAAGCGGTGCAACCGTTGAGCACAATTCGTAGAGTTGTTGTGGCTGTTCCGCCGAAAGCAGAGTTTGAGATCGGATTTGTGAAGTGGTACGACAGAGTAAAGAATATATGTAAACAGATCGGAGCTTCAGCCAAGTTCTTCGCTTCTAATGACACTCTTGTGCAGATCAAAGAACTTGCAAGCAGAAATAAGTTTGGAGTGCCGACTCAATATGAAGTTCTTGACGATTGGGATGAGTTCCTGATCCTCACACGTGAATTGGAGGCAGACAACCTTTTGGTGATTGTGTCGTCAAGAAAAAACAATGATTCCTACTTGCCTGCGTTTGAAAAATTACCGCAGCAATTAGGCCGTTATTTTGCAGACAATAGTTTTATCATACTTTATCCGGAGCAATTCTCGTCGCCTGCGGATAAGGAAATTTCTTAATTATTAGGATTGATTATGGCAGAGATGTATCAGACTCCCTTTTTCTATAAATTCTTGAGAGTCTACAGTAACACAATATACAGCAGATGGTTTTCGTCGACGGAGGTGAATAACGAGAAGGTTATTCCTGAAAACGCGTCGGTGATTTTTGCGCCAAACCATCAGAACGCGTTTATTGATGCGATGGCATTGTTGTGGTCGTCGCCTGCACCTATTGTTTTTTTGGCCAAGGCTTCCATCTTCGGTAATAAACTGGTGGCCAAGGCGTTGAACTTCTTCAAAATCATGCCTGCTTACCGTATGCGCGACGGCTATAGCAATCTGAAGAAGAATGAGGAAAGTTTTGAGCAGGCGGTCAAAGTGCTTGCCCACAATGAATATTTTTGCCTTATGCCAGAGGGAGGCCAGGATGAGCATCGTCGTCTCCGCCCATTGGTAAAGGGAATGTTCCGTATTGCTTTCGCCGCTCAAAAGCAAAAGCCAGAAGGAGAGTCGATACTTATCGTGCCGACTGGTATTGATTACGGACACTATGACCACAGCGGTTATCATTTGGTGATCAACTTTGGTAAACCAATCCGTATCGCAGACTATTATCAGGATTATCTTGCCAACGAGGCTGTGACTCAGAATAAGGTGAGAGACGAATTGTACAGCCGTATGAAGCCGTTGATTCACCATATCGTTTCAGAGAAATACTATGACACTATTTACGCATCGTCTTACGCATACGCAGAGGAGATGCTTGAATCTAAGGATTGGGATGACAATGAGACCAACCGTCTGGAGGTGCGTCAGAGAATCTCTACTCAACTTGACGAGGCAGTGGTGAACAACCATCCTCTTATACCAGAATTGGAGTCGGCTGTGAAGAATTGGCTTGGAGACAGCAATATGGTGGAACTTTATGCACGTGCTTACGAGGAACCACATAAGGTTGATTCCAAATTGATCACGTCTATTTTATATTTGATAGGATCTTCGCCTCTTGCTCTTTATGCTGCCGCTTTCAATGGATTCCCATATCTGTTGTTTAAGGGTGTGGCATACAAACTGGCACACAATACAGGATTTGAAGCCAGCTTGTTGCTTGGATTCGTATATTTGATCCTGCCGTTTATATATCTGCTATATATAATATTGTATGCGATATTCATGCCCGGTTATTTTGCGGATACATTGTCTTTTATAGTTTTCACTGTTTGTTGGCTATTGTCACTGCCATTCTCGTTTAATTTCCTAGTGAGATACAAATGGAGATTCCAGTATGTGAAATCGAGAATACAGACTATCGCAGGCAAGGGTAAGGCCGCTGATAAAGTGGTAGAGATTTTAAGACAAATTGTACCGTCTATTTAAGCAATGGAAGATATCGAAGAACTAGACATACATAATGCTGCTGAAGAGCGTGAACAGGACTACGAGATCGCGTTACGCCCCCTTTCTTTCGAGGATTTTACTGGTCAACAGAAGATTCTTGAGAATCTGAAGGTGTTTGTGGCGGCAGCTAAGATGCGTGGCGAGCCGCTCGATCATACGTTGCTTTATGGCCCTCCCGGTTTGGGTAAGACAACTCTTGCCAATATTCTTGCAAATGAGATGGGCGTAGGGTTCAAACTTATCTCTGCCCCTGTGCTCGACAAACCTTTGGATTTGGCTGGACTTTTGACTGGTTTGGAACCAAATCAGGTCCTTTTCATCGACGAAATTCATCGTTTGAAGCCTGTGATTGAGGAATTCCTTTATTCTGCGATGGAAGATTTCCGCATCGACCTTATGATAGACAAAGGACCGAATGCAAGAGCATTGCAGATACCGTTGAATCCATTCACCCTCGTCGGAGCGACAACAAGAAGCGGATTGCTTACAAGTCCGTTGAGAGCACGTTTCGGTATCAACTGCCATCTTGAATACTACGATAAGGATGTCCTTACTAAGATTATATGCCGTTCAGCTTCGAAACTCTATACTCCTTGTGATGTGGAGGCGGCAGGAGAGATAGCAAGCCGCAGCCGTGGCACTCCACGTATCGCGAATGCTATTTTGCGACGTGTGCGAGACTTCGCTCAGGTGAAAGGAAATGGTGTGATCGACACTAAAATCGCAAGTGAGGCATTGCGTGCACTTAATATCGATCAATATGGCTTGGATGAGACAGATACTAAGATTCTTGCCATTCTCATCGACAAATTCAAGGGTGGACCGGTCGGACTTTCCACTATCGCCACCGCAATCGGAGAGGATGCCGGCACGATCGAGGAAGTGTATGAGCCATTCCTTATCAAGGAGGGATTCTTGAAACGTACACCACGCGGAAGAGAGGCTACAGAGTTGGCTTACAACCATCTTGGCAGAAAACGTGATGGCGCACAACTTACATTATTTGATTAAAACTTATTTTGCAATGATAAAACCAACTAGTAGAAAAAACTTTATCCGTGAGCGTTCGACTGATTTCGTTGTCAACGAACCTGCGAAATTGTTTGATTTTTTGCAACAGAAGATAGGCTCAAGCCGTAACAATATAAAAAGCCTTTTGGCGAAAAGATTGGTATCAGTAGACGGTGCTATTGAGACTCGTTATGATTATGAGTTGAGCAAGGGTCAGAAGATAAGTGTATGCTTCACTGGTAAGAAAAACACATTCGCTCATCCTAAAATTTCCATCATATATGAGGACGACGCTTTCCTTGTTGTGGATAAGAAGGAGGGAATTCTTTCTGTGCCAGCACCAAACCATGCCGCTGAGGATACTGTATTGAAAGTGATGGTCGGCTACGTTAAACGACAGAACCGTCAGAATGCATTATATACTGTGCATAGAATCGACCGCGACACAAGCGGTGTGCTTATGTTCACAAAGACACCTGAAGTGCAGCAGGCAGTGAAAGCCCACTGGCACGACAGCGACCACAGAAAAGTGTATTACGCTTTGGTAGAGGGAATTGTGGAGAAGGATGAGGATACAGTGGAAAGCTGGCTTAAAGAAGATCCAAAGACATACATTGTCCATTCTTATAATTACGATAATGGAGGAATGTATGCTGTCACAAAATACAAGGTCATACAGAGAGGAAACGGACGTACTCTTCTTAAGTGTGAGATCCCTACAGGAAGAAAGAATCAGATACGTGTCCATATGCAGTCGATCGGACATCCTATTGTCGGCGACGTGAAGTATGGAGCACCTGTCACAAGTGTGAAGCGTCTGTGTCTTCATGCAACGTATCTGGCGATAAAAAACCCGATGAATGGGAAGATAATTTCGTTTGAATCGCCAGTTCCTCGAATCTTCTATACTGTAATGAAGTAAGAAATGGAGGATATAAAAGCATATTTCAGAAAACCAGAGGTGGAGAATATCCCTCTTCATTATTTCGACGATGCGAATGACTTTTCATCGTTCATTTCAGCATGTTCCGACGATTATGATGTGGCCATTGTGGGCATACCGTCAGCATGGGGATCTCAAAAATATAATCCGTCGACAGCTGATGCTCCAGATGGTGTGAGAAAATATCTTTACCGTCTGTGTGGAGATTTCCACAATGTGAGAATCGCTGATTTGGGCAATGTCAATGTTAAAGATGATCAGTCGCCAATGGCTGCTGTCGCAGACGTTGTCTCGATACTTGTCGAAGCTGGAAAGAAGGTCGTAATTATTGGAGGTGGCGATTATTGCAACCTGCCAATTGTGAAAGGAATGAGCCAATCCATCGGGAAAATCAATATTGTCAAGGTCGACTCGTTGCTTACGTTAAGTGGTGTTGATGAACTCGAAAAGAGTGGAGGAGTGTTGTCTTCTTTTGATGAAATAGAAAAGATCAAGCAGGTAGATTGTATAGATGTGTTAGGCTATCAGACATACCTGTGTTCAGAAGATAAAATATCGAGGGCTGACGACCAGCATATATGCTTCACTCGTTTGGCGGATGTACAGGATAATGTGCAGAATATAGAGCCGTTGCTTCGTGACAATGATCTTTTCTCTATTTCGGCACGTGCGGTTCGCAACGCTGATATGCCGTCATGTATTGCAATGCCAAACGGATTGTATGGAGAAGAAGCATGTCATTTGGCGAAACTTGCGGGACTGAGCGATAGATCCTCTGTGTTCTATATCTCCGATGTATACGCCCAAAATGAGTCTTCACTTGCCCTTTCTGCCCAGATTGTGTGGCATTATCTTCATGGTGTGGATCATCGATACAATGATTATCCGGTGAACAATATAAACAATTATCGCAAGTCGATAGTTTTTGACACTCGCACAAATACAGAGGTGAAATTCTACACTAACCCATTGAACGGAAGATGGTGGGTGGAGATACCAGGCCGTGATGGCAACCGCATCGTCTCATGCAAAGAATCCGACTACGTGGCATTGACAAATAGAGAGGTTCCGGAAATCTGGTTCAGACATTTTATGAGATAAAATCCCGATGAAAAGGGGAAATAAATAGATTTAATGGTAAGACGGGATCCTCCCGTCTTATTTTTTTCTACCGATGTAAAACAGCTAACGACGTAATTGGAGAATGCCCCTCTGTAGAGTCACATGGACATGCATCTCTACATCGTATTGAGACATTTCTACGTTTATATCCAAGTCAGGGCGACCACAATGGATCGTCCCTACGGTCAAATTAAAATTCGTAGACGTGTTTCCCATCAATTACGAATTATGCATTATGAATTATTTTTTTTCTGCCGAAAATCTCGTCATACTTATGGATTATCTCATCTGTGCAAGAAATTTCCAATTAGAGTCATAGTCGCAACAAATCAAAAATTGTAAGATTGCGGTGAAAACTTAATTTACTTAAAACTCTGTAACGTCTCTTACACAGGAGAGTTACCATTACAATTTGTACTATGAGAAAAACACTAATTGGCGTGTTTTCCTTGTTGTCTTGTTATTTTGCCAATGCTGACACTATTCTGACCGTGGAGTATCTTGACGGTAAGGATGCGAAAGAACAGATGGAGAAACTCTCCAAAATCGCTTTCGACAACAGTGGCAATATGACATTCGTTTACAACAATGGAGAATCCAAGGACTTCGGAATCCTCTCAAACACACAAAAGATTATTTTTTCCGAAGGAGTATTAACAAAGGTTGATGACCGGTCATCGGGGTCTTCAATTCAAATCTTTCCTAATCCTGCGGAAGAAACCATTAAGATTGTAGGTTTGGCAGATGGAGAATCTGTCAAAATCTACAATATGGTGGGAACACTCGTGCTTGTCAGCCAATCTTCCGTAATCAATGTCAGTCATCTTGCCGATGGTCAGTATCTCGTCGTCGCAGGAAATTCAACCATCAAACTTATTAAGAAATAACTATGAAAAAGATTCTATTCACTGCAGCATTATTGGCTTGCGGTCTGTTTGCCAGTGCTCAACTATATATCTACAAAGATGGTCAGTTACGCTTCTCTATGGATGAGACTCCAGACAGCGTTGTCTTCCATGCACCAGCTGTACAGGAACCAGTTGAGGAGCCAAAGGTGCCTTATAATTATGACGCTAACTTGCAGTACCATGCTGCACCAAATGAGTATCTGAACGGTTGCCAGCAGGCAGGACGTGTTGTCACTGAATACTATAATGGTATCAGAGGTAACAAGACTTTGAAGGTGTATGTGCCTTATGGTTACGACGAGAACAAAAAGTACAATATCCTTTATCTGATGCATGGTGGAAGTGAGAATGAGAACACTATCTTTGGTAATGATGTCATGCTACAGAATATCCTCGACCACATGATCATGAACGGTGAATTGGAACCTCTTATTGTGGTTACTCCTACTTTCAATGGAAACGGTAGCGAGGCTCAAAACTTTTATGAGGAGTTCCGTGCAAGTGTGATTCCTTTCGTTGAGGGCAAATACTCCACTTATGCGGAGTCTACTTCGGAAGCCGACATTAAGGCATCCCGTCGTCACCGTGCATACGGAGGATTCTCTATGGGATGTGTATCCACATGGAATGTTTTCTTGTATTGCTTGGATATCTGCACATATTTCATGCCTCTAAGTGGAGACCTTTGGTGTAATGGCTGTAACTCTGGTCAGGACAAGGCACGTACAATCGACGATGCTATCGCCAAATCAGGTTTTACAACCCGTGACTATTTCATTTTCGCGGCAACTGGTTCTGATGATATCGCATACCCTAACGAGAATCCACAGATTCAGGCGATGAAGAACAGCAGCAACTTCGTCTATACTTCTGATTTCTCAAAGGGTAATCTATACTTTATGGTAGCCCCAGGTTTGACTCACTGGTGGGGTTATGTGAGACACTATGTGTATGATGGACTACCATACTTCTTCCACGAATAAATTTCTATAAACTTATTTTTAGCGTGTGAATCCGCATCGTCCTTATGGATGGTGCGGATTTTATTTTGTGTATGTTACGGACTTACAACAAAAGAAATCTTTATATAATGGATACTTATTAGATTTCTTTTTGCCAGTTTGCCTTTTGATTACTATGTCAAGGTTGAAACACATATAAAATGCATTTGGCTCTATTTGTGTTACATTAGGCGGAACCTCAACGTATGTGAGTTTTTCGCAGCTAGTAAATGCATAGTCCCTTATTTTGGTTACACCTGATGGTATTGTGAATTTTCCAGATATTCCTCCTGGAAAGCATATTATTTCAGTTTTGTTTTTATTATATAATATCCCATTTTCGCTAGTGTAGTTAGGATTATCTGATGCTACATCTATGTTTGTCAGACACTCACAGTTATTCAATGCATTTTCCCCGATGAATATGACATTTTTAGGAATTCTTATGTAAGTCAAATTATTGCAATAATTAAAAGCACATTTCCCAATACTGTCTACACTTGCTGGAATCTCTATGCTTTTTATTTTTTCTCGTTCGAAAAATGCATAAGCATCAATTTTCGTTACACTAGAAGGCATGGATATTTCCCCTTTGATTCCTTTTGGCACAAAAATTATCTGAGTTTTTGCTTTGTTATATAATATTCCGCTTTCAGATGAATAGTTGGGGTTTGCTTCATCCACAATTATATTTGCGAGTGAGTCACAATCATCAAATGCATCGTTCCCTATGTCGATAAGATTAGATGTGAGGTTTATACTAGTTAGCCCGCAAAGTCTGAATGCACGATCCCCAATTCTAGTGACGCTTGAAGGAATATCTATATTTTTCAAATTACTACAAAACCAAAATGCCATATCCCCGATACTGGTGACACTTGAAGGAATTTCTACATGAGTTAGATTTTCGCATCTGTCAAATGTTCTGTTTGCTATACTGTCAACACTTGGAGGTATCACTATATGTTTGAGAGCGAGACAGTTTGAAAATGCTCCTTCCCCTATGCTTTTGACTTTTGATGGAATTTCAATGTCAGTTAAACTTTCACAATTTGCAAATGTATTTTCATTGATGCGTGTGATGTTTGGTGGAAGATTTATATGTGTCAGTTTAGAACAACCAGAAAAAGCAAAATTTCCGATGCTATCAATGGTTGCCGGAATCTCTATGGTTTCCAAATCAGAACATTGAGAAAATGTGCCGCTCTCTATTTTTGTGATACTTATTGGAATCTTTAGATCTTTCAATCCCTTGCATCCTTTAAACGCATTTTTTCCGATACTGGTGACACTGGAAGGAATTATTATACTTGTCAAACCTTCGCATCCATTAAATGCGTCTTCTCCGATGGAAGTGATGTTCTCTGGAATTCTAAAATCACCTTGGATATTGTTAGAGACAGAAATGATTTTTGTTTTTTCTTTGTTATATAATATTACATCTGTCCATAAAAGGTGAGTCCCGTTACTGTCTGGTACGATTTTACTTTTCCCAAATGCGGAATGTCCAACATATTTGATATTTGAAGGAATAGTAATGGTATTCAAACTGTCACATCCCCAAAATGCGCCTTCTTCTATCCTAGTGACGTTTGAGGGAATGTCAATAGAGGATAATTCTTTGCATCCAAGAAATGCATATCCTCCTATGCTGGTGACACTTGATGGAATATATACATAGGTCAATCCTGTGCATCCGCAAAACGTAAGATCTTCTATGCGGGTAATGTGAGAAGGTAAATTGATCCTTTTCAAACTACTGCAATATGCAAATGCGGAATGTCCAATTATGGAGACATTGGAAGGAATCTCTATGCTTTCCAAACCATTACAATTTTCAAATGCCATTTCTCCGATTTCTATGACGCTTGATGGAATTTTTATTTTCTCCAATCTAAAACAATTCCCAAACGTAGATTCTTCTATTTTTGTTATCCCGTTAGGAATCTCAATTTTTTTCAATCTAGGACATTGTTGAAATGCCATATCTCCGATATATGAAACTGTTCTAGGCATTTCTATATTGCTCAAGTTCACACATAGCCAAAATGCTTCTTTCCCAATTGCAGAAACTTTTTGCGGTATTTTTATTTTTGATAATTTGATACATCCGGAGAATGCTCCGTTCCCGATGTTGGTGATGGTAGACGGAATTTTGATATGTTTCAGTTTGTTGCAATTGTAGAACGCTTTGTCTCCGATACTGGTGACGGAATATGTTTTTCCGTTAATTGCCACTTTAGAAGGAATTCGTATAGAATAAGCGTCTTCGTTTGAAAAGTAGTATGGTGTAAACTGAGCACACATGGAAATAGGAATAGGGTATTGTCGTGCAAGGGAATCTCCTCCCATCACTTCTGCAGTGGAATCAGTCAAAATCTTATACTGCAATTCAGGAGCTGGTCTGCTGGCAAGTAAAGGTATGCATAGCACGAATGTCGCAATTAATATAATTATCTTTTTTAGCATGATGTTCAAGTGTTCAGATTTCTTATAACAGTTTTTTTTATAAATGTATCTATTTCTCAATCATATATCAAACCAATTCCACAAAATTCCAATAGTTTTTGTTTCAGTTTTCACAAAATTCCGACTATTTTAGACTGAATTTTCACAAAATTCCATAAATGTGGTTTTGACGAATTGTAATCTGCAGATTTGCAATAATGAAGATTCATAGAAAAGGCATTTCCCCATCCTGACTGGCTTCCTATCTCTTTCCCCTCAAAAAAAGTCGTAGACTTTCTCTAAGAACTTCTATCCTCTGTGGTTTTTATATTTGCCCGCCTTTGGCTCGCAGTTGGGAGGTGGTGTCGCTGAATTGGGCAGAGTATAAAAAACAAAATGTTTGTCAACATGGTTTTGGTAATAACCGGTTGATCCGTTTGGGATTGTCAAAGAAAAAATCTACTTTGCGAGTCTGAAAAATAATTAAGTGCAATCAAAAGGGTTTAATTATGGAAGCAAATCATACTATAAAGACTTTGGCGATTTTGTTTATTTTCGCCATCTGTGGCGTTTCTTCCTTATGGGCGGAAACGATAGTCAGCGTGCCACAGCCTGGCATCCTTTCCTCTCAGTTGACAACAATGGACAAGAATGTCAAAATAAATGGTGCGATCAACGGCTCTGATATAAAATATCTTCGTCAACAAATAAACAATGGAAACATTACATCCTTGAATTTGTCTGACGCATCCATTGTGAGCGGCGGTGACGCCTACTATGAGGAGTTTACCACGAACGACAACATTGTCGGAGAGTGTATGTTCAATCAGTGTGAAAAACTGGAATATATTAGTCTCCCTAATTCAATCACGTATATTTCATCCAAGGCTTTTTCAAAATCAGGATTAAAGAAAATAGAAATTCCGGATAAGGTGTCGACGTTGGGGTTTGATGCTTTTGCCTATTGCAACGCTTTGGACACTGTTGTGCTTGGAAGGAAAACCAACAAGTTGGAGCAGGGTGTTTTCTTCGGCTCTTCTGTCAAGGTGGTTTATGTGAGATCTTCGTCCATACCTACCATCACTTATTATCTGTTCTCTTCCAACCCTACTATCTGCGTCTACTCGGATATGAAAGACGATTTTGCTGATTCCGACTGGAATGAGTTTGGTACTATTGTCGGAAATTTGGAAGAACTTTATCCTCAGGATATGACGTCGTCTATTCTGAAGACGTTGCTCGACAAATATTTTGTTGACAAGGCTTGTACCATACTTAAAAGTGAATACTCGTCTATGAGTGTTGATGGTTTGAAGCATGAAATGGAAAATGACAATCTTCCTGAAGTGATCGCCGACATGATAATGAAGATCAGAAACGATAGTTGGGCAGCCCACGAAAAGGTATTCCGTATCAGTGAATATAAAGCGTATAGCGACGCGAATTATTGGAATGGGGCAATGATGGCTACAGGTGGTTCGTATATGGGTAATCCGACGGGAATTTATGCGTCGGACGACAGTCCATTATATGTTTTCGTGGATCAGGATATCCCTTCTGATGCGACGCTCTATTTTGCTGGCTGTGTCAACAACGATCTTATTGGAAATGCCAAGACTGGTCACAAGCTGACTAAGGGATTGAATATCATTGATGGACAGAAAGATGCGTTGTATTATATAGTGTATACTGCAGACACACGGTCGAAAACGAAAAAGCTAAGTGAGTGGCCGGACATCAAGATTCATGTCGAGGGTGGAGTGGTGAATGGTTATTACGATGTGGCACGTCATAACGACAACGACTACGTGGCACTTCTTAACAATGCCACATATGATTTGTTTACAGTGAAAGGTGGTGAGGCTCTGTTTAATTTTAAGACGTCGACTTATAAATCAGTTTGGCCGACTTCCATTAAACGAAGCATTTGCTGGTTTGATAGCCTTACCGTTTGGGAAAAGGAGTTGATGGGATTCTGTGAGTCGGTGGCTTCTGGAAAACGTGCGTGTGCTCCTTACCGTCTGACTGGAGGAGAAAGCATCTTCCCGATATACTACAATAATCCTAATTTCGCTATAGAAGGTAAGGAATCAGACAGCGGTTATGCAAACTCAACAACTTACCGCACATCTTACAATTCTGTGGAATGTATACGTAATTCTTTTGTTGTGCAGGCCGGACAGGATGACTGGTGCACAGGACATGAATGCGGGCACAACAACCAGTCTGCAATCAATCTGGAGAGTTGCACGGAGGTTTCCAACAATCTATTTTCCAATGTGATCTGTTATCTCGACGGTGTCACCACAACAAAAGGACATCCGCTTGCGACAACGATGAACTATTATGCTCACCATGTGCCTTTCTTCTCAAGAGATGTCACCAGCAAAATGAGAATGTACTATCAGCTATATCTCTACTATCACCAGGCGGAGAAAAACACTGCTTTTTATCCGTCACTTTTCCAAGAGCTGAGAAAAGATCCGTTGGAATTGTGGAAGAACACAGATAACAGTTCGTTGAAGTTTGTAAGAAAGGTTTGTGAGGTGGCACAAGAGGATTTGACTGACTTTTTCACAGCTTGGGGTTTCTTTGAACCTTGCACCCTGACAATAGACGATTACGGAATATACGACCTCACCGTCACCCAAGAGGACATAGACAAGACATTGGAGGAGATTTCCAAATATCCGAAGAAGAACAGGGAGATTCTATTCATTGAGGATCGTGTGGAGGAGATTCCTGCGACGGATTTCCTTGTGGCGAAAGATGGAAAACGTGCTGGCTCGGATCAAATAGGTCAGTGCGGAGATTTGGGCCAGTTCACAGATTTCATTTCTGCCTCGGCGGAACCATCTGAGTATGCATATTTGCAGGTCGATACTTTATATGCGATGAATGGTAAGGGAGGTGTCGGCTTCTTGGTGCAGGATAAAGATGGTAAAATACTGTATGCCGCTAATACGTTGAGTTTCTGCATCCCTTCTTGTGTTGGCAAAGAATTTGCTATTTATTCCGTCGACGCGGATGGCACTTTGCATGAAGTGAGCAGACAGGAGGGCGGATTGGAGATTGTCCATCTGACGGAGCCAGGCAAACTGTCTGATTCACTTTCAACTCTAGCGGTGAAAGCTGTGATTACAGGACCTCTTAATGGTACAGACATACAGTATCTTCGCAAATTGATCAATGAAGAGAAACTACAGTCGATAGATCTTTCCGGAGCTACGATTGTCGGTGGAGGCGATGCTTATTATGAGGATTACACGACTGCTTCAGACGAGATAGGCAGAAATTCCTTCTATTATTGTGCGAAGTTGGGCTCGGTAGTCCTTCCTCAATCTGTCAACACTATTGGTCGACAGGCATTTTCACGTTCAGGTTTGCAGGATGTAGAGATTCCGGAAGGTGTGACATCCATTGGATTTGATGCGTTCGCTTATTGTTCCCAATTGTCGAAAGTGATTATAGGTCCCGACGTGGAGAAAATACAGCAAGGAGCGTTCTATGAGTCGGCTGTGAAGGATGTGTATGTCAAACCAACCACACCTCCAGCGATCGCAAGCTATCTCTTCTCATCCAAACCAATCATCCATGTCTATGCCAGTGCACTTGCTGATTATGAGGCATCTGGATGGGCAGAGTTTGGCACATTGGTAGGAGATCTTGAGGAATGTGAGTTGACTAAGGTTGAAGATATTGAAGTGATTTCACAAACCACTCCAAAGGATGGATACATCTACGATATGTTTGGAAGAAGAGTCACTTCATTACAACCTGCTAAAATCTACATAAAAGATGGCAAGAAGATTATCTTCCTTCGTTGATGGTATACAAATGAGGATTGCAAAGGACTGAACGTCCTTGCCTCTCCCCACCATTGTGAGCTAGTAAGGGCGATAATAAAAAATATAATAAAACAAATTCTTCAAAATTATGTTACTGCGTGATCGCAAAACGCCTCGTGCAAAATGGCACGACTATAAGGGTGGAGAATATTTTGTAACTATATGCACTAAGGATCGTGTCCATTTTTTCGGCGAGGTGTATGGAGAAGAGATGCGGATGACATCGATTGGAAAAATGTTAAAACAAGAGATAGAAAAGACGGAAAAGATTCGTGGTGGTGATATTTCAATTCCATTGTATGTAATCATGCCTAACCATGTGCATCTGATTGTCGTCGTATCCTGTAGGGACGCATTGCATGCGTCCAGTGCATCGCATGCGTCCGATATGTCGTATGTGCCTGGCACTAAAATGGACGCATGCGATGCGTCCGTACAAGGGCAAGGGCAGGAGGCCGACAGAATGGATAGAATACAGCAAGGGCAGGAGTTTGGATCACAATCGAAGAATCTGGGTTCGGTGATTCGTGGCATCAAATCGGCTGTCACACGTTTTGCTAATGAAAACAATATTCCGTTTGGCTGGCAATCACGTTATCACGATCATATTGTACGCAATCAGGATGAGATGAATCGCATCGCCGAATACATTGAAACCAATCCTATAAGATGGGATAACGATTGCTTTTATAGATGACAGATTAAGCAAGTGGAGGATAGAATTAGAGGATTGTAAAGGGCGGAACGCCCTTACCTCTCCACACCATCGCGAGCCCGTAAGGGCGAGCGACAATAAAAACCACAGAGAATAAAAGATCTCAGGGAAAACTCTTTTATGAGTTGTCATATATAGAATTAAAATGCAATTAGATATAAAGTTATGAAAACATTAAAAGAAATTTTCGGCTACCTGTTAGGTGGAGTATTGTTTGTAGGTTTAGTGCCATCCATTATGTGGTTTGCGTCTGGCAGACCAGAGTTGATCCCAACAGATATGTTGAGGCTTGTGATAGGAGCTGTCTTGGCTGTTGTTGGACTGGTTATAAGTGTGTGGTCTATTGTTTATATGCGACGGAAGGGAAATGGCAACCCAATGGATGCGTTTGGCCATGAGGTCGCACCACGCACACAGCATCTGATGACGGATGGACCTTATCGATTGAGCCGAAATCCGATGTTGAGCGGAACATTCGTCTATTTGATAGGCATATGTACATGGTTGTGGACATGGCAGGCATTGGTGGTGTTTGTCATCTTTGTTGTGATAATGCTGGTGCAGGTCCGTACAGAAGAGAATAGACTCCGTCGTGATTTTGGAGAGGAATATGAAAACTACTGTAGTCGAACAGGACGATTTTTGCCGTTCTGATCACTCGTTTTCTTCAAAGCACTCTTTCAGACGTTGGTATTCCTCCAACAAATCCCACAGACCATCTTCGCTAAGCACACCACGTTTGAGGTCAGCAGGCAGGTTGCCATCTTCATCAGCTTCGAAGTCGGTGTGCCAGTCGGTTTTATAATAGTTTTCTAATTTGGAGATGACAGGTTGTAAAGCGTAAAAATCATCAACTGCTTTGTGCATTTGTCGGATCACCTCGTTACTCTTGTCGAATAGGTTTTCCATCTGTGCGATACGTTCAGTCTGTTTCATAATCAAATTCAGTTTTTGTCTCTGACTGCAAAGATATGCTATTTCTTTGGAAATGGATAGAGAATCAACCGCTTGAATACATCAAAGTGAAATTAAAACAAAAAACGCACACCACAAGTACAACTACGTTGTCGGTGCTGGAAAACATGTCATAGATGACATAGAAAACCGCCCAACGCAAAAAACAAAAACAAAAGAAAACGTGTGCGGTTTTCTACTGTTTGTGTTTTCTCTGTTAAGAGTTTTTCAAAACAAACATGTTTGTGAGTTTTCCAAGTGTCAGATATTATAGCTGACGCTGTTTTCTGTTTGAATATGATGTGATTTTATTGCGGGCAGGTTTCAAACCTGCCCCTACGATCTGTTCTTTCTGGTTTTTATATGTGCTAAACTAGAATTATTTAACCAATAATTTTACTCCGTTGATGATATACACTCCTTTTGGTATACCTGTCAGATTGGAATTCTTGCGGACGAGACGGCCTTGAATATCATAGACGTCGTCGCTGGTATGCTCGACGCTGATATTTTTGACGTCTGTAAGATTTTCCACGTAGAAGAGTTGGAAATTGTCGTATGCCACCCAGTCTGCGGATATAGTGGACTGTTTGCGTATTCCCAGTCGCAACGTCTCCCCCTCGTCGATCTTAATGCTTATAGAGACGGGAGTGTAAGCGTTCGCGTCGTTGAGCGCGGAGGATGCCTGGGTGAGATTATCAGGGTATGTGTATGGGTTGTATGTGTAGGCGGACGAACTGAACAGATTTGGCAGCGGAGTGGCGACATCGTTTGCATAGAGTTGCGCGTTGCGAGTCGACGTTGCGTTGTCCTGCCATGCTTGATAGCCCGCGCTGATTGCCCCTGCTCTGTAGAAAGCTTTACATCTGATGGTGTAGACGCCTGCTGGAAGTCCAGTGATCTCCTGCCAAATGTCAAATGGACGTGAAAACTGTTCCGCTGTCTCGTTGGCATAAGCATTGTAGGCGACACTGAGATCAGCGCCCTGCCATCCCACGTTGTAGCGTGTGAAAGAGCTGTTGGTGATAAGGCAAGTGAGGTCGGCTGGCTGACCGTTCTGCGCAAGTCTCAACTGGCTCTGCTTATAATTTGCGACAGCTTCTGTCAAAGCTGCATATGCACTGTTGACCGTGGTGGCGCTAGTCGAGTTGAGCGCACGAGTCGCTGTGGTATAGGCTTGCTTGATCTCATTGTCCTTGGTCTCGTTGACGTAGTTTTTTACTTCCTTCACTAAGTTCTTTAATGCCTGACGTTCTGCATCCGGATTTTCTAAACGGTCGGTGTACTGCATTGCCGTCGCACGTCGTCCTATCTCCATCACTTGATCGGGAGAGAGAGAGGTGTCGAAGATGAGGAAGTCGTCGAACAGCGCGTTCTCCATGATGGCGTCGGAGGTGAATGGAGAGTGTCCGATGGTGAAACGTGTGATGTCGTTGATAAACGACGATGGCTTCTGTTTCACTGTTATCTCATTTTTGAGGTGACCGTCGACATAGATGCGTCCGACGTTGCCCTGCTGTGTGTAGGTGACATTGTGCCAGTCGCCGACGCTGAGGCCAGAGTAGGAGTGCACACCTTCTGTGTTTTCATTCTTGATCTCGTAGTACCAGTCGCTGTTGCCTCCAGTGTTGACGAGCCCTATATACTGGTCGGTGCCATGCTCAAAGGAGTAAGCCCAGCAGAATTTGCCGGTGTTGTTTCCTATACGTTGCAGCATATTGATGCTCACGGTGTAATCTTCTGCAGTGCCAAGAGCATGTTTGGCTGCAGATAGAGGTATATTCAAATAACTGCCTTCACCCTTTAGACCTGTGGCGAGCACATGGTTGCCGTCATCAATGGTGATGATGGATGCCTTTCCAGCAAGGTCGCCGGTATATGTGCCGCTATCGTCTGTCGGTTTCCCGTCTTCAAAGCTAAAGCTGAGGACAGGATTAGGCAGTGGCTCTGGTTGTGGTGGCGTGACATTGTCGACATGCACACGTATCACACCTACAGAATAGGCTGGACATTCGTAAGCTATCGTGCCATCATCCTTGACGGTCAGTTGCTGAGTGCGTGGCACGATATATTTTGGTTTTGCCGTTGTGTTCTCATCTGTGCCTTTGGCTGCGGAGAGTGTCTCTGCTTCAGCGGTCTTGGCTTGACCGCCTGATAGGACGAGAGCTACATCCTTAGATGAATTTGTAGGGTTGACAACTTTTATGTACATCATGCCGGTCTCATCGTCGATGCTGGCTGATGTGTAGACGGTGCGGTTTCCGTATGCACGGAGTTTGGCGTTGATGATGACTTCACCGTTGAGATAGCAGCGCACATTTTGACCTTCCTTTAAGATACGGATTGTATATTCCTTGCCTGTGGTGAGTGATCCTGCTTTTTCTCCAAGGACGCTTTTAAATCCGTTTTGGCATTGCTCCACGGCGTGTTTGGTATTGCCCCATCCTCCAAGATTGAGCCATGCATAGTTGTTTTCGTCGATGTAGTTGAAGATGATGAGGAACCCTTCCGAACCGCTTTGTTTCGTGGCATGGACAGTCATGTCGAGGTTTGTCAGGTCGTAGACGTTTCTCGTCACGCAACGGACATCTGTTTGTGATGCGTTGGTTTGCGTGAATGATCCGGCGGAGGTGCTTATGCTCCATGATCCATTTGATGTTTTCCAGTCGGTGGAAGCAGTCTTGTTGCCTGAGATGACGGTGCCGTTTGTAATCTTCGCCTGAAAATTGGTGAATGTGGCGGCGGTAGACCATGTGCCGATGCCGATGGCGCTTTTGTTCGAGTCGAGGTTGACACCGTTGCCCTTCTCAGTCCAGTGGATGTTTTGTTTTCCTATATTGTTTGAGAACATTTTCTGGACGTAGTATGAAGGTGTTCCGTAGCTCATCGAACTGTTGAATCGGATCATGTCTGGACGCCAGTTGAAGTCGTCTTCGTGGGTGAAAATAGGTGCGTAGCTCATCATTCTGACTGCTTCACTGTTGTTCTCGCACCCCTGCATAAACACTGCTTCGCCTATGGCTGCGTTCATGTTTCCGAGAGTTCCATAGTCTTTTGTCACGGCATATTCTCCCACGTATATATGTGTGGTGGATTTGGATTGGTTGTCGTAACGGTCGTACTGACTGATGAAGAATTCTGGTGAGTCGTAGTAGTGCTCGTCTTTCAGTTCCACGGGTTCTGTGATGTCGTCGAACCAATAGCTGTTAGCGATGAGATGCAGGTCGGGCCAACGAGTTTTGATGGCATTGTAGAACTGCATGTAGCGTTTCATGTAGTCGTCTCGGTTGAGCATAAACTCCTGCTCGTTGCCGATCTCCAAGTATTTCAGGTTGAAAGGTTCGGGATGGCCGTTCTGTGCACGCATACGTCCATAGAATGTCTCTGTGCCTCCGTTGGCATACTCGATGGCGTCGAGTGCCTCCTGAATGAACGGATCAATATCGTTTTCATCTACTCTCCAGTCGTGTCCGATACCGATGTTCACCACAAACATGGCGTTGGCTCCGAGGTCTTCCGCCAGTTCAAGATATTCGTGGTAGCCCTGTCCGTCGGTCACTTTGTATTTCCAGTTGCGGTTGATATGTCCCGGACGTTCCTCGATTGGTCCGACAGTCTTCTTCCATTCAAAACGGTTGGTGAATCCGTCGCCCCATGATCCTTCTATGTAGCAGCCTCCTGGAAAACGCATGAAACGGGGATGCATGTCGGCTAACATCTGAGCCAAGTCGGGACGACAACCGTTTTTGCGTCCTTTGAATGTGGGAGGAAACAGACTGACAACGTCCAAATAAATTATTCCTTTTTTGTCGCCTTTCAAAGCCAGATAACCATGGGCATCCGCACCTGTTGCTTTGAATTTGACAGTGTATTTCTTCCATTCTTGTGTGGCCTTGACGTTGATGGAAGTGCTTCCTAAATTTTGTCCATTGGCGTTTTGAAGCTCTGCGACGATATTGCCGTCGTAGCTATCTTCGGCACGGAGCCAGAAAGAAAGATCGTATTCGCGTCCGGCGACGATATTGATTCCCCAGTAACCTTCGTTGCGTACACCTGTATTGGCGGATTTCATGTTGACTTTCAGTGATCGCAACTGAACAGCGTTGAGCATTTTGTCTGCCGTCAGACTCATCTCTGCATTGCCCACAGTGCTCCAACTCATAGGCTTATCCATGTCTTCTTCGAAAGAACGGTTGCGAACCAGCTCGGCGTAGAGCCCACCGTCTCCTGCATGATTTATCTCTTCATAGAAAATGCCATAATGATCTTCCGTGACGAGATCTCCTCGATTGTTGAGATTAAATTTGAGTTCTATCTGGGCTTGCACGGATATGAAACATACCGCAAGAAGAAACAGGCACATGAGTCGATGTCCTGCAGATGTGATTCTTGAAATATAATGTGTCATTATGTTATATTTAGAGCTTTGTCCAACAAATCGCTGAAAATTAGCTCAAAAAAGTCAAAGAGCAAAAAAAAATGTGGCAAATTCTACAAAAAACATCTATTCTGCCGCACGTATCGCTCCCAGGCAATGGATCTTCACCACACGGTTGCTGTCCGTTTCGGCGATGCTTCGTAGTCGCTCAATATATGGTCTGACAAAATCTGGCCTGCGTTTACCAATAACACGGAATATTTCCGGAGCCTCCATCCTGACTTTGTCGTCTGGGTCGTGAAGCAGTTCCGCAAACAGAGGCATGTGATCCTTGTAGGGATCGGGTGTGTTGGTGGCGATATTTTCCGACGCCCAGATGAAAGCCAGTCTGACGCTCGCATCCTCGTCGTGAGCAAAACGGAATAGATCATCCCAATATGGCTCGACGGAATTGAAACATCCCCGTCCGATTCTGCCGAGAGCATTGATTGCACGTTCCCGTAGAATAGGCTCTGTGCTGTTGCGGAAAGAGGCAATGGCATCTACACTATTTTTGATTGACGATGGAAACGCAAGCCCCATCTCACCGAGCATCCACAATGCTTTTGATTTTATTTTCACCGATTCCGACGTGAGTAGTGATTCTACGTATGGAATGTTTTCCTCCCATACCTCTTTGTCTTTCGTCAGCACACTGAGACTTTTGTATAATTCTGAATCTGTCATAATTTTTCGCTTTTCAAATCTTCACAAATGTCAGATGGAGATGTCGTAATAATATTTCACAAGTCAGGGGACATTTTGATGCCCCCTGATTTATTTCTGTGTGAAATGTTTTAATGAATTTGTCATTTATGATTTTGCACTCATCATTTTGTCCTTACTCGTATCTCAACGCTGTGATAGGATCAAGTTTGGCAGCTTTCTTGGCTGGCAGCCAACCGAAGAAGATTCCGATGAACGCACTCACGAAGAATGCCATGAACACCGCTCCCACACTCACTACAAACGGAGACATCATGATTTGGGCGATGACGTAGGAGGCAATTATTCCTACAATAATTCCGATTATTCCGCCAACGACACTCAGCATTCCGCTCTCTATAAGGAACTGCCATAGCACGTCTTTAGCCTTGGCTCCAATAGCCATTCTCAGTCCGATCTCTTTTGTACGCTCCGTCACCGTCACATACATGATATTCATGATTCCGATACCTCCGACAATAAGTGAGATGATGGCAGTGGCTGTCAGTAGCGACGTGATTGTGCCAACCACACTCGACATCATTTCCAACATCTCTGCCTGTGTGCGTACCTCAAAGTCATTTGTCGCGTCTGGAGAAAGGTTGTGGCTTGTGCGGAGAATCTTTTCTATCTCCTCTGTCGCAAGTTGGCAGACATCCTCATTTTTCGCTGATGCGTAGATCATATTGAGGTGGTTTTGAGCAAGAATTCGTTTCTGCACCGTCGAATATGGGGCGATAAGGATATCATCCTGATCCTGTCCCATACTGTTCTGTCCTTTTTCCTCAAGCACACCGATGATTTTCATCGGAATCTTGCCGAATCTGATCTCTTTTCCAATTGGATTCTCTCCCTCTTCAAATAGGTTGTCGACGATGGTTTTTCCGATCAGGCAGACTTTCGCGTATGATGCGATGTCCTGTTCTGTGAAATTCGTTCCGTATGCGATCTCATACTTCTTGATGGCAAGATACTCCACACTTCCTCCTTGCATCGATCCTGGCCAGTTTTTTGAGCCGTTTACGAGCTGTCCGGAAGCATTCACAGATGGCGATACCGCGTCCACATATTTAGCCTGTGCCTTAATCGCTTCCACGTCTGCAAGCTTAAGCGACTGGGAGTTGGCGTTTCCTAAGTTCACACCGCCTCCACGCTGATGCGCGCGCATCACCATGATAAGATTGGTTCCCATCGATGAAATATTTTCTTCGATTTGTGCTTGTGAACTTTGACCCATGTTGACCATGGCGATCACAGATGCGATACCGATGATGATACCGAGCATTGTCAGCAACGCTCTTGTTGTGTTGCGGAGCAAAGCCGTGTATGCTATTTTTATTAGATTCGAGAAATTCATACCATAATTTTTTAATAGTCGTCGCTTGCAGGAAGCGCGTCAAGAGCTGCCTGTGCACTTGCTGTTTTCACGGGTTCATCCTTGGTCACTCTTCCGTCGCGGAGCATCACCACTCTAGATGTGAAGGCGGCGATGTCTGGCTCGTGTGTTACGAATGCGATTGTCTTTCCTGATTCGTTGAGACGCTGGAATAGACTCATGATTTCATAGGATGTACGAGTGTCTAGATTACCTGTCGCTTCGTCGGCTAGAATAATGACCGGGTCGTTGACAATGGCTCGCGCGATCGCCACACGTTGCTGCTGACCTCCCGACATCTGGCTTGGAAGGTGATACATTCTTTCTTCCAATCCTACTAGGCGAAGGGCTTCTTCTGCTCTTTCTCTTCGCTCCTTCGCACCTACGTTGGGATTGTAGAGCAACGGCAACTCTACCTGCTCAATTGCCGCAGTACGAGGAAGAAGATTGTAGCTTTGGAAAACGAATCCGATCTTCTTGTTGCGTATTTCCGACAATTTGTCGTTGGAGAATTTCGACACTTCAATCTCGTCGATGTAGTATTCTCCGGACGTAGGTTTGTCCAGACAACCAAGGATGTTCAGCATCGTACTCTTGCCGCTACCGCTGGTTCCCATGATTGCCACAAATTCACCTGCCTGTATTTCAAACGACACTCCACGCAAAGCTCGCACCGTCTCACTTCCGACGATGAAATTACGTTTGAGATCGTTGATTCTTATTATGGAATTTGCCATATTTTTATCTCATTCGTTTACCGCGTGGAGGAGTAGGAGTCAACGGATTGTTAGACATTCCTCCTTTAGCCTTCTTGACTTTCTCGCCTACCTGAGCCGACAACACTACAGTGTCGCCAACAGCCAGTCCTTCTTTGACGATTGCGTTCACACCGTCGTTCAATCCAGTCTCGATGAAACGTGGTCTGATGGAATTTCCGTTTTTGATCCAGACTTTCTGACCGTTCTGTCTCATTCCCTCCATTTTCTCACGGCTTGGACGCTCTCTCTTCTCTCCGTCAAATCCTTCAGGTTTCTTTCCGTCTCTATGTCCATCTTTTGATGGTCTTTCTGGTTTGCCAAGAGCTGCGAACAACTCTTCTGTTGGATTGAATGCCATGGCTGCTGTAGGGACAAGTTTGCCACTCTGAGCATTTGTGTAGATAGTGACGCTTGCTGTCATTCCTGGATAAAGTTTCTCCTCTGGATTCTCAGCCTTAACAATCACAGTATAAGTGACGACGTTGCTAGTCACGTTTGGCTCCAAGCGGATCTCCTGAACTTCTCCATAGAAAGTCTCACCCATATAAGAATCCACTGTGAACTCTACTTTCTGTCCGACCTTTACCTGGCCTATGTCAGCCTCGTCGATGTTTGCCTCTACAGTCATGCTTTTTAGGTCTTTTGCAATCACGAACAATGTAGGGGTAGAGAAAGAAGACGCTACTGTCTGTCCCTGCTCCACCTGTTTAGCCAAGATCACACCGTCGATTGGGGATGTGATGACTGCATAGCCAAGGTTTACCTGAGCCTCACGCACGTTAGTGTTGGCATTGTTAAGAGTGTTTTGAGCCTGGATATAAGTGTTAGTGGCTTCATCAAACGCCTGCTGTGTCGCAGCTCCTGCCTCAAACAATGCTTTTGTACGGTTGTAGTTTTGTGTGGCAAGATTTAGTGTGCTCTCTGCACTGGATTTTGACGATTTTGCCTGAGACAAACGTTCAAGCAGCGTCGACTTATCCAATTCAGCCAATACCTGACCTTTTTTCACTTTGGAGTTGTAAGTCACATAAAGTTTTTCCACTTTACCTGACACCTGTGTTCCGACCTCCACTTTGTCTGCAGGCTGCAGATAACCAGTGGCTGAAATCGATTTGGAAATTGTACCTTCCTCGATCACATGCGTCTTGAAAGTGACCTCTTTCTTAGACGGCCAGAAGAAGTATAGCAACAGTCCTACGACCGCAGCTATCGCAATGCCTATGCCTATTTTTTTTGCCATTGTATTATGTTTTATTTTTTTACTTGTTGATACGTACAGCCTCATACTTGATCGGATAATCCATGTAGACATCCAAAATCTTGCGCTCGAGGATGAATGAATATTTAGATCTTACATAATCTGTAAGATAGTTGATGTAGTTGTTCTGCTGCTGCAACAGATCCACGCTAGTGACAGTCCCATATTTGAACTTCATATTGTAGACATCGTATACAGACTTATATGCTTTTGCTCTTTTTTCGTTTGTCTTGTACTGACGGTATGCAAGATCCACGTTAGCGCATTCAACGGCTACAGTCTGACGAAGTTTCAACTCTGCCTCCTGCAAATCAACTTCAGCCATCTTTGTCTGAGCCTCATTCATCTTTAGGGATGTCTTTGTCTTGCCTCTGTCGTAGATTGGAATAGACATTGACACACCTAGGCTTTGGCTGAAACGGTCAATGAATTGGTTGCCGATATCATCAAAGTTTCTGTGTCCTGAGCTCAAACCTGCGCTTGCTGAGATTGTAGGACGTCTGCCTGCACGTGTGATCTCTTCATTGATTTTCGCAATTTCAATATTTGATTTTGCCAGAATCATATCAGGGTGAGTGTCAAGTGTACGTTGAATAGCAGTCTCGACGTTTGGCAACTCTGCCATCGCATCCATATCTGTTGTGTCTGGGTAGACGAGTGTGAGCTCTGCGTTCGGATCCATAGAAAGGGCAAGCTTCAGATTAAGCAAAGCGTTGTCACGGTTGATCTGGCTGTTTAGCAGGTTGCACTCATCGTTGGCATATTGAGCCTGAAGGATAAGATAGTCGCTCTCCAGGATAGTTCCCACTTTGTATTTCTCTTCTCCTTGACGTAGCTGCTCCTCGCTAGTCTCAAGTATCACTTTCTGGAAACGTAGCAATTCTTCAGAAGAAAGAGCGTTAAGGAAATACTGAAGAATTTTAATGATAAGGTTGTGATCGTATTGGTCGGTTCTCACCACTGCATTCTCTGCTTCAATACGCGTTTTCTCAATATTGTTCTTTATCGCTCTACCTTGATAGAGAGTAGCACCTGCATTGATGCCGACGCTTCCTCCAAGGCTGACGTCGCTTTCACGTCCGGTATGGGAAAGAGTCTCAGATATAGAACCGCTTACTTGAGGTTTACGATTGTTCTTTGCTTGCTCGTAGGAATATTCGCTAACCTTTTCTGATAGTTTCAAGCTTTGACGCTCAAGACTGTTTCCGAATGCATACTCAATACACTGCTCGAGCGTAAGATTGTATCGTTCGTTTTGTGATGCCACTTCGTTCTCATTCTGTGCGAAACCAGAATGACAGAATAGGGAGGCAATTGTTAATGTAAGTATTCCTTTTCTCATATAATTGTCATTGTAATGATGCAAATATAATAGTTTTGTTGTTATTCCTATTAAGAAAATGTTTAAGTTTTTATTAATTATTAACAATAAATGACTCTATTTTGCAAAGGAATCCTCAATATGTCACGATGATTTCAAAGATGCTTTATCAAAACGCAATTTACAAAGAGTTTTATTTTGTTATTAAGCGAGTATTTCACGTCCCGAAAAGATAAAGTTAACAGAAAACGCACCTTTGTAAAAAAACAACTCTGTTGTTGGTGCAGGAAAATATGTCATAAATGACATCGAAAACAGCCTAACGCAGAAAACAAAACGTAAAAAACATAGTTTTCTACTGTTTTTTTTTTTTCGTTATGGGTTTTCTAAAACAAACTGGTTTGTGGGGTTTCCAAGCATTCTATATATGCTGTTTTCTGTTTGAAAACATTTACCCAAAAGTTAGAAACTAATGAGGCAACATTCTATTTTGGTAATAGAAGAATGTGATTTATTGCGATATTGTTGGGCTAGTGGCACGATTTCTTTTGATTCGTTTCTTCTTGTGCGGCTTGCAATGTTTGTATGCTCTGAATCCGTAACATGTTCCGATGCTGTATGAAGTGTCGTTCACTTTGATCGGAGACTTGATGATATTGTTGAAATTTACGGATCCGAACAGACTTATCAGGTGATGCTCACGTTGCCATATCCAACTGGCTTTACCCACCAATCCATATTGGAATTTCGGATCATGGTCGCCTATGGCATCCGACGGATTCACTCCCGTTATTCTGAATAAGGTTATATATGGGAGAGCGGAGATATGAAGCAGTGTCTTTTTCGGAGTCACGAAGTTGTGAGCGTAGCCAGCGTTTAGATTCAATCCGAAAAAGTATATCTCATCTGGAAATTGCCACTCTTCTTTTGTGACTATTGGTAGTTTTTTGTTTTTACCATATTTGTTTTTGATAAGATAAAAACTGGTTGTTGACAGACCGAATAGTGGACTGCCTGCACTCTTCTCTTGTCGCATACTATGGGAAAATGCGGCATTGTAGGAGAATTTTTTGTAGAGTGGGGCATAATAGCTGTTGATCCTCCAGCGGAAGATTGAAATGTTCACGTCAGAAATGTCGGTGTACTTTTCGTTGAAGTAAAGGTTGTTGCCTAGGGTGGTGTTGATAAACAGGTCTATTCCCCATGCGTCGCCATAATAGCTGATGCTGAATTCTGAGTTGTATTCTTTGGTGAATGATCCTAGATCAAAACTGTATCCGAGTCCGAAATTACGGTATCCGACCCATAGTCCTATCTTAGATATCTGGTCCGACGTGATGGAACAAAAGTTTGGCAGCGTGTCCGATATTGGGGTCCATCTGAAATTAGTCTGGGTGTTTAATGTGTTCAGACTTAATTTCACCTGGAGTCCGTAGTCGTTGGTCGTTATATAATTGGAATCCACCGACGTTTTCAGCAGACGGGTTATAACTCTGTCAAACCATTTCTTTTCCTCTTCATACTCGGTGACATATATATATTCGTCTTCGGAATGCTGACTGCTTCTGTACAGGTCGGTATCCCGCTCGGCTTCTATTCTTGGGACGTTGGTGCTGGAATCGTTGTTGATTGTCAGATCTGCTTCAGTTTCCGCAATTTCAGTCTGGGCCATTCCAATAAATGGAACGACGAGGATCATGATTGTGGCAAGCAGATGATTCAACTTCATTTATTATCAGATGGAGTTGTAATGATATGAAGATCGCGTTGAGGGAAAGGAATTACAATATTGTTTTCATTCAATGCGTTGTAAATAAGCTCTTTCGCTCTTGATACAATCACAAACTTATTCTCTACCAGAATCCACATTACAGCGTAAAGATTAACGGAACTGTCTCCGAAATCGTTGAAGTATACACTGATCTGTTTGCTTGGATCCACGTTCGGTTTCACTCCCGTCTTCTCAGATCTTAAGAGACTTAATTTTTCCTCTAGGATTTTTCTGACTTTTTCCACATCTGTTCCATATGCCACACCGACCGGCAATTTCACGAGTTCATATCCATGGTTGCGGGTCAGGTTTTTGAATGTTTTTGTGAAAAGAGTTGAATTCAGGAATGCGACAACGCAACCGTCTAAGGTGATAAGCTGGGTGCTTTGATAAGTTATCGACTCCACTTTACCTCTTACTCCGTCGCACTCGATGAAATCTCCGACTCTCACACGTCCTGTCATCAATGTGATTCCATAGAAGAAATTGTTGATCATATCACGCATTGCGAATCCGAGACCGGTAGCAAGACCTGCTGTCACGATTGAGATTCCGCTTTTTGGCACCTGTAGTAAAAACAGGATGAAGATGAAGTAGATGCTCCATACAACAATAGAGATAAGATTGTTTACAAGAGTGATATTGGATCTCTCAATCTCATGCACCTGTTTGTTTTTCAGTTTCCAATGCTTGTAGACGGAACGGAAAAGGTATGATATGAATCTGAAGATAAAGTAGAACTCCAACACAACAACAAGTTTGAACAATGACAGCTGACACAAATCCTCTATGTCGAGGAAGTTTGTGAAGAAGATGTCTTTACACATGGCTGTAAGATCGAAGATATCTGTGGCGATATAGATGCAGAGAAGGAATGATAGCACTGCTGCCACAGGGATTAGACACATTGTGACGAGATCCAGGAACCAGGTGTAAGTGATATTGTCGCCTTGGTTGTTTTGCAACTCGATGATCTTTTTGTTAAGAACATTGTTGTATTCTTCTTTTGTCATTGACGACTCAAAAATTCCGTTCTTGTTTAGAATATGCTTGGCAACCTTGTCTTTTTCAAATGCCTTCATATATTCCGACGCGAATGTCAATGCCTGTACGCATGTAAGCTGAACGAGCCACCAGATGAAAACTTCCACAGCCAAAAGAGCATAACCGAGCCATGCCATGACACAGGCAACTGTCATGATGGTGAGTGATATCCATGCGTATATCTCGTCGTATTTAGGGATGTTCGCGTGATGTTTCTTCACCGAACGGAAACCCCAGATTGTGAACAATATAAGCATTGGAGGGAAGAGAATCACAACCAGATTGTTTGGCACAAACAGAATGCGGAATATGATGATCACAAGGCCCATCATTAAAATAGGGAAGTAGCATGAGAACGCACTCTTTATCTGATCTCCTTTTGTGCGATAGACAAGTGAAAGGGTTATGGCCGCAATCAAAAGCACATACTCTATCAATCGTGAACATGCCATTGTCAGGAAATTCTGACTTGCGAATATCTGAGGCAATGTGCACAATATCGTGAATAGAAAACATGTCAGTGAGATCGCGTAGTATGGAATAAACTCAGATTTGAGTTTTTTTCGTTTGCCATATTGTTTCAGGAAGAAGATGGCAATTCCTGCCGCTAGTAATATGAGTCCAAAAACCGACAGCACCAGACCAATTATAGTGGTGCCTTTCCAATCCGAGTCTTCAGCGTTGTTGCTGGTGTATTTGTCTTTTATGTCATGGGAAGCATTGCTGCAATATGTAGAAAAGTTGCGGATTACAGAGAGATAGTTGTTTCCTCCGTTGGTGAAGATACTCTGCTGTATAGCTTCATATCTTCCAAGTGCATAATCATTGACGTTTTTCAGACGAGACTCAACGTGCTCGTACAGTTTTTTATCTTTGATGATATGGTCTCTTACAGAAATGAGATTGGCAAGAATTTTTTTAGATAAAGCCACGCAAGAATCTCTTTCTATCTGGCTGGCTTTCGACAATCTGAAGTCTTTTAGCTCCGTCATAAACAATCTGCTTGCTGATCTTGGTATTGACGGAATCCTGAATGTATCGTTTATGTTGTTTGTATTGTTTGCGGAGTCTGTCACCTCTTTTGCGATTTCTCTTGCCTTTTCCAGCATAAAGCTATCTTGCTTGGCCTCCATCGCTTTCTTTATCTCCTCAGCGGATGTGGCTGATGTGTCGCCGCCAAGCTGTTTGCCAAAGATATTGATTCCCATACCTTTGGTTGTTGAGTCGATTTGTTGCTTGCCATATTTCTGAGCCTCGTATGCTGCGGTTGCCTGCTCAACAGCCTTTTTGATAGAGTCTTCTTTCATCTTGGCTACTCTAATGCTGTCGATGTTGAATTTCTTTTTTCTTGGGGATATGCTTTCCAACGACTCAATCAAGAGAGTATAGCGTTTGATCTCATTGTCAAGTTTTTTGATGCTGATGTCGAAAGGCATTCTTTTCTTTTTGAAATTGTGATATTGCATGGTTGCCTCATGACATGCGTATGCCATATCGAAAATATAGTCTTGCTTTTGGCTGTATAGCATCAAGGCGATTTTCTCACTCTCTTGAATGGTTATCAAAGCTTCTCTGTGCTGTTGTACGTTGATACTATCGTATCTAGCCATCATTTCAGTCTCTTCTGTGTATGTCTTTTCCAGTTCTGCTTTAAGCACACTGACTGTGTTGTCTAGGTTTTGTTCGTTTAGCACAGCAGACACATGTGCTGAGATAGTGAATAGCAGTGCAAAGATGCTCCAGAGTCTTTTTCTCATCTTTAATTATACGTGGTTAAGAAAAACATGTTGCAAAATTAGTGAAATTCATAATCTAATAGACATAAAATTAAAAAATTAGGTTATAGCGGGAAGTTATATTCATTTTCAGACGTATATTTTGTCTGTAATGTACTGTCGTGAGAAACGATAATTGCCCGAGATGGAATTTTTTGTAATACTTTTTCTTAGGAAACGGATTCATCTGCTTAAAAATATGTTGGATAATATAATATTTGAATAAAATGATTGAGATAGATATTTTTTTCTTGTTTTTATTTTGAATGTTGTCGCAGATAAATTTATTTTGTAGATGCATGAATTGGTTAATTGGTTCCCCATATTGATGCGTATGAATGAGTGAACCATATTTATTATAGGGTTATATTATGGACTTGAGGAAAAGTATAGTTCTTGCTTCATTGGCAATGCCAGTCTGCACAATGGCTGCCGATCTTACAATGCAAGCAAACCAGATTGGATATCCTGCACAGGCAGTCAAGCAGGCTATGATTTGTAATTCTACTGTTTCTGAATACTCAATTGTTGACGCTAAAAGTGGTACTGTTGTTTATAAAGATTCACTTCCAAAGGCAAAGACGTGGAGAGCATCAGGTGACAATGTCACTTGGGCGGATTTCACAAAATTCTCTATTCCAGGAGAGTATAAATTGAAAATCGGAACAAAAGAGTCAGAACCATTCAAGGTTCAGAAAGACGGACATGTTTATGATGAATTGTTGACGCAGACGATAAAAGGATTCTACTTCTGGCGATGCAGTTCTCCTATTGAAAGCAAGTTCGCTAAATTCAAAGGTGTGGATTATTCACGTGCGGCTGGACATCCAGACGACAAGGTTACCATCTACACAAACGCTAAAGGATCAAAAGTGCATCGTAATGCGAGCGGTGGATGGTACGACGCGGGTGATTACGGAAAGTATACTGTGAATGCGGCAATTACGCTTCATACTCTGCTTACAGCGTATCAGTTGAATTCGAAATATTTCGATAAGTTTGACTTGAATATTCCGGAGAGTGGCAACCACACTGCCGATATCCTTGACGAATGTATGTATGAGTTGAAATGGATGCTCTCGATGCAGGATGAGGCAGACGGAAGTGTCTTCAACAAAGTCACTACACTTAAGTTCCCAGACATGATCATGCCAGCCGACGATAAGAAAGAACGTTTCTTGATCGGTAAGTCAGCGGATTGTGCTTATGATTTTGCTGCGACTATGGCTTTGGCATCACGTATCTACAAGGGCAACAATGATTATCCTGATTTCTCAGACAAGGCATTGGCAGCTGCTAAGAGAGCATATGATTGGGCTGCGTCACAGCGTCATTACGTGATGTTCCAGAACCCTTCTGATTGTAACACAGGCTCATACGCTTCAAGTGAGGTGAAAGATGAGCAGTTCTGGGCGGCATCTGAACTTTTGATCTCTACTGGCGACGCGAAGTATGCGTCTGTTCTTAAGTTCTCTCAGTATTTCACTGTTCCTTTCTGGGGCGACGTGAGCACACTTGGATTGATTTCAATGATGCACAATGAGGATGCATTGCAGGAGAAGGTAGACGTCAAGGTGGTGGAAAAGAAGTTCAAGGAGCTAGCCGACGACCTTCTTTCAATCTACAATGAAAGTGTAGGACGTGTGCCAATGAGAGAGTATTTCTGGGGTTCAAACGGACAGGTGGCAAACTCAGGTATGGTGCTTGCGATGGCATGCAAGAGATTGAATTCAGAGAAGTATTTGTCAGCTGCACAGTATTGTCTTGACTATATTCTAGGAGCTAACGCTACTGGATACTGTTTTGTAACTGGATTCGGATCAAAATCTCCAATCAATATCCACGACCGTAGATGTGTCGCAGACGGTATCAATACTCCAATCCCAGGATATTTGGTAGGTGGTCCTTCACTAGACCAGACTTCAGACTGTGGCAACAGTGTATATCCTACTGTTAAATATCCAGCGAAGGCATATCTTGATATGTCGTGCAGCTACTCTACAAATGAGATCGCGCTCAACTGGAATGCTCCACTTGTATCGTTGATCTCTCAGATTGCAAACGCATACAAATAATTAAAATCATAGAAGTTTAAGTATGGGAGACGTGAGCAATCGCGTCTCCTTTATTATTTGCCGACAGAGAGTCGCATTGCAAAAGATAATCTTTTTTGGTTCAGAGGTTATGTTATTCTCCGAAGAGAACGGTGGAAGAAAAAAATAAATATAATTATGGAACAAAATTTGTTTTTGAGAGCTGTTGAACGAGATGAAATCATTCCTTATTTTTTAGGAAAAGGTGAATATTTTTTGCCATGCCCTCGTACACCATATTGGGGATATGAGGATAAGGGAGAGCATTTTTATGTTGATTCTGTTACGAAAATGGAGAATTGTGTTCGAGCAAAATTAATAAGCGAGAGAAATTTATATGATGTCTTAGACAGAAGTTTTACCTTGTGTCTAAGACGTAATCCGACAATTGATGTTTTTTATAATGCTATATTACAGACAATTCTTGAGGTCGTATGATCTATACAAACCGACAGTGTTTTGCTTTGCAAAATACAATCGGTTTGTAGATAACCTGAGGTTATGTGTTCCCTTCGGGAACGGCTGATGATCGATGGTGGATGATTGACGCTTTGTCCCCGAGGGAAACACATTGAAGGATTCAACCGTATCCGATTGTTGCATAACTTGTTATGCAACTGTCGGGGAAGAGACAAAAGGCGTGTTATGCTACTGTCTGAGAAGGAAGTCACAAAGCTTGCTGTGCTACTGTCAGGGTTGCATTCTAATAATTGTATGGCATAATTATTTACAAAATTTGCGTCAACTTTATTGCATTGCGAATATTTTTATTAAATTGCGAGAAATTTAGTTTTTCCTTACGAATATTTGAAACGTATGAGTGATAAAATGGTGAAATTTTGCCGCTACATGAGACAGAGCGTGGGCACCCTATTGGTGACAATTGGTGTGTGCGTGTTGGTAGCTGTTCTCACTTTTTCGTGGGCTTTTTTGAATCCGATTGCTCGTGCTTTGGATGCTATCGCATTCACAGACAATTATTTATATACGGAGAACTTAAAGGAAGGTGATTTGGATTATTGTCAGGATGTTGCTTTTGTCAACATCTCTGGAGTCCATTCAAGACTTGAGATTGCTGAAGGTCTTGATTATATTGCTAAGTTTGGTCCTAGAGTGGTTGCGATGGATTGCATCTTCAGCCACAATATCTCATCTGATTCTATTGAAAATGACAGTTTGCGAAACGTCATTGCAAGAATACCAAATTTCGTTTCTGCACAACGTATCGTGAAGATGGGCGACTCATTGGCTGTCGAACAATCTTTCTATCACGATGTGTGTTACAATGCCAGCGTGAATATTGAAGACGGAATTGTCCGCCATTTCTCGCCTGACTCGGTGACTATCTCCACTGGAGGAGAAAATGGATGCTCACTGACTCTTCCTTCTTTCGTCGGCGAGATCCTTCGTCTTGGTTATCCTGACAAATATAAGATGCTTCAGGAACGAGGAAATGATGAGGAGTTGATCAATTATAAGAAGATGCAGGTCGACGTGTTTGATATGCGTAAGATTCTCGATATGGAGCTTTTCCTTGATAGTTTCGACGTGAATGATCGAATCATCCTCGTGGGTGATATCGACGACTTGCGAGACTACCATACGATCGCAACTGAACTTTATGGTATGCGTCGTATCAACGGAACTTTGATTCACGCTTATAGCATCGCTACAGCAACAAAGGAGCACCGTCTCATCACAAATATGAGCGACGAATGGGCGATAATCTGGGGATTGCTGATCACCCTTGCTTTCAACTATTTCTGTTGCTGGGCTTATGAGGCTTACGAAAAAACAAATGGTATGATCATCAACTTCACTCAGCTCGGATTCCTTCTCGGAATGATGCTGCTAGGTGGTTTGACGTTCATCAATTTTAGATATAATCTCAACTATACTTACGCTATGATCGGTGTGGGATTGGGAGGATTCAGCAGTGAACTTTGGTTGTGGTTTGAGTCTCTTGCCCCTTACCAATGGCTGGCGAAAAAATGGAAATGGTTGAGTTTGTAGTACCGTCTGCTTGATACGAGATTTGATTGCGAATGCCTATTTTGAAACTTAAAATCTGCCATTCGCATACAAAATACTAGATTTGGAAATTTGCAAAATTGATATAGAAGATGAAAAATAATATGAAACGAATAGGTTTAGCAATTTTGACATTGCTGCTTTGCTTGCCTACGTTCGCGGCACTTAAAGCGGTGAAGAACAACAAAACAAACAAGTGGGGATTCCAGGATCCTAAGACACTTCGAACTGTGATCAAACATGTTTATGATGAGGTTGACCCAGCTCATTCTTTTATTGGCTCTAAGGATTACGCTGTAGTTCGTCAGGGTAAGTATTGGGGTGTGATCAATACAGAGGGAGAAGTGATCGGAAAGATGGTGTTCAAGAACAAGAATATCGCGTTCAAGGCTGCTCACGCCCAGTGGAGAAAGGCACGTATCGAGGATTATATTTATGATGCGGCCGACGCTAATGGCAAATTCGGTTACGCCAACTACTATGGAGATTGGGTGATTTCTCCTATATTTGACGAGATTGATGACACTTATACATTGTCTGGAGCTTCGGAATACGCTATTGTGAAGCATAAAGGCCTTTGGGGTGCCATTGATGCCGACGCGAAGTATATCATCAAACCGGTGATGACGACAAAAGAGTCTATCCTTCAGGCTGCAAAGGAGTGGGGTGAGTATGCACCGCTTGGTTTGACTTCATACGAGGCTATGGATTCTCAGACAAGAAAGAAGGGATTTGCTAATTATTTGGGAAACTGGATTGTTAAGCCTTTCCTTGATGATTATGATAAGACTTGTATGTTCACTCCAGATCGTAATTTCGCTGTCGTAAAACGTGGAGGCAAATGGGGATGCTTGGACCGTGGTGAAAAATGGATCGTTCAGCCGGCATACGCTACTGCAGCTGAGGCTAAGAAGGCAGGTTTCGCATGGCAGTTGAAGAATCCGAAGGCAGGCACACGTCCGTCTGAGGCTCATAATATTGACGACGGAAAATTCAAGAACTCATTGTTCGCAAGTGCTCCAGCAGCACCGTCGACTCCGTCAACACCTTCTACTCCAGCTGTGACTCCGCAGAAACCGTCACAACCAGTGGCTACAGGTGCTCCTACCATCACAATCGTCTCTCCTAAGGATGGTGCTCAGTACACTAATCCTGAGATGACATTTGTTTACCAGGCTAAGACTGCTGATGGTAGCAAGCCTACTATCGCCGCTTATATCAACGGTGAGCTTCAGCCTACAACAAAGGGTGTCAAGCAGTTGTCTGACCAGATCACACTTACTCTTCCACGTAAGGAGGATGTCTGCAGAGTACAGTTGATCGCAAAAGACAGTAAGGGATTGAGCAGTGATCCTGCTGTTGTGAGATTGTACTACAAGGCTGATCAGAACAAACCTGCATTGCATGTTGTGTCAATTGGAGTCAGCGATTACGACCAGGCTGATTTGAAACTTCAGCATGCGTCGAAAGATGCTGCGGATTTCTTGAGCGCAGTGCAGAACAGCAATTTGACTTATTATAAGAATCTTGCCACAGCTTCACTTGTGACAGACAAGAATGCAAACGACCGCACAATCAAGAAACAGCTTTCTCAGCTTGTGAATAAGGTGGATCAGGGCGACGTGATTTTGCTATACTTCTCTGGACATGGAGCTAAGGAGGGTGATGAGACATACTTCTTGTCGGCAAATGCAGAGAGCGAGGATTTGTTCTCTACTGCTGTGAACTTTGATGTCATCAGAAGCGCGACTAAACGTTTGAAGGACAAGAGATGTAAGATCATCATCTTTATGGATGCTTGCCACTCTGGCGCAATGTACGGACAGAAATCTGTGGCTGAGCCATTCTCACTTGCTGATCCAGGCATCATCGGATTCTACTCTAGCACAGCAAGCCAGAAATCAAATGAAAGTGAGGAGTGGAAGAACGGTATCTTCACAAAGGCTTTGATTGAAGGTATCAACGGTAAGGCTGTAGACGAGGAAGGAAACATCACTATCGATGGTTTGGAGAAGTATATCCGTCAGCAGGTACGTACTTCTACAAATGGCAAGCAGATGCCGATATTTGAGAATAAACAAGGAAACTACATATTGTTCCCAAAAAGAAATTAATAAACCAATAGGAGGGCAAAGTTATGAAGAGATTAATATCAGTTGCCAGCATGCTGGTTATGGCTGTGGCAACATTCGCAGGAAATCTTTTCGTCTATTCAGTGACGGGAAGTGTGGAGAGAAAGGCAGGGAATACTTGGCAGACACTTACAAAACGTGCTGAGCTTCAGGAGTCTGATGTCGTTCGTGTGAAAGACGGTGCAAGCCTATCTATCATCGACAAGTCAGCCCAGAAAATATATGCTACAGGAGCAGTAGACGGTAAGTCGGTTTCGGCTATTATCAAAGAGCAGGGAAGCGCGTCGTCAGCTTCAACTCAGTTTGTGGCTCACGCTGTAAAATCTTTGTTCAATGGAAATGGCACTGACAACATCAGCCATTCAGCTGCCGGATGTACATATCGTGGAGACATTATTGAAAGTGATATCGCGAAGTCTATCTTGGCAAAGAAGAACAGTGATGAGCAGTTTAATGTAAGCAATGAGAAGAGTGATTTCGGTATCTCATTTGATCTTGTCGACAGAAAGACTGGAGAGATTGTAGTTGCTGCAAAAGCAGGAAGAGAGGTATATTTCAGAGTTAAGAACAACAGCTCGAAGATCCTTTATGTCAATGTGATTGATATCGCATCTAACGGAGAGATGGCAGAGTGTTTGCCGATCGACGATGCTCAGACATTGTCACACCTGTTGATTCCAGCAAACTGTGTCATCGACCTTGAGGATTATCCAGTCGAGTTGACATATCCGCTTGGCACAGACAATCTTGTGCTTGTGGCTTCAGAAGTGCCTTACGACCTTCGTCAGGTCAACAAGTTTTTGAAGATGCCAAACATCAAGGCAGATGGTAAGCAGCAGATTGGAGTGTACTCTCGCACTATTGCTATCATGCAGTAAGAAAAGAAAAATGATTTTATTGGGCGACGGAATTCCGTCGCCCTTTTTTATTGGATTAAGAATGAAGAGTGAAAAATTAAGAATTTTGTGGATGCGGAATCAAAAAAACACAGAGAAAAACACTAGAATTTGTTTGGAGTTATCATAATTGGTATTATATTTGCAGCTGAATTTGTTTAGTATGTAACGAAAACGTTTGATCATACGGCTATGATGTTTATTGTACTAATGCGAGTTTAAAGACGGATTCAAGACAATTCTTATTGTCGCTAGTGTTTGATGGAGCGAATTATGAGGGGACATTGAAAGTGTTCTTAGGGTAATTATATGTTTGGTTGATCGACATGGTATTGTTTATGGATTTCGAGAATTTAGTAGAAAATAATTAAACGATTAAAAAATGAAGAAAAAGTTATTGCTTTTGACTACTTGCCTTTTTTCCGTATTGATGGCAAATGCTGAATCCTGGAAAACTCTTTATTTTGAGGATTTCGGAGATGAGAAAGATTGGCCTATAGAGAAGCATTATTTGGATCAATTTATGTTTTACGATGGAGATCCTTCTGGTTTTAGCCCATGGGGTAGTTATTGGGGCGTGTCTGTAGGTGGCTTTCCATTAGGAAGGTCAAAAAATGAGACTGGCGGAACATTGGCTCATATTACATCTCCTGGTGATTATTATACTTGGCCAGATGGATCTAGAAAGCCTTGTGATACTTATGGCACTTATATGCCAAATTATGTTATTGGTGGAGACCATACATATCCTGACAACTACGGGAAAGGATGCTTTGTTTATGCACAGATGCCATTACCAAGCATACCGCAAAACGATGGGTATGAGATGAACTATGGAGTGGGTACCTGGATAACGCATAATTATGCTCTCGGCCCACTGTTCCATAAAACAATTGATATATCAAATATGAGTAATACCACCGTTAGAGCTTCGGCTTGGATTGCAAATTTCAGCACTACTAAAGATGTTGATGTGTGGATGTATGCTGTAGCTTTTACTAAAGACGGCCAATGTTTTACTCTTTATGCTTCAAATGGAGACCGTTCACAGTTTAAATTAAAAAATGCTCAATTGTTCAGAAACATAAGAAAATACGAGTGGGTATGTAATACGAATACTTATGAATTAAACGGCTATTATAAGTGGGATAAATTAGTGTTTGTTATTGAATACAGTACTCGCAAGGAATGCTATTGGGGATTGGGAATTGATGATATAAAGATCGAATTTGATCAGTCTACTGCCGGTGTTTCGTTTGTCTTAAGTAAAACAGTCCGAGGAAGAAATGTGACTATCCAACCAGACATTACGCTCAAAAGACTAGAAGATATCTTGGGCACCAACAACGGAAACTTTTACTATTCGTGGTCTAAATGCGAAAAAAATATGTATGATGTATATAAAACTATCGGAGGTGGACGAATAAATTCAGATGCTGATCTTAAGATGATCTTCTCATATTTTGATCCAAAAACACATAATGGAAGATGGAAGTTGAAAATCTGGAATAATGTCACATCCGTTGAAAGATTTATTGATTTGAATCTAAAGGATAGCGATTTGGCAGAAACCAGAGGTATCGGATTGGATGACGACGAGGAAGAAGTCAATTACGATGAGGTTCAGAAGCCAAACATCTACAACGATGGAACCAACCTATATGTCAATGGCACTTCTGAAAATTCACAAATCATTGTTTATGATATGTCGGGAAATGCAGTGGCATACTCTACAACATCTCCAGTAAACATCTCTGTTTTGAAGAAAGGTGTATACGTGGTAGACATAAACGGAACTAAAGTTAAGTTTATGAAAAAATAAGTTTTTCATATAGTTTGACTAATATCGAGAGGGTGTATCAAAATGATATGCCCTCTTTTTATTGGATTAAGAATGAAGAATGAAGAGTTAAGAATTAAGGATTTTTTTCTTCACAAGTGCGAGCAGTAGGCGAGCACATAAATTTAATAAAACCACAGAGACACTAAGTTCAAAGAGAAGTGCTGCTTTTTATGAAAAAAAGAGGAGAGAATTCAAGATAGACAAGTATGGTATAAAGAACATAATTATGGATGATAAAAAAGTTTAATATTGTTTTTGACAAATTAATGCTTTGCTATAATTTTGTGCTTGTTGTGTGAAAATCTATATTTGAATGACTTAAATAGAAATTTCGTATAGTAATATATTTTATGTAGGTACTCAATAAAAATAGAATATATGAAAAAATTATTACTGTTATCGACATCAATGATCGCATCGTTTGCATTTATTGTGAATGCTGTGACTTATATGCAAGTAAAAACAGATGATGGCAAAGTTGTACGTTACGATGTAAAGCATGTGACAGAAGTGAATTTTGAGGAAGATACTCAAGAGACTGAACTTTTACAAGTCACTGTCAGTGGAACAATCGGCAAGGACACATACGTCGATTTAGGATTGCCAAGCGGAACAAAGTGGGCTACATATAATGTGGGTGCAAAAAAGCCTGAGGGTATCGGCACCTATTTTTCTTGGGCAGAAACCACTCCCGATGATATAACATTGTCGGATTGCTATAGCTGGTCGCAATATAAGTGGGGTGGCTATTATTCACAAAAAAAATATGTGACTATTGAGGAATGGGGCACAGTGGATAGTATCACTGTACTGCTTCCAGAAGATGACGCTGCAACAGTGAATTTCAGTTCGGAGTGGCGTACTCCATCTTCAGCTGAACAGAAGGAATTGATAGATGGCTGTACATGGACACACGTCGAAAATTTCAACAACACAGGAGTTTCAGGAGAATATGGAGTGTCAAAGAAAAATGGAAACACCATATTCCTTCCATCTTCAGGATATCGTTCAAAATACGGTTTGAGTGCAAGCTATTGTGGATATTACTGGTCATCTGACTTAAATCAGGAGGATAATGGCACAGCATATTTGACTAAATTTTCATCAGAAGGCTTTACTATCATGTATCAGGGCCGTCACGACGGAATGGTTGTACGTCCTGTGTCGAATGCAAAAGATATAGAATCTTATGTTCTGCATGTCACTGTAAGTGGTACTGTAGGCGAAAATACCTACGTCGACTTAGGATTGCCAAGTGGCACAAAGTGGGCTACATATAATGTCGGTGCAGATAAGCCTGAAGGTATTGGCACTCATTTCTCTTGGGCGGAAATCACACCAGATGACACAACATTGTCGGATTGCTATAGCTGGTCGCAATATAAGTGGGGTGGCTATCATAGCCAGAAAAAATATGTGACTCTCGCAAATTGGGGAACAGTGGATAATATCACAGAACTACTTCCAGAAGACGATGCCGCAACTCAGAATTTCAGTTCAGAATGGCGTACACCATCGTCGGCAGAGCAGAAAGAGTTGATAGACGGATGTATCTGGACGTATGTTGAGAATGTAAATAATACAGGCGTTTCTGGAATGGTAGGTATGTCAAAAGCAAATGGAAATATCATTTTCCTTCCATCTTCAGGATACCGTGCAAAATATGGTTGGGGTGCAAAATCTAATGGATATTATTGGTCGTCTGATTTGAATCAGGAGGATAATGGCACCGCACACTTGGCCAAGTTCACATCAGAAGGGTTTACAATTATGTATCAGGGTCGTCACGACGGAATGGTGGTACGTCCTGTAACGAATGCTGAAGAGAAGATTGAAATAAAGCCATATATTCTGGAAGTTACTGTCACAGACTCTATCGGTGGAAACACCTACGTCGACTTAGGATTGCCAAGCGGAACAAAGTGGGCTACTTGTAATGTGGGTGCAACAAAACCAGAGGAAATAGGTACACATTTCTCATGGGCAGAAACCGTTCCAGACGATACAACATTGTCGGATTGCTACAGTTGGTCGCAGTATAAGTGGGGCGGATTGTATAGTCAGAAAAAATATGTTACTCTCACTAATTGGGGAACAGTCGATAATAATACTGTACTTTTGCCAGAGGACGACGCCGCGACACAGAATATAGGTTCAGAATGGCGCACTCCATCTTCAGCAGATCAGAAGGAATTGATAGATGGCTGTACTTGGACATACGTAGAAAATGTCAATAATACAGGAATCTCAGGAAGAGTAGGAGTCTCAAAGACAAATGGAAATATCATTTTCCTTCCGTCTTCAGGATACCGTTCAAGATACGGTTTGAGTGCAAGTTATAGTGGATATTACTGGTCGTCTGATTTGAATCAGAAAGATAATGGCACAGCATATTTGACTAAGTTCACATCAGAAGGATTTACGGTTATGTATCAGGGCCGTCACGACGGAATGGTTGTCCGTCCTGTAACCACTAAATAAGATAATATAAAATTTATTTATGGGGGAGCATCAAAATAAATGGAGATGCTCCCCATTTTTATTTTAACGTCAATTCGAGACGAAATAAAAATAGAAGAAAAATGATAGTTGAAGTGTCATAAATGAGGATTGTTAAGGACGGAACGTCCTAACTCCTCCATACGTGCGAGCCGTAGGCGAGCACAAATTTAATAAAACCACAGAGGCACAAAGATTACAGAGAAAGGCTATGCCTTTTTATGAGGAAAAGAGATGAAAACTCAATCATAAAGTGGAAAATGATTCGCAGATTACAATTCGGACTCACGTTATTTTATCAATAAATTGTATCTTCGTTTATTTTCGCTATTTTAGGAATGATTGGATGTAATCATTGCCTTTACAAAACACATATTTGTTTTGGTGGTGCGATAAAAAATATTAACTTTGCGTTGCTAATTTGGCGATGGCTTCGTAGTTCAACGGATAGAATACGAGTTTCCTAAACTTTAGATCCGGGTTCGATTCCCGGCGAGGCTACAAATAATAATCAGGGATTAATAGGGGTCCCTTAAAATAACATAAATGCGTATGAAGAAACTTATTTCAATTTCGCTTCTATCGGCATTGTCAGCAACATCTTTTGCTTACGACTTTAATACTTATTCTTACGGATATCAAGCATCGGACTATAGAGAGGCTATCAACATGGGCTTGAAGTTTTATGGTGGTCAGCGTTGTGGTGACACCCATAACTGGATGCTTCATGATAATTCGAGCGTATCAAAGAAGTATTGTCATACCAAAGATGGACAAGGAAAAGTGAATGGCGGTGGCAATGGCAGTTACGATCTTACAGGAGGATGGCACGACTGTGGTGACCATATCAAGGTTGGTACAACAATGGGATATGCAGCATTCTCTTTGCTTGCAGCATATGATATTTGGCCAAAAGCGTTCCAGGATAATTATGATGCTGAATATGGTCCGAAGAATGGAATTCCTGATGTATTGGACGAGGCAAAGATAGCGACTGACTATTTCATGAAGTGTTTCTTGCCAAACGGTGAGTTCTGCTATTATGTCGGTGATGCAAGCGACCATAATGTTTGGAAGACATCGTCTAAGCAGAGTGAGGAATCTGTTAATAATGGTGGTGATCCACGTCCTGTTTGGACATCTTCATCTATAGGAGGCCCTCAGGCTGCAAACTATGTCTCAGCTCTTTGTCTGATGGCTAAACATTATCCTGATGCTGATTATGCGGCTAAGTGTAAGAAAGCGGCTATTGATGGATATGTGTTCGCTAAGAAAAACCAGGACAAACATGCTCCAATTCCTGAGTTCTATAGTTCTCCAAATCCTGAGTGGACAGACGAGTTGTCGCTTGCAGCTGTTATGCTTTATAATCTGACAGGTGAGGATAGTTATTTGGCGGATGCTAAATCTAATCTTGCTGGAAAATGGGAGTCTAACTCACCTCTTGCTTGGGATACAATGACAGACTTTGTTTATTATTATCTTGCAAGAATAGACAAAAGTATGAATAACGGAGCAGGTGGAACTTATGTAAGTTTCCTTGAGAAGAATGTATATGGGTTACATTTGGACAATGCAAAAAGTGATCCGAATGGATTCCCTTACTATTTAAGCCGATGGGGAACAAACAAGTTGGCTCTAGGTGGAGCTACAGCTGCCGCTTTGTATATTAAACTTGTAGAAGATGGGCTGATCACATCTTCAAAGAATGTTGATGAGGCAAAAGGATTCCGTGATCGTATTGTTGACTATGTGTTAGGCAAGAATGAGTTCAACCACACTTTCTTACACGGATTCAAGGGAGATATGCATTTCCGTATACACCACAGAAATGCGATGGGAAGAAATGACAATCCGCCTTCAAACATAAAGAATACATGTGATTATATGTTCGCAAGTGGTGGTGTGATTGGAGGACCTTCTGGTACAGGAATATTTGAAAATGTTGTAGAGGGTGGTTCTTCATATACAGAGACTGAAGGTGGTTGTGACTACAACGCTCCATTTATCATGGCAATCGCAAGTATAGTTGAAAAACTAGATCCAGATTTGAGTGGTGTCGCAGAGGTCAGAAACACTAATTTCAGTGTTTATCCGACTGTATTTGATGATTATGTTGTTGTGGATCCTATAGAGATTGGATACGACGGCAGAGCAGAGGTCAGCATCGTCAACATCAACGGTCAGACAGTCGCTGCAGAAAGCATGGTTGGTTTCACTCCAACTGCGATCAACACATCTTCGTTGCCACGTGGAATCTATGTGTTGAAGGTGAACTTTGACGGAGGTCAGAAGACATTCAAGTTGATTAAAGAGTAATATTACTCATGATATAAGGAGACGTGGATTTCCGCGTCTCCTTTTTTTATCTCACATTTTTAATTTTGCATTTATAATTCAGAATTTATTATACTATTATGGAGAATTTCTCATTTTACAGCCCTACCAAATTCGTGTTTGGTAAAGAGACAGAGAGCAGGTGCGGTGCACTTGTAAAAGAATTCGGAGGTTCAAAAGTCCTTATCCATTATGGAGGAGGCTCTGTTGTGCGTTCTGGCTTACTTGACCGCGTGAAAAAATCACTTACTGAGGCAGGAGTGCAGTTTTGCGAACTTGGAGGTGTCACTCCGAATCCACGTTCGGGAAAGGTGTATGAAGGCATAGAGCTATGCAAAAAAGAGAATGTTGATTTTATTCTTGCAGTCGGAGGAGGCTCTTCCATCGACTCTGCGAAAGCAATCGCTTTGGGAGTGTGTTACGACGGTGATTTCTGGGATTTCTATAGTGGAAAAGCCCGTCCGAAGAAAGCCCTTCCAGTAGGCACTGTGCTGACGATAGCCGCTGCGGGAAGTGAAGGCTCTGGCGACTCTGTGATAACACACGAGAATGGAATGCTAAAGCGTGGGGCAAGCGGAGAATGTATCAGACCTAAGTTTTCTATCCTTAATCCACAATTGACAACAACTCTTCCTGCATATCAGACAGCTTGTGGAGCTACAGATATCATGGCCCACGTCTTTGAAAGATATTTCACTAATACAACAGATGTTCAGACTACCGACCGTCTTTGTGAAGCGGTGCTTTTATCAATGATTGAGGAGACTCCTAAGGTGATAAAAGACCCTAACGATTATCAGGCACGTGCCAATATTATGTGGGCAGGTATGGTGGCTCATAATAATATCGTAGGTGTGGGCAGAGAGCAGGATTGGAATAGCCATGGCATCGAACATGAACTTTCTGCTTTGTATGATTGTGCACACGGAGCTGGTTTGGCTGTCATTATGCCAGCGTGGATGACATACGTAGTAGACCATAATGTTATGCGTTTCGCACAGATGGCATGCAGAGTATGGAATTGTAAGATGGATTTCTCGGATCCTAAGAAGACAGCTCTTGAAGGTATTGCCGCATTCCGCAGTTTCTTGAAATCAATCGGTATGCCGATCAATTTCTCTGAACTTGGAGCGAAAGAGAGCGATATTCCATATCTTGTGAAGACGTTTGGACTTGGTGAGACTGGTAAGACAGGAGGCTTTGTGCAGCTTACAAGCAAGGATGTGGAGAATATCTACAGATTGGCTTTATAAGGTCAATAGAATTGTTTGGATTTATATAAGGGCGATGCCTTGTGCTTGCCCTGTTTAGGTATAATGTAGAGACGTTGCATTGCGGCGTCTCTGTTTTTTTTATGCCACAAGGGATTTCAAAAGGGCAACTACAATGAAATTAGAAAGGGCGAGCACAAGGCATCGCCCCTACGGTTATATCCCTAAGAATTTTTTGATTTCCGCCATTTTCGTTTTTGCTGCGTCTCGGCCCATTTGGTAGACATTCCGCATTTTCGCTTCGTCTTGCTCAATACGGCCGATTGGCAACTCTTCTTCCGGGTAGATTAGAAATGTATTTCCTAGTCGTTCCTGCTCTGAAAGGTAATCCAATTCTCTGTTATACATATGATGGCGTGTGGCAAGGGCATTTGCGATAGCTGGCGTTTCCCGTAGTAGCCAACGGAAAAGGGACATTCCTTTCGGACTCTTTTTCTTAAATCCTTTTGGTTGGGTGAGGATGACGACGTTGCGGCCGTATCCTTGCTGTTGGAAATATTCCAAAGGTATGGAATCTGCCATTCCACCGTCTAACAATCTTTTCCCATTTATACAGACTGGTCTAGAAATGATTGGCAATGAGGCTGAGGCACGAACCCAATCCAGGGCTTCGTGGTCGATCTTAGGCAATTTGTGGTAGACCGCTTTCCCTGTGTCGACGTCGGTGCAGACCACATGAAACTCCATTGGATTGTTTTCGTAGGTGTCGAAGTCGACGGGATCCAAATCGACTGGCATGATGTGGTAGCTGAATTCAGCCCCTACCCAGTCGCCGGTCTTCAGCAGAGATCGAATGCCCATATAGCGGGGATCATCCTTGAAATCTATATTATAACGAAGGGCTCTTCCTATCTGTTTCGACTTGTAATTGCATCCGAAACTTGCACCAGCAGATACTCCTACAGCACCGTCGAATTCGATGCCATTCTCCATCATCTCATCCATCACTCCTGCGGTAAAAAGGGCTCTCAATCCGCCACCTTCTAACACCAATCCTTTTTTCATTGTGTTTTAATTGTTCAATAAATCTTTTGTCTAACAAGGGGCAAGATATAAAGAAATTTTCAGATGTGCAAATCAAGAAGGATGGGGGCTTGTGAACACAACTAGAAGTTTTTGAGGTCCGACCCTTTTGAATTATGAAAAAATGCATATTTTTTCAAATTGCAGTGTAATAAGTTTCATAAAATTCTCCTTTTAGGTTAAAAATATTGTCGTAAAACATAAAAATTTGTCTTTTTTTGATAATTTTGCACCGTTTTTTAAGAAAAGATAGAAAAGATGAATCTAAAGGAAAAAACTTTTGCTCCTAAATTTTTCGACTGTCTTAAAGGCTACAACAGTGGTCTATTCACTGCTGACCTGATGGCCGGTATTGTTGTGGGCATCGTAGCCATACCGTTGGCTATTGCTTTCGGTATCGCATCCGGCGTAGGTCCGGCTGAGGGTCTTATCACTGCAATCATCGCAGGATTTTTTATCGCAGTGTTGGGAGGATCTAAGGTTCAGATCGGTGGTCCTACAGGTGCGTTTATCGTAATTGTCTATGGAATTATCCAGCAACATGGTTTGGCAGGTCTGATGATCGCCACTATTATGGCTGGTGTCATTCTGGTATTGTTGGGTGTGTTCAAGCTTGGAAGCATCATCAAGTTTGTTCCATATCCTGTGACAGTCGGTTTCACAGGTGGTATCGCGCTCACAATCTTCTCTACGCAGATGAACGACTTCTTTGGACTTGGTATCGAGAAGGTTCCTGCTGATTTCGTTCACAAGTGGATCTGCTACTTTGAGAATTTCTCACACGTCAATTGGTGGGCATTTGGAGTGGCTGCGGTAAGTCTGTTGATCATCATCTTCTCTCCAAAAATATCAAAGAAGGTGCCTGGTTCATTACTAGCTATCATCATTGCCACAATCGCAGTGTATGTTATCAAGAGCAACGTCGATAATACAGGAATCAAGACAATTGGAGATCTTTATGAGATGCCAGCTGGATTCCCTGCTCCAAGATTCCCTGAGTTTGCTTTGGCTGAGGGTCAGACTTGGCTTAGTGTGATCCAGAACTTGTTCCCTGCTGCGTTCACAATCGCTATGTTGGGAGCTATCGAGAGTTTGCTTTCTGCTATTGTTGCAGACGGTGTGATTGGAGACAAACACAATTCCAACACTGAACTTATCGGCCAGGGTGTCGCTAATATTGTGGTTCCATTCTTCGGTGGTATTCCTGCTACAGGAGCTATCGCCCGTACAATGACAAACATCAACAATGGTGGTAAAACTCCAGTCGCTGGTGTTGTACACTGTGTTATCCTGACATTGGTTTTGCTATTCTTGGGTGATTTGGTTAAGTTGATTCCAATGCCATGTTTGGCTGCAGTGCTTGTGATGGTATCATACAACATGAGTGGATGGAAGACATTTGTGTCATTGTCTAAGAGCCCTAAGTCGGATTTCTCAGTGCTTTTGACTACATTCTTCTTGACTGTGATCTTCGACCTTACAATCGCAATCGAGATTGGTTTGCTACTTGCATTGGTATTGTTCCTACGTCGTACAAACGAGTCTTCAGTTGTCAGAGTATTCGGTAAGGAGATTGATCCAAGCGATAACACAGACGTACAGCTTCATGAGGAGAAACTTGTGGTGCCAGATGGAGTAGGTGTTTATGAGATCGACGGACCATACTTCTTCGGTGTGGCAACTAAGTTTGATGATGTGATGAGTGCGGTGGCTGAAACACCAAAGGTGAGAATTATCCGTATGAGAAAAGTACCATTCATCGATTCAACAGGAATGCACAACCTTTCTGAACTTTGTCATCAGTCGCACAAAGCAGGAATCCAGGTGATCCTTTCTGGTGTGAACAACCACGTCCATGCAACTCTTCACAAAGCAGGAGTTGATAAGATTATCGGTGAGGAATACATCTGCGCTAATATCAACATCGCGTTGGAGAAGGCAGAGGCTTACGTAAAGGGAGTTTCAAACCCTAAATTGAATGCTTAAACGAATAATCATCTAATCTGTTAGAATGGGGCGAGCCCTGTTTCTACTGATTTTGATATAAATTGTTGTTTTGCTGATGAAAAAGCACCATCGTAGTATAATTACGGTGGTGCTTTTTTTAATTCATAATTCGTAATTCATAATACATAATAGGGGAATGATTAAATAAAAAAGACGGAGCATTGCCCCGTCTGATTCTGCATTTCACGTTAGACTATAACATAATCTTTTGATGATTTTATGCGGCTTTTTATTTCCCATTTGTTTTTTGTTCAGCGAAATGTTCGCGGGCAATAGCAATCGCACGTTGCATTTTTTCAGCAAGCAATTTTTTGTCAGGCAGTTGAGTGTAGTATTGAGCTACTTTGATTGGACTGTCTTCATCTAACATCAAATATTCAACATGTTCGGTGTTTCCTTCGCTACAAAGAACTAACCCGATTGGAGACAGTTCTCCTTCTTTACGTTCATTTTTATTTAAGTAACGTAAATAAAGCAACATTTGACCTTCATGTTCTGGTTTGAATTTTCCTAATTTCAAGTCGATTGCTACCAAACGACGAAGAGTTCTGTGGTAGAATAGTAGGTCGATGTAGTAGTCAATGGCATCGACAGTGATACGTTTCTGTCTGCCAATAAAAGCAAAGTCTGTTCCCATTTCGCAAATAAAACTTTGCATTTGGGTGACGATGGAACTCTCCAGATCTTTTTCTGTAAAGACATCAGGTAATCCAAGCATGTCAAGAAAATAACTGCTTTTAAATACAAGGTCTGGATTCAATGTGTTGCCATCTTTAAGGTTGTCAAGTTCTTTTTTGATGACATCTTCAGGCTTACGACTGATGGCTGTTCTTTCATATAATTGACTGTCAATTTTGGCATCTAAAGTTCGAGTGTCCCAATGCTCAAGTCTACACATTTCCATATAGAATTGGCGAGCAAGAGGATCTGTTACTGAGACGAGTGAACGAATATGTGTCCAACTGAATTGTGTACGCACTGCGTACACAATTTCTTCTTCTGAAAATGTATATGCAACTCGTAAACAATGTTGAATGTTTCTAAGATTCCATCCACTGCCATACTTCGTTGTCAATTTAGCAGCCAGATTCTTAACAATCTGTTTTCCATATTCAGCACGCTGATTGTAAAGCACATCTTCTTTGATGCGTTTGCCCACATGCCATTTTGTTAAGCAGATTTCAGAGTTGACATAGACAGCGATACGTTTACGACCATTGTCGATAATGCCACAAACATCAGAAAACAACAACATTTCTGTGTTTTCTTGTACGATTTCTTTTCCTTTTCCCATTTTTATAAATAACTAAACAGAATTCATTATTAATCCACAACAAAAATAGCGGAAAATATTGTAATATGCAAAGATTTGCACACAAACAATAACCGTGATTTTATACGGCAATTGTAATTCTTTTTAATTCATGATTCGTAATGCTTAATAGGGGAATGATAAAATAAAAAAAGACGGAGCATCGCCCCGTCTGATTCTGCATTTCACATTTATAATTTATCATTCTTTTAGCGAGTTCCAACCCTGAGCCTGGATATCGATCTCTCCGCCTCCACGAGTGATCATTCGAGCACCAAGGTTTTCTGCTGTGATGTGACCGATGATTTTGATATCTGGACGAGGCACACCAGGAAGAGTGACTTCTGTCAAAGCCTTGAATGTGTCGTGCATAGAAAGCGGAATAGTGAACAGAAGCTCATAATCCTCACCGCCGTTCATAGCAGCCATAGTCATGTTCATATTCATCTCTTCTGCCATCTGTGCTGTCAGGTAGTCGATAGGAATACGGTCCTCATAGATTCGGCATCCTACGTGGCTCGCTTTGCAGATGTGGAGCAACTCAGACGACAAACCGTCTGAAATATCCATCATTGATGTAGGGACGACGTTGATACGCTCCAACGACTCTATTATATCTTTTCTTGCTCTTGGTTTCAACTGTCGTTCCACCAAATATTCTTTGCCTGCGAAGTCTGGATCTGAACCTTTTCCGGCGTTGAACACCTCTTTCTCTCTTTCAAGAAGAAGCAAACCCATATATGCGGCGCCAAGATCTCCAGTAACGCAAATAAGGTCAGTGTCTTTCGCTCCACTGCGTTTCACAATCTTGCCTTCCTCACCTTCTCCGATGCAAGTGATGCTTATTGTGAGACCATTCAGCGACGCTGTGGTGTCTCCTCCGATCAGGTCGACTCCGTGCTCTTCACATGCGATCTTCATGCCGGCATATAATTCGTCAAGATCCTCCACACATAGTTTTGAACTTACTCCAAGACCGACAACCATCTGTTTCGGTTTGCCGTTCATTGCGTAGACGTCGGAAAAATTGACAATCGCTGATTTGTAACCCAAATGTAGGAGCGGGCAGTATGTCAGGTCGAAATGTACACCTTCAAGCAGCAAATCCTTCGTTACCAAAGTTTTTTTGCCTGTATAGTCGAGTATAGCGCAATCGTCGCCAACCGACAATTCCGTCGACTTGTTCACGATAGGGAACTCCTTCGTAAGTCTGTCAATCAATCCAAATTCTCCAAGTTCTTTAATCTGCATAGTTTCTTAATTTAAACACAAAAAGGGGACGTGAATAATCACGTCTCCTTGCAAAATTATCAATATTTTTCGGATTATCCTTTAAATGAGCAGGCATAATCTGCAAGAGATTTGTCGCGTGCTCCCATGACCACAATCGAATCATTCGCTTTGCTCTCTTTCGCGATCATCGCAGGGATCTCTTTTCTATCCTGCACGTAGACGCAATTGATGCCTTGCGACGTGAAATAGTCCGCCACAAACTTTGATCCGATGCTCATGTCGGTCGTTCCGCCTTCGTAGTAGACGTCGGCAAGATAGAACACATCCTGCTTTCTCATCACCTCTTTCAAAAGGATAGCCATCTGCTCGTATGTTTTGCGAAGCGGACCGAATCCATGAGGCTGGTAGACGGCATATACTTTATCTGAAAAAGATGCTAGTGTGCGGATTGTCTCTGCCACCTCTTCGGGAGTGTGGGCGAAATCGTCCACCAACAATGCACCATTAGAGTCCTTGCCTATTATGTTTCCGCGACGGTAAACACCGCCGAATTTGCTCAAAATCTTAGCACATTCCTCAACATTCACACCATATACACTCGCCATTGCCACAGCTGCAGCAATGTTCAATGCGTTGTGAAGCCCAATAGAGTGGTATGCGAACGGTACCCCGTTGATTGAGAATGTTATGCCTTCGCTTGTGTGTTTCAAGTCGGCAACCTTAAAATCTGCGTTGTTATCTTTTTCTGCAAGAGCGAAAGTGACACGTTTTTTGCAATTCAAACGGCGGAGATTCTCGTCTCCTGAATTAAGCACAACAGTGTCGGCTGTATTGTCGGCTACTGTCTGGAAAAGACCGACTGTGACATCTATTTCATGGTGATCATGACCTACATTGGTGATCACACTCATAGTAGGGTTGTATCTTACAATGCTCTTGTCACTCTCGTCTCCTTCAAAGACGAGCGGCCCATCGCCTGAATTGTCGAAATTGCCTGGTTCTCCACCTCTTTTCACATTGTTGTCGGCAGCACCTGCAATCATGCATGGTTGTTTGCCAGCTCCGTGCAGAAGTTGGTAGATAAGGTGGGTGGTAGTGCTCTTTCCTGCAGTGCCTCCCACACAAATTGCACCTCCACAATGGTTGCTTGCGATTTCTGCGAGCAACTCACTGCGGTGCATAATCTTAACATTACGTCTTTTTATTTCTTTAATATCCGGATTTGTATCCTCCACAGCTGTACTTACAACAGCGAAGTCCAAATCTGCAGGCAAATGCTCACCATCCTGCATCACACAGTTGACGCCGTGGCGAGAAAGTTCTTTGTAGTCCTGGTTTTTCTCTTTTTGAGCGAAAGCTCTATCGCTTCCATAAACCTCTTCGCCCTTTTCTGCAAGGAAAAGAGCCATCGGACTCATACCTGTGCCAGCAACACCGACGAAATAGCCACGACGGCGCCGATTGCAAGCACTGTGCTGATCATCATGTCCCATATCATAAGCGTTAAATTTAATTGATAAGTGTTTTTTACTACTGGCAAAGTTATTTCATCGGGGATTTTATTCAAAAGAAACATTGTTGAAGTTTCTAACATTAATAGCAACAAGTTATCAACATTTTTATTAACGATATAATAACAATTTATTGTCATGAAGGCATCCAAACAAGCATTGTCATTAGTAAATTTGATAAAAAATCAGCCGAAGGATTCTGATTTGAACTCGGTCTCCTTCGGCTGTATTGGTATATGTGTTGTCTCGTCGAATACATTAATTATGAGACAATTGCTAGTTTTTAATTGTACTTACATAATCATGTATTTGGCTTAAAAATAGTTCTGTATAGATTTCCGCACCGTTGCTGTTCATGTGAGTCGGATCAGCGAACATTTCGGAATGTTCTATGAAGAATGGAAGGTGAGTGTTGTCGATAAAGAGCATTCCATGTTTTTTGCTTATCTCTTCCATCTTGTCTCTAGATATGTTTATCGAATCGCGGATGAAATATCTAGGCGAATCAACAATCACCATTTTAATGCCTTTCTCCTGAGCCCTTGTCAGAATGGAATCGAAGCGGGCCACTTTAGTTTCGCTTAGTGTTGTGCCTGTCAACTTTTCTGGCTCTAATTCCAATTTCTTAATAAGCTCTTTAGGTGTCAGAGGCTCGTATCCTTTTTCTGTTTCTTCTGTATATGAACTGCGGCTTCTGTAACGCATCAAGATACGGTGGATTACAGAGTTGTATTGGTATATTTTGCTGTTGAGACGGGCGTATTCTTTCCAAGGCAACTCTTCTTTTATCGCGGTTGTCACCCATTTGTTTGTCTCATAGTATGGGTATAGGTTGACGAATGGATCATCCACACCCTCGTATAGATATTCACAGCAGTTTTCCCAAATGATCAATTTAGGAGAGTATCTGTCTAAGATAGAGTTTACCACACAACTGTTGTGGCTGAAGAAACAGCCATCACGAGCGACGTTGTATGCTGGCAACCCAATCGAGTCTTCTATTTGTTGAGTCACATAATGGTGTGACGCACGTGAAGATCCGACAATCACCACAGGGGTGTTCACATCATATAGAGAAAAGTATGTTTTTCCTGTAGCTCCTTGGTTGCTGATCTGAGGAAGCATATAATCCATCGCTTTGCCTACAGCAAGGTCAATCACAACTATAGAGACCAAAACTATTAAAACGGCAACACCAAATCTTAATAACCCTTTTTTCATAACTGCTTTAGAATTGGAAATAAATAAATGAACCACCATTGAGCACACCAAAGGCGAGAATATAGAATGTCAGCAGAATAGCTGTGATGTATCTTACGACAATGTATTTTGAACTTAGAAGATGGATGTTCAAATCCTTCTCCTTTATGAAGTCGTAAATAAATACTATCGCCATTGCAAGGAATCCTAATAGGAATGTGTCAATGTCGACGAAGAGTTCCCCATGCTCTGTAAATATTTTCTTAAAGATTGTCATTACGTCGTTAAGGTCGTTTACACGGAAGAATATCCATGCGAAATTCACAATTAGGAAAGTGAGTGCCAATCTTAGTAGATTAGCTATAGAGAACTTGTCTGAAATCTCTTTGATTTTGTTTCCATACACTTGTCTTTCTATCACCATACATGCTCCGTGGAATGCTCCCCAGATGAGGAAAGTGTATGCTGCGCCATGCCATAGTCCACTTACAGTAAAGACGATCATTGTGTTGAGCATCCAGCGCGCTTTGCTGCATCTGTTGCCTCCCAATGGGAAATAGATGTAATCTCTGAACCATGTGGTGAGTGAGATGTGCCATCTGCGCCAGAAATCAGTGACTGTTTTTGCAAAATATGGACGGATGAAGTTCGTTGGCAGTTCGATGCCAAACAACTTTCCACTTCCGATAGCCATCAACGAGTATCCAGCGAAGTCAGCATAAATCTGAATGGTGTAAAGGACGCTGGTGAAAAAAAGTGTCGTGCCGTTGTGTTGGTCGATGTTGCTATATACTGTGTTTACGTAAATTGCCAAACGGTCGGCAAGACAAAGTTTCATAACAGCGCCAATCAAGATCGCTTTGCATGCGTCAATAGCCACGTCGTAATTGAAAGTACGAGTCTCAAAATACTGTGGTAATGTTTTTTGAGCTCGGCTTATCGGTCCACTCAAAATGCTAGGGAAGAACATTACGTAGGCAAGATATGCCAAAAGATCTTTGGTCGGCTCTACCTTTTTCTGATATACATCAATACTGTAACTCAACGCTGAGAAAGTGTAGAAACTGATACCCACTGGCAACAGGATGTTAAGCGTCGATACTTCCACGTCTGCTCCGAAGAGAGAAAAAGCATCGATAAACGCCTGCACAAAAAAGTTGAAGTATTTGAAAAAGAATAGGATGCCGATGTTTAGAAGTATGGCACCGACTGAAATCATTTTTCGCTTTTTGGAATCTTCAGTTTTGCCCATCAAATCTCCAGCGACGAATGTGGAGAATGCAGTCAACAATAATAGCCCTAGAAAACGCCAGTCCCACCATCCATAGAATATAAGGCTAGCTATTACGATAAGTCCGTTTTGGAGAGTTTTGTTCCCACGGCATAATGTCCAGTAGAGAATAAATGTTAAAGGCAGGAAAATTAGATATTCAAGTGTCTGAAATGTCATTTGATTATGTTATTATCGATTTATATTCATTGTTGTTTAGTGTGTGGTTGTGCTCTTTCCCCACCAAATTCATCTTATTCGCATAACACACTTGACACCACTTTTTTTATTATGTCCTAATGTTCAGGAAAAAATTACAGAAATGCAGCCGAATTTTAACAGATTTGTAATTTTCCCGCTTGCAAAGTTATTCTATTGGGCAATTTATTCAAAAAAAACAATCTTGAAATTTATAAAATAAATGATTGTTGGTTGTCAATATATTGATTTTTGTTGATTTAAGAATGTCCATGTATTAAACAAAAACTATATTGCCCAGAAATGGGTTTGTTTTTGCATACGACTTGCATCGTAGAAGCAGGTCAGTTAGTATGCTTTTGGTATGCTGATAATAAAAAAGCGACCGTTCGTGAAGAACGGCCGCCCTGTTAAGAACTTACTCCATCGCTCTATTTCTTTTTAGAAATAGTAGTAGCATTGCAATCTTTGCTTTCTGCTGCTAGGTAGGCAGGAATGTGTTTGCCTTCCTTGTGAACCGTTTT
>JAEEMG010000026.1 GCA_016283095.1 Paludibacteraceae bacterium | reverse complement strand
GTGAGATTGTCGCTAGTTGGGATGAGGTGACAGAGTGTTACAATGTGAGTGGTGACTGCGATTTTCTTATGAAGGTCAATGTGCGTGGAATGAAAGAGTATCAGGAGTTTATCCTTTACAAGGTGGGTGAGTTAGATTATGTCGGCAGGGTTCAGAGTGTGTTTGTGATGGAGACGTTGAAGCAGAATTACGGTATTAGATTGTGATTAAGGGCTAAGACTAAAGACTAAAGACTAAAGACCAAAGACTAAAGACCAAAGTCTAGGGGTTGAAATAAGGAAGACGGAATTAAAAGGATAAGTATCCATTAATTCCGTCTTCTTTATATCTTAATTAATCATCCATCCTCAATCATCCATCCTCAACCATCAACCATCAATCCTCAATCATCCATCCTCAATCATTTTTCAACCGGCATTGAAGCATTCTGCCAACCCAAGATGCCTGAGTTTAGCTCAATCACCTGATATCCCATGTCTGCCATTGCGTTGGCTGCCACTTTGCTGCGTTTTCCAGAACGGCAGTAAACAGCAATTTTTTTCTTTTTATCAAGTTTTGCTGCTTCTGTCTGGAAGTCAGCACTCTTCATATCGATATTCTGAGCGCCTTTTATGTAGCCAGACTTGTATTCAGATGGTGTACGTACGTCTACAACGACAACAGAGTCGTTCTTGATTGCTGTGGCAAATTCTGTAACAGATAGAGATGTGAATTCGCCTGCGTTTGCTACAGTTGCTGTGCAAAATCCTAATGCAACTAAAATCCTTTTCAATCTATTCATAGCTTATTGTATTGGTTTTTAATTTCTTGTTTGATAGAATCTTTATCCAATCCGCATAATTTGTACAACTCTTCCGGAGTGCCGTGTTCAACGAATTTGTCTGGCAAACCAAGTCGTTTGACAATGATAGGTGTATCGTTGTCGTTGAAGAATTCAGTCACAGCTGAACCCATTCCTCCGTTCTTTACGCCATCTTCCACAGTGATTATGCGACGGAATTTTTTTCCGACTTCTCTCAACAGATCTGCATCCAGTGGTTTGACGAAAATCATATTGTAGTGTGCGGCATGGATTCCCTCTTCCTGAAGTTCACTGATTGCTTTTGCTACGGTGTTGCCGATCGGTCCGACTGTAAGTACAGCCACACCGTCGCCGTCAGTAAGCATTTCTCCTTTGCCCACTGGCATCTCTTCAAGTGGACAATGCCAATCTTTTTGTTCTCCCTTGCCTCGTGGATAACGGATCATGAAAGGACCTTTGTCTGGCAACTGGGCTGTGTACATCAGTTTGCGCAATTGGCTTTCGTTGATTGGCGACGCGATTGTGAGGTTTGGCACAACACGGAAAGCGGCGATGTCGAATGCACCATGGTGAGTCGCACCGTCCGCACCAACTAATCCGGCACGGTCGAGACAGATCACCATATTAAGGTTCTGTATCGCCACATCATGGATGACATTGTCGTAGCCTCTCTGCATGAAAGATGAATAGATGTTGCAGAACGGCATCATGCCAGCTTTTGCCAGACCTGCTGAGAATGTCACCGCATGTCCCTCGGCAATACCTACGTCGAATGTACGGTTTGGCATCTCATGCATCATGAATGTCATGGAGCAACCTGTTGGCATGGCAGGTGTCACTCCCACGATTTTGTCGTTTTCACGTGCCAGTTCAAGCAATGTGTGGCCGAAAACATCCTGGAACAAAGGCGGCTGGTCAGTCTGGATGACCTTGATCTTTTCTCCTGTCTCAACGTCAAACTTGCCAGGAGCGTGCCACTCTGTAGCCGCCTCTTCAGCCGGTTTGAATCCTTTGCCTTTTTTCGTGATAAGGTGAAGTAGTTTTGGACCTTTGATTCGTTTCAAATCTTCCAAAAGAGAGACCAGTTCCACAACGTTATGTCCGTCAGATGGACCGAAATATCTGATATTCAATCCTTCAAACATGTTTTGCTGACTGCTCAACAATGATTTGACGGAGTTGGTAAGACGAGTGAATTTGCCTTTCTTGTCGTCGCCTATGATACCAGCATTTACAGCTCGGTTGTATAATCCTTCACGAATACGGTTGTATCGTGGGGAAGATGTCAGTTTAAGCAGATAATCGCTCACACCACCCACGGCTGGATCGATAGCCATGTGGTTGTCGTTGAGGATAATCAGCAGATTATTGTCGCAGATGGACGCATTGTTCAGTCCTTCAAATGCAAGTCCACCAGTCATCGCACCGTCTCCGATGATGGCTACGGTATGATTTTCTTTGTGCTCTAGTTTAGACGCCACTGCCATTCCGAGTGATGCGGAAATAGAGTTGGACGCATGGCCAGCTATGAATGAGTCGTAATCACTCTCCTTAGGGTTAGGGAAACCGCTGATTCCGCCAAACTTACGGTTTGTGCCGAACACTTTGCGTCTTCCTGTAAGGATCTTATGTCCGTAAGCCTGATGGCCAACATCCCATACGATGTTGTCAGATGGCATGTCGAACACATAGTGAAGAGCGACTGTGATTTCTATTGTGCCAAGACTGGATGCGAAATGCCCTGGGTTGTGTGACAACTCATCGATGATGAATGCACGCAACTCTTCACAAACCTGAGGCAGTTGCTCCACCTTAAGTTTCTTCAAATCCGAGGGATACTCGATATTATTGAGTAGACTTTCTTTCATTTCCATTCTTCTCTCGCTTTAATCATCATTTCCAACACTTGGCATATAACGCTGTGGTTGGAGTAGTTTTTAACTACAAAGTCTGCTTTTTTTAGTTTGTCGTCATCGCTGGCTTGGTTAGCCATGCGTCGGCGGATTTCTTCAATGTTTGCGGAATCACGTCGTGCGACTCTTTCTATTCTTGTTTCAGTTGGAGCGTAGACAAGGCATACTTTGTCGATACATTTGTTGTTCAGACCGCATTCGTAAAGGATAGCACTCTCCAATGCGACGATGTCTTTCTTCTGCTCCAAGCACCATCGGTTGAAATCATTTTCCACTGCTGGATGCACGATACCTTCAACCTTTGAAAGCAAAGCGGCGTCTGAAAAGATCTTTGCCGCCATTTCTTTTCTGTTGAGACGTTGCCCTTCATACACGTCGTCGCCGAGCAGTTTCATTATCTTTTGTCTCACGTCTGCATCGTTTTCCTGCAGCCATTTGGCTCTGGAGTCGCAGTCGTAGACGGGAATGCCCAACACAGAAAGTGTTTTGCTTACGACGCTTTTGCCAGATCCAATACCACCTGTTATCCCAAGTCTCAACATTATTGCTCAGTTTTAGTTTCGATTATAAACTCAACCTGGTCAGGATGCAGAGAGATTCCGAAAATACCTTCGGCACTGTTGGCAACCTCTACGTTGACCTTATTGCTTTTGCTGTTGATCTTGTTGTAGTCCACTACGAGGGTGAACGACGACGGTGTGACTTTATCCCAATTGCTGACACCTACCTTACATTTTACACCTACGTATGCAGGGAAGGTCTTCAAAGTCAGATTGGCAGGTACGTTCTTTTTGTTGATGCCGACCACGTCAATTACTTTTTCCATGACCTGTTCGGCTTTTATGTCAACGATGACTTGTGACTCATTGAATGAGATATTGTCATTTTTTTTCAAAGGGACAATCTGAGTCGTGTTCTCAAAGATATCGTTGAGAAGAGAGTCTGCTGGCAATGTCTCCAAAGAGTCTATTTTGTCCAGAGTCTCTTTCGTTCCGAAAATATCAATTTTGTCCGGATTGATTGTGACATCGCCGATTTGTATGTATTGAGGACGAAGTCGGATTTTGCCAACAAGTTTGACAGGCACCGTCTTCTTCTCTATCTTGTATATCGACACTTTGATTGTGTCGGGAGAATAACTTTCAATTTTGGTGTTGGCATTGAGCTGCTCTTTCAGTTTGGCCTCGAAGCTTTTGGCTTGGATTAGGTTTTTACCCTCTTGTAGTTTTTCCCTGCCTATTTTGATTGTGTCGAATCCGTAGCCTAGGAAAGCGAATGCCATCTTAGCGTGGTATTTGAACAGTGTTTGCCACTGGTCTGTCACTGTCACATCAAGTGCAGTGCAAAGTTGTTCGCTTCTGCAGAACCCTTCAGGGATTTCTTCGTATTGTATTGGTATTTGGATAGTTGACTCTCCTTTTTCTGAAGAAGCCTGCATCAGCCAAAGTGTAGCGGATATTACCAAAAAAAACAAAAAGACCCAAAGGTCTTTGCTCATCACAAATTCCCTGGCCTTTTTGATTTGTTTTTCTATGAAATTTAGAATTTCGTCTTTCACTACACTCTAAATGCTGAATAGATGATTTACTTTGTAACGTCAGTTGAAACGCTTGTTGTCTGAGCTTCGTTTGTTGGATAAACGTAGTTGACATTTACGTTAACCACAACATTAGGAGCAATTTCGATACGGATAGTCACACCGTCAGCCTCGATGCTTTTGATCTTGCCGTAGATACCAGTCTGTAGAATCACAGTGTCGCCAGCCTTTAGGTTAGCGCGGTATTGACGGATTTTCTTCTCCTGCTTTTTCTGGCTCCAGATCATGTAGATGAAGAATGCACCGAAGATAAGGATCATTGGTAACATTGAGCCTAAACCTGGCTGAGCCTGTAGTAGAATTGATAATAGATTCATTTTTTCTTTTTTTTAGTTATCTTGTTTTTGGTGTGATCACCGCAACTTTTGTCAATTTGTTTTGTTCCTTAAGATCTTTCACGATAGCGTCAAGCACACCGTTGATGAATGTTGAACTTCTTGGAGTGCTGTAGTATTTAGAAAGCTCTACATACTCATTCAAAGTGACGACGATAGGAATATGAGGGAATGCGAAAAGTTCCGCGATCGCAGTCTGAAGGATGATTTTGTCCATGAATGCGATACGGTCTTTGTCCCAATTTTTGATGTGAGTCATAATCAGTTCGTCGTACTCTGCCTGGTTGTAGATGACCTTTGTAAGTAGAGTAAGGGCGAAAGTCTCATCTGTTGGGTCGCTGAACTTAGGCATCAACTCGTAGTCGTTAGGAGTTGTCTCTTCGTAGCGGGCGATTGTCTTCATGATGAAACTGATGACTGTCTCTGTGTCGTCGTTCCAATAGATCGACATTCCTTCCAACTCTTCTGTCAGCATCTTGTTTGATGTCACGACGCTTTTGTAGAAGCCACGTAGGAAACGGCGGTCACAATCGTAGTCGTGCTCGCTTGCCTCTGCAGTCTCATATGCTTGAGAAGTCAAAGCTTCTGCATATAGAGAGTTGATGATTTCAGGATGTTTGTTCCATGATAATTTGTGCTCCTCTAAGAATTTGTTCAGAGTCTCGTTTTCTGCAAGCTGTTGAGCGACTTTGTTTTCTGCCAGAAAGTCGGCAGGGATTTTTTCTCCGCTGTCAAAGTTGGCATTGCCAGCCATCTGACATCTTTTTGCGATAGACTCTTTTCTTGTTTTTGCATAATCAGACACTTCGACGGCAAGTCTTAGCAATAGCATGTAAAGCTCGTAAGTTTTGTCGAGTGAGATTGTCAACTCATTCTTTGCATCGTTGACGTCTTTACTGTTGCTCTTGTAGTACGAAAAAAGTATCTGAATTACTTTGATTCGAAGAAGGATTCTGTTTATCATCGTTTTTTCTTTTTAGCCACGCAAAATTAGTAGAAAAAATGCAAAGCTTGAAATTTTTTGGTGCAAAAACACGATTTGAGGAGATTTCTCCATAATGTAGAGACGCACGGACGTGCGTCTCTATAAATCAATGCGTCCGTGCGTCTCTATATATCAATATTTTTCTTTACAAAATACGATATGTTATTCTGCGACAGAATTATCCGCCATTTTCTTTACTCCGTCGAAATTGAATCCTAGAGAGAATCGCAATGTGTTGTCAAGTGGACAGTGGGCATTTGATTTGGCTGCGAACAAGTATGCGGCATTGATTTCAAATACCTTCATTTTGAATCCTACTCCGGCAGCAAAATATTTTCTGTTTCCTTTTGACTCATTCTCGTGGAAGTATCCGAAACGGGCCATGAACATGTCTCTGTATGAGTATTCTCCACCCAAACTCCAATTGATTTCTTTCATCTCCTCGCCAAAACCGCCTGAATCACCGAAAGATTTGAAAATACCTTTGACTGAAGAGCATTTATGGTATTCTTCCAATGCCTCTTTAAATTCCTTGTTGGCTTGCTCGTATTCCTCTTTAGTGTATGTGCGGTCACTATCTATATAGTCGCTTTCTAGAGGAGTTGTTGGAACAAGAAGTTTGTTCAGGTCGAATGATGCGGAGAACTTGTTGTATTGGTCTATTGGAAATTCGTAATTGATACCTAATCTCCAGTTTGTAGGGATAAATTGCTCCGTCATATGGTCATCATATGAGGCTGTGGAACCGATATTTGATATGTTAGTACCGATATTCAATTTTGCGACTCTTTTGTCAGACAAGTCGAATGGACGGCTGTAGAAAGCTGAAATGTCGGCTGCAACAGCCTTCGCTGCACTGTAAGCTTGCTCGTCGACCACACCGTTCATCAAGTCTGAGTATATGAATCTTAGCGCTACGCTGGCATACCAGTACTTGCTTAATGCACGTGAGTAAGCAAAGTCGACAGCAAATTCGTATGGTTTTGCAGTTCCATATGAAATAACATCTCCTGAAGGACCAGGCATGTCAGATAAGTTGATTTCTCCGTAAGAGAAATATCTCATTGAAGCCGACAACGCCTGCTTGTCGTCCAGTTTATAGTACCCTACAAGATATGCCAGGTAAATGTCGTTCACAATATCTCTTAGCCAAGGAGTGTATGATATCGCAATTCCTCCTTTATCTTCCATAGTGGCATATTTTGAGGGATTCCAGTATTGAGAATAAACATCGGCAGATGTTGCGGCTCCTACATCTCCCATACCACCGCCTCTTGCGTCAGGCGCAATACTCAATGACGGTATTGCAGTCTGTAATGGGTTGAAGTAATCGCCTTTGCTTTCTGCGTTCGCACTCAATATGGATAGCATCATTGCTGTCCCTACCAAACTTGCATTTATTCTTTTCATCTATCTATTCTATTTTAGCTTTTCTACTCATTTAACGTGCAATATTACTATTTATTGTGCAATAACCATTATTTTTTCTGTTTTTTCTGCAAAATTTGATTTTTCTGTGGCTATTCGAGCACGCAATAGATATATTCCACTGGAAATTTTTCCTTTTTCATTCAAGTCCCATTCGATCTTCCAAATCCCGTCTGTGGGCTTGTCTTTCAACTCTTTTTTTGAGATTTCTCTGCCTGTCAAATCTAACATCGAACAATCGACTGTCTGAACCTCATCTGGCCTGTTTGTCTTTATATGTGCTATGAATTTTTCTTTGGCAGGATTAGGGAAGACGGTGAAAATCTCTATCTCTGGAGCCAGATCTTCTATCACATAAATACGGATTGTGGATTCAGAGGAATTGTTTTGTAAATCCCATGCCTTGACTTTCAGTGTGTGCCATCCTTCACTCAATGCTTTTTCAAGATGGTATTCGACTTTCCCCTCTGTACAGCTTGCTGTATTGTATCTGAAGTATGGGTTTAGAGAAATCACATCCTTCGTGTTGTCATCTATTGTCAATGTGATGTTATGGCCGACGCTGCTGCCTGTGACATTTATGCCGTTAATATCATACAGATTAAGGTAGACCATCGGATTTGAGTTGACTTTGTATCCATCCTTGAATTTGTTTCCGTTTGTCTTCAATTGAATGACTGGCCCGACGCTGTCTGGCTCTATATCTGTCGCACTTCCTCCTATAAGCAGACTGTCGTTTGCTCCCATCGCATCCCAACCATTAATCTCGTCGTAAGCATACATGGTGAGTCTTCCATAGTCAACTTTATAGTTGATGTCTTTGGGTATGATCATCTGGATTTCAAATTCCCCGTTTGTTACAATTGTTGATCCGGTATAAAGTATGCTTTGTCGGTCGTAATAAGTGAAAGGCTCTGCTTTTACGTAAATATCTTTTTTATTTACATTGTCATAAACGGCAAATTCTTTGTTCCCTTTGGTGTTCATTTCTATTTTTTTGTCTTTGAGTGTGATTTCTACTGTCCCGTTGAATTGTCTCAATGTGCTGCCGGTCTCATCTTCAACATGACAATAGATCTTTTCTTTCGACAGGGCTTTGAGTGTGTCTGCTTTGATGACGGTCCCGTCGGATTTCAATGTCACAACTGAGTCTACTACTAGATTCAATTCTGGTACTTTCAGCCTTATTCCCGGATCCCCAAGCAATATGTATACCATTTTGTTGGAGTCTTTCCCTCTTATTGTTTTTGCCGCTCTGTATATTTTGCCTAATCGGTATTCGTTTTCTGGATTGAACACTTGTGTTGTGAAATCTATATCTAATGATAGGTTTTGAGGGGCGTACGCTGTACGTACGGCTCCGACAGATGCTATGGCTCCTCCTTTGGGGTTGAGCATTATCTCCTCTCCAAAACTGTATCTGAAATCGTCGTACTGTGACACGTTGCAACTGCCCGCAAACCATACAGGATATATCTTGTTGTATATATTGTGGACTTGTGAGATAGAGTATGAATGTTCTGTGCTTATGGCATTGTATGAACCATGACCGAGATAGTTGAAAATCAACGCTCCCTCATCGAATTTTTTTGTTATGGCGGCTGTTACCTCTGGGTATCTGCGTGATCCTCCGCTCATGTCACAGGTATAATAGTCCCAGTATAGACGGGATACATTCATCCTTGGTTCAATAGTCTCCAATGTTTTTATGACATAATCTTCTTGTTGGCGAGAAAATTTGTGATATGTATCATTGGTTTCTGTTCCCTCGTCGTCGTCATCTGCAAGGGCAAGAATTTTAGTCCTCCATTCTCCTGGCTTTAATGTGTAGTATTGTTTTACTTTATTGACAAGATCCTCTGCTTGTTTGGTTGTGGCGACGGGAAATCTGCCTACTCCAATATTTATATTGTCATTCAAATATAGTCTGTTGTAACCGAATGTGTAGTCTTCGACATAGCCGAAATAGTCGTCGCATGAATAGCTGTTCGACTCACTCAATGATCTGACAGATTGGTATGTCAACATTTTATTGTAGTTCGTGATCTTTAATATTCCTCTGTTGTCGTACGTACCGTCTCCTATTAGCAACAGATATTGCGGATAGATTCCGTATTCTGATTTAGACGCTCTGTCCCATAGCATCTTCATGAAAGCTCTGATGGCTGTCGGGTCAGGTGTCCCGCTGGAGAATTCGTTGTACACTTGGTCGGAAGTGACCACTGCGACACTCATACCGTCCTCTTTTTTGTGAAACTCGGCTAAATCTTCGGCTTGGTCTATGAATTCTGGATTTGTGACTACCACGTATTCGATATCTTTTAGCGCATGAATATTCTGGTTGTCTACATTTCCGACTACTTCTGGAGTCGGAAATCCTCCATTGGGGTTGAACATGATATATCTGCCGACGGTTGGTCTCGTTTGGACTGTGAATATCAGGCTGTCTTTGCTCAATCTTGTCGGCACTCTTCTGACATCGCCGATTTCTGACACATCCCAAACTTGAATGGTGGAATTGGAATTCAAAGCTGCGTATGTGATATTTGTCTTTTTGGAAGATGGCCCGATTGGGATCATTTGGTAGTCGACGTTGCTTCTCAAATTGCAGTTGGCGGCGGCGATTATATAATCGATGTATCCTGCTCCTGTAATTGATGCTGTTGAGTATTTGTATGTGGCGGATATTGTATTGTCTTCCGACTGTGTGACATCAACCACGATTGTCTTCTCAAATCCAAGTGTGTACTCGTCTTCATTTTTAGCTTTTATTTTCCTTTTGCCAAAATCCTCCGATTTGTTTGTTGTGTTTGTCAAGATGCTGAATTCACTTATGGACGTCGATGAAGTCATTATATTGCTATATATATAACCTGTGGCTCCGGCAATGATGTTGTCGAATAGGAACGTGAATTTTTTGCTGTCGCCATCGTTGAACTTGCTTCCATACCAGTTTCTGCCGGTCTTGGCGATGTTTATGTCGTCGAATTTCTGCCATTTGATGGCTGTGTATGTAGACTCTTTGACGACCCCTTCCGTCAACTTATCTGCATACTTGATTTTTGGTGCCTCTGTATTTTCTTCGTGTAGGAAATAGTATGAGTGGTCAGATGTGTAGTTTTCAGTTATGCCGATATTGTTTGTCGAGCTTTCGTTTATCTTTGCCAACCCTACGACTCCTCTGAGGTAGAATACGATTCTATCTCCCAGATCCACGATCGGTTGGTCTGTCAAGTCGTCGATATAATGGTTGCTCTCAATGAAATCTTCGTCCAACAATTCTCCTCCGTATCCGCGTAGGTGCACATTTTGTGGGTTGGAGAATCCCATGTCGAGCAATTGCTTATACGTGAAAGAATATACCCCTTCTTCCTGTACACGAATTTTTATTGTTTTTCCGCTTGATAAGACTGACCTGTTTGTGTATGAACGTAAGTTCTGGGCATTGATTTCGCATTTATTATTCAATGTCATCGCAATCGTACATGTCAGAATTAGTCTAAATAACACTTTACTCATACGATAAAAAAAATTAGGCAGATAGAAAATTTGTCCTATCTGCCTAATTAACGTATGGCGAAATGTTTTATTGCGCAACGACCACGATTTTTTCTGTTTTTTCCGCATAGTCTGATTTCTCAGTGGCTACACGAACGTATAACAAGTATAGACCTGGAGTGACTCTTCCGTTTTCATTCAAGTCCCATTCAATTTTCCAAGAACCGTCTACCGGTTTGTCTTTCAACTCTTTCCTTAAGATCTCTCTGCCTGAAAAATCAGTCAACGAACAAACGATAGTCTGGACTTCATCAGGTCTGTTTGTCTTTATATAAGAGATGAATTTGTCCTTGGCTGGGTTAGGGTAGACAGTCAAAGTTTCAATCTCAGGAGCTAGACTTTCGGTCACATAGATTTTGATTGTCGTTTCCGATGAGTTGCTCTGCAAATCCCAAGCTTTGATTTTTATCGTGTGCCAACCTTCACTCAAAGACTCTTCTATGTGGTATTCCACTTTTCCTTCAGTACAACTAGCGATATTGTATTTGAAGTAAGAGTTTAGGGAGATCACTTTTTTCGTGTTGTCATCGATAGTCAAAGTGATATTATGGCCAATACTGCTTCCTGTGGCATTTATGCCGCTGATGTCAGACAAATCCACAAAAATCATTGGATTTGGATTGACCTTGTATCCATCTTTGTATGATTTTCCGTTTGTCGTTACGATGATGTTTGGTCCGACGTTGTCAGACGCAACATCCGATGCACTTCCTCCGACAAGCAGATTTTCGTTTGCTCCCATCGCATCCCATCCGTTAAGCTCGTCGTAGGCATACATTGATAGTCTTCCGAAATCGACATTGTAATTGATATCTTTTGGAATGATCATCTGTAGCTCAAAGACTCCGTTTGTCACAACCGAAGAACCAGAATACAAAGTACTCTGTCTGTCATAATATGTGAATGGTTCGATTCCGCTCTTGTTTCCTTTAGTGAATGCCTTCACTTTTTTATCTTTTAATGTCGCGTTCACTATTCCATTGAATTGTGTCAGTGTATTGCCTGTCTCATCTTCTACGTGACAAAGAATCTTCACTTTTGACAAAGCCTTCAATGTGTCTGTTTTTTCAACAGATCCGTCTGTATTCAATGCCATGATGGAATCTACAACAAGATTTAACTCTGGAACCTTTAATTTTAGTCCGGGGTCTCCTAACAATATGTAAACCATCTTGTTGGAGTCTTGACCTCTTGCTGTCTTTGCCGCTCTATGTATCTTGCCAAGACGGTATTCATTTTCAGGGTTGAATGCTTGGCGTAGAAAATCCTTGTCCAATGATAGGTTTGGCGATGCGTATGCTGTACGTACAGCGCCGATAGATGCGATTGCACCACCGTTTGGGTTTAATATTATTTCCTCTCCAAAGCTGGTTCTGAAGTCGTCGTACTGTGATAGGTTACAGCTTCCTGCGAACCATACAGGATAAATCTTGTTGTATATCGACTGCACCTGTGATATTGAATATGAATGCTCTGCGCTTATAGCGTTGTAAGAACTGTGTCCTAGATAGTTGAATATCAACGATCCTTCTGAGAATTTTTTTGTTATGGCTGCAGTCACCTCTGGGTATCTGCGTGATCCTCCGCTCATGTCGCAATTGAAGTTGTCCCAATAAAGACGAGTAACATTCATTCTTGGTTCGACGGATTTTAATGCCGATATCGCTTCTTCTTGATGAGACAAGAAAGAGTGATAGCTGGAACTTGATGTTTGTTCGTCGTTGTCATCAGCCAAAGAAAGGACTTTTGTCCTCCATTCTCCTGGCTCTAGAGCGTAATATTGTTTTACTTTGTTTACTAGGACTTCCGCTTGATCCACTTTTGTGACAGGGAATCTGCCGACACCTATATTTATATTCTTATTGGTATATAGGTTGTTGTAACCTGTTGATCCGTCTTCAACATAGCCGAAATAGTCGTCGCATGAGTAGCTGGATGTCTCATTCAATGATTTGACGGATTGGTATGTCAACATTTTATTGTTGTCATCAATCTTGAGCTTACCCCTATTGTCGTATGTGCCATCACCGAACAACAAGAGATATTGAGGATATACTCCATATTCCGACTTTGAAGCTCTGTCCCATAGCATTTTCATGAATGCTCTGATGGCTGTCGGGTCTGGTGTTCCGCTTGAGAATTCGTTGAACACTTGGTCGGCAGTAACGACAGCGACACTCATCCCATCCTCCTTCTTGTGAAACTCAGCGATATCATTTGCTTGGTTGATGAATTCTGGGTTAGTGACTACTACATATTCAATATCTTTAAGGGCATGAAGATTCTGGTTGTCTACATTTCCGACAATCTCAGGGGTCTTGAATCCTCCTCCCCAGTTGACAAGGATGTATCTGCCGATAGTCGGTCTCGTCTTGACTGTGAATATCAAACTGTCTTTGCTCAATCTGGTTGGCACTCTTCTGATATCATCGATTTCCGACACATCCCAAACTTGAATGTTTGAATTGGAATTCAAAGCGGCATATGTGATGGTCGTCTCTATTTTATATGGATATACAGGGATCATCTGATAGCCAACGTTGCCTTTCAAATTACATTTTGCTGTGGCGATTATATAATCAATGTAGCCTGCTCCTGTGGTTGAAGATGTCGTGTATTTGTATGTGGCCGATATGGAATTGGATGAAGGTTGAGTGACTTCAGCTTCCATGATTTTCTCGAATCCGAGATCGTAGTTGGTTGTTTTGTCAAATGTGGCTGATTTGTTGGTCAAATCAGTTTTGAGGTTGAATTCTCCTGTCGCTGGAGAGGACGACATCACGTTGCTGTATATTTTTCCAATCTCTCCTGCTATCAGATTGGTGAATGAGAAAGAGAATGTCTTGCTTTCACCATTGCTGAATTTGTTGCCATACCAGTTTCTTCCTGTTTTGGAGATGTTGATGTCATCAAATTTTTGCCATTTGATGGCTGTATATGTGGTCTCTTTCGTATCATTTTCAGCCAATTCGTCAGCATCCTCTATTCTTTTTGCCTCAGTATCCTCCTCATGAAGGAAATAGTAGGAATAGTCCGACGTGTAGTTTTCTGAAATGCCGATATTGTTAATCGAAGATGCGCTTGTTCTTGTCAATCCAACAACACCTCTCAGGTAGAATGCGATTTTGTCTCCTAAATCAACTATTGGCTGGTCTACCAAATCGTCGACGTATTTGTTGTCTTCGTTGAAATCTTCATTCAGCATTTCTCCTCCGTATCCGCGTAGGTGGACATTTTTGGGGTTGGAGAAACCCATGTCGCGCAACTCATTGTAAGAAAATGAGTAGAGTCCTTCTTCCTGAACTCTGATTTTTACTGTCTTTCCGCTCGACAAAATTGATTTGTCTGTATATGTACGCAAATCTTGTGCACTGACTACACTCATGGAAGCCAATGTCATTGCAAACGTACATGTAAATATATCTCTTAATAACTTCATAATCTAACTTGTTATTTGACACTGAATTTAAGCAACTCCCGGCCTTCAATGAATCCTTTGATCTCATCTCCGATCTCCACTTTGCCTACTCCGCTTGGTGTACCTGTGAAAATCAGATCTCCCGTCTTCAAAGTGAAATATTTGCTCGCTAATGAAACTATCTCCGCTATCGACGTGATCATCTCTCCGCTGTTGCCAGACTGGACTATTTTACCATTCTTACTTAGACTAAAATTAATATTTTGTAAATCTGCAAATTCGTTTTTGTCAATGAAATCTCCTATTGGCGCGGAATTGTCAAACCCTTTGCTGATATCCCATGGTGCACCTGCTTTTTTTGCTGCGGCTTGCAAGTCTCGTGCTGTAAAGTCTACTCCGATAGTGATGGCATCGATGTATCTGTCGGCAAATTTTGCTGCAATGTTCTTGCCCATCTTGCCTATTCTTACCACAAGTTCTGCCTCATGCTCCACCTGTTGTGAGAAATCAGGCAGATAGAACGGCTTGTTTTCACGGAGAAGTGAAGTCTCTGGCTTTAAGAAAAGCACAGGTTCTTTCTTCTCTTCTTTATATAGTTCTGCATTGTGGGAACCATAGTTCCAACCTACACAAATAATCTTCATAAGATGTTCCAATATACCAATTTCGCAAATTTAAGATTTTATTTTTCTTTTTACGTGTTTTAACTCAAAATGTTTTTAACATAAATGAAGTCTCGTGAATTTTATGGATTCCAAAATAAAAGAAGCGGTTTGGAATTTTAGTTTTTGCTTCAAAACGTGTATTTTTGTTTTACGAAGAAAAACGTTATAGAATAAATTATGGATTGGAAAGATTCGCTATCTGCTCTTAAAGGCACGTTGCCACAGGGAGATGCAGAACCAGTTGTTGAGGAAAAAGTGGAGGAGAAGGTAGACGCTCAGAATTTGATTGTTAGTTTTGAGAAGAAGGGTAGAGGAGGAAAGACTGCCACTATCATTTCTGGTTTCACTTGTGATTTGGAGACGGTGCATCAGATTGCTGACGTGCTGAAGAAAAAATTGGCTACAGGTGGTTCATACCGTGAGGAGGAGATCCTTCTTCAGGGCGACAAACGTGACGCAGCTGTGGAATGCTTGAAAAAACTTGGGCATAAGGCGAAAAGAGGAAATTGAATTTAATTCGTAATGCATAATTCGTAATGCGTAATTGTTGGTGGAATCTAAACAATGGGATAATCATGAGACGCACGACCGTGCGTCTCTACAAGAGGGTTGAATCACCAGATGTGTGGCATGTCCCAACAATTATGCATTATGAATTATTTTTTGTTCAGCCAATCGTAGTAGTACTTTAAAATTATACTTGACATTCCGTCTGGATGGTCTGAAATGTCAAATAAATATTTTTGTAGACGTGAGCCTCCCCACAGCCCCCAATTGTTTCTGATCCACATGCCTAAACCGAAATGTAAATGTTTTAAGATGTCTTCTTTGGGAAGACCTTTGATGAATTCTTTGTCTTCCTCACTTAACAACTGATCCAATTGTACGCAACAGTCATCTAAATCCATAGGGATATAGACGCAGTCTATTGTGTCTCTCGTGTAAATCTCATCTTGATAAATATTATTATTTGGAGATTTTGCAAATTGTGTATTTTGTTTTTCTGCCGCTGCTCTTCGTTTTTCAGCATACTTCTCTTTTTGTTCTTTTAAATCGATTTTTTGATGGTTTAGATAGCGGTGATAAGATATTAGAATTGTCTCGTACATCTGGTAATATTTGTAGATATCATTTTTAATGAAATATTTCTCAAGTTTAGATGTGCTATCTGTCATCAGCCACGCTTCATAGAAATCCGCATCTTTGTTTCGAAATTTTTCATGCTCGCAAATGCTGTCTTCCGGCAATGTCTTAATCAACTCTTTTTCGTCGGCTGACATGGTTTTGTCTAACAGTTCAATACAGCCATTTATGTTTCTTGGTATAGGATAGTCTTTCAACCTCTTTTCAGATGCTGATGATAGCAGCGAATGAAGAGATAACAGAAAGATTATGATGGTTTTAGCTTTCATAATTGTTTGTTTATGTTTGTAAAAAAGGTTTTAATTTCCCCATGTCTTTGGCTCGTCCCCACAATTACGAATTACGCATTATGCATTATGAATTCCCATGCTTGTCCCCACAATTACGAATTACGAATTATTAGGGCGTCCACAAGGGTTCGTCCCTACGAGCAAATTCAATTCCTCAGATGTATTTCCCAACAATTACGCATTATGCATTATGAATTATGAATTCCCATGCCCGTTCCCACAATTACGAATTATTAGGGCGTCCACAAGGGTTCGCCCCTACGAGCAAATTCAATTCCTCAGATGTATTTCCCCACAATTACGAATTATGCATTATGAATTATGAATTAAATCAATATTCCATTGCAGTGGTCGATTTCGTGTTGTATGATCTGGGCTGTAAAGCCTCTGAATTTCTTTCTTTGTGGTTTGAAATTAATGTCTAAATATTCCAACTCTATTTCATTGTATCGAATGGTCTTCTTTACACCAGGCAAAGACAAACATGCCTCTTCTGCAGGATAAGGGTTCAATTTCAATGTGATCACAGGGTTGATGAAAGCTTCTTGTTTATCACCCACGCATACCACAATTATATTTTTCAAGACACCAATCATGTTTGCTGCCATACCCACGCATCCGTCAAGGTGGGCACGCAGTGTATCGAGTAGGTCAGTCACCACTTGTTTGTCTTCTTCCGTAGCTGGCTCTGATTTTTGAGACAGGAACAACGGATCATGCATTATCTCTTTTACCATATATCATTATTTATAGATTGCCGCCAACATTACAAAAACATCTTTCCCCATTCATCAAACTGTTTCACTGATTCTTCACCGAATTTTTCCAGTTTGCGTCTTGCCTGGATAAAATCTCTCTCTTCTCCCAAGTGTGTCTTGCTGAAGAATTTGTCGGCAAAACAGATGATCTGTTCTTCTATGCTGATGGGACGCATGTCACGATGAGGAACAGGAAGATCCTGCTCGATGATCTGCTTCAACGATAGTCCTGTGCCTGTGTGACGTTCCGCCACCATCGCATGGCGTGGCAGACCTTCCGCTTGGAGCAACTCACTGCCGAGATAGCCGTGACAGATGTAGGGCTGATCTCCGTCGCAACAGATTCCAGCCGCTGAAGTCTTGAAGATACCGATGTCGTGAAGCATTGCGCCTTCCTCCACGAATCTGCGGTCGGCTCCAAGCTCAGGATGAGCGTCGACGATCTTCAACGCTTTTTCTGTGACCTCTTTGGAATGAGTGACGAGAATGTGGTAGAGCTTGCTTTCCTCGTCGTAGTATTTCTTTATTATTGCTAATGGATCTATCATAGGATTATTCTTTTCGTACAAAAATAGGAAATTTGTATAAATACACACCAAAAGAATCTGGCTTTCTACATCTTCTTTGCGTTTTGTTTCTGTGACGTTGCGATGCCGTTTGTGTTTTGAAGAAAATCATGCGTCACAGTCTATTTAGAAGACATTTGTAGCAGGAATGTACCTTCGGCTGGCAGGCTCTGTTTGCCGGATACGAAAAAGACCGCTCGTTGTCAAAACGTACGGTCTTCAAAACACTTAACCAATTAAAATTTCTATAATTTTTATCGAAAATTTATCGGGTTAGCAGGAACAAAAAAAATCAATTTATGAGTCAAACTTTGTCAAAAAAAGATGTCTTGAACATTGACCTTGTCGCTTTTCTGGAGAGACAAGGGATGACACCTGTGCGACAGACTCGTAACAGCAAATTTGGTACAACTTTGTTGTACTATTCTCCATTCCGAAACGAAAAGAATCCTTCGTTTGAAGTGTTTCCGGACACTTATCCACAAAAATGGATAGATCGTGCGGAAATGGATCGTACAGGAACGCTGCTAACCTTAGTAGCTAAACTGAAAAACATTCCTGATACTCCAGGGAATCTTAATGAGATAATAACCGCAACAGCGGAAGCTTATGGAGGGGTTGTTTTTAACCTGCCTCAAAGGGAGGTTCGTCATAATTTGGTTGAAGACAAACCCAAAATAGAGATAAACAAGGTAAATTCTATTTGGTATGATTCCCTCGTCGATTATCTTAATCGACGTTGTATTTCACTCGATACAGCACGAAAATTCTGTAAGCAAGTGCATTACGTTAAATTGAAAGTAGACGGAACTCCGTCGAAGGAAAGAGTTGACATAGGGTTCCCAAATTCGCATGGAGGAAATAGTATTCAGAAATGCGATAAGGAAGGAGGATGGGAACTTAGAATGGAGTCTGAAAAAAAAACAATGCCGGATGGATCGACGTATCAATATACATCGAAAATATGTAATGCAAAAGCACCAAGTTACATTGTTGAAGGAAAACAGACTATTAATGTATTTGAAGGTTTCTTTGACATGTTGAGCTGTGCTGAGCAGAAAAAAAGGTTGGGTAAAGATCCGTTGAATGAGGATTATATTGTCCTTAATTCGGTGGCTTTGGCTGACCAGGTAATAAAAAAAATGGAGGCTATGGATCTCCAGAACAAAAAAATAAAACTGTTTCTGGATAATGATAATGCAGGAACAGTCGCAACAAAAAAAATCGTGGATGCGTTGAGCGATAGAGCGGAGGTTATTGATTGCCGATATGTCCTCGGAAATCATAAAGACCTAAACGAATGGCATATCGCCAACACAAAGGAAATGATTGAAAAAAACAGATTGACATTGGAAAAAGGCGTTTACGTAGAAAAAAAAACTGAGGAGATTAACCAACGTCAATCTATACCTGCACCTGTGATGAAAAAAAAGAGAGGGGTAGGTGTTTGATGATTGTGTTAAAGTAAAATGACAAAAATATAAGTGAATGTGAGTACTCAATTGAGAGGACGCACATTTTTCAAACTAATTACAATTAACTTTAATAAAAAAGCAATGTGTGTCCTCAACAAGAGGACGCACATTTATTAAACTAATTACAAATTTGTTACATGAGAAATCTATTGGTATTAATAACAGTATTTTTATCTTTTGCTGTTTGTTCGCAAAATCTGCAACAAAAGGGAGCCAAGAAAATATCACTCGAAGTGAGTGATGTGAAATGGTTGTATTTACAGTTTCCTGCGAAAATAAACTATGTAGACATGGGAACAGATGAAATTGTGGCTCAAAAATTGGATGAAGCTGAGAATATTCTCCGAATTAAAAGTGAAATTCCTGTATTCGATAATACAACATTGACTGCGATCACAAAGGATGGAAGAATATATACTTTTGATCTTAATTATGATCAGAACCCAAGGACAATCGCAATCGATGTAAAAAATGTAAGTGATTCTATAAAACCAGAACATTTTCTGTCGGAATCGACAATTGAATTGTCGAGTATGAGAACCTCACATCTGTCATATAATTCAGACGAGACAGTTATCGATGTAGCTGTCGGGGTTGATTCCATCATAGCGGAAAAAATATCTGATTTTAACAATGTTGTCATCGCAAAGAGGGTGGGGGAGTTTGATGTCTTTAATACAACGTCTCTTCACGTTGTGACAAAAGACAGTAAAAACAATGTGAAGATATATCCGCATATCATCAGTGCTAACGATAATCCAGAACTTGTGAATCTTGTTATCGGCAATAACGAAGAAAAAGCATCTTTTTCGGTTGCGAGTATGAATGAGGTGGAAATGGAAGAATATGGAAAAGCTGTAGTAGAAAAGGGTGCTGTATTGAACAACATTGGTATTACGGAGAATAAGATGCTGTTCAGTCTGATAGGATTGTTTATCAAGGATGATGTACTAATGTTCCATCTTTATCTTCAGAATGACAGTAAGATTGATTATGAGATAGATTTCATTAGAAGTTATATTCAGAACAAGAAAAAAACAAAGAAACAGACTTACCAGGATGATGAGAAGATTCCTATCTATGTATATAGGTCAAAAGAGGGAGATTTGGTAGAAGGTGACTCTGGGTATAGTGCGGTGTTTTTTTTCAAAAGGTTCACCGTTCCGGACAAACACCAGTTCTATTTTGAGATTTTTGAAAAAAACGGAGGTAGACATTTGAAATTTACAGCTTCCAACAAAGAAATATTAAACGCAAAAAAAATTACAAAATAAAATGGAGAAGATAGACATACTGCTAAAGGCAGTACTTGAGCTAAAGGAGCAGGTAACAGTATTATCATACAAGATGGATAATATAGAAAATATGCTTGCGTCGTCAGTTCATAGTTTACCAAAAGAGGATGGAATGGTTGAGCCTAATTCGGAAGACGGTTATGACAATACAGAAGAAACAGCGGAAGAGAAGCTGGTTCGTTTGTATAATCAGAAAAAGAAAGAAGTCGTATCAGAAGATCCGGAGCCTGTAGCTGAGGATTTTGATCTGGGAGAACCAGAGGATCCCTTTGAGGAAAAAAAGAACTTGTCAATGTCAAGTGAAGATCTGAGTGCATATATTAAGTCTGAATGTAAGCAAGCATTTCCTTCAGATAGTAGCATAAATGAGGAATATATAAACCAAAGCTTAACTGAATCAAAAAAGAAAGATGATGTTAGCAGCACAACTAAAGCTACTCTTGAAGAAGTAAAGAAGAGGGTAGAAGAATTTATGGATATGAAGAATTTGCAGTATAATATAAATAAACATATTTAATCATATTTAATCATGAGGGTAGTAATAGCAGAAAAACCTTCAGTCGCAAGGGACATAGCGAAAGTGCTGAAGGCAACCGAAAAGAAAGAAGGTTTCTACGAGGGTAACGGATGGCAGGTGACATGGGCTTACGGTCATCTAGTTGGCTTATGTGAACCTGAAACATACGGCTGGGGTGTGCCCTGGACTAAAGAAGTATTGCCAATGCTTCCGTCATTGTTCAAGTTGCAACTCTTAGAGGATAGCAACGCAAGAACAAAAAAGGAGGATAGGTATCTTCAGCAGTACAACATTCTTAAAACATTGTTTAACAGTGCAGACTATATTGTCTGTGCGACGGATGCAGGTAGAGAGGGAGAATTGATATTCCGTAATATCTACAATTACATGGGATGTAAAACTCCTGTTAAGAGACTCTGGATCTCCTCTTTGACTGAGAGTGCGATCAAGCAGGGATTTGATAATCTGAAGGAAGGATCAGACTATGACAATATATATCATAGTGCTGAATGCCGAGCTAAGGCAGATTGGATCATAGGTATGAATGCGACAAGATCGCTGACACTTGCCAACCCGAACAAGGGTCTCTTCACGTTAGGGCGTGTTCAGACTCCTACCTTCTCTTTTATTTGTAAAAGATATTATGAAAACAAAAACTTTGTGCAATCATTTTACTATAAATTGAGGGCAAAACTGAGTACATCTGATAAGACTCAATTCTTTTCAGTGTGTCCGGATTCTTTTGAATCAAAGGAAGCTGCGGAAAAGAAGATAGAGAGCCTTGGTAAAGAGTTCACCGTGGTTAAGGTCGAAAATAAGAAGATTACAGAAAAGGCTCCATTGCCATTCAGTTTGACGGATTTGCAAAGGACGGCAAACAGATTGTTGGGTTTGTCTGCACAGGACACCTTAACTGCTCTTCAGAGCCTGTATGAGGCGAAAATGACAACCTATCCTCGTACAGATTCAAGTTACCTTGCAGAGGATATGATACAACCAATATCTGATAATGTATCAAGTTTGAACAGATTGAACTTGAATAAAGAACTGAAGAACGGTTTGGCGTTCATATCAAAAAATGGAATCCAAAAGAACTGTTTTGACAACACGAAACTAACGGATCACCATGCCGTAATCCCAACATTCGAAAAATATGAGAACTATGACAATCTGAAAATAAATGAAAAGAAAATATATGATCTTGTTGTCAAAAGATTCATACAGTCTTTGTTGCCTCCGTGCAAGAAAGACCAGGTAATATATTCCTTCGAAGCAAAAGACAGAACTATATTCAAAAGTGTAGGAACGTCGATCAAGGATGCAGGATGGAGAATTACCTTGTCTCAACAAGAGACTAAAGAAGAAAAAGATGACGAGGAGAGTCAGACACTGCCACCAGTAATCGAGGGGGAGAATGTAGATGTGCTACAGGTAGTTGCGGAAGAAAGAAAAACACAAAGACCACCGCTTCTTACAGAAGCTGAACTTCTGAAGCTCATGGAGACGGCAGGAAAAATGATCGAGGACCAGGAACTATCAAAAGCGATAAAGGATTGCGGTCTGGGTACTCCTGCAACACGAGCGAGTGTGATAGAGTCTCTGAAGATTCGCAAACTTGTGGAAATTCAGGAAAAGAAATATCTTGTTCCCACTGCAAGGGGTTTGGCGATATATGATGGCGTCAAAAATTTAGATTTGTCAAAACCTGATGTTACAGGAGAGTGGGAAAACAAACTAAACAAAATAGCGGAAGGCTCCTTCAATGCGGAAGCATTTATTGAGGAAATAAAGGATAAGGCGGTAAGTCTTATCAAGGAACTAGACAAAGTGATAATAAATGTGGAAGAAATGGAAAATAATCCAAAGCTTCTTACGGAAGATTTGACCTGTCCTCTCTGTGGAGGAAAGATCATCGAGGGGGAGAGAACCGTTAGATGCGAGAATTACCAAAAGGATAATCTTTCCAGCTGCCAATTTTTGCTCTTTAAAAGCAATAAGTATCATACTTTTAGCTCAAAAGAGATTAAAGAATTGACAACAAAGTTGGAAACCACTGATATTGTACTGTTGAAAAATACCGATACAAATAAAAGTTATAATGTCAGGTTTAAGTTCGACAAAGTAACAAACAAAGTAGGTTTGGTATTTGACAACAGTGTGGGATTAAGTTGTCCAAAATGTGGACAACCTATGGTCGAATACAAAAGCTCTTACGCATGTTCAGGGAATACTAAGGATAATCCAACTTGTAATTTCTTGGTCTGGAGAAATATGTTCGGACACGAAATAACAAAAGCAGAGCTTGAAACTCTGCTGAAAGAAAAGATATTGAAGAGTGTAGCTTTTGTATCTAAAGAAGGAAAACCCTACAAAGCGAATCTTGTGCTGAATGAGGATTATTCCTCGTCGATAGCATTTATGGAAAAAGAAGAGGTCGGAATCTGTCCGAAGTG
>JAEEMG010000025.1 GCA_016283095.1 Paludibacteraceae bacterium | reverse complement strand
TGTAAACAGCCACCGACAAAACTTTCTTTGCAGTGTCCTGACCGATTACGTATTGATCCATATATTCGACGATTTCCTTTGGTGTCGGAAGCTTCTCGTCGAATCCGGATTTCCCATTTTTACCTTTTTTTTCTGCGGTTAGATTTGGCAACATAGTGTATGCTTGTTGTACGCATACGTCGCAAATCTTTCCGCTCAATCCTTCAAGTAGTACGTTGCACTCTTTGGATGTGCGGCCACAGAAACTACATCTATCAGTGTTATGTCCTGCCATATTTTATTTCATCTTCACTAACACTTCATCTATCATGCCATATTCCTTGGCCTCTTCTGCTGTCATCCAGCAGTCGCGGTCGGAATCAGCCCAGACTTTGTCGAATGTCTGGCCGGAGTGGTCTGCGATGATTGTGTATAGCTCCTGCTTCAATTTCAAGATTTCGCGAGCTGTGATTTCAATATCGGATGCCTGACCGTGAGCTTGGCCAAGAGGCTGGTGGATCATCACTCGTGAATGCTTCAACGCATATCTTTTGCCTTTAGCTCCAGATACAAGCAACACTGATGCCATTGATGCTGCGAGACCTGTACAGATTGTAGACACGTCTGAAGATATGAACTGCATTGTGTCGTATATTCCCAATCCGTCGTATACTGAACCTCCAGGAGAGTTCAGATAAATTGAGATGTCTTTGCCTGGGTTTGCCGACTCAAGATATAGAAGCTGAGCCTGGACAACGTTGGCTGTATATGAATCTATCTGGTCGCCCAAAAAGATGATTCTGTCCATCATAAGGCGAGAAAATACATCCATCTGAGTCACGTTGAGCTGACGTTCCTCCAAAATGCTTGGAGATATATAGCTATCTGAAATTTGGGATGTGTATTGGTCCAAAGCCAGACCATTCATGCCTAAATGTCCAACTGCGAATTTTCTGAAATCGTTATTCATTTTTATTTCGTTTTTCCTTATATGCAAACTTAAAGAAATAATACATCAATATCCAATAAAAACGATCATTTTTTTTGCGTGAAATCAAAAAAATTGCAAAAAGAGGCTTTTTTTGCCCAAAAACTGGTTGAAATTAGGGGTTGAGCCTATGTGATTGACTGGAATTGATGCGGTTTTGTGCTTTATGACATAAAAAAAGAGACGTCGTAAATACGGCGTCCCTTATAGTGATTGAATCTAATCTAGATTACTTGTCCTGGAACATTTTGCTGAAGTCATCCAATGAAATAGCTTTCTTCTCCAATGTGATGTTAGACTTAGCAATTTCAATGAACTTCTCGTTCTTGATGTTCTCGACAATCTGCTGGCTCTGCTGTGAGTTCTTCATCATCTCGCGTGCATAGTTCTCCAAAACATCGTTTGGAACTGCAACCATACCATACTGAGCGAACTGTGCTTTAGCCACTTTCTTGCAGAATGACATTACGTCTGCCTGCTCGATCTTGACCTTGTTCTCTACAAGAACAGCGTCCTTGTAAAGCATCCATTTCATTTCGTCGATCTCGTTAGCGTAAGACTTGTCGAACTCTTCGTCAGACAACTTCTCAGCCTGCTCCTTGTTGTTAAGCTTCAAGAATCTCTTGAAGATAGCGTCTGGGAACTTCTGATCTTTGATCTTTGCAAGGATTGCCTCTCTTACATCTAGACCAAGTTTGTAGTCGCTGTCAGCAGTAAGTGAACCCTGAAGTTCCTCTTTGATCTTAGCTCTGAATTCAGCCTCGTTCTTTACAGTGCCCTCACCAAGAGCCTTGTCGAACAACTCCTGATTTACCTCAGCCTCTGTGTAATGAGAGATAGAAGTGATCTCAAGAGAAAGCTCGTCGTTTACATTAGCAACGTCTTCTTTCTTGATCTTCAAGAATGAAGCGATCTCTGCCTCATTGCCATCCATAGCAGCCTTCAAAGAGATGTTCATCTTAGCACCTTTCTTAGCACCGATGAATAGCTTCTTCTGATCCTCGTCCTTCAAATATCTTGGTGAAAGGATAGCCTCTTCTACTTTAACGCCACCTTCCTTCTCTTTGCCGTTCTCAAGCTCAACAACTGTTGCTTTGATGATATCGTTCTCTTTAACTTCCTCGCCCTCTGAGTAAGAACCGTAGCGTGAAGCGTAAGACTTGATTGTGTCGTCAATCATCTTGTCGTCAACAGTGATTTCGTACTGAGGGACATTGATGTTCTTGTCAAGTGCAACCTTGTATTCTGGAATCAATGCTACGTCGAAAGTAAGAGTGTAGTTTACATCCTTTTCAAAGTCTAGCAACTCCTGACCCTCAGCCAAGATAGGCTCGCCAAGTACGCGAAGCTTGTTCTCGTTGATGTAGTTAGATAGCATTTCAGGAACCATCTTGTTAACCTCTTCTGCCATTGCACTCTTGCGGTACATCTTGTCGATCAACGACGCTGGAGCTTTACCAGGACGGAAACCTGGGATGCTAGCCTTCTGACGGTATGAACGAAGAGCGTTGTCAACTCTTCCCTTGTAATCCTCCTCATTGATGCTAAGTGTTAGCTGCAAGCTCACTTCATCAATTACTTTCTTTTCGATATTCATATTAAATATTATTACTTGCTGTTAACTCGCTTTTTGTTAGCAGTTTCGTATGCCTATGCAAAAAGCGAATGCAAATATATAAAATTATGAAATAAGAAAGGCTCTTTTTGTAAAAAACTAACTTAAAATACTTCTCTTTTGTCAAAAAACGGATGGTTGTTGTGCTTATTTTGTATAAAAAACGGTTGCAAGTAGCTGAAAACCTTTGCTTTTGCTTTACTCTTTTTGAGATTTCGTTTGTGGACGGATTTGTCAAAATGTTATGTATTATGTAAGAAAAGTTTAATTTTCCTCAAATGAAATGTTTTTTAACATTATTTTACGATTGTAAATGCAAAAATGTTGTACATTTGCGGAAAATTAATCATTAAAGGAAAAGGAAATGAAAAAAGTTTTTGCTTTTGTTCTTGCTGCTATGACATTTGTGTCGGCAAATGCTGGAAATCAGCGTGCTACTGGTATGACAATGGTTGATGGATTCAAGTTGGGTCTTGGAGTTGGTGTTCCTGGTTGGGAAGACGACGATGCTGTTATGCCTATGATCACAATTGATGGTGCAGCTGGTCTTGCTAGTGGCTTTATCAATACAAAGAACTTTGGTAACAATGGTGGTATCGATTTAGGTTTTCAGTATGGTATCTGTGGTTATGATCACGACAAGTGGCATGAGGTTCCTGGTGTGGCTGGCGTAAAGAGAGATCTTGGTCTTATGGAGCATTTGATTTTGATTCGTTCTGCATTCCATTTCCAGTTCTTGAAGAAACTTGATACTTATGCTGGTTTCTGTGGTGGTGTTGCTCTTTCAATCCCAACTGGTGATTGGACAGAGGCTGAGAAGGATGCTTGGGATCACGTTAATGGTGTGTTCGGTATGTATTCTGGTGGAACATGGTATTTCAACGATGCTATCGGCGCTGGTGTTGAGTTCGAGAGCGATTGGATGAAAAGTGGTGCTACTCCAAGCATCTCTGCTAAGTTCCAGTTCAGATTCTAATAAATATCTGATATGATATCAAAGACGGTCAAGTTTGACCGTCTTTTTTTGTTTTTCCTCTTTTGGTTCTCAACTTCAAAATTGTTTATAACATTAGTTGAAAGAAATTTTGCAGAAAAGGAAAATATAAATACATTTGCACTAATAAGTATCAATTTGTTGGGAATGAAAAGGATTTTAATGTCTATCGTGATGCTGATTTCAGCATTGAATATATTTGCAGAGCCTGATGTAAAGGTGCGAATGGGTTTGCAGGCAGGTTATAATATGTCTAGTTGGAATGGCGATTTTAAGGAAGCCTATGGTAATAGTTTCAAACATGGTTTCAATGCTGGAGTCGTCGCTGAAATCCAACTTAACTCTAAATGGAGTATACAGCCTGGTTTCTTGTTCTGCTCGGAAGGTACCAAACTAGATTCTCTGCCATACACAAGCTTGTCAGTTGATGGACCTTTGAGTGCTATCGTACCGAAAATAGAAGTTTCTGGTGTGTTGCAGGATGTTAAGGTAGGTGCTATGGGTCTTAAACTTCCTGTCGACATCATGTATTCAATTTATAATGTGGGTCCTGGTAGACTTGTTCCTAGCCTTGGCTTGTATGTCACTGGATACATCGGTGGTAAGACGTGGGAGAATGGAACTTTCGCTCAGGAGTCTGTTTTTAAGAGTAATTGGGAGGCTGACAAAGAGCAGAGTAAGGACTTGATTCCTGATGAGTTCGACTATGGCTTGTCATTCAAAATCATGTACGAGTTGATGAAGGAGGAGGTTAATGGCATGTATTGGCAGGTCGGTGTATCAAGAGGATTCACATCATGCCAGAATATGGTGATTATGGCTTCTTTCGGTTATAAGTTCCAGTATTTGAAGGGATTGCGTTCTCGTTATAATACAGGTATCTTGGAATATAATCCATAATAGAAAAGAGTTGAGATTCAAAAAAATCTATATAGAGCTGACGAATGTCTGCAACTTCAGATGCAGTTTTTGCCAGTCATCTAAAAGAAAGAAAAAGTTTATGTCGCCGGAAGAATTTTCGGCGATACTTTTTTATATCCGCCCCTATACTGAATATATCTATCTTCATGTGCTTGGCGAACCTACTCTTCATCCTCAGTTTTGTGAATTGGTGAAGTTGGCGGTCGATAATGGCTTCCATGTCAATCTGACTACAAATGGTTCGATGCTTTATAAGGTGGAGCAGGTATTTGCGGATAAACTAGTTAGACAGTGCAATGTATCGGTTCACGCTTATGCGGAGAATATTCCGTCGGAGCAATGGAAGGAGAAGATGGATGGCGTTTTCTCTTTTGCCAAAAGATATTCTGAAAACACATATTTCAGTTTCAGACTTTGGAACAACGGCGCGGAGGGAGCGTCTGATTTCAATGAGTATTGCAGGAATGCGGTAAATTCATTTTTTTCGACGCAGATCGAAGACACCATGTCTCGTAACGTGAAGATTCAGGATCATATTTTTTTGCAGAATGCGGCTCGCTTTTCATGGCCTGGACAGAAAAAGTTGGATCTGGCTCACAAGAAATGTTATGCGTTGCGTGACCATATAGCTATCCTGTGCGACGGTAGTGTTGTGCCGTGTTGTCTGGATGCTAACGGAGATATGGTATTGGGCAACGTCTTCACGACACCTCTCGATGAAATAATCAATTGCAAGGAAGCTGTGGATATGAAGCAGGCTTTCGCAAGAAATGAGATTGTGAATCCAATCTGCAAGGATTGCGGATTTATTTTGTAGACGTATATGTTGATAATCAGAAACAGTATTCTTCCGACCAAAGGTTTTGCTGCAATCAACCTTTTCACATTGCTTTTTGTACGTAAGGAGGCAACGGTTAATACTGTGCTTATCAACCATGAGTCTATCCATTCCGCTCAGATGAAGGAGATGCTTTTCATTCCGTTTTATCTGTGGTATGTGATAGAATGGCTGGTGTGGCTGGTGAAATTCCGTAATTCACATTTGGCCTACCGTCGCATCTCATTTGAAAGAGAGGCATATTGCCATCAATATAACCCATATTATTTGAAGAAACGCAAACGATGGGCTTGGTGGGGATTTTTGAGAATGAAAAGAAAAAAATAGAGACGCTGAATTTTGCGTCTCTATTTTTTATTTATCTGTCACATTTAATTTTGTTGATGCTGAAGATGCGGTGTTTGCCGTCGTCATCTTTTATTTTTAGCAAACCAGATGATAAGAATGTGTTATCATACCAATATTCGGTGTCTAAACCACTGTACCTTTTTAGTTTTACGTCATCTTCCACGTATGTCACTTCTTCTTTCAATAATTCCTCTCCGCCATAACTGTATGAAACATGGTTCATATGACCGAATGATGGATAGAACACCTCCAATGCCTGAGCCTTCTTGTTGATTGACAAGTGACGTCTAGGAACCCAACTCTTCAACACTTCCAATGGTGCCGAGTTGCTCCATCCCATTTTGCCATTTTTGTCAAATTCCATTACGAAATAGTGAGTGTAGAAATATCCGTCGAACACCTGCTGGTAAGTGGTGACAGTGTAAGTGCCACCCTGTCCGTTTGTCATTACTTGGGTGATCGGAATGGTAATATAGGTAGGGTAGTAGGCCTCGCCAACCAATAAATATTTGCCATTTTCTTCTATGATCTTATATGGCAACATATTGTAGTTGATTGTGTATTCGTCTCCTTTTTCCTCTTTCTTGGCCTTCTTCTTTTCCACTCTTTTTTGTCTTCTCTCTGTCATGTATGAAGTGAAATTCTTCAGATCAAGGTAATTGACGTATGTAGAGTATGTTGTGTTTCCGTTTTCCACCTTTTTCAAGAAGACACCGATTGATCTTGCTGTCTCTTTTGTATCCTTGTCTGAGTATGTTCCTGAGATGATGTAGCTGCCATCGCTCATCTTGGAAGCGAATGCTGTCGCTGGATACTTGTCCTCAACATCAGGAGCCATAGTCATTTCGTTTTTGAGATCACCGTCGACAAACACGTATAACTTCATCACATAACCTTTTTCTTGTTTCTCTTTGAGGAAGAGATGTGCTTCATTCTGATCGTCGTCAGTCTCGAACGACATGATGCTGAATTTCTTTTTGCTTGGCACAGTCAGGTTTGTCATCTTGCCAACACCTGTTTTCGCATTCAAAGCGTATACAAAAGGAAGTCCTTTTTGTGTTCCTGCCATGTATACGTAGTCTCCCATAACCTGGTTGAACGAAATGTTTATTTTCTTGCCTATATCACCTGTCGACAATGTTGGCTTCATTTTCTCGCCATCAATAAACAATAGTTCGAACTCTCCGTTTTTCTCCATTGAGAGTCTGTATAGGTCGTTGCCCTTTGTCAGTTGGTTGATGTTGTCTTTACGGGGAAATTCTGCGTCCACACTGGAAACTTTGTTCAGCAATGTGTCGTATTTGGTGAACGTAAGTCTGTTATGGCCTTTTTTTGTGTTTTTCTGATTGTTATCATCTTTTGTGGTTAGAATCAAACCTTGCTTGCCAATGGCATCGCAACTTAAAAAGTCGATAGATTTCTCTTTCTCGATCTCAATACGCTTGACATCAAGATTTCCAGCTTCCAAACAAAGTGGAGCGGCGACTAATGCTATTAAACATCCTAATTTAGTTAATCTCATAGGCGATTGATAAATGTTAAACTTAAGTATTTTATTGTATTATTATTTCATGCTTCTCCATAAATTCCATCAGTTCTCTTGTCATATCGTTCTGCTTTTCTGCGCTTGGATGCCAGTCGGTGCCGTAACCGAATTTGCCATCGTCTGGAGTGAAGTTGAAACGGTATACTTTGTCGTCTCCATCTTTTGCCATCTGGAATGCTATTTCGTCAAGTGTCATCATCACATCCGACAGTGCTTTGTCGTGCATCATCGGGCCTGTCATCAACACAAGTTTGCTTCCTGGATTTGTGGCTCTGATCTTTGCGACGAAGTTTTTTGCTGCCGACTTGAATTTCTCGATATCGTAGTTATCTTCACTAGTGTCGTTGGTACCGAGGTTGAGGAACACGACGTCTGCTTTGAAACTGTTGTGATCCCACTTGTATGTGGTGTCGCAGAATAGGGTATAGTCGTATAGTGTGCTCATGTTGACTGAGCTTCCTTCTTTCACGTCGCCATAATTACGGTAGATTCCATAACCTGATTTAGCAAACACTATATATTCGGCGTCATATTTCTCTGATATCTGATATGCGAAAGTTTTGGTGAAATCCTCAGTCTCATAGTTGAATGTCTGTGATCTGTCTCCGTCCACACCATATCCGCATGTGATGGAGTTGCCGATAAAATAGAATTTGTTTTTCTTTTCTGTCTCATCTTTTATCAAATCTCCATCTGTCTTGAATCCGTGGAATTCCGGTTGCAGCTCGTGTCCTTCGTCGCAATAAACAACCTTGACGCTATGAATCTGATTTTTGTCAAGACTGTCCGCTAAAACAATCCTGTCTTCATAACTTGTTTCTGTGAATCCGATTTTCTTTCGATCTTTCCCGTCTACCTCTACCATGAAGTATCCACTGTGTGGCTTGGCAAGCATAGTGATTTTAGAGCCTATGAATTTTGTGGATATTGTCACTCCAGGGTATGACCATTTAGCCATTGTCTCTTTTCGAGTAAAATCTCCGTGATGTCTATCATATGTTTCATACACTACACGTCCGGAAATTTTGATTCTTTCGTCACTGGCATCGATTAAAGAATGGTCGTATCCGCATCCTGTTGATAGAATCGCTGTTGATGTGATCATGGCCGCCGAAAATAAATGAGATAACTTTATCATAATTTGTATTAATTTTTATTTAGAAGCTGTTTGAATTTGTTAAAATGACTCATTCTGCAACTAAAAATGAGGATTGTTAAGGGCGGAACGCCCTGACTCCACCACATTTGCGAGTTCGTAAGAACGAGCAGTTATATATTTATGTGCTCGCCTTCGGCTCGCACTAGAGAGGAGGGGTTAGGGCGTTCCGCCCTTAACAATCTTCAACCTCTAACCTCCTTTTTTGATTAATTTTAATTAGATTCTTATTTTAATTTTTTATTTAGCATTTAGCATTCAGCATTTAGCATTCAGCATTTAGCATTCAGCATTTAGCATTCAGCATTTAGCATTCAGCATTTAGCATTTAGCATTTTATAACGAGACTTCTTTGTATATCTGGCGTATCATTGCTTCATCCACATCTTCAAAATCATCTGGTTTGGGGAAAACCAATATTCCAGCCATGTCTATCACGCCTGGACTGATCATTCTTCCTTGATCATAGTATGAAGGACGGTGCTTTTCTCTTGGAAATACCCATATATTCCATGTCTGTGTGGATGTGATGAAGTGTGCCACCACATTCATTCGTGGTTCCCACTCGTCTTCCTTGATTGTCAGTTTGTTGTATAAAGATGAATATTGTTTGCAGATAGACTCTTTGTCCGAACTTTCAAACACGAAACATTTTCTGCCGAAGTCGCGGATCTCACCGTCTGCGATATCAAATTCAGATATGGCTTTTTCATCAAGTGGCATCAACCCGGTCTGCACGGCTTGGAAATGCATGTGGTCGGGGGCTGAAGCTCCGCATTTGGGGCCGTTGTAGAGTAGGGTGAAGTCTGGCAGATCTTTGCTCAAATCAAGCATTGTGGCGAAATGAGGAAGGATCTCTTGACGTTCGTGACGCATAAGAGGAATAGTGAGATGCTTTTTCAAAATCGGGAAAGGATTTTTGAGTATCTCAAAATTGTCGTTGTATATCACGCTTGGCTGGTCAGCTGGACGGTTTTCTTTACAAAGAAAGCATTTGCGTTTTGCGATTGTAGCCTTGTCTAGTTTGGCTCCAGACGACACCGCTCTCGCAGGATTGTGTTGAGCCACAACCTTATAACCGTCGACTATGAAAACCTTTGTCAAAACATCAAGATTCTCATTTGTCGGGATAAGTGTATCGTAAACTTTCTTCTGTATTTCGCTCATAGTTTAATAGTTTTAAATAGAAAACCGTATCTCCAGCCGCTATTGTCTCTATTTCGCAAGCAGTTGACGGTGGAACATTTCCCTCTCAAGCAGAGCAGCCTCTTCTGTGTCACGTTTGAATTGCAGTTCCGCTGTGTGGATGAAATTAAGCTTGTCCACTAGTTTAGAGTTGCTCTCAGATGAGATATATTTCTGTAGCACGACAGTCTTATATTTCTGAGCCATGCTTAGGAAGTTCTCGTAGCGAGGCATAGCTGATGTAAGACGCAGTCTGGAATCCATGAATGCGGATGATGCGAAAGCTCTGTCTACGAATCTGTACAGACCGCTCAGACAACACTGTGGCATAGCTTCGCCGAGATGCATTGCGTCGGCTTTAGAGAAAAGATCCATATCAGGATGGATGGAAAGCACCATTCCCGCTTTTGTCTCCGCCATACGTTTCACGATATATCGGATGTCAGAGGCTTTGATCAGCGTGTTGTATTGGATTTCGATCACGATGTCTGCGATCTGCACCAAGTCGATAGGAAGATTGTACTCAGTCTCGTAAGCAGGGTAGCCTGTATAAAGGAAATGCGGTTCCTTTAATCTCACGTCGACGGAATCATCTCCATAATATCTCTTCAATTCAACAGCGATCTTGGTCTTTTGCTCGTATCTGTGTATGTTCAGCTCATCGTCATCTTTAGTGCACTCGTCGCCAAGCAAAAGGACGAGCACTTTGGGCTTTTCTTCTTTCTCGACGATTTTTGTGATGCTTTCATTTTCTTTGATCTGGTCAAACGGAATGTTTGCCTTCAGACGCATCATGTCGAAGTGGAGATCCATTGCGAAGTTGGCGAGATCGGATGATGTGCCTCTCTCGTTGTTTATGATATTTTCGTATCCTGGCAAATAGACTTCATCGTAGAGAGCGTCGCAGATATGGACTATTTCTCCACGTTTGTTGAATGAGTTGTTGAAGATCATTCTGTCTAGTTGCATGAATCCGTTATCTTTCTGATAGATGTCGTATTTCTCGCAGTTTATTCCGAAGACGGTGCCGAAATCTCTGTCGTAGACGGACATTCCAGTCGTCGGGTTGGCAAGACGCATTCTGATTCTGCGGCCGTTCACCAATTTGTTGTAGTCGGAGTAGGTGATCATTGCGTCGGTCTCCACCATCACACGGACCAATTCCGACAATTCGCTTGGGTGTATATTGTAGTCAACAAGACGGCTGAAGAAGATCGCATAATGTCTGTTCTCTGGTTTTGAGCTCTTCACATATTCAGCTTCTGGTGAACCGAGGACAGCATCGATCAGACTGCCATTCATTTTCTCGTTGGCATTGCAGTCACGGTCTACATAGATGATGTTGTTCTTCCTTTTTCTGTCAGAGTTGAAATTAGGGAAGTCAAGTTTTATGATTGTTGATGTGAAATTGGCATTATACAGTTTGCCGCCAATCATCACGTCGGAAGACAGGTTCACATCCTTGATCAGTTCCTGGAATTTGTCTTCACACGCCTGATTGCGGAATGCGGCGTAGAATATTAGCGATATGTTGATGTTTTCGATTTCCATTACCTGATTGTTTATTTGTTAAAACCTCTTGACAACATCTCTATTGTGCGGATAGAATCCTTGTAGTTGTTGTTTGCGTTTATTTTCTCAACAGAAAGAGAAGAATCGGAGTTGCCTCCCCATCTGCGGCAGCAGTACAGACTGTCGTAGATTCTTCCGATCTTGTATTTCTTCGACATCTGCAATCCCACTGCGTAATCCTCGCCATAACTTGCGTTAGGGATAGGTATCTCCACAAGTACAGGAGTGAAGAATGCTCGTGGTGCTCCCAAACCGTTGATTCTGACAGCGTTGTTAGGACCCTCTTTGTCTGTCCACTCTTTGTGGGCGATCAATCCCGGTGGAATAGGGTTGAGGTCGAAGTCTGTAAGTGAGTATGATCCGATCACCATCGCGCATTTGTTCTGTTCAAATGCATCGACTATCTTCTGCAAAGTGTTTTCGTCCTGATAGACGTCATCGCTGTCGAGTTGGACACAGTATAGTCCACAAGCCTCATGGCGTACAGCCTCCATCCAGCATCCTCCGATTCCGAGGTCTGTGCGAGATGGGAATATATGGTAGAGACGGTTGTTCTCGTTGGCAAGTTTGATAAGCTTGTCAGTTGTCTTGTCTGTGGAGAAATTGTCGACTACGATCACATTCACTTTTCCGTCTTTCAGTTTTTGGCTGAGTGCGGATTTCACAGCGTCTTCAATAGTTTTCTCACGGTTTCTCACAGGAATGATCACCGAGACTTTGAATTTGTAGTTCTCGGCATAGTCCGTGGTCTCTATTTTGATTCTGTTTGTCTGAGTGTAATCGATATATGTCCCTGCTATTTTAGAATACTCAAGATATGCTCTTTGCATCTCGAGTTGTTTAAGTTCATTGTTAGGGTTGACATAGTCAAACTGTTTGTCTTCGGCGCTACGGCTGTCGAATTCGCTTTCCTGATACAGAGTTTGGCGGATATGGTATGTGTCGCCATTCTGGCAAAGCATCAGACGCATGAAATAGTAGGCTGCGTAGTCATAGTCGTCGGCCATCTTCTCGCTCGCCTTGACCCATTCCGATGCTTTGTAGAGCACGATGCTTCCCATGTTGAAGTCTTCTCTCACGCTGCCTATCTGTGGAGCTATCACAGGAGTGTCGTTGGCTTCTCCTTCGGAAATGGTGATGTAATTCGAGTAGACGCATGTGCGTCCTGTGTAAGCGGCTGCAAACGCAAATTCACTTTCACCTCCGTTGATGAGTTTGCAATCCACATTGTGTGTGATGAGCATCAAATAGTCGTCTGGGCAGAAGTTGGCTTTTTTCAAAGCTTGGGATACCTGCCACACCGAACGACTGCTTCCTAGAATATGTTCGGCATCATCCACTTTGTCAAGCAGAATGTAGTCTGCCTCTGCAGTCTTTTTCCCATTGAATCTGTTTCCGACGCTCTCGTCTACAAATTCAGTATATACATATATTTTCATTTTCCTACTTTGTCGTTTTCTTTGGTGTTGTTTTCTTTACAACTGTTTTTTTCTTTGCCGTTGCTGTCTTCTTGGCGGCATTCTTCGATTTTGACGCTTTGTTTTTGCTTCCTGTCAAACCGAAAAATGTGACAAGTTCTTTCATGAATTGGTCTTGTTCATCTTCATCTATGCTTTCAAACGGAACCGCACTGATGAGAGTGTTCAGTTTGCCTTTCTGTCCGACAGCCGCAGGCTCGCCATTCTCAAGGTATCTGAACACGACAAATGCGTTTGGATTGCCTTTGTCGAGAATGTTAGGCGACGCTACTGTGTATTGGCGTTCACTTGGCCTGTTGTTGAACTTATAGCTACGTTTGAAGTCATTCTTGATGCTGAATGAACTTTGTATCTGACTAAGTTGGATATCACTTTTTGGTAGTGGAGTCAGATACTCGATAGCATGAGTCTTACACCATAGAATGTCCGCTGTCGCTGCTTTTAGTTTGACACCCAAAACCTCATTGGCGAATTTCGCTACGGAAGGGTATTCAGCTTTTGTCTCTTCAAGTTCCGACATGATGTATGCTCCAGACATGAAGAGGTTTCCTCCAGATAACAGATATTTCGACAATCTTTTTCGTGTGGCATAATTCAGCACGTTGTAACGTTTTTGCATTCCACATTTTGTCTCTTTCTCCATTCCAAGGATGTAGTCCACCAAACAGAAACGGTTTTTGTCGACGTTATTATATGACTCAAACGCTTCGTCGCTCGTTGAAACGAAACTGAATCCTAGTGCGTGCAGAGCTTTTCCGTGCACGTATGGATAGTTGAATGAGTTTCCTGCTATGATCTGGCCTTCCAGATTTTTACCACATGCTCCAAATCCAGGTTGGTCGTTGGAGATGTACGGGTCACTTTTTGTAAAATTAGTTTGACTGCCGGTTTTAGATATGTCTCTTATGTAAGGCACTCCTGGGTCTTTGCTGTCTACAAATCCACCTGACAGAGAATCTTCAAAGAATTCTGGTCCGGACACACGGTTGAATCCATTCACGATCAGTACTCTTCCTTTCTCTTTGTCGGCTATACATGCGGACAAAATCTCAGTAGGGAAACTTTCTCCACCTCTGTTGACCGCAGTCACTTTGAACCTGTATATGGAATCTTTGCGCATCTCCATTGAGTATTTGTTGCTTTCCAAATAGATTCCGTTGTTGAACCCGTTGTCTCCGATTGCTGTGTAGAGAATGTATCCGTCTGTTGTGACGGAAGGTTCGAGACTGTCTTTTGTCGGTCTCCATGATAAATTTATTTTGTCTCCACTGAAATCAATTGAGAAGTGGGATGGTGCGAGTGGAGTGAACTCATAGTCCTCTATCTTGTTGATGCTGGCTATGAATTTTATGACAGCCTTGTAGATGGAGCGTGCGACGGTAAACTTGAATTCAGGGTCGAACGCATACTTCATATCTTCAAAGTTCTGATGCGACAGAAGTTCAAGCAACATAGTAGGGACCTCAGGCACTCTTGCCTCGTAATAGGCCTCGTCTCTCAAACCACGGTTGTGCCAGTCTGGACAATATACTTTTTTGATGTCCTCGACCACCTGTGATTCCACCATGTCTGCGAAATCACGTGATGCCATACGGGAAAGACCGGTAGGGTATTCCGTTTTTCCCATATCGCTTGTCAGGAATATTGCCAGTGAGCCGACCGTAGACGTGTCGATTCCGGCATCAGTATGTAGGGCAAGAGCCAAGTCGATAGGTATGCCAATTCCTTTTGTTTTTTTGTTGAGACGCGAGCCTCCCGACAGAGCGTTCACCCAAATGGCACGGCTCATGTAGTCTGTTTTGTATTCGTTGTTCTGGCCGCAGTAGACGCTGTCGGAGAATCCGGCCATCTGTAGCCAGTAGCGAGCGCATTCCAGATATTTTGGCTTTTCACTTGTGAAAAAGAAAGGATCTGGAGCACCAGGGATAGGAGCGATGCTTCTCTCCACACATCCGACTCCGCCTCCGAATTTCACAGCGTCAGCAGTGACATGATTGCCTTTTTCTTCACTTTGGTTAGTCAGACGTACCTTGCCCATCTCCGGATGTGATCCGACTTTGAACTTGAATGTGCCGAGGTAAATCCACGTGCCGCCACCTTTAGTCTGGTCTACCACAAACTCCGTTTCTCCACCAGTATGGTAGACAGTGTAGTGGGCATCTTCAGTGCTTTTGGAAACAGTCTTATATGACACATAAACCGCATATTCTCCATCTTCAGGAATCTCAGGAATCCAGTCAGTGTAAGCTGAACCGTTAGGATGGGAACGGATCACGCGATAAGAACCGTCTTCAAACGGATTTTCTCCATGACGATATATCTTTTTCTTTTGAGCGAAACCTGTTGTGTCGACTCTATCTGGGTTTGGATTGTGCCATTTGGCGCGACGGGCATTTTCTTCCACGTATTCAGTGGTCTTCGCTGTTTCAAAATCCACAATTACCTCATTCTTCTGTACATCCCTTTCTCTTGGATAAAAAACGTTAGCTCCAGCGTTTTCCAACATCGGAATCAGATAAGGTAAAACGACCGAAGGGGTATAAGTGTCTTCGGAGATTCCCCAGAAGCGAGGACGTTGCAGAATCCAAAGGTTTTGTGACGGTTCGAAATAGTAGCCGTGACTTGCCCATAGAGCGATGTGTCGGCCCTGCAGACCGGCGGTTGGCGCACATGGAGCACCAACTTTTGTGACCACATTCTTTAATTCATCTTTGTCTCTGTTCCTGAGATTGAGTATTCGAGACTTGTCTTTTTTTGTCTCTTTACGCATATCATTAGGGACATAGTCATAAATATTTTTAGAAGAGATGTATAGCTCGACATCGAAATTAGTATATGGGGCAGGAAGATTTTTGCTGATGCTGTCTTTCAACGCTTTGATTGCGTCTTCTCTGTAATTGACATTTCTGAAAGGTTTGCTGAGGGAAATTTGGATTAGAGAGTCGCTCAGACTTGCGCTGTAATTGTCAACTTTAAGGTTTCCGAATCGCAAAGTCGGATAGTTTGCCTCCCTGAACCACATAAAGACACTATCAAGCGAACTGTTGATTGAACCGTCCGTTTTTTGTGCCGCTATGCTGATGCAAATAGCTAAGAATAAAAAAATACCGTATAATCGTCGTGTCACGTCTTAGATTCTTAATATGTGTGCAAATATAGCATAAAATCAATTTTTATACAAAAATCTTGAATGTCGAATTAAAATAATGCTTATATTCGCACCGTCTTTTATAAGACAAGATTAAGTAGTAATATTTCAGTTCGTTTTATGTGATTAATTATCCAAGCATTTCTATGGGAATAGAGGTGCTTGTTTTTTTGTAAAATGCTATAGATTTCAAAGCACGATAAAATAAAGATTGTTAAGGGCGGAACACCCTGACATTCCCCCTCTGCAGTGAGAGCCATAGGCGAGCACTTAATGAAATTTTATATGAGGACTTCCTGAATATGACCCCTGCTTGAAAACTGAATAAATTTATAAATTAAAAAATGTTAAAAGTTGTTGAGTAGCATAGTTTATTTGTCATTGAAAACTTTTTTATTATCTTTTTCTCTTATAACTTTGCATTGTTCGTGAAATAGGTTTAATTTTAGGACAAAGATTTAGGATACGCAAATTTTTAGGATATGACACAGGATGATTTGGATTTGCTGAAGCAGATGGGAATTTCAGAAGAAAAACTTTCGGAACAATTGGATTGTTTCAAAAACGGTTTTCCTTTTTTGAAGGTTGTGTGTGCAGCCACTGTAGAGGATGGAATTTTACATCTGTCTGACAAAAGCAAAGATAAATATATCTCATTATGGAGAGAATATTTGGCCGCAGGTCATGATGTGTTGAAATTTACACCTGCATCTGGAGCAGCAAGCCGTATGTTCAAGGATTTGTTTGCTTTCAGAGATAGAGGAGGGGAGCCTCAAACAGACTTTGAGCAGAAGTTTATTAGCGAAATCCAGAAGTTTGCTTTTTATGAGCAGCTTAATAAAGTATGCTTGAAGAACGATGGAAAGAATGTTATGCGTCTTATCACAGAGAAGCGTTACACTAACGTTCTGGATGCGTTGCTTGAACAGAATGGATTGAACTACAGATTCTTGCCAAAGGGTTTGATACAATTCCATAAAAATGATAAGGGTGTTCGCACTGCTTTTGAGGAACATTTGGCAGAAGGTGCGATGTACGCGAAAAACAAAAATGGTATAGTTCGTTTGCATTTCACTGTGTCTGAGGATCACCTTACATATTTCAACAGATTGTTGTCTGAAAAGGTTGCTGAATACGAATATAATTTCGGAGTCCAATACGACGTCACTTTCTCTGTGCAGCGTCATAGCACAGATACTGTTGCTGTCGACGAGAATAATGAACCTTTCCGTTCAAGCAATGGAAAGATGGTCTTCCGCCCAGGTGGCCATGGAGCGTTGATTCAGAATCTTAATGATATCGACGCTGAAATCATCTTTATCAAGAATATCGACAATGTTGTGCCGGATGCTTTGAAACAGCCTACTGTTGAATATAAGGCTATGTTGGCTGGCGTTCTTGTCGAATATCAGGAGAAGATGTTCAAGTATTTGAGAAAGCTCAACAACGCTTCTGTCAGCGACAAGGAGTTGGATGAGATAGAGAAATTCGTAATCGAGAAGCTTCATGTAGACGCTGCTGATTGCCCTCTTCACCTGGCAAATAAGATTGAATACTTGAAGAAGAAGTTGGATCGTCCTATCCGTGTCTGCGGTATGGTCAAGAATGAGGGTGAGCCTGGTGGTGGACCTTACGTCGCAGTTAATCCTGACGGTAGCCATTCTCTTCAGATTCTTGAAAGCGCTCAGTTCGACAAGAATGATCCTGAGCAGATGACTATATTCAAGGATGCCACTCATTTCAACCCTGTTGATCTCGTATGTGGAGTGAAAGACTATAAGGGTGACAAATATGATTTGACTAAGTTCGTCGATCCAAATACTGGTTTCATCTCAAGCAAGAGCAAGGATGGCAAGGCGTTGAAGGCACTTGAGCTTCCAGGTTTGTGGAACGGTGCGATGAGCGACTGGAACACAATCTTCGTGGAGGTGCCTATCGACACATTCAATCCAGTGAAGACAGTGAACGATCTTTTGAGAAAAGAGCATCAGATGTGATTTGAATTCACGTCGTGAGATATAAAAGAGGGTATATCAAAATTGAAGAATGGCGATATATCCTCCTTTTTTTTATCTTTTTTCAAACCTGCACCATGATTTGGCGTACCCTTGCCCCATCTTTGTAGAAAAATTATAAGAATATGAAGAACAACGATAGAGGACAAAGTTTGATCAACAAGTATGTCTGGGTGATAGAGACCATTTATCGCAGACATAAGATATCATACAAGGATCTGAATGAGATATGGGTCAATGATAAAGATATCAGCAGAGGTGAGGATCTTCCCAAACGGACTTTCGACAATTGGCGTGTAGCTATAGCTGATATGTTTGGCATCGACATCTCCAATGAGAATTCCGGCAGATACCGCTATTATATCGAGAATGAGGAAGACATCAACGAGAATGGAATACGGTCGTGGCTATACAATGCCTTTTCAGTCAGCAATGCTCTGGCAAACAGTCAGAGTATAAAAGATCGTATTCTGTTGGAATATATCCCGTCGGGACAAGAATATCTGCATCCTATCATCTCAGCCATGAAGGAGAACCGTGTGCTCAACATAACATACCACAGCTATTGGAAAGATGTGGAAAGCAATTTCGATGTCCAGCCATATTGTGTGAAACTGTTCAGACAGAGATGGTATATGGTGGCAAAAAGCACCTATTATGACGAAGGTCCGAGGATATATTCATTAGACCGAATCCGTGAACTTAACACGAAAGATGAGACTTTTGTCATGCCGAAGGATTGGAATGCGGAGGATTATTTCAACGGATGTTTTGGCATCATAGCCGACCAGAGCGTAGAGAAGCAGATGGTCAAATTGAAGGCGACGGCAATACAAGCCAAATATATTCGTGATCTGAAGATACATGAGTCGCAGAAAGAGATAGAACGCAATGAAGAGTACAGCATCTTCACATTCAACATCCGACCTCAGTTTGATTTCCAGCAGGAGATTTTGAAGAATGGGGAAGAGGTGGAAGTGCTGGAGCCGCAGTGGCTCAGAGAAGAGATTGCAGGAAAGATAAAAAGAATGTCAGACAGCTATAAGGAGGATTGAATTATGAAAGATATGAATAACAGATGGTATAAGGGACGACGTCACAACGCATCCGAACCGAAAGATTATCGAGTTGGACTAAGTGATTTTGCGGCGATCGATTTTGAGACAGCCAATTATGAACGCTCCTCAGTTTGCTCTGTTGGAATTGTGATTGTGAGAGACGGGGAGATTGTCGACCAGTTTTACTCGCTCATTCAGCCCGAGCCAAACTACTATAATTACCGTTGCAGTCAGGTGCATGGATTATGTTGTGAGGATACGGACGACGCGCCAGTGTTTCCCAAAGTGTGGGAGCAGGTAGAGCCACTGATAGAAGGACTCCCCCTCGTCGCCCACAACAAAAATTTTGATGAGAGCTGTTTGAAAGCCGTGTTCCAAGTTTACCAGATGGACTATCCTGATTATGAATTCTACGACACGTTATGGGCAGCCCGTCGAGCATTCCCATATCTGGAGAACCATCAGCTTCACACCGTAGCGGCAGAGTGTGGCTACATCCTAGAAAACCATCATCACGCCCTTGCCGACGCTGAGGCTTGTGCATGGATAGCGAGGGAGATACTGTGAGGGAAAGTTGAGACACGACGAAAAGCAAGCATCTTAGCAAAAGAAATTTGTGATTATGGAAGAAAACAAATTTGTAATCTATCAGACGGAAGACGGACAGACGCAGATTGATGTCCGTTTGGAGAATGAAACTGTGTGGCTGACTCAGGCTCAAATGGCAGAATTGTTTCAGACAGATCGAACTTCTATTGTTCGTCACATCAATAACATCTACAAGTCAGAAGAATTGGACAGAAACTCAACTTGTGCAAAAATTGCACAGGTTCAGGTCGAAGGCAAAAGGTCGGTAAAACGTATAGTTCCACTCTTTAATTTGGATATGATTATCTCTGTAGGATATAGAGTGAACTCGAAGCGTGGCGTGAAATTTCGTCAATGGGCAAACCGTGTGTTGAAAGAATACTTAATCAAAGGATATGCTGTTGATCAGCGCATTCACAGAGCACAGATTGGGGATTTGCGTCAGTTGGTGGGCATGCTTGGTCGCACCATTCAGAGCCAACCTCTGCTTTCTACGGACGAAACACGAGCCTTGTTCGAGGTTGTGACAGATTATACCTATGCTCTCGACACCCTTGACAACTATGACTATGAACGACTATCGATTGATAAGACAACAAAGCAGGAGCCTTTTCACGCTACATACGAGAATGCCATGGAAGCCATCAGCGGCTTGCGTGAGAAGTTTGGTGGAAGCGCACTTTTTGGCAATGAGAAAGATGACTCTTTCAAAAGCAGTATTGGACAGATATACCAGACATTTGGAGGCGAGGAACTCTATCCCAGTGTAGAGGAAAAAGCCGCAATGTTACTCTATTTGGTAACAAAGAATCATTCCTTCAGCGACGGCAACAAACGCATTGCCGCCACGTTGTTTCTATGGTTCCTCCATAACAACGGCATCCTCTATCGAGAAGATGGCACGAAACGCCTGGCTGACAACACCCTTGTGGCCCTAACTCTGATGATCGCCGAGAGTCGAACGGAAGAGAAGGACGTGATGGTGAAAGTGGTGGTGAATTTGATAAATCAGAGGAATGAATAGACGCTGAGGCTTGTGCATGGATAGCGAGGGAGATATTGTGAGGAAAAGAAGGGAAAACCTTGCCGACGTTGAGTCTTTTGTTTAAGAAGAGGATGGTAAGCGTCAATTGTGCCACGAAAGGTCAATGTTATGTTTGTAAATGTTTGTTGCTATATGAAAATAGTTGATTTTAGATTGTGAAGAATAATTATTTTGGATATATTTGGAGAAGATGTGTTGAAAATTAGGACTAATTGCAAAATTTATGGATAATATGTATAAAGAGAAAGCAACAATAACTCTTAAAGAATTCTTAAAAAAAGGGAAGAAATTCGTTATTCCTACTTATCAGCGTGGGTATATTTGGGGAAAATCGCGAGGTTCGGAGAAAAACTCAGTACAATATGTCTTGGAAAGTATCGAGAATAGTATCAAATACGATACTGATTTATTCATGCAGGGAATTACAGTAACCGAATCTGACGATAAAATAGTTCTTATTGACGGACAACAGCGAACAACATTTTTTTATTTGTTACTGTCATATCTTGGGTATAAAGAACAATTTGAAATGGAATATCCAATACGAGAAGAATCTCAAAAATTCCTCACTGTTATTAAAGAAAAAGCACCAAATGAGATTGATAAATTGTGCATTGAAAATGATAAAGAAGACTTCCAAGACATATACTATTTTAAGAAAACGATTCGATTGATTTCTGATCGAAAAGACAATCTTGACAAAGATAAAATCCTTGAGAAGGTTAATTTCCTTTATATTACTATTCCTGAGGATAAGGCCACATTGGTTTTCTCTATGATGAATGGTAGTAAAGCCGATATGAAAACAGAGGAAATCATTAAAGCGGAAATACTAAGATTGGTTTCCATAGATAAAAATTTAGAAACAGATAAAAAGGAACTAGAGGCGACACATTGGGAACAAAATTTACTTAGGAGCAAATATGCCCGAGAGTGGGATAAATGGCTTTATTGGTGGAATCGTGATGATGTGGAAAAGTTTTATCATACAAATAAAAGTATTATGGGGCTTCTTGTGAAGACATACTTGAAATCAAAAGGTGGAAAGATTGATAAGGAAGGAAGGTTTTTTGAGGAGTTTAGAGATAAATTATTGCGTGGCGACAATAATGAACATTTAGCAAAAAAAGTTTTTTATGATTTACGTCATCTGCAGAAAAAGTTTGAAGATGTGTTCAATAGTATTGCTGATGATAAAAAACTTCACAACAAAATTGGTGCTATACTCACGTTACTTGGTAATGAAGACAAGGAACGTTTTGTACAATGGTATTTTGCAAATGATGAAGTAAAAGTCATTGAAGAGTACTACAAGCTTGTTTTTTTAGGGTTGTCTCATACTGTAATTGTAGGTGACAAAAATGAAGAAATAAAAGAAGCAAAATATGAAATGTTAAGTGCGTTAAAAAGTGACAATCTATACAATGAAGATAAAAATTACGCCTTTCTGCAACTCCTGCGTCGAAATATAGAGGAAGATACAAGGTTGGAACGACCATTTTGTTTCTCAATTTGGAATCAGAAATCATTAGAACACATATTCCCTAAATCTAAAGTCTATCACAAAGATGATGAAACAGGAAAGAATATGGTTGGTGTATATGGAGAAAACAAAGAAGATGTTGAATTGAATGAAACCTCAAATGAACTGCTTGACAGGACATTTTTTAACCAAAATGGCAGCGAGCATTGCATTGGTAATTTGGTTCTTCTATACAAAAATGAGAACTCTAAATTTGGAGCAAAAACTGTGGAAGAGAAAAAGAATATCTATTTCACACCTGACCCAAAAGACGAAACAAAAAAATTCAAAAGCCGCCATTTGCTTCATACAATATCGGTATTTGCCAACAATAATTGGAGTTTAGAAAAAAATCCTGAAGGAATACCATATGTGGTATCAACAATTCAGAAAAACAAAGAAAATTTTATCAACGAAATTAAGGAATACTATGGAATACAATAGTTTAAAAACAGGAGAAACATATAAAATCCAAGATTTGTTTTCCAAAGACAACAAAATCATAATACCCGATTTACAGCGTGATTATTGCTGGGGAACGAAAAACAAGGATGGTGAAAATCTTGTCAGTGCTTTCATATCTAATTTATTGAAAAATAAGGATAAAGACTTAAATTTGGGGTTATTATACGGATATGAAGCACCTCTTGGTCATATTCAACTTTGTGATGGACAGCAACGAATCACTACATTGTTTCTTTTGTTGGGTATGCTTAACAAAAGGGCAGATGATGCTTTTAGGCGATACTTGATTTCTGAAACCGAGGAGAAAGACGATTGGGAACCATATTTGCAATATGCCATTCGAGAAAGTTCGTTATACTTTCTGAGCGATTTAACACGGTATTTTTTTATTGAAGGTAAAAAAATGTGCGTTTCCGATATTAAGCAACAGTCCTGGTACTTCAAAGACTACGATTTAGACCCAAGCATTCAAAGTATGATTGCTGCAATGGAAATCATTGAGGGTCAAATTAAATGTATTAATTGTGAGGATTTCGGGAATCACATAGTAGAGAACCTTTCATTTCTTTATTACGATATGGAAAATCGTACAAAAGGAGAAGAAACATTCGTAGTTATCAATACCACTGGTGAACCATTATCAGCAACTGAAAATTTAAAACCTTTACTAATAAACAAACAGTCCAAAAACGAACAGGATCAGTGTGCTAAAAATTGGGAAGAGTGGGAACAATTTTTTTGGAAGAACAGAGGTAAAAATGATACAGCGGACAATGGATTAAAAGAGTTCTTTAGATGGATTATGCTATTGAAGTTAGACCCTGTTAGTTCTGAATTTACACAAATTCAAAAAGATGGAAATTTTAAATTTGACATATCCATTAATTTTGATGAAATAAACCGTTATTTTCATATTGTATCAGACAAGTTGTTTTCTAAGGATAAACAATTGTTATATAATATAGAATTGTTATCACCCCAAAATCAAGATGGAAATAATCAGGTTGATTGGTTTAAAGTTATTCCAGTATTACAATATGTTTATAGGTTTCAGAATGCTTCAGACTTAGACATTCAACGTATTGTGAAATTCTACGGGAATCAAACGCTTATCAATAAAATCACAAATCAGTTATACAATCGTAATGAACCTACATCATTGCTTTCTGAATCCATAAGAATCATCAATGATTTACCCGATAAGGATATATGTTCAATACTTCAAATAGAGAATGTATCTAAAACTCTAATTTCTGATGAGGTAAAACTCAAATTGCAAATATTAAGCAATCATCCACATAGAAATGATGTTGAAAATGCATTTTGGGAAGTTGAGGAGAATAAGATATGGAGAGGTGAAATCATGCCATTGGTACAATGGAGTATGTCTAGTAATGGGTTTGATTTTGAATCGTTTAAGAAATATTCGGAAAAATTCAACAAAGTATTTCATGACACTTTGGAATATAAAGAATTAGATATTACTAGAAGAGCATTGCTTACACAAGAATTAAAAGACTACCCCAGAATTTTTAAGGGTTATACAAATTGGTCCTTTGCTTGGGATTATGAAGACTGGCATTCATTAATTTTTGATAATGTAGAAAAATTTAAAAATTTTTTTGATGCATTGGATGCGAATAACATATACGAGGCACAAGAAAAAATGATTAATTTGAATCCTAAAAATAAGGATTTTGATGAATTTGTTAAAACTCCAGATTTACTTGAATATTGTGAGCAGAAAAAGATTCAATGGAGGGGAGAAGAATTAGGTTGGACCTTAATTAAAGGTGACAATGCTCGTGGAGAATATGCCAATTTAAAATCCTATGGATTGTATTTGGAATTAAAAAATTGTTTCCCCGGCAATTACATATGGTTCTATGGGAAAGAGGGTTCTTGTGTTGCAATAGACGAAACAACAAGTAGAAACACATGGGTTGTTGATGTTATGCATTCAGGTAACAATAAATATGCATTGGAATTGCACAGAAGGAATGGTGTGCCAATAGAAAACACATTCAAAGAAATACCTCAAAAATATGGATTAACTTGGAATGGAAAAAGGTATGAAAAAAAAGATATGGAGAGGACTAAGACGATTGAATTACTAAAATCTATTGTGGATGACTTAAACTCATAGCCCTCATGCTCACCTTCATCTCCAACTCCGCCCACTACACCGAAGTGCTATCACGGGTAAGATCTGTGAAGCATACTCTTTGGATTGGCACTGCTGACATCAAAGATCTTTATGTTGAGATGGGTAGAGAGAAAAAGCCGTTTCTGGCTCTTGTCGCCCAGCTCATCCAACGTGGTGTGGAGGTGCGTCTAATCCATGCGAAGGAGCCTGGCCCGAACTTCCGTGAGGATTTCGATAAGTATCATGTGCTCTTTGAGGGGTTGGAACGTGTGCTTTGCCCACGTGTCCATTTCAAGATCATTGTCTTTGACTGTCAAGTGGCATATATCGGTAGTGCGAACCTGACGGGTGCGGGAATAGGGATGAAAGCGGAGTCCACACGTAATTTTGAGGCTGGCATCCTGACTGATATCCCTGAGATCGTTGAAAAGGCTATGAACCAGTTCGATGAGGTGTGGATGGGAAAACACTGCAAAACGTGCAGACGTAGAGAGTTTTGCTCAGATCCAATCGTTTGAATTCTAAAAAAACAAAATTATTAAGCATTTTTTTCTGACCTCTGCCACAAGTTGGCGGAGGTCTTCTCTTATTTTGTTCCAAGTAAAGATCATCGGTGTTGGATGTGGCAGAATCAACATTGTGAATCGTATGCAGGAAATTTGAAAAGTGGAACAAAAATTAAAAATAGGATATTATGGCAACAAGAAGAAAAATGGATTTGCTCACAGCTGTAGAGCAAATCATGGATAAGGCAACGGGGACAAGACTTAGTAGTGAGTTCTATCGTAAGGCTGACAAATATATCAAATATTTGTCGGAGAGATTGGAACTTACTAAGGAGCAAAGCGTTATGATGGCACTATTTATAGATAATAGTCACAGAGTATATATTACCATTGAAGACATCTGTAATGTTCTTTGTTGCAAGACGGCTATGTTCATCAGATATATGGCAGAGATTGATGTTCTTGAAAAACGAGAATTGGTCAGATGTTGTCGAGAACACGGTTGCTTTAAATATAGAGTGCCGAATGATGTTGTTGATGCTTTTAAGAACAACAAAAAGTATGAGCCAAAGGACTACACAGGACTTTCATGTCAGGAGTTATTCGGTCAGATTGAAGATGTTTTTGAGTTACGTGATGATCATCTATTGACTTATGATGCGATGGTGGAGAAAATAAATCATCTTTTAGACAGCAATAGCCAGCTTCTTTATGTTCAGAAGTTAAGGAGCTATAAATTGTCTGCTGACGACGAGATTCTGCTGATTCTCTTTTCCCATTTGTTCGTGAATAACAATGACGATAACATCAGGTTTCACGATCTTAGTTTTCTGTATGATGACAAGCACATTTGGAATTTTGTAAAGTCAGAGATGAACGGTGGTGATCATATCCTTCTTACGGAGAAAATGATAGAGTACAACAATAGTGACGGTTTCGTTGACAGGGAATCGTTTCGCATGACTGCAAATGCTAAGCGAGAATTATTCGCAGAACTCAATCTTTCTTCTTTAAATCAAAATAAGAAACGTGGTGATGTTATCAAGTCGGAGGAAATCACGCCTAAGAACCTGTTCTACGGAGAGAAAATCAGCTCGCAGATAGCAGAACTGGGCAATCTTCTAGACGATGAACACTACAAACAGATTTGCACAAGGATGAAAGAGAAAGGCTTTCGCTGTGGTTTCTCATGTCTTTTCTATGGTGCACCAGGTACGGGAAAAACGGAAACGGTACTTCAATTGGCAAGGCAGACAAGACGGGATATTCTTCAAGTTAATATCTCACAGATAAAAAGCATGTGGGTTGGCGAGAGCGAGAAGAATATCAAGCAGGTATTCGATAATTACCGAGCCAAAGTAAAAGAGTGTGCCATTGCTCCAATCCTGCTTTTCAACGAGGCTGATGCAATTATCGGCACACGTCAGGAAGGAGCGGAGAGGGCTGTGGATAAGATGGAGAACTCAATCCAGAATATTATTTTGCAGGAGATGGAGACTCTCGACGGAATCCTTATCGCCACTACAAATTTGGCCCAGAATATGGATAAGGCATTTGAACGTCGATTCCTTTACAAAATCAAGTTTGAAAAGCCCACCGTCGACGCCCGTATGAACATGTGGCATGAGATGTTGCCTGTCTTGAAAGAAGAGGAGACGCGTGTCCTGGCATCAAAATATAATTTCAGTGGCGGACAAATTGAAAATATAGCCAGACACTATACCATCAGGAATATCCTGCATGGAGAGGCTGAAAACATTGTTGATGTGCTATCTTCATATTGTGATAATGAACGACTTGATAATAAAGAAAATTGTAGGATTGGATTCAAATGATTGATGTACAGTGAAATTCCCTGTAGAGACGTCGTATTACGGCGTCTCTACTAATTTTTTCCAAAAATTATTTTGCATTTGTGAAAAGAATATTAACTTTGCAGTACAAAGTACTTTTAATTGTAAAAAGCACATGGAAAAAAGTGAAGCATTAAATACACTGAACGAGATTAGAGACATGATGGCGAAGTCGTCAAAAGTCCTTTCTTTGAGTGGAACATCGTCTGTTTTTGTAGGCGTTTTTGCGATTATAGCATCATACATTGCCAACTGCATACTGGAGAATGCATCGTTGGAGCAGGGTGAGAAAACGATAGCTCTATTGTCGGAAGGAGCTCTACTGCTATGCATATGCATTACCACCGTCTTCCTCTTCTCAAAGAAGAAGGCAAACAAAAACAACATGGCTTTCCGTCTCGACCAGACAACCAAACAGATGCTCTGGCATTTTGCACTCCCTCTTATGGTGGGCGGCATTCTCTGCCTGGCTCTTGTGATGAACGCTTTCTACGGACTCACGTCGTCGATTATGCTTATCTTCTACGGATTGGCTCTATACAACGCGTCGTCGTACACATACTCGAATGCTAAATTCTTGGGCTACGCAAATATAATTCTTGGCTTGATCGACTGTGCTACTGGCAACCACGCTATTCTTTTCTGGGCTCTTGGCTTTGGTGTTTGTCATATCATCTACGGCATCTTCTTCTATTTCAAACATGAAAGAAATTGATTATGAGGGATGAGTTGAAGAACATAAACAAGGCTTTTGAAAGCAAGGTGCGTCTGGGTATCATGTCGGCGCTTATGGTGAACGAGGAATTGGATTTCGTGAGCCTGAAGACGTTGCTTGAACTGACCGACGGCAATCTCGCCAGCCATACCAAAAGTTTGGAGGAGCTGGGCTACATTGAGAGCCATAAGCAGTTTGTCGGCCGTAAACCAAACACCACTTTCAATATCACAGAGCGTGGAAAGGAGGCATTTGAGGAACACTTGAATGCGTTGGAGTCTTTCTTAAAACTCTCAAGAGGGTAGTGGCCTCTTTTTTTTACTATACTACTTTGAGATACAAAGTACTTTTGAATTTAATGTAGGTTTTACTTAAAATTTAATTGGCTATGAAATTTATTCCAACTCTCGCACTGACCGCAATAGGCTCTGTTGTTGTATGGTTTGCAGTCACGTTGATTCAGAGCGGATTGCATACATTTTTTGAATTTGAATTGATTCCTTCATACTTATTCAGTTTTTGTATGGCAATTTTGTTTTATAGAAAGAGTGATACGAACAGAAAGCTTTTGAAAAGTATGATTATTTCTATAATGCCTTTCATATTAATGGTATGCTTTGCTGTGGCATATTATCTATATTGCTTGGCTTTTTATCTATTTTTTGTTTTTGGTGATGATCCATTTCCTGTCCGTGATTAAAAATTGGTTAAGTATAGGATCTCAACTCGAAAAATCAGAAGCTCAAGTTTCGTAAGTGGATTTTTTTCCCTGGTTGGCATTTAATAGAGGATTGTTAAGGGCGGAACGCCCTAACCTCTTTCTCTGCAGTGCGAGCCGTAGGCGAGCACTTTAATAAAACTTTGCATGATGACTTCCTTATTCAATGTCTTTTATTGTCGCTCGCACTTACGTGCTCGCGATGAAGGGAGGAATAAGGGCGTTCCGCCCTTTGTAATCCTCATTTTCACACAAAATTGAATATGAAACATACTTGCGAAACTAGAATCAGTGGCAAATTAGAATCAAATATTTTTTTTAATCACATACTTTGAAATTCAAAGTACTTTAAAATTTTTAGATTATGGAAACACAAAACGAAAAAGTGGTAGAAACCACATCAGCAGCAACAGAAAACGCAGGTAGAAGAGTCAGCGTTAAGATGGCTATCATTGTCGTACTTTCTCTATTGCTACTCATCCCAATCGGTATGATCGAGGGGTTGATCGAGGAACGTAAAAATAGTTCGGAATACACAATTGAAAAGGTGACGGGACAATGGTGTTTGTCTCAACAGATTGTAGGCCCGACGCTTACCGTCGCCAAACCATACTACACTTCAATTAAAGAGGGGGAGGAGATGAGGCGTGTCAAGGATATGAAGAATGTGGTGGTTTTGCCTAAAAAACTGAACATTAAGGGAGACATCCACAACCAATCACGTAAGAAGGGTCTTTACCAAATCTCTCTTTATACTGCTCCTATCGAAATTGATGGTTCTTTTGAATTGAGCGAGGATATTCAGAATGCCATTTCTGATGACGATAATCCACAAAAATCTGTGATTGTGGAGTTTGCTTTGAGCGACTTGAAGGGAATTTCAGATGTGATGATGATTACAATCGCAGGTAAAGAATTGGAATTGAAACCAAATGGAAAAGGTTTCTTGAATGAGACCAGCAAACTTTCGGCTAAATTGGATCTTGGTGATGTGAATGACATGAAGAATATTCCTTTCAGCATGAAGTTCAACGTCAAGGGTTCACAGTCGCTTAGATTCGTGCCTATTGGTGAGCTGACTACCGTCGCATTGAAATCTAATGCCACAACTCCTAGCTTTACGGGCAATTTTCTTCCTGAAAACAGTGCAGTTACTGATAGTGGATTCACATGTAACTGGAAGGTTTCGTATCTTAACAGAAACTATCCACAGGAATTTACTGAAACAAAAACTGAAATTGTAAATGCTGTAGACAGCTCAATGTTCGGTGTTGACCTGCTGATTCCTGTTCAGCACTACCAGCAGTCGCTCCGCTGTACGAAGTATGCGATGCTTTTCATCATTCTCACTTTTGCCGTCTTCTTCTTTGTTGAGAATATCCAGAAGAGAAACATCCATCCGATACAGTATCTGTTGGTAGGACTTGCTCTTACTCTTTTCTATTCACTTCTGATCTCACTGTCTGAGCATATTGGATTTGTTCCAGCTTATGTTGTGGCATCTGTGATGACGATTGCCATGCTCACCATCTACACTGCAGCTGTGTTGAGAATTAAAAAGACAGCTTTCTATATCGGTGGTATTCTGACGGTGCTTTACGTCTACATTTTCGTGCTGATCCAGATGGAAACATACGCTTTGTTGGCAGGAAGTGTCGGATTGTTCTTCATTTTGGCTGGCATAATGTATTTGTCGCAGAAGGTAGACTGGAACAGAATTGTAAAATGACATAAGTGTCGCAGAGATAGTTAGGATAGTTAATGACCCATGTATGATGAAAAGTTTCATAGACTGTATAAATTTTATATTTATATCATTTATTGTCATATATCCATTTCTCCTTGTGCCATTTGTAAAAAACAAGAAACATTCAATCTTTTTAATCCTTTCTATTTTTGTTGTAGATGGAATTTTTCTTCTCTTGTATTTCGGATTGGATGATTATTCAACAAAATGGTTGATGGAATACTATGGATATAATAATGATGGAATGTGTGAAAGCGAGTGTTTTCAGAATGTGAAATCAGGCGATAGGGTGATGGTGGAAGGAATGTTGTCACATATTATGGGAATAGGTTGGCCTTTAAGAGCAATGTTTGCCTATGTTTTAATCATCCCGTTTCAGATCATTTTATCATTTATAGAGTATTACGTGATCAGACATTTAAAAGCTTGTTAAGGTTTTGTTTTGAGGATTGTTAAGGGCGGAACTCGTTTTTTACCGCTCGCCCTTTGGGCTCGCGGAAAAGACTGGGTTAGGGCGTTCCGCCCTTAACAATCCTCGACTCTATAACCAAATTAAATTTAAACAGATTCTTTTATCTTATGAAAAGAGCAATTTATATTTTCCTGTTTCTGTTGATCTTTGTGCAGGAAGTGATTATAGCGGTTTATGTAGACGACGCGTTTATTCGTCCATACGGAGGAGATATCATCGTGGAGTGGTTGATATACTGTTTTGTACGCATCTTTTATCCGAAAAGATTTAAGTTGCTGCCGTACTACATATTCCTGTTCTCAGTCGTGATAGAGATCACGCAATATTTCAAATTGGTAGAAGTGATAGGTCTAGGCGACAACAATATCGCTTGTGCTGTGTTGGGGACATCCTTCGCCTGGGCTGACATTATCTGCTATGCTATAGGTTCTGTTTGCATCCGTCTGGGGCAGGAGATATGGAGGTTGAGACAGAAGAAGGAATTGGTGTGAAATTATAAACATTTGTTTGGCACCCTCTGCTTTATTTGGCTGAGGGTGTTTTATCTATAAATCAAACTGCTTTTCAGCACCTTTTTTGTAAAAAAAACTTTTCTTTTGGAATTCTCCAATTACATATTTATATTTGTAATATTTAATGTTGATGTAAGTTGACAATATGTTGTATACTAGTCGTTTATGTTGTACTAAAAAAGCAAATTGATGGAATTTGAGAATTTTGCTAGCGAATATAATAATCTCTTTAAAAAGATAATGCCCATTATCATAGAGGATGAAAATAAAAGGAAAGAAAGAAGAAGTCGCGGTGAGGATTTCAATATATTTCGTGTGATGGGATTACAAAATGATGAAGTCCATACTCATTCGGCAATGATTGCTGCTCTTTTGGATCCTAATCAATCTCATGGTGCAAAAGAAACTTTCCTTAATCTTTTTGTTGAGCAGATTAAAATCTTGAATGAATATGTAGGAAAAATCAGAACTGCGACAGTGGATACAGAAAGACCTATTGGAGTATTATCAAATGATAAAGAAACAGGAGGTAGATTGGATGTCGTACTAGATATAGAACTTATTGATGGAAAAAAAGTTTTGATTGTAATCGAGAATAAGATATTTGCTGGAGATCAAAATAAACAAATATGTAGATACATTAATTATGCTCATGAAGTTAAGAAGAATAATGATTATTCTGAATTTTTTATTTTTTATTTGACACTTTCTGGAGACGATCCTTCTAAGAATTCAACTAATGGTCTAAAAGAATATCATACACTTAGTTATAAATCTGATATTTTTAATTGGTTGGAGAAATGTCTAGAGAAGACGTACGATCGTCCTTTAGTTCGAGAAACAATAATTCAATATAAAAATCTAATTGCATCATTAACACAACAGGATATGGATAAATCTGCACAAGAAAAACTTGCACAAGAAGTCGCTTCATCATACGATAATATTAAATTAGCTATAGCTATAAATTCAAATTACAATGAGATTCTAAATCAAATGTGTGAAAAAAAATTGAGGGAAATTTTTGATAATATAAATATAATAAAAGAATGGGATCTTAAATCTGAGAGATATGGTGGACCTTGGAGTAACCAATATAGTGGCATATGTTTTTATAGATCAGAATGGAAAAAATTAGGAATTGCGTTTGAGTTTTTAAATAAAGGGCTGAATGGTTTTATTTATGGATTTAAGTATGTGGATAATACTTTAGAAAAAACCGAAAAAGAAACAATAAGAAAAAATATTATAAATGAAAAAAACAAAGAAGGAAAAGAAGGCAGTTGGTATCCATGGTATGATTATGTGCCAGATTATCAAAATTTTTCTACTAAGTTTGTAGAAGCTTTATATCTAGGAAATTTAAAGGATAAAATACAAGAATTAGTCGAATCAAATATTAAATTATTAAATGAATTGAACAAATAAGCACTTTGTTGATGATTGAGAATACTCAAATTTGTTATCGGGACAGTGTTGATCCGTTTTGTCGGCACACATGCGGAGTATGATAAAATAGATGCAACAACAATATAATTAGTGATGATTATGGCAAAAATTACAACAAAAACTGCATACGACGCTACGATGGAACGTATCGAGGAGTTGTTGCCCTTGGTAAACGACAACACGCCAGCCTCAGACAAAAATGCCATAGAACTCGATCTTTTGACAGCTATGGTTGAGGAGTATGAGGAAGAGCATTTCCCAATAGCTCAGCCGTCGTTGGTGGATGTGATGAAACTGCGTATGCATGAGATGGGGCTTAATCAAGCTAAACTTGCTGAATTGTTGGGTGTTAGTTCTTCCAGAATAAGCGACATCTTCAATGGCCGTTGTGAACCCACTTTGCAACTGGCTCGTGAGATATGCCGTAAAATGAATGTGGATGCCAACATTGTTTTAGGTGTATAGGGGAAGGGTTTGATATTTTTGGAGACTTTACATTTTCTTACATTTTTTATTCTTTTCTCATATTCATTTTTTTCCATAAAATTCTTATTTTTGTGGGGAATAACAAAGAACATATGAATATAGCAACTCTTATATCTGGTGGCGTCGACAGTTCTGTTGTCGTACATCAGTTATGCGAACAAGGTCTTAAACCGGATTTATTCTATATCCAAATTGGTGGCGGATGCGATGGCTTGTCCGATTGCTCTATGGACGACGATATCATGATCTCGACAATGATCGCTAAGAAATATGGCTTGCAGTTTGATGTCGTGAATCTTCACAAGGAGTATTGGGAAAACGTTGTAGGCTATGCCAAAGAGAAGGTTATGCGTGGTCTTACGCCTAATCCTGATGTGATGTGCAACAAGCTCATCAAGTTCGGTATGTTCGAGGAGAGAGTGGGCTATCAGTACGATTTCACAGCCACTGGCCATTATGCGAGAGCGGTGAGAGAGGGTGGTCTGACATGGCTGTGCACAGCTCCAGATCCAGTGAAAGACCAGACAGATTTCTTGTCGCAGCTATCACAGAAACAGATCGCAAAGTCGATGTTCCCGATCGGAGATATGATGAAGAGTGAAGTGCGTAGGATTGCTCAGGAATCACGTCTGCCAAGCGCTTACAGAAAGGACAGCCAGGGAATCTGTTTTCTTGGAAAATTCAAGTACAACGACTTCCTGAAAAATATAGTCGGGGAGAAAGATGGTAATATCGTCGACAGGGAGAGTGGAAAAATCCTCGGAAAACATAAAGGTTTCTGGTACCACACTATAGGCCAGCGTAAGGGACTTGGATTGAGTGGCGGACCATGGTTTGTGGTCGACAAGGATATTGACGACAATGTGGTGTATGTCTCTCGTTGTGAACAGAAGGGAGGAATCTACGGCAATAATTTCACTGTCACTGCGTTCAACCACCTCACTTTGTCGGAACATCCGTGGAAGGCTGGGGAAGTGTACGATATCAAGTTTAAGATTCGTCACACAGAGATGTTGAAGAGCGGAAAACTTCGTCTTGCTGATAATGGAATAGATTTGAACGTGGAGAGTTCAGAACCTATTCAGGGAATCGCTCCTGGCCAGTTTGGCGTGATCTATGATGAAGAAGGTAATAAGTGCTACGGAAGTGGCGAAATCCGATTATTGTTGTAAAAGATGAAGAGACTGATTTCTGCAATATTCGTTTTGTGGTTTGCGGCCTCTTCGTTTGCCCAGACTAAAGTTTGCCCGTTGGAGGGTGAAGGTCTGTGGGCGTTTTATGCTCGCGTCGGTCTGAATACAAAAGAGCTTCGCGATCAATTTTTCGCTCTCAATAAGGGCAAATTCGGTAAAGATTCCTCTTTGTTGACGGGAGTGTATTATAAAATTCCTCATGCTGGAGATGTCTCCACCGTCGACACGACAAAAAAGATAAAGAAAGTCACAGTCAAGGATCATGTTTGTCCGTTGGAGGGAGAAGGCTTATGGGCGTTTTATGCTCGTGTAGGCTTGAATACCAAGGATTTGCGAGACGTCTTCTTGGATGTCAATCAAGGGCGATTTGGAAAAGATGCCTCTCTGTTGACGGGAGTATACTATAAGATTCCTACTATTGACGACATCGAGCCTGAGACAGCCCCTGTGGCGAAAGACCAAGTGCCGTTGAAGCCTCAGAAGAGTGATGTGATTGAAAAACTGTTCGGAAAGGATTATGAAAGAGTGCCTGTCACGAGCAAGGAGTTGGACGGTGCTGTTTTCTATCTTGTTTCTGGGCATGGAGGTCCGGATCCAGGTGCGATTGGTAATTATGCCGGTCATGAACTGCATGAAGATGAGTATGCCTATGATGTGATACTTCGTCTTGGCAGACAGTTGATGATGCGAGGTGCAAAAGTGAACTTTATCATTCAGGATAAGGTAGACGGAATACGAGATGACCAGTTCTTGCAGACATCCCGACGTGAGACATGTATGGGATCGCCGATTCCACTCGACCAGGTTAAGCGACTTAAACAGCGTTGTGAGAAGATAAATGCATTGTATAAGAAGGATAGCAAAGGATATCGCCGTGCGGTATTCATCCATCTTGACAGCCGAAGTGAGAGAAAAAGAATTGACATTTTCCTTTATCATGCCAAGGGTAGCAAAAAGGGAAAGATGACTGCCGAAAGTATCCGAACAACGTTGGAGGACAAATATGCGCAGCATCAGCCAAACCGTGGATTTGAGGGCACTGTCAGCCGACGTGATCTGTTTGTGTTGACTGAAACAAATCCACCGTCGATATTCTTTGAACTTGGCAATATTCAGAATCTGCAGGATCAGCAGCGTTTCATTCGTACAAGCAATCGAGAGGCGATGGCAAAGTGGATTGCCGAAGGTTTTGTGAAGGATTACAAGATCCAGAAGCAGATTGAAAAGAATGAAAAGGATAGAGAGACAAAAAAGAAGAAAAAATAATGTTGGATGAGAAACTGTTTTTGAATTCAAAAACAGTCATAAACTTCTAAAAAGACTTTTCCTGTCCATCTTTGATAAAAAATTGACAGAACTCATTTAACTGTTCTTGCATACGTTCCTGAGGAATAAGTATTCGTTTGTACTCAGCAACCATAGTTGGGCTCATACTGCGACTCATTGCATATTAGACTACAACGTGGTCGGAATCAGGACATAGAATGATACCAATAGAAGGATTTTCATTGGAACGTTTTACGTCTCTGTCTAGAGCCTCGAGATAAAACTCCAGCTGACCAAGGTCTCTTGGATGAAATTTGGTTTTCTTTAATTCTACAGCGACCAGAGCTTGAAGACCTCTATGGAAAAACAATAGATCTGCTTTATATGTGGAAGAACCAACGTTGAGCGTGTATTCTTGATCCATGAAAATGAAATCTTTACCTAATTCCAGAATAAATTGTTTCATGTGCTCAATAAGACCATTCTTCAGTTTGTTCTCGCTATGCTTTTGTGGAAGTCCCAGGAAATCGACAAATAATGTATCTTTGAAAATTACAGGAGCATTGGGATATTGATCCAATAATCCCTTTGACAGATTCGTCTTATTACTTAACAATGTTGAGTAAGTGTTTGTATCTATGCATCGTTGTAATTCTCTTTTTTTTAATCTTTCCTTGTGGGAATAGAGAATATAAAACAATCGTTCTTCTGGGCTTTTGCATCGACAAAGGATTTCGATATGGTTTGTTAATGTCGTCATAGTTAGTACTTTAGGTAACGGAAAACTACGACGGTATACTAGATCGTCAATTTTATCTTTGTCTGAGTATATAGAAGGCGTGTTTAGCATTTTTTCGTTTGTATGGGATAATTGTGCAGTTCTTGGCTGCACAAATTCAGAAGACAAGTAGTTCGTGACAGCAGAAGAAAATGCCTGAGAAGAGTATTCTTCAAAGAACATTACCATATTATAGATGTTTCTTCGACTATAACCTTTTAAGTCGGGATATTGAGAACGAATATACTCAGATAATTGGGTTACAACTTTACTTCCCCATTCTTCACTTTTTAACTTGCTTGATATAAAGGCTCCGACATGCCAGGCAGACATCAATGATTCTTCATTGACGGACTGTGATGCCAAACTACGATGTCGTGAATATTACAATAATATTAAAATAAAGTATTGTAGACTTCCATTGTGGGGCTTTTTGTTATTTTTGAAATTGATTTTTAATTTTTGATTTAATATGAATTTGAATCTAAAACGTTTTTTGTTGTTCTGTTTTTCATTTGTGTCAGTTCCCTTATTGGCGACGGATATTATTTTATTGTCCGCTGACGGAAGCCGAGATACGCTCTCATTATCAAATGTAAGAAGCGTTGAGGTGAATGCTCCATATTTCACAATGAATCTATATGATGGAACGAAAATTTCTAGTTTGAGAACGCTTTATTTGGATAAGTATGATTCACTTACTGATGTTGAGACTTTGAAAAATGAGTATGACAATGTCATTTCCATTTATCCGAATCCTGTTTCTGAGAAAATATTCTTGTCAGGTGTAGATGATTATGTTAAAGTAGAAATCCTCGATGTGAATGGATATGTTGTCAAGGAATACAGAGGAAATGAGATTGATGTCACTTCTCTGACAGATGGACTTTATATTTTGACGGTTGCGGGTAAGTATGCTAAGTTTATTAAGAAGAGTAGATAAAAATGAAAAAATATAGACGTATATTGACTGTCTTGTTGGCTTTCTTTGCATTCGCATTTATGGCTAAAGCTCAAAAGACTTATTATTTCTATGATGAAGGAAGGGTTATCTATCAAATACCTTTCGCTGATGTTGACAGTATCACATTGGATCCAATAGTTGAGTTGGCAGTAGACAATATAACATTGTTTAATGTCAATGATTCTTGCAGATTGGATCTTAAAGTTGAACCAGAAGGAATCATTGAATATTCAGATATAAAATGGACCTCTGCTGATGAGAACGTAGCACTTATTAGAAATGGATATATCATTCCAAAGTCTGAAGGAGAAACAGTTATCAACGGCACTTATGAAGGAAGACTGGTCTCTTGTTCTGTCAAAGTAGTCAAGCCAATCGAGACAGTAAATATTGTTCCTGAAACCCCAGATCAATTCGTCGATTTGGGACTGCCAAGTGGAACTCTTTGGGCTAAATGTAATTTAGGAGTGTCACGACCAGAGGAGACAGGTGATTTTTATGCTTGGGGAGAACTTGAACCAAAGAAGGAATTTACATTTAAGAATTACAAATGGCTCAATAAATACGGTACAGAGCTGGATGTTTCTAAAATTCAGAATAATAATACTTTATATCCAGTCTTTGATGTTTGTACGCATAAATTGGGTGAAGAATTTGGATTGCCTAATTTTGCTCAAATTAATGAATTGGTAAAGTGTACCAGTAGATGGGACACCCTAAATGGGAAAAATGGTCTGTTTGTTATAGGTCCAAATGGAAATAGTATTTTTTTGCCTGCGGCTTATAAACCAGGAGAAATAATTCTTGAGGTGGATTATTTAAGTTCATACGCTAAAAAAAATCTTTATGCTTCAGAGACAAGACAAACTCTTTGTTCACCAGGAAATAATGTCTATGATGCTTGTTTGGTTCGACCTGTATATAGAAAAAAAGAGGTAAAAGAGATCAGCCTTTCTAAGAATAAGATAGAACTATGTTTAGGATCATCACCAGCAAGTTTGAGATTAGTTCCTGCAAATGAACATTTGGGCGAATCCGATTTGTTATGGCATTCTTCAAATAATGAAGTCGCAACAGTTAAAGACGGAATAGTAACTCCAGTATCTGCAGGTCATTGTGTAGTTGCTTGTTCCTATCAGGATTTAAGATCATATTGTGAAGTTGTAGTCACAGACAGTAAAGATACCACTCCTATTATCACTCACGAATATGTTGATCTCGGTCTGCCAAGCGGAATTTTATGGGCAACTACAAATATTGGTGCATCAACACCAGAGTCATTTGGAGATTTTTTCACATGGGGAAATGTGACTCCATGCGATGAAATTGCATATCATTCTTGTGGCAATATGTGGTGGGGGCTATCTATAGATGAATTAATGGATAGAAATGTAATCACACCAGATACAGTGTTGTCGCATCTTTATGATGCCGCAAAATATAATTGGGGTGGCGAATGGTCTGTCCCTACAAAAGCAGACTTTGTAGAGTTGTTAGATAATTGTGATGTAGACTATACATCCATTAATAATACAAACGTAGCCAGGTTTATTGGGCCAAATGGCAATGAACTTATCATACCTAATGCTGGTCTTATTCAAGAAAGCAGTAGATATAAAGCTGGTGTATATTGGTCTTCGACTCCTTGTGATGATGGAAATTCATTCTTGTTACGTACTTGGGATAGAAATCCTTATAATGAAAAGGTGAATGATGTACTAATCGGCAAAAGAGGATCGTTATTCAGAATACGTCCAGTAATGAAACCTAATAATAAGTAAGGAAATGGAGAAAATACATAAATATATATTCAACCGTGTGATTGCGGTTGTCGCAATTTTTTTTGCATTTGGAATTTCATTGAGTCTTGCCCAAAAAGACTATATCTTTTTGTTCAAGGATGGTAAGTGTGTCAAATATTTAGATTCATATAATGTGGATAGTATCACTTTTGCTCCTACCATATATCTTTCAAATGAGAAAGTCTATATAAGTGAAGATTGTGAATATGCTTCTCTTCTTTTCTATTGTACTCCAAGCATGGAATTGTCTCAAAGTGATGTATATTGGTCGTCTTCGGATAAATCAGTGGCGACAGTAAGAGATGGACATGTCTATCCCAAAGGGGTTGGACAATGTGTTATCACCTGTAATTATGGCAAACAAAGTGCATCTTGTACTGTTGAGGTCCTACCATCAGAAGAACATGAATACGTCGATTTAGGTCTGCCAAGTGGAACATTATGGGCTTCGTCGAATCTAAAATATATATTT
>JAEEMG010000024.1 GCA_016283095.1 Paludibacteraceae bacterium | reverse complement strand
TTGAATAAACATAAATTAAATATCAACGAAAATGAGAAAGAAAATCGTAGCAGGAAACTGGAAGATGAATACAACTCTTCAGGAGGGTATCGCTTTGGCAAACGACTTGAAGAACGCATTGGCAGGTAAGACTCCAAAGTGTGATGTAGTAGTTTGTACTCCATACATTTCAGTAGCAGCAGTTGCTGAGACTGTAAAGGGATCAGTTATCGGTGTAGGTGCTGAGGATTGTTCAGCAAACGAGAAGGGTGCATTCACTGGAGAGGTTTCTGCAAGCATGGTTGCTTCAACAGGTGCTAAGTACTGTATTCTTGGTCACTCAGAGCGTCGTCAGTACCACGGTGAGGACAACGCACTTCTTATCAAGAAGCTTAACTTGGCTTTGGCTAACGGTCTAACTCCAATCTTCTGTGTAGGAGAGGTTAAGGAAGAGCGTGAGGCTAACACATTCAAGTCAGTTATCGAGGGTCAGATGGCAGCTGTTTACACTCTTTCTGCAGCAGATTTTGCAAAGGTTGTTATCGCATATGAGCCAGTTTGGGCTATCGGTACAGGTTTGACAGCTACTTCAGCTCAGGCACAGGAGGTACACGCTTCTATCCGTGCTTCTATCGCAGCTAAGTATGACAAGGCTACAGCAGAGAACACTTCAATCCTTTACGGTGGTTCTTGCAAGGGTAGCAACGCTCCTGAGTTGTTCGCTCAGCCAGATATCGACGGTGGTTTGATCGGTGGTGCAGCTCTTAAGGCAGCTGATTTCATGCAGATCATCGAGGCTTGGAAGTAATCCTTCTGACGATTAGAAATAAAAATGGTTCGGCGAAAGTCGAACCATTTTTTTTGTATTACAAACTGAAAAAAACAGAGGGCATATCATTTTGATACACCCTCATACCTCAGATTTAATATCCGATTATTTCTTTAACACAGGTCGGATACTTTGATCTCCTGATCTACGATAAGAATCAGAGAATTTCATACTTCCTTCTGTGAATGTAAACTCATAAGCTAACAAATTATTGCTATCCGTCTCAACAGACGTTGATGTCCAATAAGAGCCATACGGTTTGCCTTCATAATAGAAATAAGCATTAGAGTTGTCACCAGCCGCAGGCAAGAAGATTGTATTGTCATTTTTCTTTGACTTTATCTCATAACCATACTTACCGTTGAATTCTTTCCAAGTGAAAGTACAGTTATCAATAAGTTCCTGCCAGTTTTCTTTTGTCGGCATCTGCCAATTTCCTCCCCACTTCTTATGAACAATATCAAACTCGGATCCAGCAATGTCATAATTGATTTCAGAAGTTGGATTTTCTTCGTCAAACAAGCCACTGTACTCATGAGGTCTTGAAATAGAATCCAACTCACCCCAGAAATATCCAGATCCTGTTCCTTCTGGTGACGTTGCTCCAAGATTCACAGTCGCCCAACCCACCGAAAGTCCAAGGTCTACATATTCATGACCTTCACTCATTAACGGATCTTTTTTTTGACTTTCCTGATTAGATCCATTTGAATCATCATCTTTCTCATCGTCATCGCAACTTGCGAACAACGCGGACGCACAAAATAGTGCTAAAAACAATTTCTTCATATTCATATTTGTCAGTTTTAGTTTTCGCAATTCCAAATTTATCAAATCATTTTATAAAAGACAAGTGTCAAACAAAAATTTATACTTTTCTGTCTTAACACATTTGTATTTTTGCTTTCCTTTATTTCAATCGTCTTCTATATCAATATAGTCACTACCTTTCCGTGCTTCGTCAAACTTCTGTTTCATTGTCGGGTTATTGCGTGTCAACTTCTTGATAGTCAAAGACTCTGCCTTATCGTTGGCAAGACGTAGATTGTTTTCACTACCTATAAGAGCATCCTTGATCTTCTGAAGATGCAGAATTGATTTGTCAATCTCGTCTATAGCAGTTTTGAATTTTTCACTTGCAAGACGATAATTCTTTCCAAATTTATCTCGGAAATCATTAAGTTGATTCTCGAAATTTGAGACGTCGACCGACTGGCTTTGAGCTATTGCTAATTGTTGCTTGTACTCCAGACTCTTCTTTGATGTCTGAACCAATAGAGAAATAATTGGTAAAAAGAACTGAGGACGGATAACATACATCTTATCATATTTGTATGACACGTCTACTATACCACCATTGTAGAGCTCATTATCTGGCTCAAGCAAAGATACAAGCACAGCAAACTCACACCTCTTAGATTTACGGTCGGCATCCAACTTCTTAAAGAAATCCTCATTCTTATGTTTGGATGCAGTCTCGTCTGCCTCATTCTTCATTTCAAACATTATCGACACATATTCAGTGCCATCATCAGCGAAATCACGGAAGATGAAATCTCCTTTGCTGCCTCCGGAAGCGTCGTTGTCCTTCTCGAAATATGCATTAGGCATCACAGGACGCATCATCTGGTTGAATTGAGTGGAGCAATGGATTTCCAACGATTCGCCTATCATCTTTGTTGACATACGGATCTTCATCTCTTTATAGTAATCCAACTGTTCCTTTGCCATCTTTAGTTGGTATTCGTACTGTTCCTTGATTGAATTAGCAGAATTGACAGCCTGTTGTTTTTCCATCTGGACATTCAGCTTCAACTGTGCAATCACATCTTCCTTATCTTTGATGCTTTCCTGAGCCTTTATCTGCTCATTCATGACCGCAATCTTCAGTTTGTTCTCACCTTCAATAATAGAAGAGTGCAATGCGGCAATTTCTTTTTCTTTATCTGCAATAGCAAGTTTGATTTCAGTTGATTTCTTCTCTTCTGCTATATGGAGTTCATTGCGTAGTTGTGCTATTATAGAATCTTTCTCCTTAATGTCAAGATCCTTTCTGTTTAATACGCTCTGATATTGTTGTTCTGTCCTGGCTGTCACAAGTGCCTGCTCCGCTTTTTGATTTTTGCTGAGTTCCTCAAGTCGACGGTTCAACTCTGCATCAAACTCCGCATTCTTCACCTGGCTGACAATAGATGCATAATCAGCCTCATCAACTTGGAACACATTCCCACACTTTGGACATTTTAATTCTTTCATATCGTTTCTTCAACGCAATTATGCATTTTGAATTTTGCATTCAGCATTTTGAATTTTCCTCTATCTCTGCGACGGTACTCGTCCAAAGAACTGTTTGTATTTTCTTGTGAAATATGCAGGGTCGGAGAAGCCAACTCTATATGCCACATCAGCCACAGAAATACGCTCTGTTGTCAACAACGAATGTGCCATGTTCAAACGATAGTCTGTGATGATTTCAAGCGGCGTTTTGCCTGTCAGAACCTTTACTTTTCTCGTCAGAGTAGACTGGCTAACCGCAGATTCTCTAGCCAAAACCTCAATGCTGAAATCTGAGTCGGAATAGTTTTCCTCTATCACCTTTATCACTCGTTTCAAGAACGGATCCATCTCTTCCGTCTTCTCCATCGCATCTGGTTCGACAATAGTAGAAAGGATTCTATTTTGAGTGTTTCGCTTCACATTGATGATACTCTGAAGTTTCAAAAGCAACTCTTTCTGGCTGAATGGTTTAGTGATATAATCCACAGCTCCTGTACCAAGTCCCTCCAGACGCATTTCATCCTCTGTTCGTGCAGAGACAAACAGCAATGGGATATGGCTCGTTTCTGGTGATGCCTGCAACGATTTGTTCAATGTGAATCCGTCCATTATCGGCATCTCCACGTCGCTGACAATCACATCCGGTTGCTCATTCTTTGATATATTCAAAGCAGCCGAACCATCATTTGCGGTAAGCACCGTTGCATACGGTTCAAGCATCGACACAATGCTCTTCAAAACCATCTCATCGTCATCGACAACAAGAATCACACTCTCGTTCAACGCCGAGTCTTCCTGTGGAGTGTATGTTGATTCAGTCGTCTCCTCAGACACAATTTTATTATTCACTTTAGCTGTCGATTTCTTGAAGTACAGACTTATAGAAGTGCCCACACCTTCCTTACTCTCGACGCTGATTTTTCCACTCATCTGCTTCATATACTCCTGACAAAGCGAGAATCCTAGTCCAGAGCCCTTTTCACCTGTAGTTCCCTCTGTAGACTCATGTTTTCCAGAAGAAAGCAGGTTCTCCAACTGAGCTGGCGACATTCCCACTCCATTATCAGAAATCTTCAGCAGCAATTCACTTTGCAGTTCATTTCCGTCGACGGTGATTCTTCCGCCTTCGTTAGTAAACTTCAACGCATTGTTAAGCAGATTTCTCACCACCACCTCAAGCTGACGGATATCCGCCTTCGCGCAATATGAGTAATCGATGTTTGTGACCACTTCTATGTTCTTAGCCACGAGCAATTCGTTGAGCAGACGGACCTCGTTTTCTACCGACTGTTTCAAATCGACATCCGACATACGCACCGCAAACTGGCTT
>JAEEMG010000023.1 GCA_016283095.1 Paludibacteraceae bacterium | reverse complement strand
GTTACTTGCCAGAGGAGTTGCATGTAGGATACGTTACAAACGGTGTTCACATGCCAACATGGGCAGACCGCTCTTGGAAGGCTTTGTTTGAGTCTACATTCGGAGCTGATTATATCGCAAAACAGTCTAAGGAATCTACATGGGCACCAATCAATAAGGTTGACGATGCTAAGATCTGGGAGACTAAGTTGGCTTTGAAGAACCGTTTGATCGATTTCATCAAGGTTCAGTATAAGGCTACATGGTTGAAGAATCAGGGAGATCCAACACAGGTGTTGGCAATCACTGAGAAGATCAATCCAAATGCGTTGACAATCGGATTCGGTCGTCGTTTCGCTACATATAAGCGTGCTCACTTGTTGTTCTCTGATTTGAAGCGTTTGTCTCAGATCGTAAACAACGACAAGGCTCCAGTTCAGTTCTTCTTCACTGGTAAGGCTCACCCAGCTGACGGTGGTGGTCAGGGCTTGATCAAGAGAATCATCGAGATCTCTCGTATGCCTGAGTTCCAGGGTAAGGTTATCTTCTTGGAGAACTATGATATGGCTCTTGCTAAGAAGCTTATCTCAGGTGTTGATATTTGGTTGAACACACCAACTCGTCCACTTGAGGCATCTGGTACATCTGGTGAGAAGGCTTTGATGAACGGTACAATCAACTTCTCCGTTAAGGATGGTTGGTGGTATGAAGGCTACCGTGAGGGTGCAGGTTGGGCATTGACTGAGCACAGAACTTACGATTATCAGCCATACCAGGATCAGCTTGATGCTGCTACTATCTATAACCTACTTGAGAAAGAGATTATCCCTAAGTACTACGCTACTAACTCAAAGGGTTACTCTCCTGAGTGGGTACAGACAATCAAGAACTCATTCATGCAGATCACTCCTAACTATACAATGAAGCGTCAGTTGGATGACTATGTAGATCGTTTCTACAACAAGCTACAGAAGGCATACGACGAGGTTTCTGCTAATGGTTACGCTAAGGCTAAGGAAATCGCTGCTTGGAAGGAGAAGATCGCTGCAGGTTGGGATAATATTTCAATCGAGCAGGCTGAGATTCCTGAGAAGTTGTTGACTAACCCTGAGGTTGGTGACAAGAACCAGTTTGAGGTTGTTCTTAACGTTAATGGTCTTGGTGACAATGGAATCGGCGTTGATATCGTTATCTCAAACAAGAATGAGAAGGGTCACGATAAGATCTACAAGGTAGTAGAGATGGAGATGTACAAGCAGGAGGGCACAAGATTGTTCTACAAGGCTAACATCGTTATCGAGGAGGCTGATACTTACAAGTACGCATTCCGTATGTTCCCTAAGAGCAGCTTGCTTGCTCACAAGATGGACTTCTGCTACACTCGTTGGTTCTAATCGATGTCGTTACAGACAGTTATATAGAGAGGTTGGAGAAATCCAACCTCTTTTTGTTTTATGAATAGATTGTGTAACTGTTTTGTGTATTTATACGTTAGTTTGTTTGAGAGAAAAAATATTTGTAATTTTGCCCCACATTAAAATTATAATTATTCATTTTTCCAATTTGAAAAAGTAGAGGATATGCAGAAAGTTTTCAAAAGCTCTATTCTAGCTGGTATTTTTATCGCAGTCGCAGGTTATATCTATCTGACAGTAAGTGGTATTGTAGGTGCGTGTATGTTCGCATTCGGTCTCCTTGGTGTGTGCTATATCGGATTGCATCTATACACTGGTAAGGCAGGTTCCGTCTCACTCAACAAGTCTGATGACATCTATTATCCTGTCCTTGGATGGATTTTGTTGTTTAATGTTGTCGGCACTACAATTGTCGCTTTGATGTTGTCTGTTGTTGCCGGTGATGGAGTCATTTCCAATCTGCAGTCTATAATAAACAACAGATTGAATGCCACTGCTTTGGAAGCGATAATAAAAGCAATTTTCTGTGGATTCATCATGGAGATGGCTGTGTTCATGTATAAGAAGAACACTCCTCTAGGTATTTTGTTCGGTGTGCCTTTATTCATTTTGTGTGGATTCTACCATAGTATAGCAGACAGTTTTTATTATGCTTTGTATCTGTTCCATGGTGGAAAATTTGAAACAGCATTGCTTGTCACATACCTGTTAAGCATTTTCGGTAATCTGCTAGGATGCAATGTCAGAAGAATCTTTGTGAAATGATGATCACAATTCCATTTTGATTTTGAAAAGGAATGAATTCTGAATACGACAAAATAAACGGTTACGAATATGTTGATCTAGGACTGCCTTCTGGTACACTTTGGGCATCTTATGATATTGGTGCGCATGGAGTTGGTGAGTTTGGAGACCTCTTCATGTGGGGTGAGACTGTGCCTAGAGATCCTGAAACTGAATGGTCTGATGACGATCACAAGTATGTTTCAAATAATGATTTTGTCAAATATTGTGGGCGTGATAATAAACAAGTCCTTGATCCAGAAGATGACGCTGCTACATCTTTGTGGGGAAACGGTTGGAAAATGCCATCATTTACTGATTGGAGAGAACTCATAAAGTTTTGTGAGTTAAAACTCAAGGGAGAGTCTATTGTTTTTGTCGGACCCAATGGCAATGAACTTCATTTCTGCAGGTATGTTTTAGAAGAATATGACGGTTGTGAGTTCAGCTGTAGTTGGTGGACTTCCGAATTGGATTCTTCTGATGATATTTATGATGCCTTATATTTTTACGTAGATAAAGACGAGGATTGTGATCCTGTATACGATTTGTATTCTTGCCATCGTTCATGTTTGTTCCCAATCAGACCTGTGTCGAAAATCAGAGCAGATTTGAATTTTGTCTTGCCGGATGACGAAGAGTCAGAAGATGATGAACCTACTGATTATATAGAGAATGCACAGTCGGAACAATCAAGTTATGAAAAAATAGTGGTTTTGGATTCGCTAAAAGCAGCGTCGGAAGAAAAATATGAAACTAATTATCAGGACAACCGTATCCGAAAGAATACATATATAAAAGATGGCTATGAAAAGGAGAAAACAAGCATCCTTTCATACATTTTATTTGCGATTGCTGTATTTGTTTTTTTGTATGCTATCTTTTTATTGTGATGGTTAAGAGTCCTAGATAAATTGTATTTTCTTTTTTAAGAATCAAATTAAACCTAATGTATTAAATTAAACACTATTAAATGTCTGTTATAGAAATATTCAAAAGGATTTCGGTTTATGTCAAGCCGTATAAGTGGCTTGTTTTTGCGACGTTGATGCTGACTTTGATCGGCTCTTTTATGGCCCAGGTCAACGCGATTGTCCTAAACTATACTGTCGATTCCATCAATGCTCTTGTCACTGCTGGAAAAGGTTTGACAGAAGGCCTTGATATCCTTATTTTGATCTCATCTGTTTTGCTTGGCAAGGAACTGATGATTATCCTTGTGCAGTTCGGACAAAAATTCTTCGGACAGAAACTGAAGATCTGTATCTCTCAGGATTTGGCACAGGAGGTGATAGAAAGAGTCCTTACATACCGTCTTGCCTTCTTCACAAAGTCTGGCAATGAGCCTGGTAAACTGCAGACACGTATAGACAGGGGAGTGGAGAGTCTGACTCGTATTGTCCAGAACTTCTTCATCGACATCCTGCCTCTTTTTTGCAGCGCTATCCTTGCGTTGGTGCTGATGTTCAAACAGAATGTCTATGTCGGCACCGTCGCCCTTGTTATAGTGCCTATCTATTTTTATATCACGTATTTGCAGGCACGCAAACTGAAGGGATGGCGTACGCAGCATAAAGATTTCCGTGAGGCTAAGAGCCATGGTATCATGACTATTCTTGAAAGCATCACCGTCATCAAATCATTTAACCGTGAACAGATAGAAGGAAAGAAACAGCTTGAACTTCAGAAAAATATCACAGAAAATCAGCTGAAGACACGTCAGACAAGTTTCTTCTTTGAAGGAGTAAAGACGTTTGTCGAGCAGATCGGTGTGGTTTTGATCATTATCCTGACCGCTTTTCTTGTGCTCAACGGAGATATGACCATCGGTGCGATCATGTATCACATCATGTTGTTTGGCAATGTGACTTCGCCCACACGTCAGCTTCATAGAATCTATGATGATTTCAATGATGCTTTGATTTATGCAAACGGATTCTTTGAGATTCTCGACGCTGGTACAGAGGAGACGGAGAAGAGTGGCAAACATCGTCCGGAAAAGATCAGGGGTGAATTTGAATTGCGTCACGTCGACTTCACTTATCCTAATGGGACAAAGGCTCTTCACGATATCAATATGAAGATTGAAAGTGGCAAGATCACCGCTTTGGTCGGACTATCTGGAGCTGGAAAAAGTACAATAATCAATCTTCTGGATAAATTCTATGAGCAGGATTGCGGAGACGTGCTTCTTGATGGTGTGAGCCTAAAAGATTGGGACACACAGTATCTCCGAGACAATATCGGACTTGTGCTTCAGAAGAATCATATTTTCGACGGTACTATCGAAGAGAATATCCGATATGGTAATGTCGACGCTACGGATGAAGAGGTGATGGAGGCAGCTAAAAAAGCGTTTCTTTACGATCAGGTGGTGGCTTTGCCTAATGGATTCAAAAGCAAGGCGACGGAATTGTCGGGCGGACAACAGCAACGAGTGGCGATTGCCAGAATGTTCATTAAGAACCCTCCGATCATATTCCTTGATGAGCCGACTGCCAGCCTTGACGCTATCGCTACTGAGCAGATCAAAAACAGTATTGACGCCATCAAACAGAACCGCACTGTCATCATCATCTCGCATAGCCTGTCGCAGATTATCGATTCTGAGATGATATATTCGTTGGAAAAGGGTAGGGTGATGGAACACGGCACTCATGAAGAGTGTTATGCCAAGAACGGTGTCTACCGTAGAATTTTCGACGCGTCTGCAAGAAGTTTGAATATAGAGAAGATCGCCAAGACTCAGATGGGGGTATGATATCAGTCGTCTTGATTATAGGAAAGACGGATTTTAACATTTCTGAAATAGCGATTTGACAATAATACATTATTTTCGTGTCGCAAAATATTTACGATTTATGAGGCAGACAATAACATTTAAGGAAATACGGGAAAACGAAGAAATCAAGACATATATCAAACGCGCTGATCTCTCACTTGAGCGTATGGGATTTACAGAGCATAGTTTTGCTCATGTGATGCGTGTGTCAAAAAGTGCAGGAGATATGCTTGAGCAACTTGGTTATGATCCAAATGATGTGGAGCTGGCTCGTATTGCAGGTTATATGCATGATATCGGAAATGTCATCAACAGAATAGACCATGCACAGTCGGGTGCTATAATGGCATTCCGTATACTTGACAAACTGGGGATGCATTACGAAGATATCGCGAAGGTTATAGCGGCTATTGGCAATCATGATGAAAGCACAGCTTTCCCGGTAAGTGATGTGGCGGCCGCCATTATAATTGCGGATAAAAGTGATGTCCGTCGATCACGTGTGAGAAACATAGACAAAAGTTCATTCGACATTCATGACAGAGTGAATTATGCTGTGACGGAGAATCATATCTGTGTGTCGGATGACCGTACATCGTTAATCCTTTCGCTTACTCTTGACACGGAAATAAGTCCTGTACTTGAATATTTTGAGATATTTTTGAGCCGTATGAAACTGTGTCAGAAAGCCGCTTCATACTTGAATCTGAAATTCAAATTGAAAATTAACGGATCAGAGATATGTTAAAAACAGTCATGTTTTAACTTTATTTTGATAGAAAGGCTGGATTCCCATACAGAATCCAGCCTCTTAATTTAATAGATTGACCTATATCAGAATATGAATGTCTTTTCTACCCAGTAGCACAACATTCCTGCGAGATAACCAAGCAGAACAATCCACGAAATGTGTTTCAGATACCATCCGAATGTGATTTTCTCCAATCCCATCACCACAACTCCTGCTGCGGAACCGATGATTAGCATTGATCCACCGACACCTGCGCAGTATGCCAAAAGCTGCCAGAAAATTCCGTCGACTGCCATATCACCTGTTGGAGCCACTGGATACATTCCCATACAACCTGCTACCAATGGCACATTGTCGACTATGGAAGAAAGCACTCCGATTATTCCGGTGATCAGATAATTGTTGCTGTCGAAGACGGAATTCAATCCTTCACCTAGCATTGTTAGTACACCGATTGTCTCCAGACAGGCCACTGCCATCAGAATACCGAGGAAGAAAAGAATCGTTGACATGTCGATGCGAGTGAGTATTTGTGCCACACGTTTCTGCATCGAATTGTTTTCCTCTGTCGTTTTCGTATGAGCGTAAAAGATTTCCGTGACTGTCCAAAGTACGCTCAATACCAATAATATGCCTACGAAAGGAGGCAGATGAGTGATGCTTTTGAAGATTGGCACGAAGATGAGGCCTCCTACACCAAGGAAGAAGATGCTCTTGCGTTGTGTGGCAGACAGACCGTTCTCTTCACTCACCTGTGTCAGGTCGGATTCGGATGAAAGCTGACCTTTCAGCGATAAAGACATAATGTAAGCAGGAATAACCATGGAGACAATCGAAGGCAAAATCAGCTCACTGATGACTCCAGATGCTGTGATCACACCTTTGTTCCACAACATTATGGTAGTGACGTCTCCGATAGGTGAGAATGCACCTCCACTGTTGGCTGCGATGATTACCAGAGAAGCATAGATGATACGGTCTTTATGATTGTCGACCAATTTCCTAAGAATCATGATCATCACGATAGATGTGGTCAGATTGTCCAATATGGCGGAAAGGAAAAACGTCATGAAGGCGATACGCCACAACAGAGCACGTTTGCTCCGTGTTTGCATCGCGTCGCGGACAAAATTGAATCCGCCATTCTGATCGACAAGTTCGACGATGGTCATCGCTCCCATCAAGAAGAATAAGGTTGTCGAGGTCGCTCCCAGATGACGTTCTATCACCTCACTGACCACGGACGCTGTCTGCCCGTCCACTGCGTTTGGCAAGTAGTTGGCAGGGTTCATCATAAACAAAGTCCATGTCGCCACAAGCATCAATAGAGCGATGGCAGCTTTGTTGATTTTAGTGACACTTTCGACGGCTATGAAAAAATAGCCAATACAGAATACGATAATTATCGCTATTGTTAGAGTTGCCATGTTTTAAATATTTTGGTAGTCGACGTTTGGTATGCCGAGACAGCAACAGCCATCTCCAAACTTTTAATATTGGGCATAGTTGCCGAGTTTTGATTAATAATATGTTGATTTGTTTAGTGTGCCGAAAACGGCAGAGGCAACAGAGCTAACGAATGATGTGTCTCAATGCGAACACATAGTAATCGCATGAGAAAGAAAGACAGATAGGGTGTGATTTGAGACTCCATCTGCTATCGTGGTAGGAATAAAGAAGGTTAGTGATATGTCGACGTGTGGAGCCATAGGATGGAAAATCCATTCTGTGGCATCTTGAATCTTGAGTCTGGATGTTGCGTTGAGGCCGAGAACTGCAAATTCGATAGATTTGTGCGGCATCTGTCAGTGTCGCCTCGTGATGAATTTGATGGTTTGGATTTTGGAAAACGGACTCTATGTTTTGTTGGATGCTAAGCTTGTCACACGTGTCCTGTTCCTGCCAGTTAGTTAATGCTGTCAGCCAAACGGCAACGAGAGCCGTCAAAAAACATACAATGCAATGTGCCCGTTTCATTTATGTGCAAATGTAGAAAAATTTCTTTATCATGATTAAAACATAAATATTTTATTTGACGTGGATGCTTTATTTATCACTTTTTCATCATTTAATTACATTTCTACAAAAGATGCATTGTGGTGGTTTATTGGGAGTGAAATAAAAAAGAGGTTAGGAAAATGTGTAAAATCGCACGAAATAGGTTGCTAAAATGTGTAAATTTCTCAAAAAGAGGTTAGGAAAATGTGTAAGATTGCACGAAATAGGTTGCCAAAATGTGTAAATTTCTCAAAAAAGAGGTTAGGAAAATGTGTGAAATTGTACTATCGTAACCGCTGTTACGGTAATGTTCGTTACGATAAAATTGTGTATATGCGACAAATCATTTATGAAGTCGGTTGGCACTTTCAATGGTTATGAGATTGTTTATAGAGGAGTATCAATAGAGGACATGAAATTTTTGTTGGTGGTGCTGGAAAATATGTCATAAATGACATTGAAAACAGCTCAACGCATAAAACAAAACGTAAGAAAACCATATGGCTTTTCTTACGTTTTTTCTTTGTCAATGTTTCCCAAAAACAGACTTATTTCTCTTCTTGTCCTTTTACATATTTAACGACCATCCTTAAGGAAGGAATAAGAAGAGAAAAACAAGTGAATACTAATCCAAATATAATGCAGCCACCAGCCATTGAAAGTGATGAATCCGCATATTCTCTAGTGTATGCATCTTTGTATTGAAATAGAAATAATATTGTACAGATCAACGACATACCTGCAACCACCAAAGAAGCCGCTTGTAGGAATCTTAAATTTCCAAGTGCTACTTCCTCATACGATGACTGGTTCTTTGTTTCTTTCATATTTGCTTTATTTAGTTTGACTTTTTGTTTACACCTGCAAAATTATCTTCAAGTTATGCCAAAAAGCGTGGTGACTTTTGATTTTTTTTGCTGTCTATGATTCAAATGTCATCAATCTTCAATAAAATACAAGCCGTTTTAGAATTCACTCATTAGCTTTGATTCTAAAACGGCTTTGCTTATCTCTGATTGATGAAGTCTAATGGACTTTTATTCTTCCTCACTAGTTGTCTGTGATGCCCATTCACAACAGATATCAATAAGTGTATTGTAAGTATCTTTTCTGACTACATTTACACTGTTTTTTGATTTGCTCCATATTGCTTCTGGACCTGTTGTACGAGACAAATCTATGCCAAATTTGCCTTTCACTTCTTTTAGAACCTGTGATTTTTTATTCTTACTGCACTGATATACTCTGTTTGCGATGGGTGATTCTAAAATCACAGCACAGAAGTTTTCCATCGAACGTACTCTTAGTAAAGGATCCAATTGGTTTTCCAAAAAGTCAAACTCAAGATTGTTTCGTCGATTGACAATAATGTACTTTTTATTTTCAATGTCATTTAGAATTTGATCATATAACATGGCAGCTACAAGTTCTGGAACCTGAACCTCTTCTTCATCACAAATGACAAAAATAATATTATCATCTCCTTTTTTTAACACATATAAGTAGTCTTCCCTTAATTGTTTTGCTTTGTCAATTAGCTTTGATACATTCCCTGCCTCTACAATCAAATCTTGATACTTGTTTTCAGTTGGTTCGCTTTGTGTTATTCCTTCTCTCTCCTTGTAATTCTCTGTATCATAAACATAAATAGAATCTACCTTATTACATTCATTTATTGATGAATGCATTAGATTTGTAAAGGACATATTGATTCCGTCAGGATCAAATCCAAAAACATAGGAATTTATGGAATCATCTTCATAATATCCCATTGTAACCAAAGAGAAGCATTCATTCTCTATAGCTCTAACTTGATTATAGCGATACCACTTATGGTAGTCTACATTGCCACCTGTCATGTTAATAATGATGTCCACATTTTGAACTCCATACAACGCACTGAAAATTGGATATGTGCAATCATAACATATTGTCATGCCTATTTTTTTGCCTTTCAAAAAAATTGGAGCATATTGATTCCATTGCTCAAGAATAGAGTTTTCATAGTCTTCAAATTCAAGAGGAGAATAGCCTGTCATTGTATTCTTAAAATACACGCGATTGATTGTTTCATTCTCTGTCGCTTGTGGATTTGTATAATAAGAAAATATAAATGGACGCAGATCTTTCGTATTTTCAAAATAAATATCTTGTCTTGCAGATAGCATCATAGGCTTACCGATTTTTTTTGCCAGTTTGTCTGCTTCAGAAAACCATTTGCCTAATGTTGTAAATACATAGTCTTCCTCCTCCTCTAATAGGTGATTGAACGGTATATATGCATCTTCTGGAAGTACAATTAAATCCACATCTGATTTTTTTACGATGTTCATCACCTCGTTGAATCTCTTTTCTGTGTCATTTCGGTGATCTTGTAACCAAAGTCCTATCTTCATATAAATTGTATTTTGTTAATTAATACTGAGAATGTTCAATAGCTTTTCATAAGCATCTTCTTTAGTGAAGTCAATTTGACCGTGCATTATTCTGACTAGCTTGAACCCGTTTCTGTAAGCTTGTATATCTCTTGTGCTGTCAAAAAATGCACGTCCTTCGTCACGATATGCAGGAGCATTGTCATGAGCATCGACTTCTTCACAAGCTCTTATCCATAGGTCTCTATCGTAATCTAAAGAGATTTCTTTGTAAGCGTTTAGTGCAATAGCTCGAGCTGCAGAAAAATGCTGACGCTCATCATACTCGACTATTGTCTTATGACTTTCTGATACAAAATCACATCTTAGCTCATAATTTAATCTTGCGAATTTTTGATCTGAATGTCTGTATTGATACAATGCGTTAAAAATACGATTGTATAAATCGTCCATTTTTGAAGGTGTTCTCATCCATGGAAACGTTTTTTCGCAGACAATGTCACATTTGAAGATTTTGTTTAACAAAAGTTGCAGACTGCATTTTTGATCTATTACTTCCTTTTGAGGAATTCTAATAGGTTTGTTAAAATCGATTGTTTTCATAAATACAATTTGTCATAAATTTTGTGTATTAGTACAAAAGGTTAAACACTATTACACAAAAAAAGCGTGGAGCTAGTCCTTGTCACTCGTTCCACGGTCTATAGGCCTTCGCATTGCCCTGCTAGTCGAAACGAGCAACGCTGAAAGCCCCACACTGTGTATGACGAACCAACACTGACACTGGGCATGCATAATGCCAAGAGCCAACGATGGCGCACAATACACCTCTTTGGGGCGTTCCCGTTGCTTTGTTTTTGACTAACAGTTTTGAAGTTGCGAAGTTCATAGACCGTCAAAACCAAAGCGTAAAGGTACGCCTTTTTATGTAATGCATCCATTTCCAACCTTCCGCCATGAGGCGTACCGCTGGTTGATAGATGTGACAAACTTACAAAATTATTTTTTTGAAATCAAACAGTATGATGATAATTGGATGATTTTTTTGTGCTGTATTTTCAATATTAGTTTGAGAATCTCAAAAGAGATTTCGATTGAAGATGACGTAGATGTGCCATTTCAAAAAATGTTGTTTTCAAAACAGATTTTATCTTTTTATTCAGATTGCCAGATCTCATACAGAGCAACGGCACCAAGTTGCCAAAATTTGGTCTCTTCCACTTGGAGTTTTTGATAAACACTTGAAGCATAGAATTTGCGCATCGCCTCCAGAATGGAGCAGTGGTTCTGCTCTGCATAGATTGCAGATACAGCAGACACTTTGCCAGGAAGAAGCAGATACAAATTCTTGTTGTTTATCTCAAGGTTCATTGTAATGAGATTTTTATAGATTCAACAAATGTTAGCTCTTTCAATGCATTTGCCGTATGGAAAAGTAGTTGATCGACTAATGTATATGTTTTGAGTTCGCGGATCAATCCTGTTTGTTCAGTAGCCCACTTTCAAAAAGAGTAAAAGCGGCGTAAACTTTATCATTTGCTACTGGACCATAGACATAATCATAGTTATGTTCAAATGACATATCATTACGGTTCGCATATACAAAATCAACCCATTTTTCAGATGGCTCGTCAAACCATAATGTGTTGGCATTTTTGATTTTGTCAATGTCTATGGAATATACGTTGACATATCCATACGATGGCTTGCTTTTATCATTTTTGTGGCGAATAACCCAATCTTTAGCTTGGTTGAAATCTGTAGTCGTATAAAACCCTTTGCCATAGTCGAGAGTCCTGTTCGGTTTCAGTATCTTGGGAAATTCAACTATCTCAAGACTTCCGTGATATAGTTTTATGTTCATGACGCACAGTTTGTTTTAAGGTAATGATCTATTTCCTCCACAAGCCATTGACTACTTTGTGTATGTAATACGTTGTAGTTATCGCTCAAATATTTTATTACGCCATTTTCATAAAAAAGAGATGCGACTTTTGCTCCGTCCATACCTTTCCCTGCCTTGTATTGTTCAATGCAGAAAGTCACGAAGTATGAGATGTCTTTTTCTTCTTTTGACATGGCTAATTTTATTTTATGGCAAAATTATAATTATTTCTCTATAACTCAAGTTTTCTTTGCTCTTCTTCCAGCATCTTCGCCTTCCTTTTGATCATTTCACCGGTTCTATGACCGAAAAATCCACCTATTGATCCATCGCTGGCAATTACTCTGTGGCATGGGACATCAGGGGCAAAAGGATTGCGTTTGAGGGCTTGTCCGATTGCTTGTGGACAATTGCATCCGATTCTTTTGCCGAGTTCTTTGTATGATATTGTCTTTCCACAAGGAATAGAGAGAAGCTCTAGATATACTTTCCTTTGGAATTCAGTGATGTTTGTGGCATTTTGTACACGTTCGCGAATGTCCATATACTTTGTCTGTGGTAAAGTTGAATCCCGTTTTGTAACGTTTATGTTTTATACAAAGATAATGAATCGCTGATAAAATTTGAAAATATTTAGTCCTAAAGAATGGATGATAGATTGGGTATGTGCGAGTGAAAATATCGGGCTGTGATAATTTTTTTGTCTAAAAAGTTGTCTGTTTGAAAATAAGTTCATACTTTTGCAGTACTAGAACCCCCAAGCCTCTCGAAGATGCTCAAATCGGGGGTCGTTTTATTTTTATAATATTATGAGTGTACGGTACAAAAAACATTTCTCATGCACATCCGACATTGTATCTCTTTTATTGGATAGAGGTCTTGTTATAGAAGATGTTGATTTTGCACAAAGGTATATTGACAGAGTAGGGTATTATCGTTTAAGCGGTTATTTATATCCTTTGTTAAGATTTCCCAAAGAAATTCATTCTTTCAAATCTGGAAGTAAGTTTCAGAATGCAGTAAACTTATATCGCTTTGATAAAAAGTTAAGATTTTTGATCTTTTATGAAATTGAAAAGATAGAGATACGGTTTCGAAGTACATTGTCTAATGTTGTATCAGAATATACAGGGAATATTTTTTGGATGACAGATCCTTCTTTTTTTGTTAGTGAAGATAAATTTTCTCGAACCATGGATCTCATCGACAAAGAGTTAAAAAATTCCAAAGAAGAATTTATCCTTCATTTTAAATCAAAGTATTCAAATCCATATCCTCCGGCTTGGATTCTTGTTGAAATCCTTCCACTTGGTGTTGTGACTCGTATTTTTGAAAACCTTGCAGATAACGTGCTTCGCAAAAAAATAGCATCTCGCTTTGGACTGCCAGTACCAGTTTTTACATCTTGGATGACAATTGTTACGCTTACTCGTAATTCATGTTGCCATCATTCACGTGTGTGGAATAAGGAAAATGCTATATGTCCGATGATACCAAAGAAAATAAAAGGGAAATGGATTGCTTCTAAGATTTCTCCAAAGCGAATATATTATAATTTATGTATAATTAAGTGGTTTGTTGATATCGTCTCCCCACATAATAAAATGAAAGAACGTCTGCTAAGGTTGTTTTTAAATTTCCCTATGATAGATATCAGAGCTATGGGGTTCCCTAAAAATTGGGAAACAGAACCTCTATGGATGTGATATGTCAAGTATTTCCTCCACAATTACGCATTACGAATTATGCATTATGAATTAAAAAAGGAGTGTCAAAATCATTCGATTTTGACACTCCTTGATCTATTTGGCTTTTAGTTTTGCTTATTCGCGATCGTTTTAGATCTCAGTAGACAAGTAGCCTTTAGGCAACTCACGTAGATTGTAGCGGCTTGCCATGATCTCTCCGTATGCTCCTGCTGAACGGAGTGCCAACAAATCGCCTCTCTCTGCCGCTGCGATAGAGCAGTCTTTCTGGAAGACGTCGCTCGATTCACAGATCGGACCAACTACATCATACTTCTCAGCTGGCTTTGATGATGTGATGTTCTCAATCTTGTGGTATGCCTGATATAGAGCTGGACGGATCAAGTCGGTCATTCCCGCGTCTACAATGGCAAACTGCTTTTCCTTTCCTTTCTTCACGTATGTGACCTTTGTGATAAGGCTTCCGCACTGTGCCACAACACTTCTTCCTGGCTCACAATGTAGCTTCTGTCCGTCACGTAGTTTCAAACATTTTGCGTAGATCTCAAAATATTTCTTGAAGTTTGGAATTGGATTGCCGTCTGGGTTCTCATAGTCGATTCCCAATCCGCCTCCTACGTTGATATTCTTCAACTTGACTCCTTTTGCCTCAAGCTGATCCTGCAATGCGTTGATTCTCTCGCTCAATGGTTCAAAGCATCCTAAGTCTGTGATCTGGCTTCCAATATGGAAATGAAGTCCGATAAGTTCGACGTTGCTCATCTTGGCGATCATGTCGACAACCTTTTCAAGATCGTCCATGCTGAATCCAAACTTGTTCTCGTTCAAACCAGTAGTGATATAGCTGTGAGTGTGCGCATCCACATTCGGATTGACACGTAGCTCAACATGTGCAATCTTTCCTTTCTTTGCCGCCAATTCGTTGATCACCTCAAGCTCTGGAATACTCTCGGCGTTGAAACAGAAAATGTTTGCGTCAAGAGCGGCGTTGATCTCCTTGTCTGTCTTTCCTACACCTGCAAACACAATCTTGTCGGCAGGGAAACCAGCCTTGACACATGCCAACACCTCGTTTCCACTTACACAGTCCGCGCCGATACCTGTTGCGGCGATGATTGCCAACACTTTCTCGTTAGCGTTGGCTTTGACTGCATAATGAGGAAGAAAACCGTATTTGTCGGCTTCTGTTTTCAATTCGTTCAATGTGGCTTTCAAAAGTTCTACATCATAATAGTAGAACGGTGTCTCTATCTTTCTTAGTTTCTCAATTGGAAAATTTGCCATTTTTATATAATGTGATTTTTTTACAACTCTACTTTCAAACTATTGTATGCTGTGAAAGTCTTTTCTTTTGCCTCTTCGATATTCTCGCCACGGGCCAATATCACTGCCATACGACGTTTTCCGTGAACCTCTGGTTTGCCGAAGATACGGATCTGTGTGTCTGGCAATGAAAGTACGTTTTCAATTCCAGAGAATGTCACATGGTTGCTGTCTCCTCTCACTACCACAGCCTTTGATGCTGATGGACCGTGGAATGCGATGTTAGGGATTGGCAAACCTAGGATGGCTCTCACGTGTAGAGCGAACTCTGACAAGTCCTGTGAGATCATTGTCACCATTCCAGTGTCGTGTGGACGAGGGGATACTTCGCTGAAGATAACGTCGTCGCCCTTGACAAACAACTCAACTCCGAAAATACCGAATCCACCAAGAGCAGTTGTCACTTTCTCTGCGATATTCTTCGCTTTTGACAGTGCCGCACCTGTCATTGCCTGTGGCTGCCAGCTCTCCTGATAGTCGCCATCCACCTGATGGTGTCCGATTGGCTTCAAGAAACTTGTTCCGCCGACGTGTCTTACTGTAAGCAATGTGATCTCATAGTCGAAATCGATGAATCCTTCAACGATGACTTTGCCGGCTCCTGCACGTCCACCCTCCTGAGAGATTTTCCATGCGTTCTCCACGTCGGCCTCACATTTGATCACACTCTGTCCGTGTCCTGAACTACTCATGATTGGCTTCACGACACATGGGATTCCGATCTCAGCAACTGCTTTGTGGAACTCTTCTTTTGTCTCAGCGAATTTATATCTGGATGTAGGAACACCAAGCTCTTCTGCTGCCAAACGACGGATGCCCTCTCTGTTCATTGTCAAGTATGTGGCACGTGCTGTTGGCACTACGTTGAATCCCTCTTTTTCTAGCTCCAAAAGAGTTGTGGTGGCGATACTTTCCACTTCTGGGATGATGTAGTCTGGACGCTCTTTCTCAATCACTTCTCTAAGTTTTGCTCCGTCGAGCATGGAGATTGTGTATGAACGGTGAGCTACCTGCATGGCTGGTGCATTGTCGTATCTGTCGACTGCAACCACCTCTACACCTAAACGTTGAAGCTCAATTACTACCTCTTTGCCTAATTCTCCGGCACCGCAGATTAGCGCTTTTTTGCGTACTCCTGACTTTGATGTTCCAATTGTTGTCATAAGCGATAATAAATTTGTTTTTTGCAAAATTACAAAATTCAAAACACCTGCAGAAATGAAACTCTAATTTTAATGTTGATTGTTGATATGTTTACTTACGGATTGATAGAAAACAGGGGTGAAAAAATGAAATTATAAATTTATTTGTGGCTTAATGGGGTAGTTTGAAACCGTTCTTCATGCCTTGTTTTCAAACGGATTTCGTTTGGATCAGTGGCCTATGATTAAGTTTGTGTGGCAGAATGTGTTTGCTGACGGTTTCCAATCTGAAAATTTCAATATTCGATTGTTAAAAAAGTATAAAATCCGAGAAAAATAGTAATTTTGTAATTTGTATATTCAAATTCATACGGAAATGAGTGGACGTATCGTAAAATTGGAATCAGCTGGCGTAGTGGCATTGATTAATGTCAACGTTGGAGGCCGTCTTGTGTTTTTTGGACGCAAGGGCGGAGAGAACATGATCAAATCAGACAAGTTTCTTCTTGAGGAGACGGTGGAATCGGAGATCATTCCTGATGCGTTCACAGATTTTGTCCAATACTATGGCCAGGAGGTATGGATCGGTCCGCAGACACAATGGTGGAAGCATCAGACTATCAATATGGAGCGACGTAATTCGCCCATCAATTGGCCGCCTGATCCATACGTCTCTTTTGGCAAATTCGAGGTGGTCGAGAAGACAGACTCACAACTTGTCATTCAAGGTTGTGTGAGTGAGGTCAGCAAACTGAGTCTGAGGAAAATTTTCTCGCTAAACGACAAAGGGTTGTTGAGATGCCATGTTGAGGCCACTTATCATGGAGACGGTGAGACTACAATTGACTTGTGGAATATAGTCAGAGTTTCCGGTGAGAACAAAATCAGAATATGCGGTGATTTGAAAGAGATAGACGGACCTACACATCCGTTTGAGAAAAAAGCCATTGGAAAGAAGGATGGTGATTTTTATACTTTCTGTCCGGATGAGATGACGAAGGATTCTCTTCCTCCAGAAATAGGATGGGGTGAGGATGGACAGGTACATTCCGGCAAATTCCATATGGATATGAAGTATGGAATCATAGAAAGCTATAACGAAAGACTCGGGGATGTGTTGGTGATGAGTTTCCCGATATGTGATTTGGCTGATGATGGAAATACATGTGTCGGAATACATCCTACAGATGGTCATTCTTTGGGTGAGGTATATTGTTATCACACTCTGGATGAAGATAAATCTATGTATGAGTTGGAATGTCATGGAAAGGCTGAAACGTTGAAGAATGGAGACACCGCGTCTACATGCGTGGCCTTGTTCTTTAAACATTGCAGTTCGATTTTTGAAAATTAGCGGATAATTATGCGTTCGATAAAGGATAAAATAGATGGCGTTACGAGAAACCAACGCTTTGTTGTAGCGGCTTTGTTTCTCTTGGTCGGAGTGATAATCATTTCGATATTCCCTACTGCGGCTAAGTTTGAATATAAGTTTGAGAAAGACGGAATCTGGCAGAAGGATGCTCTCACAGCGCCGTTCCCATTCACTGTCTACAAACTTGACAGTGAGATCAAGGATGAGAGCGACAGCCTGGTAAAACGTATGTTCCAGCCATATTTCACTATTTCCGACAGTGAAAGAGAAAAAGCGATTTCCAAGCTTAATCAGAAAACCAAGAGCGGAGATGTGGCGGATGCATATACAAAGTATATCAAGAGCCAGTTCTTCAATATTTATCAGAAGGGTATCATGGATGCTGACGATTTCGACAGATTCAAGGATAGTTTCAAGACCATCCGTATAAAAGGAGACGATGCGAATGCTTTTGTTGAGATGCCTTTGAATTCCGTCTACACTCCAAAAACGGCATACGAGCATATCTTGAATAAGGCTCCTGCGACGCTAGATAAGGAGATTTTGAGCCGTTATGATATAGACAGAATGCTTTTTGTGAATCTTATTTATGATGAGAAAATCAGTGAATTGGCTCGTCAGGATATTATAAAGAGTGTGATCACAACGATCGGAGCTGTCAAGGAGGGTGAGAAAATCGTAGATAAGGGTGATAAAATCACAGATAAGGTTTATAGCAAACTGACAAGTCTGGAGCGAGCTATCGAGAATGGTGAGGGTGATTCGTCCAACCGTTATTTGGTGAAGATAGGTCAGGTGATCATCGTGTCGATTTGTCTTTTGACATTCTATTTTTATTTGACACTATTCCGTACCCGTTTCATTCAGGAGCGACGCAATGTTGTGTTTATGCTTCTGATGATTCTTTCACTATGTGGTCTGACATCATTTGTGGTCCGCTATTCTCCTGATTGGGTCCATGCTATTCCGTATGCCATTCTGCCGATAGTCATAGCGACGTTCTTCGATACCCGAACGGCATTGTTCATGCATAATACGACGGTGCTGATATGCTCGTTCATCGTGCATGAAGGAGTGGAGTTCTTGTTGATGCAGGTTGTTATAGGTATGCTTACGATCTGTATTTTGAAAGATATGTATGAGCGTTCACAGCTTGTGAAGACGGTGATTATAATATTTGCGGCATACATATTCCTGTATTTCGGCTCGACATTGATTTACACATCCAAGTGGGTTCGAATAGATGCTGTCGAGTTTGTCCAGGAGTTGGGTCCGTTTGTCATGAATGCGTTGCTGTTGCTTTTCGCATACCCACTCATATATATAATAGAAAAGACATTCAATTATGTGTCTGATGTGACGTTGGTTGAGCTAGCCAACACCAACAATCCTTTGTTGCTACAGTTTTCAGAGGTGGCACCGGGAAGTTTCCAGCATTCAATGCAGGTTGCCAATCTTGCCGACGCTGCGGCGCGAGAGATAGGTGCAAAACCTATGTTGGTGAGAACTGGAGCGTTGTATCACGACATCGGCAAGATGGAGAATCCTGTTTTCTTCACTGAGAATCAGAGTGGTGTGAATCCGCATGACGCTTTGAATGACGAGGAGAGCAGTGCACGTATCATCATAGACCACGTCGCAAATGGATTGCGTATTGCCAAAGCGAACGGATTGCCTGAGAAAATTCAGGATTTCATTCGTACGCATCATGGCACGAGTCAGGCTAAGTATTTCTATATCAAAGCCTGCAATAAGAATCCTGACACTCCCGTCGACATCAGTAAGTTCACATATCCCGGACCACGTCCGTTCTCAAGAGAGATGGCGATCCTTATGATGTGTGACGCTGTTGAGGCCGCATCAAGAAGCTTGAAGGAATATACAGATGAAAGCATCACAAATCTTGTATCTAAGATAATTGATTCTCAGATCGCTGACGGAGCGTTCAAGGATGCACCGCTCACATTTAAGAATATAGAGCAGATCAAGGCAAAACTGATAGAGAAACTAAAGACAATCTATCATACGAGAGTCAGTTATCCTGAATTAAAAAAATAGAGCAATGAAGACAGAATTCGAATATACATTAGATGAGATAGAGTCAGCAGCGTCTGAAATCATCAAGGCTTTCGACGGCAGGAAAATCGTCCGTTTCATAGGAGAAATGGGAGCCGGAAAGACGACTATGATCAAATCGTTGTGCAAATTGCTTGGTGTTGACGAAGAGGTGACAAGTCCTACATTCGCTATCGTGAATGAGTACGAGGGGGCCGGATGCAGAGTGTTCCATTTCGATTTCTATCGTGTCAAGAACCAGCAGGAGGCGATCGATCTTGGTTTGGCAGACTATTTCTATTCAGGAGAATATGTGTTCATGGAGTGGCCGCAATTGGTAGACGATTTTATGCCGGATGATGTCGTTACTCTGACAATCAAGGAGATTGATCCTACAAAACGTCATGCGACAGTTGAATTTGCCTAATGATTGAGATTGCTTAGATTATGGGAAGAAGAAGGAGAAACCAAGATTCTACACAGGTGGCCAATGCCGAACAGACTGCGGGCACTCAGGATGGACAGTTGCAAGTTGTGCCGACTCCGACTGGAAGTGAAAACCAGACGGAAACAAAGAGTGTCGCAAAACCGGTGGAGGAGATTCCGTATGAGGATCGTCCTATACCAGAGGCCTATTTTCCGCCGGAAGAGGAAGAAACTGTGCAGGAGTTTATGCCTGAACCTAATATCCAGAAAACGGTTGTCCCGGCAGTCAAGAAACCAAGAGCCGTTTCAATAAAGGAGATAGAGGCATTGATGTTTGATGTCAAACCTGTTGGCACGAATTCATCTGAGGTGTCAGGCAGTAAGCAGACTGGCACGAACCCAGTTTCAAACTCGGTTGAACTCGGACAAAAAACGGATGCAAAAGGAACTCCCGTCTATACTAAGAATTTTGATTTCAACACATTACGATTCGGAGATAATCCAATTGATACATCTAATTCGAATGTTGGCACATTGGTCGCACCAATGGCAATTGCAGATAGTCTGACAGCTAAGAATGATTCCGTCGCGAATGATTCATTGGCAAAAGACAGCGTTGCGTTTGTTCCGGTACAGAAGCCAGAACCAAAGAGAGAAATAATTTCAATAGATGGCAAAGAGATGCCGCAGACAATCAACAACATGTGGTGGTATCATTCATTACTGCTTGTGATTTTTGTGGCTTATGTCATAATTATCAGAGATCGAAAGAAAGCCATTTTGTCTGAGTTGATATCATTTGTCAAGCCAAACACGGATGGAAGTATCTTTGGATTTCAGTGGCTTCAAAACTCAAAATACAAATTTTTCCTTTCTGCGTTAGGAGTGATAACAGCATCGTTGTATTTGTTCTTGGCAAACAAAATGGCGATATCAGCAATTTGGATATTCTTTTTAGCGGTCACGGTCTTCGTGATAGGCAAGAAAGTCATGCTCGCATTGCTTGAGTATATCTATTTTGAAGGAGCCGACGTTGCAAGCATGTCCGGAGCTTTCATGGTGATGGTCAGACAGGCAGGAATGGCACTCATCCCAGCTGTGTTAGGATTGAGTTTTGCTTCGGAAGAATACCGTGCTTATTTCATCTATTTTGGAATAATTGTCATTGCCATCGCATTTTTGGCCTTCATTTTGAAGGTGTTTAGTAATTTTTTGAAAGGATTTACGTCGATTTTTTATTTGATTTTGTATCTTTGCACGCTTGAAGTAATACCCGTTGCGATATTCTTCGTATTGGGACTATTACCACGATTGTAAAAACGAGTTGTAATTTAATAGTTGCACTTATAGAAAATTTTTATTTGACATGAAGGTGAAGAAGATTTTGGTATCTCAACCAAAACCAGCAACTGAGAAGTCGCCGTATTTTGATCTTGAGTCAAAGTATGGAGTTCAAATTGACTTTAGACCTTTTATTAGGGTTGAGGGTGTTACGACGAAAGAGTTTCGTGCACAGAAAGTAGATATTCTCGACCACACTGCTATTGTTTTTACTGCCCGTACAGCAGTAGATAATTTCTTCAGAATCTGTGGAGAGATGAAAATCACAATTCCTGAAACAATGAAGTATTTCTTTACTTCAGAGAATCTTTCACAGTATATCCAGAAGTACGTCGCTTATAGAAAGCGTAAGATTTTCTTCTCTGAGGATGGATCAGTACAAGGTCTTGTAGAGGCAATTAAGAAACATCAGTCTGAGAAATATTTGGTTGTCGTATCTGATGTGTATGATGAGAACAAGTCAATCCAGAAGGATCATAAGGATGATATCGTGTCTGTAATGGATGAGAATAATATTCCTCACACAAAGGCAGTTATGTACCGTACAGTAAGTACAGACTTCACACAGGATCCAGACTTCAAGTATGATATGTTTGTCTTCTTCAGCCCATCGGGTATCGCTTCATTGTACAAGAATTTCCCTAATTTCGTACAGGGAGATATCAAGATCGGTTGTTTCGGACCGACAGCTGTCAAGGCTGCTGAAGAGGCTGGACTTACAGTGAACATCGCCGCTCCTAACGAGAAATCGAAGTCTATGGCTGAGGCAATGGATTTGTATTTTAAGGAGAACGCAGACAAATAATTGCAGCGTCGCAAAATAACATAAGCCATACTTTCCATCAGTGTGAGTATGGCTTTTTAATTTATAATAAAATAAGAATGGAGAACGACATGAACATATTCGCAGACCGCAACACATTCCGTAAGGCAGAGCATCTTTGCCTTAAACGTGATTTGGACACTTTGTTTGCGGAAGGTAAATCATTCGTCTGCTTCCCGTTCAGAATCACATACAGGTTTTGCGAAAGAGACGGTGCTCCAGCTAAGATTGTTGTCATCGCCCAGAAAAAACGATTCAAAAGAGCATACCAGAGAGTGGAACTGCGCAGATTGATGCGTGAATCTTACAGAGTGAACAAGCATCCTTTGGTGTCGGAATTGATAAATAAGAATGTCGGTATGCATATTGCATTCGTGTATGTGGATCAGAAGATCGAACCGTACGCATTCTTCGATAAGAAGATGAAGCTTGCGATCAATAAGTTGAATGCTATTGTGGCAGAAAAAGAGTCGTTATGATCTGGGTTAGACGCATTTTCCTCCTGCCTGTCTTTTTCTACAAGAGTTTCATATCACCATTTTTACCTCCGGTGTGCCGCTTTACGCCGACATGCTCGCAATATGCTGTTGAGGCAGTAATGAAACACGGTATTTTCAAAGGAAGCTGGCTGGCCATAAAACGAATCTGTAGATGCAGGCCGGGAGGGGGCAGCGGATATGATCCGGTACCCTAAAAATTGAAAATGCTGAATTAAGAATGCTAAATAAATGTCTTTCGCCATTTAGATAGAGCCTGATTTCCGAGGATTGTTAAGGGCGGAACGCCCTAACCTCTCCTCAAATGCGAGCCGTAAGGCGAGCACATAAAATAATAGAAGCATAATGAAATGCATTTTTACCGCTCGCCCTTTGGACTCGCGGAAGAGAATGGGTTAGGGCGTTCCGCCCTTAACAATCCTCAAAATTTAAAACCTTTGATTCTGCCAATTTCTTCTGTCATTTGTGATTGTTCGGTTTGCCAAACTTGAAATCTCTATTTTTTTTGATTTGTCAATCTGTTTTCTTAATTTTGCACTCGTATTTTAGAATAATATTGCATATATGGAATTAGCAAGCAAATATAATCCAGCTGACGTAGAACAGAAATGGTATCAGTATTGGATGGAGAATGGCTTCTTCAGCAGTAAGCCAGATGGAAGAGAACCTTATACAATCGTTATTCCGCCACCAAATGTGACAGGTGTGCTTCACATGGGTCACATGCTCAACAATACTATCCAGGATATCTTAGTGCGCCGTGCAAGAATGATGGGCAAGAATGCTCTTTGGGTTCCCGGCACTGACCACGCATCTATCGCTACTGAGGCTAAGGTTGTGAACAAACTTGCTAGTGAAGGTATTAAGAAGAAGGATCTTACTCGTGAGCAGTTCCTTGAGCATGCTTGGGACTGGACTAGAAAACATGGTGGTATCATCCTTGAGCAGTTAAAGAAGCTTGGTGCTTCATGTGACTGGAACCGTACAGCGTTCACAATGGATGAGAAACGCTCTGAGTCTGTGCTTAAGGTTTTTGTTGACCTTTACGACAAAGGCTTGATCTACCGTGGACTTCGTATGGTGAACTGGGATCCTAAAGCTCAGACTGTACTTTCTACAGAGGAGGTTATCTACCGTGAGGAGAAGAGCAAACTATACTATTTAAAATACTACGTACAGGATAATGCGGCTGTAAAGCCAACAGGCGAGGAGGGTGAAGTCCTTCACAAAGATGAGAAGGGTTATTACGCTGTCGTCGCTACAACTCGTCCTGAGACTATCATGGGTGATACAGCTATGTGTATCAACCCTAAGGACCCTAAAAACCAGTGGTTGAAGGGACACAAGGTGATCGTTCCGTTGGTAAACAGAGTGATCCCTGTTATCGAGGATAGATACGTAGACGTGGAGTTCGGAACAGGATGTTTGAAAGTCACTCCTGCTCACGACGTTAACGACTACGCTCTTGGTAAGACTCATAATCTTGAGACAATCGATATTTTCAATCCAGACGCTACAATCTCTGAGGCTGCTGGAATGTATGTTGGTCAGGACCGTTTCGTGGTTCGTAAGCAGATCGCTATCGATCTAGGAAACGCAGGTTTGTTAGAGAAAGTTGAGGATTACGACAACAAGGTCGGCTATTCTGAGCGTAATCAGGATACAGCTGTTGAGCCACGTCTTTGCAAGCAGTGGTTCCTTTCAATGCAGCACTTTGCGGATATTGCTCTTCCACCGGTTGTTAACGGTGAGTTGAAGTTCTATCCATCTAAATATGTGACAACATATAAGAACTGGTTGGAGAATATCCAGGATTGGTGTATCTCTCGTCAGCTATGGTGGGGTCATAGAATCCCAGCTTATTTCCTTCCTACTGCAGAAGGCGAAGAGGAAAAGTTCGTTGTCGCTCTTACAGTAGAGGATGCTGTGGCTAAGGCAAAGAAAATCGCAGGTTATGAAAATATCACAGCTGATCAGCTAGTCCGCGACGAGGATGCCCTAGACACATGGTTCTCATCTTGGTTGTGGCCAATATCTTTGTTCGACGGAATTAATAATCCTGGCAACGAGGAGATCAAATACTACTATCCTACATCCGACCTTGTTACTGGTCCGGATATCATCTTCTTCTGGGTGGCACGTATGATCATGGCAGGTTATGAGTACGAGGGTAAGATGCCATTCAAGAATGTATATTTCACTGGTATCGTACGTGATAAGATCGGACGTAAGATGTCTAAGTCTCTTGGCAACTCGCCTGATCCACTTGGATTGATAGAGAAGTTTGGTGCCGACGGAGTACGTATGGGTATGATGCTTTCTGCACCAGCTGGAAACGATATTTTGTTTGATGAGGCTCTATGTGAGCAGGGACGTAACTTCAACAACAAGATCTGGAATGCATTCCGTCTTGTACAGGGTTGGAGCGTAGACGCATCTATTGAGCAGCCAGAGAGCGCGAAGATGGCAATCAAGTGGTTCGGACACAAGCTGAACCAGACAATCGCAGAGGTTAACGATCACTTCGACAAGTACCGTATTTCTGATGCGTTGATGACTGTCTACAAACTATTCTGGGACGAGTTCTCGTCTTGGTATTTGGAGATGGTTAAACCAGCATACCAGCAGCCAATCGACAAGGTTACACTTGACACTACATTGTCTTATTTTGAGACACTGCTTAAGCTACTTCATCCATTCATGCCATTCATCACAGAGGAACTTTACCAGGCACTTAAGACTCGTGATGCTAAAGACAGCATTATGGTCAGCCTTCTTCCTAAGGCAGAGGATTACTGTGAGAAGTGCTTGAAGAGAATGGAGCAGACAAAGGAGATTATTGCCGGAATCCGTAATATCCGTGCGGAGAAGGGAATCAGTCCACGTGAGGCATTCTCTCTATACTATAAAGGAGAGGAGTTTAACAGTAAGAACAACTCTATCATTGAGAAGTTGGCTAATATCGAGTCGATTGCAGAGACACCAGCGTCAGGTGTTGAAGGAGCAAGTCAGACATTCATGGTAGGTACAGTTGAGATTACAATTCCTCTTGCTGGCAATGTTAATGTTGAGGAAGAGATCAAGAAGATGGAGGATGAAATCAAATATCTTGAAGGATTCTTGATCAGCGTCAACAAGAAGTTGAGCAATGAGAAGTTTGTCGCTAACGCTAAACCAGAGGTTGTGGCAAATGAGCGAAAGAAGCAGACAGATGCGGAGAGCAAGATCGCTGCTTTGAAGGCAAACATCGCAAAAATGAAGTAAATTCAATGATTTATAGGGCGACGGAATGCATATTTCGTCGCTTTTTTTATGCCAATGCTTGAATTGTTGAAAAAAAGTGTTACTTTTGCACAGTTAAAAAATTAAAATCATCAAAAAATGGCAACTAAGATTAGATTGCAAAGACACGGACGTAAGGGGTACGCGTTTTACCACATTGTCGTAGCTGATAGCAGAGCACCACGCGATGGTAAGTTTATTGAGAAGTTGGGAACATACAATCCTAACACAAATCCTGCTACTATTGATTTGAATTTTGAGCAGGCTTTGAAGTGGGTTCTTAACGGAGCTCAGCCTACAGATACTGCAAGAAACATCTTGAGCGATAAGGGTGTTTACATGAAGAAGCACTTGCTAGGTGGTGTTGCTAAGGGAGCTTTCTCTGAGGCAGTTGCAGATCAGAAGTTCAACGAGTGGTTGAACGCAAAGAACAGCAAGCTAGAGGCAGTTAAGAACAAGATGGTAGCTGACAAGGCTGCTAGCGCTAAGACTCGTCTTGATGCAGAGCAGGCTGTTAACAAGGCAAAAGCTGAGGCTGTTGCTAAGAAGAAGGCAGAGGCACTTGCTGCAAAGCAGGAGGCTGAGGCTGCTGCAAACGCAGAAGCTGCTGCTGAGAATTCTGAGGACGCTCAGGGTTAATAAATCCTTTGTTCAGAAACGTATGAGTGCATTTCAATTTGAAGTGCACTCTTTTTATTAAAATCAATCACGTCCGTCCTTTATTTTTCTGATGATTAAAACAACGAACTTATGTATCTAAAACAATTATCTTTATCTATTTTATTCTTTTCGTGTTCATCTCTTTCGATCGCACAACGTAACTATGTCAAGCCTCTTGAAGAGGTTAACACATTGAGTGGTAGTTATTTGGAGTTGAGACGCAACCATTTCCATGGTGGACTCGATTTCCGTACGAACAGTGATGTGAACAAGAAAATTTTTGCTGTTGAGAGTGGATGGGTCTCACGTATTACGCTTGAGCCTCGCAGCTATGGAAAGAGAATTGAGATCACTCACGCTGATGGTCGTGTCTCTTTGTATGCCCATTGCAACGGTTTCCTTAATGCTATCGGCAAACGTGTGCGTGAGGAGCAGGAAAAGAACCAGTCGTTTGAGGTCGATATCTTCCCTGCTAAAAATGAGATAAAGGTAGAGAGAGGTGAGCAGATCGCTTGGTCTGGAAACACTGGCTCAAGTGGCGGACCTCATTTGCATTTTGAATTCCGTTCACCGGAAGGTGTACTAGAAAATCCATTCGACCATAATGATGTTTGGGGATTGCAGGATAACCGTCGTCCTCAGATCAACGCTACTAAAATCTATGCGATGGATAATAATAGCGGTGTGAATGGAAAGTCTTCTGTAAAATATAATACTCGTGTTGTTGCAGGTGGAGAGAGAAGATTGAACGGAGTCTCTACTATTAATGCATGGGGAAATATCGCTTTCGCATTGAAATCATACGATTTTATGTCAGGAACAGGCTTCCACCACACTCCTCGTACGCTTCTGATGTATGTGGATGGAAATCTATATAGCAAGGTGGATATCCGTAATGTGAAATTTTCGGATTCACGTGCGCTAAACAGCTTCATAGACTACCGTCAACAGCAACGAACAGGAGAATTTTTCATGAAGATGTTCCCTCAGAAAAATACACCGTTGAAAATTTTCCATAATCTGAAAAACAATGGTGTTTTGAACATCAATGAAGAGCGTAACTATGAGGTGAAGTTTGAGGCGATCGACGATTTTGGAAACAAAGATGTGCTGGTTGTCAATGTGATGGGAAAGAAGACGGCAATGCATGCTTCAGAGGAAAAACCTGTTGGTGAAAAACTGACAGCTGGAGTGGCAATGTCGTTTGATAAGGGTGACGTCGCTCTTATTCTTCCGGAAAACGCTTTGTACGATGATGAACCTGTAAACTTTCAGACAATTCCGTCTAATGTCTATTATTCAAATATTTACAGTATTGGAGATCCTTTGACTCCTGTGCATACATTTATGGATCTTTCCATCAAGGTTTCCAGAGATGAGTTGCAGGATAAAGATAAATATGTCGTTGTGTCGTTGAATAGCAAGAACCTTATACATAAAGTGTATGCTTGTAAGTTCATCGATGGATATGCGGTCGCTAAAGTGAGAGAATTAGGCCGATTCGCCGTTTTCAAAGATGTAACAGCTCCGTATGTCGGTCCGCTACAGACAAAAAATCTTCGTCAGACTAATAGAATAGTTATGAAGATGGGAGACGGATTGTCTGGAATCAAATCGTATAAGGGTTACATCGACGACAAATGGGTTCTTTTCGAGTATGACCAGAAGACAGGAACTGCATTCTGTAATCTGTCAGTGGAAAATGTGGAGAAGGACAATACATTTAAGACATTCAAGTTTGTTGTTACAGACAATTGCAATAACGAACGCGTTTATGAAAAGAAAATTTTATATTAAATGAAGAGGGTTGTTTCTATAGTTTCTGCATTATTGGGTGCTTTCACTGCGTTTGCAGGAACGAATATTTTGGTTGGCAAACAATGTTCTACTGATGGATCCACACTCTGTACATATTCGGCGGATTCGTACTATTTGTATGGAGAGTTGACTCATTATCCTAAGGCCCAACACTCTAAATATGAGAAGATTGACATCTACGGATGGGATACTCACGGATATCAGGGCAAGGTGGAGCAGGTGCCATTCACCAATGAGGTGCTTGGAAATATGAATGAGCATCAGGTTTGTATCACAGAATCCACTTGGGGAGGCCGACCAGAATTGGTTGACACAAGTGGAGTGCTCGACTATGGTAACCTGATCACACTGACATTGCAGCGATGCAAGTCGGCGACGGATGCCATCCAGATCATGACAGATTTGGTGAATGAGTATGGCTATCGCAGTTCTGGAGAAACATTCACAATCGCAGATCCTAACGAGTTGTGGATCATGGAGATGATTGGAAAAGGTCCGGATATAAAGGGAGCTGTTTGGGTGGCCATGCGTCTGCCAGATGATTGTGTTAGCGCTCATGCCAACCATTCAAGAATCACAACATTCCCATTGAACGACCGTGCCAATTGCAGATATTCAAAGGATGTCATTTCATTTGCAAGAGAGAAAGGTTATTTTGAGGGAAAGAATAAAGAGTTCAGTTTTTCTGATGCTTACGATCCAATGAGTTTCTCAGCAAGACGTTTCTGTGATTCTCGTGTGTGGTCCGTCTTTACTAAACTTTCTCCAAAAATGGTTAAATATCAGGATTATATACTTGGAAAAAGTGATGAGAGACTTCCTCTTTGGATAAAGCCGGAGAAGAAAATATCGTTGAAGGAGTTGAAAAACCTGATGCGTGATCATTTCGAGGGCACACCGCTTGCGATAGATTCAGGAGTGGGAAGTGAACCGTTTGGCGCGTCATACCGTTATGCTCCACGTGAGTGGGAAGTGGATGGCACAAAGTATTTCAATGAGAATCCTATTGCCGGTCCACACAATGCATTCAGCTTCATCGCCCAGATGCGAAGCTGGTTGCCAAACATGGTAGGAGGAGTGTTATGGTATGGAGTAGACGACGCTACATTCACCGTCTACATACCTATATATATTGCCACGACAGAAGTGCCAGAATGTTTCAGAAAAGGTAATGGCAGTCTGTTGGAGTTCTCATGGACATCCGCATATTGGATTTTCAACTGGGTTGCAAATCTGACATATTCGCGTTATAAATACATGTCGAAAGATGTGTTGAAGATACAGGATGAGTTGGAACGCAAGTTTGAGGATAATCTAGAAGTAGTGGAGGAGGCCGCAAAGTCTCTTTATACCAAGAGCCCGGATTTTGCGGCACGATTCTTGACGGAATATTCTCAAAACCAGTCGTATATCACAATGGAGAGATGGAAGAAGTTGGGAGAATTCCTGATGGTCAAGTATTGTGACGGAAACATCAAACGAGAGCGAGGCGGAGTGTTTATCGACAACGGATGGGGAGTGCCGGCAGGAATCTCTTCACCGGGATATTCAGATTGGTTCTACAAACAGATTATAGAGACAACAGGAGATAAATATAAGTTGCCGCAGTGATTTCGTAATGCGTAATTGTTGGGGAATACGACTGTGGATTAATATTGTTCATTCTATGTAGAGACGCGGCATTGCCACGTCTCTATTTTTATTTGAAACTACTGCTGTCCGTTATTAAATACTAAATATGGTATAATTGGTTGTCATAATCGAGGATTTCAAAGGGCGGAACGCCCTTGCCCCTCTCAAACAGCTCGTCCGTAGGACGAGCGACTTAACGATTATGAGATTGGTGATGGATTATATTGGACATTTTATTGTGTATGATGACAATTCAAACAATAAATTTGATCTATTCGTTTAAAGAATGTTTGCTTATGAAAACTTTACTGCGTAATTTTGCAGTGGTTTTGTTATTTGTTTGATATGATAGAATTTGAAAATTATAACGGGAAATTTATGAAAAGAATTTACTTGATTGTCCTTTTACTTATGGGGATTTCATACAATTGTTTCGCACAATCTGAACATCGAATAGCAATTGGATTCGGAGCGTTTAGTCATGGGTATAATTATGCTTTATCAAAAATGCTAGAGGAAGTGGAAGATTGTCAACGAACACCACTAGATATTAATGATACAGATGAGCGTACAGAAGAACATGAGTTGGTTTTGCCTGTAAATATCAATTTGCATTATGAATATTCTTCGAATAATTATTTGAGCATAGGTATTTGTTTAGGGTATGACAAATTAAGAATGAATCAAATGTCATGGTTGTATGTTGCTGTAGTGGATGAGGATCAGAATGGAAATGAATATTTGGGATGGAACATATCTTCAGAAGACAACGGATATCTTCATAGACACATAATTTTTGTTATGCCAGAGATGTCAATTTATTGGTTCAAAAAAGAACGATGTTCTATGTACAGTAAATTTGCGGCAGGTGTGAGATTTAATTTTGAAAAAAGAGAATTCTTTAACTCACGTTCAGATATAACAGAATTCAAGGAATATCATATTTATTTTCAAGGATCACCAGTATGTTTTGAAGTAGGAAGGAAAAACTTACGTTTCTTTGGCGAGTTAGGTTATGGTGCGCAAGGTATTGGACAATTTGGAGTGAAATATACTATCAGTAAGAAAGATGATAGTGTAGATAAATGATTGAAGTTTGGCGATTTTGAAAAATATTGAATTTATTTATGATTGATAATCATTGCTTTATGTGTAATATCTTACATTCACGTTTTCTTGAAACAATATGTTTAGTTTTAATTCTAAGCCTATATTCAATGTCTAGTTGCTTCGCACAACCTGAACATCGAATTTCGTTTGGTTTGGGATGGTTCGGCCATGATTATGTCAAGGAAATGAGAAATGAGATAGCAGATGTCGAATTTGATTTTCCAGAACCATTTGATCAAGGATCTTATGAGTTTGTTGAAAATGATATGAGAACATTACCTATCAATGTGAACTTTCATTATGAATGCAGCCTAAATCATCGTTTTGGCGTAGGTTTGGGGTTTGGTTATGATCGCTTGAGATACCATCAAGAATCAGAATGTATAAAGTCTGCCGGGGAGCGGACAAGTCCGCACGGGATAACATATACATTATGGGACAGTCATCATACTTATGGCAAATTGTATAGAAATATTCTTCATTTGATGCCAGAGTTGACAATCTACTGGTTTAAGAAGAAACATATTTCCACGTATAGTAAAGTTGGAACAGGTGTTGGTTGGGAAATTCAGAAAAGAGTGATAACGTATCCAGAGTCGGTGAAAACTGTGGAAGGTGAGACCAAATTTTATTTTCAAGTTTCACCAGTTTGCATGGAGGCAGGCGGACGACGTTGGCGTGGATTTGTGGAGTTTGGCTATGGAGTGCAGGGAATATTGCAGTATGGAGCCAAATATATACTTAATGGAACGAAAAAGATAGTTGAATGACAATTGATATTATGATAAACAAGAAAAATCTATTTGGAAGAATTGTGCTGTCTGTTGTAGCAGTTTTAGCACTGGGCAGTTGTGAGTCTACTTACGTCGACATTTATATAAAGAACTCTACTTCACAAACGATTGTATTTAAGGGAGAAGGGGAGTATTGGAGTGGTTATGAGGGGTCCTTCCATACTATAAAAGATTCCATAAACTTGAAAAGTGGAGAAAAAGCTTTGATTTTCCAATATGAAGATTATTATGGTTTCAGCAGAGTGTATGATATGGCAGGATTGATGATGTGTGCATATCCCAAACAAATAATAATAAGATTTGAAGATGGCGAAACATTTACATATTCACCAGATTCTTTAGAGACGCAATTCAATTCACCTTATGATTACAAATCCTTCTTTTACCACGAGATGGACAATGATAAAGAAGCGACGTATATGGTGTTGTATTGATTTTTATGTGAATTGCATATTTCGGTCATATTATTTTCTTTTTGATTGTGAATTGTCAAAAAAAATATGTATATTCGCAACAATTTTGGTGTTATGACGGAGAATCAGCAAGATAAATTTGTATCCTTGGAGGCCAAAGTGAGAGTCTTGATTGAAAAATTCGAGGCGGAGGTCGAGAAAAACAAGGAATTGAATGCAAAAATTAGCGAAGTCGAAATGAAATTGCATGATTTGACTGTTGAAAAAGACAAGTTACAGTCGGAATACGACAGCTTGAAATTGGTCAAATCCCTGAATCTCAACGAAGAACAAGCTAAAGCTGAAAGAGATCGTTTAAGGCTAATGGTAAAAAAAATAGATAAATGTATTTCCTTGATTAAGTAATGGCTGTACGAAAAATTACTTTGTGGGTCGCTAACGAACGTATTGAACTTAATATTGATACTGAGAAAGAGAGATATTTTCGTGAAGCGGAGGAGGAAATAGAAAAAAAATTGCTTGCATATCAGTCACAAAGAAAAAATATGTCTATTGAGACTGCTATGAGAGTTGCTTTGATAGATGCTACTGTGTCGAAATTAATGAAGATTGGCAAAGATAGCGAATTGGAGGATGATTTGGATAAACTCCACTCTGATTTAGATGATGTATTATTGAAACACAGCTAATTACCAAACCCTTAAAGATCATTTCGTCGCGACTCAAAATGTGAATTTTGGTTTAGAGAAATGAATTTAATTTAGAATAATGGATAATATATTGATTATTGTAATTGTGGCGATTGTGGCTTTGGCAATAGGTGCTGCCATAGCTTTTGTAATCAACAATACGCTCTTAAAATCCCGTGCAGAGGATATCGTCAAGAAGGCTGAGGACGAGGCTAAGGTTATTTTTGAAAAGAAGAATCTAGAAGCTCGTGAAAAGTACAACAAGTACAAGAGTGAGTTTGAAACTCAGGTAAATCAGCGAAATCAGAAGTTACTTCAATCAGAACAGCGCGCAAAACAGCGTGAGGAGCAGTTGGCTCGCCAGCAGAGTGAGTTGCAGCGTGCAAAGCAGAGTGCTGACCAGTCTCGTGAGGCTTTGGATAAGCAGAAACAGGCTGTTGAGGAGCAGCGTCGTGAGTTGGATAAGGTGATCTTACGTCAGCAGGAGCAGTTGGAGACTATCTCTGGCTTGTCTGCAGCAGAGGCTAAGGAGCAGCTTATCAATTCGTTGAAGGATGAGGCTCGTACAAATGCGATGAGCTACGTCAACGACATCATGGAAGAGGCTAAGATGAATGCCAACAAGGAGGCTAAGAAGATTGTTATCCAGACAATCCAGAGAGTGGCTTCTGAGGCTGCGATCGAAAACTCTGTGACTGTTTTCAATATTGACAGTGATGAGGTAAAGGGTAGAATCATCGGACGTGAGGGTAGAAATATCCGTGCTTTGGAGGCTGCCACAGGAGTTGAAATCATCGTTGATGATACTCCAGAGGCAATTGTCCTTTCTTCTTTTGATCCTGTTAGACGTGAGATTGCTCGTCTAGCGTTGCATCAGTTGGTGACTGACGGACGTATCCACCCAGCTCGTATCGAGGAGGTTGTTGCCAAGGTTAAGAAGCAGGTTGAGGAGGAAATCGTTGAGACAGGTCGTCGTACTACAATCGACCTTGGTGTACATGGTCTACATGCTGATTTGATCCGTTTGATCGGTAAGATGAAATACCGTTCATCATATGGACAGAATTTGTTGCAGCACGCACGTGAGACAGCTAACCTATGTGCTGTGATGGCATCTGAACTTGGTTTGAATTCTAAGAAAGCAAAACGTGCAGGTTTGCTTCACGATATCGGTAAGGTTTCTGATGAGGAGCCAGAATTGCCACACGCAATCCTTGGTATGAAGATAGCAGAGAAGTACAAGGAAAAACCAGAAATCTGCAATGCTATCGGTGCTCACCACGATGAGATCGAGATGGAGACATTGCTTGCTCCAATCGTACAGGCTTGTGACGCTATCAGCGGCGCACGTCCAGGAGCTCGTCGTGAGATCGTAGAGGCATACATCAAGAGATTGAACGATTTGGAGAAACTTCCATTGTCTTACCCAGGCGTTATCAAGACATACGCTATCCAGGCTGGACGTGAGTTGCGTGTTATCGTAGGTGCAGATAAGATCGACGACAAGCAGACTGAAACATTGTCGGCAGAAATCGCTAAGAAGATCCAGGATGAGATGACTTATCCAGGTCAGGTTAAGATCACTGTCATCAGAGAGACTCGTGCAGTAAGTTTTGCTAAATAATCAAGTCAAACTGAATTCAAGTAAACTGATTGTATATATATTATGTTCGAAAGTTTAGGAGAAAGACTCGAAAGGTCATTTAAGATATTAAAGGGTGAAGGCAAGATCACCGAGATTAATGTTGCAGAAACTCTAAAGGATGTCCGCAAGGCATTGTTGGAGGCCGATGTAAACTATAAGATTGCAAAGACATTCACTGATACAGTGAAGGAGAAGGCTCTTGGCCAGAACGTGCTTACAGCAGTTAAGCCGGGAGAGATGATGGTCAAGATTGTCCACGATGAATTGGTTGAGTTGATGGGTAGCGTCGCTACTGATATCAATATCAAGGGATCTCCTGCGATTATCTTGATGTCTGGTTTGCAAGGTTCTGGTAAGACAACATTCTCTGGAAAACTTGCCAACATGCTAAAGAAAGAGAAGAACAAACGTCCTCTTCTTGCCGCATGTGATATCTATCGTCCTGCCGCTATCGATCAGTTGAAAGTTCTTGGTGAGCAGATCGGTGTACCAGTTTACAGTGAGCCTGATAATAAGAATGCTGTTGAGATCGCTTTGCATGCTGTAGCAGAGGCAAAAGCAAACAGCTGTGATGTTGTCATCGTCGATACTGCCGGTCGTTTGGCTATTGACGAGCAGATGATGACAGAGATCGCCGCTATAAAAGATGCGATCAAACCACAGGAGACATTGTTTGTTGTCGACTCGATGACAGGTCAGGATGCTGTCAACACAGCTAAAGAGTTCAACGACCGTTTGGATTTCGACGGAGTTGTTCTTACAAAGTTGGATGGTGATACTCGTGGTGGTGCCGCATTGTCAATCCGTCAGGTTGTCGACAAACCGATCAAGTTTATCGGTACAGGTGAAAAGCTTGACGCTATTGATGTGTTCCATCCAAACCGTATGGCAGGACGTATCTTGGGTATGGGTGATATCGTTTCCCTTGTCGACAGAGCTCAGAAGGCTATTGATGAGAAGGAGGCACTCAAACTTCAGGAGAAGATCAAGAAGAACAATTTTGACTTCAACGATTTCTTGAGCCAGATCAACCAGATCAAGAAGATGGGTAACTTGAAGGAGTTGGCATCGATGATCCCAGGAGTCGGCAAAGCAATCAAGGATATCGATATCAAGGATGACGCATTCAAGGGCATTGAGGCGATCATCTATTCAATGACTCCAAAAGAGCGTTCTAACCCAAGCATTATTGACGGCTCACGTCGACAGAGAATAGCAAAGGGTAGTGGTTCGTCTTTGCAGGATGTCAACAGATTGCTAAAGCAGTTTGAGGATACTAAGAAGATGATGAGAATGGTGACTCAGCATAAGGGTAAATTGCCATTCGGAAGATAATTTTGTAGATAATTAGACACATAATACTATGCAGTTAATTGACGGAAAAGCAGTCGCTGACCAGATCAAGCAAGAGATTGCAGCTGAGGTCGCAGAGATCAAAAAGAATGGAGGTAAAACACCTCATTTGGCTGTGATTATTGTTGGTCACGACGGTGGTAGTGAGACTTATGTTGCAAGCAAGGTAAAAGCTTGTGAGCAGTGTGGTTTCAAGTCTACAAGACTAAGTTTTGAAAGTGATATCACAGAGGAGCAGCTTCTTGACCAGATCAAGATGCTTAACGAGGATCCTGATGTGGACGGATTCATTGTGCAGCTTCCATTGCCAAAGCACATCTCAGAGCAGAAGGTGATTGAGGCTATCGACTATCATAAGGATGTGGATGGATTCCACCCAATCAATGTTGGTCGTACAAGCATCGGTTTGCCTGCATTCGTTTCTGCTACACCAGCAGGAATCATGGAGCTTTTGAAACGCTACAATATCGAGACAAGCGGAAAGCATTGTGTTGTGATCGGACGTAGTAATATCGTAGGTAAGCCAGTGGCATCTTTGATGATGCAGAAGGCATTCCCTGGCGACGCTACAGTGACAGTTTGCCACAGCCGTACTAAGAATCTAAAGGAGATCACACTTCAGGCAGATATCATCATCGCAGCGTTGGGTTCACCAAAGTTCTTGACTGCTGATATGGTAAAAGACGGTGCTGTGATTATCGACGTCGGCACAACTCGTGTACCTAGCACACAGACAAAGTCGGGATTCAAGTTGACAGGAGATGTCGACTTTGAGAACGTCGCACCTAAGTGCAGCTTCATCACTCCAGTGCCAGGTGGTGTCGGACCAATGACTATCTGCTCATTGATGAAGAACACTCTTCTTGCAGGTAAGAAGGCTATTTACAAGTAATTGTAATTAATTCATAAACATCTATGGCTTTATTTTACGCACCCGATATTCTGTCAACACATAAGCTTGATGAGGAGGAATCCAATCACGCTATCAAAGTGTTGAGAATGAAAGCTGGAGACTCTCTACAGATTGTCGACGGCAGGGGAGGGTATTATGAAGCGAAAATTTCTGATCCCAACCACAAGCGTTGTGGAGTGGAGATAGTGGAGGCTGTTTCTGAATTTGAAAAGCGTCCCTACCATCTTCATATAGCGATCGCACCAACCAAGAACATCGAAAGATTGGAATGGTTTGTGGAGAAGGCTACAGAGATAGGCATAGATGAGATAACACCGATTATATGCGAGCATTCTGAACGAAAAGTAGTGAAGAAGGATCGCTTGGATAAGATCGCTGTTTCAGCGATGAAACAATCTAAAAAAGCATACTTGCCGGTCATCAACGAGCCGGTAAGTATGCTTTCTTTTGTCTCTCAATGTAAAGAGACACAGAAATTCATTGCTCATTGCATGTCTGATTCAGAAAGGACAGATCTGTCTTCGTCGTACAAACCGGGATCTGATGTCGTGGTGTTGATTGGCCCAGAGGGAGATTTCAGTCCGGCTGAATTAAAGGAATCTTTGAAATATGGATTTGAGCCAGTTTTGATGGGACAGTGCAGACTTCGTACGGAGACTGCTGGTGTGGTAGCTGTCCACACTGTTGTCTTGTTGAACGATATGGCTAAATAATCATATTGCTGAATTGGAATAAAACTGTTTTAAAGTATGGGTTTGGAGACTAAAGATGTTTTGATTGATGTGGCACGTACGTTGTTTGCAACAAAAGGTTATGCAAACACATCGATGAACGACATTGCCAATGCGGCTAACAAAGGTCGTCGAACGCTTTATACTTATTTCAAGAATAAGGATGAAGTGTTTTATGCGGTTATCCGTGCAGAAACTCTTACCCTACGTGATTATTTTAAGCAGTTGTTGACAAATCCTGCCAAACCGCCGATGGACAGACTAATGGATTATATCTATGTTCGATTGGATGCGGTGAGAGATATAGTGATACGAAATGGCGGACTGACAGCAGAGTTTTTCCAGAATCAGAATTTAGTAGAGCGAGTTCGACGTCGTTTGGATTTCAGTGAGCGAAATTATTTGCGTTTGTTGCTGGAGGAAGGAAAAGCCGCTGGAACGATAGATGTAGCAGACCCTGCGTTTTCAGCATTGGTTTTGCAAAGTGCGTTGAAAGGTATGGAGCTGCCATATATCCGTGGTGAATTCGCATTGGAGATCGCCAAAAAGAAACATCTGCTTTTGGACTTCCTTAGAAAAGGGTTTGAGGCAAAATAAAATTGTAAAAGATTAAAATCTATTGATAATGAAAAAGACGGAGGAATCTCCGTCTTTTTTGGGTTTATTATCGATCAGAAGTGAATAGTCGTGAAATTGTGGAGAAAATGATGGAATATGATTAAAAATTTAAAATGTTTATAATATGGCTACTTATATAAATAATCTATTTTCACAAAGAAAAGGTTTGACGACAGCGTCTGAAATTTTTTTGAAGGATAGTATGTCTGATTTTATTCAAAATGCGATTATTAATTGTTTTTATAGTGTGTTTCAACCAAATATTCTTGATGACCGTACAAAAATTATAGAAAGAGAGTTATGGATTCATTTTTTGAATAAAAATATTAATGATTTCCATTCGTATTCTAAGGTTTTTGAAAAAATTATCGAAAGTAAAGAACTTTGGTATAGGAAATTAGATGTTGTAGAATTTGTTTGTCGTTGGTTGTCAGAACAGTCGAATCTTTATTCTGACCATTTGAATGATTTCGAAAAAAATATCAATTGGGAGTTTGAACGATTAAACTATGGGTATAGAATAATTAATCATATGGTTATGGAGATTACATCGGATGAAGAGATAGAATGTATAGAAACTGCCCTAAATGAATCAAAAGATAATGTAAGAATGCACATTGATAGTGCAATAAATTTTTATTCCGATAAGCAAAATCCAGATTATAGGAATTCAATTAAAGAATCAATTACTGCAGTTGAGGCAGTATGTCGAGAATTGACAGGGGAGGATGACTTAAACAAAGCGTTAAAAAACTTAAATACCAAAGGCGTTCCTATTCATGACAGATTTAAGGAAGGAATACGTTCTTTTTATAATTTTACAAATCAGCCAGATACGGGAATACGTCATGCCCGTATGAAAGACGGATATAATCCGTCGAAAGCAGAAGCATATTTTATGCTTGTGTCATGTAGTGCTTTTGTAAATTATTTGAGGATGATAAGTTCAAAATCTTAATTTGGATTACCACAAGGGATTATTCCAAGGGCGACCACAAGGGATCGCCCCTACGGTCAAAATCCAAATCCGTCTTTTATTTCATTCGATAAAAATGCGTATATACGCAAAATGTCGAATGGGATATGATGGATTTAGTTGGAAATCTCTAAAAAACTATAACCTAACGATATAATCATGTCAAGGTTGTAGAAAGGTAACTCTCGTTCTACCTGTCGATTCCCTTCTGTTTGAATCTGTAGGAATTTCCGACAGGTTGAATCCTCTTTCAATTCCTCCTTTATTCCACTATCATTTAATCCAAAGAGGCTCCATTTCCCAATTCTTGGGAAATCCCATTGCACATGGATTTATCGACGGAAAATTGATGAAAAGCCAACGTAATTTTGTTTGGAAGTCGTTATTCCTTGATATGATATCAAGAAAATATTTGATGATACATATATTGTAATAAATCTTGCGTTTGTCTGCATCCTCGGTGATCCATGGACGAGACATATTTTTCATATTGTTAGGAATGATTTTATTAATCTTATTCCATACACGTGAATGATGACAACATGCGTTTCTTGTCAGACAAAGTACAGAAATCCAAGATTCAAAAACAGGTGCATGTAAAAAAAAGCGTTTGGCGATCTGTTTTTTCAAAGTCTTGTCTTTGAGGTTACGATAATATATATTCACATTCCCCATCGGCAATAATTCTCCAAGTATCCACACAGGAGGATATGGCTCAATATATGATTGCTTGAAATGTTCGATGAAATCTTCAGTAGAGTGATTGTATTCTTTATTCAATAAAGCTAAACTATTGGCAAATATATTCTGATCATGAAAATGTATTGGATTTGTCAACCAATAAATATCACCAGTCTTTTCTGCAGTGATATTCATGATGGATTCTCGTATTGCAATTTCGATTTTTTCAATCTCATTAAACAACAACACTCTTAATTTTTTATCAAATCGGTATAACGTTAAAACCTTATCAAAAGTGGCGTCTCGTTTGAATTGATGTAATGTTTTGGGATGCTTCAGGAAAGGATGCAAATAAGCAGAAAGACGATAATAACCAATACTTTGAATATAATGTTCTGCTCGACTTGGATTTTGAATAAATAAACCTCGAGATTGTAGAAGACGTACTAATTCTTTATGATTCTTGAATGTCTTGTAAAAGTGTATTCTTGTCATTTTTTGTACCTTACTAAACATATATAAACAAAAAGCCCGACCTATTTAAGCATTACTAAGAGGCTCGGTCGGAACTAACGATGCAAATTTAGGGATGATTTTTGATTTGACCAAAGAAAATAGTGAAAAAATGAGTTGATTCGAAAAAAATATTTTCCACTCATTCCACCACCACATACGCTTCAAACACCGTGTTCTTTTCTATTGGTGTCAGGGCTATGAATCCTTTGGAGATTTTGCCGTTTGATATAGTAGACGGGAATGCTTGCGTCTGCTTTGCATTCCATTTCCTCAACTCGTCTGTGTTGTTCAGTCGTATGATCGCATAATAGCCTGTTTTGCCTGGCTCAATATACTTGTCATAGAGTCTTCTGGCTACGATTCCCATCGTATGTCTGACGTTGATCTCCACACATGGATGGATACGTTTGTTGCCAGCCATCATGTCTACTCCGATTATCTTATTGCCACGTAGCTCTTCGTCTCTTTCTTGGAAATACCCACAGTAGAATTCCACTATCTTGTCGAGCTTTTCTGCATCCGCATGTTTGCAGATTTCTGCTTTCAGGAATTCGTCGGATGCCAGGATGTTCTGCTTGTAGGCTCCGTGCTCGTCTGTGGAGAATAGGGAATAGCCCGCAAAATGCCATTTTCCGTCGGTGTTTTCAAATTCAAGGGCGAAATCAATCTCTTTTTCAAAGAACGATTCTGCCATCACAAAACCTTGGTTTTCTATGATTTTTCCTATTCGTCTTGCCTCTTTGTCGTCAAGATTATCAATGAATAGCACTCCTCTGCCTGAACTTGACCATGGCGCTTTCACTACTATTCTGCCAAACTCTTCGTTGATTTTGCGTAACTCTTCAATGGAGTCGACTTTGCGTGAAACAAATCCGTCAAACAGTCCGTTTTCTTTAAGTCGTGTGAGCGCGTCTTGTGTCTGCTCCCTGCTTGAAAAGATTTTTGTGCGGTTTACTACTTCTGCCACATCCTCGCCGTCGATATGGGTTGTGTTTGTGAGTTTGCAGACGGTGTTGTCTATTCCCCAAGGCATCAGCCTTTTTTCGGCGTTGAAATGCTTGTAGTCGTTTGTCGACGCGATTCTGTCCTTCAGGTTTGGAATGATGTTGTCGACGGAATTGATCCAGGCTTGATCGTCAAGTTGGGATACAATTACTTTGTCTTCTTTGTCGGAATACCACAATGGCAATGTGCTGAGATCTTTGGCAAACTGCTGGATCTGTGGCTTTGGTGTGTAGATTCCACTTTCTAAAGCGAGTGCGGAATCATGCTCGGGATTGAATATGTGGAATTTAGTTGTCATCAGCTATCGCCCAAACCATTACGAAGTCGTCGAACACTTTGTATTGCATCTTTATATTCCTTACTGTGTTGTCTTTGATGATGTTGCAGTGCATGATTCCGTTTTTATCCAACTGGAATGGCAACACAAAGAAATGTTCCTCGAAATAGATTCCTTTCTCATCAAGAAGTTTGTAGGCGGTCTCTTTTGCCGACCATATGAGATGTAGCTGCAGTGAACGGATGTCGGCATCTTCCGACAGGTAGTCCAGCTCCTGCTTGGTGCAGAACCTGTTTTTCACTTTCTCCACCGTTTTCCCGAACACTTCAATATCGATAGCCACACGCTTATCGTCGTCGGCAATGACAGCGACGTAATCTTTTGTATGTGAGATGCTGATCTCCTTTTTACAGTCGGTCAGATATGGTCTGCCGCTCTCCAGATACTCAACGTGTTGGCCTTCTCCTGCGATGATGTCTATGAGTAGACGCGCGCACAGATACTCTTTGCGGCGTTTCTCATATTTGATCGATTCCAGCCTCTCTCTGTGTATCTCCTGTATTCCAGGGGCAAAGAAAAGGAGTGTCTCATCAACACTCTCTTCCGTCTTCCAAATGAGGATTTCAACTTCGTCGTCGAGTCGCCAGAATATCATTACTTCTTCTTGCTAAGAATTAATTTTGTGAGGTAGACGAATGCTGCGTCCACCAATATGAAGTATAAAAGGTCACGGCTGTCGATCACTCCACGGCTCATTCCGTCGTAGTGCGAACTGATTCCGAGTGAACTGACAAATGTCTGCTCCTCGCCGCTGATAAGCAGTGAAGAGATGAGGTCGAAACCGTAAAAGAATGCGAACGATAATAATGCGGCACAGATGAACGCGACGATCTGATTGTCTGTCAGTGATGATGTGAACAGACCGATTGCAACGTAGATGGTAGCCAGGAAGAACAATCCGATGAATGATCCCCAGATTCCTCCCGTGTCAATGTTTCCGATTGGGTCCGCCAATGCCCATACTGAGAAGAAATATACCAGTGTGGGCACAAGCGAGAATAATACTAGCAATATACCAGCAAAATATTTTGACAATACGATTTCAAGTTTACTTACCGGATGTGTCATCAGCAACTCGATTGTCCCTGTACGTTTCTCGTCTGAAAACAGACGCATCGTTACCGCTGGGACGAGGAACAAGTAGAGCCATGGAGCCATCACGAACAAACCGTCGATGTTGGCATATCCACTGTCGAGCACGTTGTATTCTCCCGGAAATACCCACAAGAACAATCCCGTCATCAGCAAGAACACTCCGACTACGATATAGCCTGTCGCTGATGCGAAAAAGCAAGAAAACTCTTTCTTTAATAATACCGATATTGCCATTATTTATTTGTTGTTGGTATCAAGTTTAGCTGCCTGAGTTTTGGCGTTGTTGACTATTTTGTCTCCGTTTGTTGTCGCCTCCTGCACAAGTTGAGCTGACTTTTCTTTTGCTTTCTTCACCAATGCTTCTCCAGATTTCTTGGCTGCAGCCTTCTGGATTGGATTCTTGGCGTCTTTCTGCAATTTAGCAGACTGCTCTTCAGCCTCCTGAACCAATTTGTCTCCGCTCTTCTGAGCTGTTTCAATCAACTTGGCACGCTGGTTCTCTGCTTCAGCGATAAGTTTTGCTTTCTGCTTCTCAACCTCTTCGTTGACTTTAGCCTTAGCCTCTTCAACCTTCTCAGTCACTTTCTCTTTGACTTTTTCCTTCACGTCTCCAACCATGCTAGCTGCAGAAATCTTGACTTCTGGTTTTTCGAATGTTCCGCCCACATTGACGTCGAAACCGACTTTGTCGATCACTTTGCCTGCCTTGCCTGGCACTTGCTGTGGAAGAACGATCTTAGCGACATAGCCTAATGTCTTGTCCAAACCAGACCATCCAGAAACGTTCAAAGTGGCATTGTTGATGAATGTCTCGAATGGATCGATCTCAAGTTTACCATCTTTGATCACAAATGAGATGTTCAAATCCTTTATCTGTGGGTTTTTCAAAGCTGAAAGACCAACTTTGTCTGCCACTTTTGTGAATGCTGGCACGTTAGTCAAGCCCATGTTAGCAGTTTTGAATGAACCCTTAGCATTGATTGTCTGCATGATAGGAGATAGGTCTTTACCGTTGATTGCGGATGAGAAACTTCCAGACATGCTGAATTTTCCAGATGCGTCAGAGAATAGAGGCACAAGACGGTGGGCTGTTCTGACTTTTGTGAACACCTCACTTAGATTCATCTCTGTCACGTTTATGTCAGCAGCTGCTTTCGGTTTCAACGAATCTCTTCCGTCGAATTCTCCGCTTGCTGTGAATGATCCGCCCATTGTGTTGGCAGACAAAGAATTTAATTTTGCCACAGCATTCTTCAAAGAGATGTTTCCTTTGAAGTTGTCGATTTCGATTTTGTCGTAGATGATCTTGTTCATTCCCACATTCATCTTGAAGTCGATATTGTTAGGAATGACGAGTGGGCTTTCCGACTCTGTTACAGGGGCCTCTTCAAGTTCCTTCTCTTCAGGAGCACCCATAAGCTCATTAATATTCATGTAAGACGAGTTGACTGCCAACTCTCCCTGAATCTCTTCGTTACGAAGCACATACTGTAGGAAGTGTGTTAGTTTACCAGTCACAGCCAAATCACTCTTTCCAAGTTTCAAATTGGCGTCAAGTCCAACATTCTGAGTTGTGAAGTCAAGGTTTGCCTTGCCGATCTCAACATTGTATTCCAAATCCTTCATTGTCAAGACGAAATCGCTTAGTCCAAGTGAACCGTCTACTTTGAATTTGTCAAACTGCTCTTTCTCCACGTATGACATCAAACCAGCTGCGTCCAAGTCGGCAGAAAGTTTTCCTTGAAGTTTTGCATCGTCGATATGCACCACCTCGCTGATTTTCTGGAAATCGATCAATCCCTTTGCAGAGAATGCGAAATCAGGATCAGAGATAAGTTTCTTTAGTTTGGCAGTCACATTGAATGGGTTGCCTGCAAGATTGAATCCGAATTTGTTGATGTCGACGATGATGTTGTCGGCTGTTCCACCGTCGTTCTTGGCATTGATAGCCACATTGATATCCTTTAGTGCACTTGGCAAATCAGGATATTTGAACATCGCATCAGTGATTCCCAAATTGACGTCGAAGGCAGGCAACACGTCGCCATACATCTTTCCTTTAGCCTCTGCTGCAAGATTTACTTTTCCAGAAGTCTGGATGCTTTCAAAATCTTTAGCGTAGATGGCTGGGATTAGAGAAAGAATGTGTTTGAACTCAATATTAGGAGTCGCCAGTTTGATATCCATGTCGATGACTGTGTCGATTAGCTGGACGAAACCATCGAATGAGGCACTGATTTCATTAAGGGAGATGTTGTTTTGTCCGAATGTGTATTTGTTGTTGTCGAGGTCAGCCTCTACGTTGATGTCTGCTTTAACGTTAGCCTCCGACAAGTAAGGGATTCCGCTCTGGCGTACAGAGACTTTTTCAATTCCAAGTTCGGATTTTATTTTAGATACAGCGTCGCTTAGCTTTCCGCTCATCTCGATGTTGAAGTTCTCCACGTTTGCTGCAAGTTTAGAAGAGTCGGCATAACCGATTTTTCCAGCTTTCACAGTCAATTCGTCGATGTTGGCAAGGGTAGTGAGACTTAGGTCGAGATCACCCTTCATGTTGAGGTCAACTTTTTCAAGTGCAGCCAGCATTCGAGAAGGCATATCGTTGTATTTCACGTTAAGATTCTCGACAGAGATTTTTTCAAGGGCAAGCTTGACAGCGGATGACGATGTGTCTTCCTCAGCCACTTCAGTTGAGTCTGATGCCATGATGTCCCAGTTGGCACGGCCGAGAGTGTCGACTACAGCGTTGAGATAGGCATCTTTTATCTGCACCTTGTTGATCTGATAACTGTCGGATAGCAAACTTGAAAGGTTTACCACCACAGTGAATTCTCCTACGTTGGCTAAAGTGTCTCCAGCGAAATTGTCTTTTCCGATGATTCCGAACTTCTCTGCTGTCACACTCGCGTTAGGGAAATTCTTGAAGAAACTGATTGAAACATCGTCGAGATAAACTTCCGCATTCAACATTCCATTGATACTTTCCAAAGCTATGTCTTTCGCTTTGTCTTTCAATAAAATAGGAGATACAAGCATAAGACCTACCAATGCCGCTACAACTCCTCCGAAAATTTTTAGTGCCTTCTTCATTGCTTTTGATTTTTATCCATGCAAAAATAATAAATTTTAGTTTATAGTGCTTTCTTATAATGGAATAAATATGTGTTAAATAGTGTAGACGTTGGGGATTTATTCGAATTTAGATTTTTCTGACAATTAGTGTGTTCTTTAAGTTCGTAAAAAAAGGGATGAGCAGACCGCTCATCCCTTCATTGATTTATCTAAATAAGAAAATATGTTTGTCAATAGGACGTTTTATTTGATGATTATTTTTGTGCCGCCAATCAAGTAAACGCCACTAGATAATCCTGAAACGGTAGTCAATCCTTCGTCATAGATGATGCTTCCTATAGACTTTCCACTTATGTCGAAGATTGTGGCATGTCCTTTCTCAGAAGATTGGATATACAAATCTTTTCCGACAGCATAGATTGTCAATTCATTTTGTGTTGACTGAATCTTGTCGTTGGCATCAGTCACATCACCCTTCTTAAATTTAGGATAACCATCATTCGAATCTATTTCCCATTTGTAGTAGACGATTTCAGACTGAGCGGCATTCATAGAGTCGACCCATTGGTTCAATTTGTTTACGAATTTTTCAGATTTTAGCTCGTCGTCGGAAATTCCAATTACAGGAGCCTTTACCACAACTGCTGGCGACGAGTCTATATCCACGTAGCAGTGTGATATGTTTACGATGTCATCGCTGCAGAATAGGATTGGGTATTCTTCTTTGGTGTTGTTAGAGGTCATGATAGAATATCCGTTCTGCACAATTGTAGGGTTTTCTTTTGCTCCTTTGACACCTCCGACAAATGCATAATTAGGGAATTCTCTTCTATCATTCATGATATTTCCGATATTGTAGCAGTTTTCAATTTTGCAATTCCATGCAGAACCGCATATTGCTGCGATATCACTATTTGTTATAGCTATAAAATTAGCCTCAGTTCCGCAGTTGACGATTGTTGAGTTCTCAGCATGTCCGATTAAAGCGGTCTCTTTTTCAGAACCGAGATATGAATTCTTCAATACCAGATTTTTTACAGTGGCGTTCTTTATAGAAAGGAACAACACTGCATTTTTATAGTTACATGGATTTGAGCTTATATATAAATTGCTGATTGAATGGCCTGCACCATCAAAGATTCCTTCGTAAGAGGTTGTGTCCGTGAAAACCTCATCCATGCCGTGATGAGTGGAATGAGTAGAGTACGAGCCGATATGGATGCAGTTGTTAAAATCATTCAATTCGAATTCCAAATCAATGTCGTTGGTCACACGAGCGGTAAGTTTTGTCGCACCGTTATTGTCAGCTGCACTGAAGTAAGGAAG
>JAEEMG010000022.1 GCA_016283095.1 Paludibacteraceae bacterium | reverse complement strand
TTTATCAGCACCCCTTAGTATTGCATGTTTTAAACATTTTTCTTATTTTTGCAAAACATAACAAAATATCAAAAATATCGATGAGTGAAGAAGTAAAGCATACAGAGGACGAATATAATGGTAGTAGTATTCAAGTCCTAGAGGGTCTTGAGGCCGTTAGAAAGCGACCTGCGATGTATATTGGAGACATTAGTACAAATGGACTCCATCACCTTGTTTATGAGGTTGTCGACAACTCAATCGATGAGGCGTTGGCAGGCTACTGCAAGCACATTTCGGTAACAATCCACGAAGACAACTCCATCACAGTTGTTGATGACGGACGTGGTATTCCGGTAGACATCCATCCAAAAGAGAAGAAGTCTGCCCTTGAGGTCGTATTGACAGTGCTACACGCCGGAGGTAAGTTCAACAAAGACACATACAAAGTGTCTGGAGGTCTGCACGGTGTAGGTGTATCATGTGTGAACGCCTTGTCTGACCATCTACACGTAGAGGTTCGCCGTGGCGGAAAACTTTACATGCAGGAATATTCAAAAGGTAAGCCATTATTCCCAGTAAAAGAGATCGGAGAAGCCACTACATCAGGAACATCCGTTTCGTTCCATCCAGATGCGACTATCTTCACAGAGACAGAATATAAATATGAGACTTTGGCAGCACGTATGCGTGAACTTGCATACTTGAACGCTGGAGTTGAGATCACATTGTCGGATGAGCGCGAAAAGAATGAGGACGGCACTTGCAAGAAAGAAGTGTACTATTCAGAGCGTGGACTATGTGAATTCGTCGAATATATAGAAAAAGCTAAAGAGAGTCTGATTGGTCAGGTGATCCATATCAACACTGACAAATTCGGAAGCCCGGTTGAGGTAGCGATGACATACAACAGCACTTACAATGAGAGCATCATGTCATTCGTCAACAACATCAACACTAAAGACCACGGAACACACGTGCAGGGATTCCGACGTGCATTGACTCGTACGCTAAAGAAATACGCTGACGACAACAAGTTGCTTGAGAAAGCTAAGATTGAAGTCAACCCAGAAGACTTCCGTGAAGGATTGACCGCTGTTGTGTCAGTCAAGGTGGCAGAGCCACAGTTTGAGGGACAGACAAAAGGCAAACTTGGAAACAGCGAGGTACAAGGAATCGTCGACAAAGCAGTCAGCGAATCTTTGGAGGCATTCTTGGAAGAGAATCCTACTCAGGCCAAGATGATTGTCGACAAAGTTATCCTTGCCGCAAAAGCACGTACAGCAGCAGCTCACGCACGCCAGTTGGTTCAGAGAAAATCTCCACTATCTGGAGGTGGAATGCCAGGAAAGTTGTCAGACTGTTCAGATAAAGACCCTGCAAAATGTGAATTGTTCCTTGTCGAGGGAGATTCCGCAGGTGGTACTGCAAAACAGGGACGTGACCGTCACTTCCAGGCCATCCTACCATTGAGAGGTAAGATTTTGAACGTAGAGAAAGCGATGCCACACAAAGTGTTGGAAAGCCAGGAAATCAGAAATATCTATCAGGCACTTGGTGTGACAATCGGCACTGACGAAGATCCAAAGGCACTAAACTTGTCAAAGCTTCGTTACCACAAGGTCATCATCATGACCGATGCCGATGTCGACGGTAGTCATATCGACACATTGGTATTGACATTCTTCTTCCGTCACATGCGTGAATTGATCGAGAAAGGATACGTCTACATTGCAATGGCACCGCTCTACCGTTGCTGCAAGGGTAAGGTTGAGGAGTATTGCTGGAACGACAAAGAGAGAGATGAGTTCATTGCAAAATATGGAAACGGAAGTGAAAGCGGAATCACAATCCAGCGTTACAAGGGACTTGGAGAGATGAGTGAGAAACAGCTTCGCGACACAACAATGGATCCAGAGAAGCGCACAATGAAGAGAGTGACATTGGAAGATTTCTCAACAGCAGACTACACATTCTCTATGTTGATGGGAGATGACGTGGCTCCACGCCGCGAGTTCATCGAAGAGAACGCGACATACGCAACAATCGACGCATAAAAAATGCTAAAACAAATATAAGACAAACAAAAAAAGAGACGCAAATTGCGTCTCTTTTTATAATTTCACCGTTATGATGAAACTAAAATTATTGCTATTTCTATTAACATGTTGTTTGAGTATTAATGCTCAGTCTTGGGAAAAAATCTATCAGAACGACGAAAATGGCAAACCGCTATTTGGAAACAAGCATGCTCTTATCGAAGCAATAAAAGCTGGCAAAGACGTCAAAATAATGATGAAGAATGGGGACTTTGAGTACTATACTCCTGCAGAAAACATTTGGATCAAAGATGGGACAGTAACAATACAAAACACTCAGCAAGTTGCAGTCAAGGATGATCTAACCATACAGTCGGATGCATACAATTGGATAATAATGGTCAATACCAATGGTGTAAGACACATGTCTCGATGGAGACTCGGAGAACATACAAACAAAGGAGACAATAAAGACAAAGTGAATGTAACTTGGTTTGTTAGATAAAAGAATAAAAGAGACGCTGCAATCGCAACGTCTCTTCTCATATCAATTGAATCAAATATTAAGCCTCAGCCTTCTCTTCCTTTACGAAGTCAGTCATATTAGCACCTACAAGAAGATTATACCAAACCATAACCTTCTTGATATCGCTCACGTGGACACGAGTGCGATCAAAGTTTGGCAACACCTCTTCGAAGTAAGCACGCATCTGGTCAGCATCGTTAGATGGCTTTACAGAAGTAGCTGCGCCATTCTCCTTCTTCTTGATTGAGTCAAACACAGAAGCCAAAGAGACTTCACCTTCGTCTGTATAGATTGCTATATCATTGAGAGAAATGATCTTTTCTGTAGCATAAGCAGGAGTCTTCTTTCCAGAAGCCAACTCCTCAACGATAAGCATGTTTTTGCCCTGAGAGGCCAATTTGAATAGGCCTGGGCGACCTGCGATTGATAGAATTCGCCTTAACATTATCTTTATTTTTACTTAAAACTAATTTTCCACAAAAATATAAAAATTGTGCTACTTGCAAAGCGATTTGGCGAATTTAATTCATATAACCATGGCAAATATATCGTTCAAATCTTAAATAAAATTAAAACTTCAAAATTATAAACAAGTTTGTTTAACGATACCAAAGTTTTTATATAAATTTGTATCGTTACTAAGGTAATGGTTTCAAACTCATATAGCGAGAAAAACAATCACGAAATACAGAACTCCGATTTTCGACATTCGTGTTAGGACCATATATTTTTAACAAATGTCAATTTAGCAAAACAATAAAAAAAAATACAAACAATCATGGAAAGAAATAAAATCGAGCAGTTCATGCTGTTGAACGCAGGAAATTTCAACGAGGCAGACCTTCATAAGATCCAAAGCAAGCTAGAATCAGTGCCTGAAGAATCAGCAACACTTGTATTAGGCACAGAGTTTAAGAAACCTACGACATCACTTATTATATCTTTTCTTGGAGGTGGACTTGGCATCGACCGTTTCTATTTAGGTCAAACAGGAAAAGGAATCCTTAAACTGATCACTTGTGGAGGTTTTGGTTTTTGGGCAATCATCGATTTGTTCATCATCATGGGTGCCACAAAGGAATACAACACAAACAAACTTATCAGCATAATAAACAGAGTTGTTCCTAAGAAGTCGGCTCAGCCATCTGTTCAGTCACCGGCTCAGCCATCTGTTCAGTCTTACCAACCAGCAACAGAACAACCGGCAACAGAGCAACCAGTTGCGGAAATTCCAGAGACTAACGTAGAGAACAACGAGACAAACAGCGCTGACTAATAGAATTAGAGTCAATCTAAAATTCTAGTTACAACCATGTATTCCTTCAAGAGCCAAAAAAATTTTCTATGGTTTATTGGAGGAATACTTTTTGTTTCCTACATCTGGATAGGATATAACATGCTTACCAGCGGACAAGACGGAATAACATTATGCTTAATCAATAGATTTTTGGGAATACCATGTCCGGGATGCGGACTAACTCGAGCAGTCATAGCATTCTGTCACGGCAATTTGGTCTCAGCCATCCAGTTAAATCCTTTAGTATTGATTGTCGCCCCTGCTTTAGTTATCACACCAATCGCATTAGCCATAATGCCCAGAGAATCATATATTTTATTCACAAAAGCAGAAGATTTTTTTTCTAAAAGGACAGGAATAATTATTCTGTGTCTGTCCATTGTCACACTATGGACCTATTTAATAATTCACAACATATGAAATACGAATTAAAAGAAGACGAAAAAGAGATAATAACCAACAGTTATTTAATGTCTCTGGCTGTTTTTGTAACAACCATGCCTATCCCTGTCATCAATTTGATAGCGAACTTATTTTTCTATTTTTCACATAGAAAAAGATCGTATGTCATAAGATGGCATGCATTAAACTCATTGTTTTCTCAAATTCCTCTGTTTTTCATAAACTGCTTCACTTGGTATGTCGTCTGGCAGACCTTATGGGGAGAGATGAAAATAAACAATTGGATGATAGCATATTTGGTGATTGCCTGTTTGTTAAACGTACTGGAACTGCTATCTTCAATTATATGTTGTATAAAAATCAAAAAAGATAAAGAGATAAACATACCTGTCATCTCTCCATTGACACATATCGCATGTCGGAAAAAAGATTGGGACAGATGGTCTGATTCATGGGTCGACGTAGATCCTATCTTTATTGAATACGAAGAGAAAGCCAGAAAACAAATTACTAGTCATATAATAAACAGCACAGCCGTTTTAGGAGTCTTATTTGTTGCAATCGTTGGAATCAACATAACAAGCCGTGTAGAAATCCCCAACTATTCGTTGGAAAACCTTTTTGAGGAATTGGTGTACGACTCGTCTGTCAAGCCACACATGATAACAGAAGAAAAAAAGACTGCACCATTGAAAAAAATGGTAAATCACCTGATAGAAAAAAACGGGATGGATTCCATCAACGTCTATCTTGTTGAATCAAGAGAAGTGAATGCTTTCGCTTACGCAGGACGAAACTTGGCTGTCTATACAAGCCTGATTGAAGAATGTGATACAGAAAACGAACTTTTAGCCGTGCTCGGACACGAAATCGGGCACATTGAGAAAAGACATGTAGTTCGCTCCATAAAAACAAATGTGGGAATAAGCATTGTTTTTTCTGCTTTATTAGGTGATTTTTCTTCCATCGCCACATCAATCACGACCAATCATATGAGCCGTGACTTTGAAAATGAAGCCGACGATTTGTCTGTCGAGTATCTGTACAATGCTGACATTGACCCTTCCGGATTCGCCTCATTCATGAAGAAAATGCTTACAGACACATTCTTAGACCATATCGATTTTTTCTCTGACCATCCCGCAACACAAGACCGAGTAGATAAATCAGAAGCAAAAGTCAAAAGTTTGCCAGAAAAGAAATACATTACTATTCTGACAGACAATGAATGGAATGATTTTAAAGAAGATTTGAAAAAAAACAAAAAAAATAAAAGTGAGGAGACAATAAGTGAAGACGACGACAACGTTGAATAAGTAGCAGAACAGACAAAATAGGGATATAAAACGTCCCAAAAAGATCCTTATTCAAAAAAAAATGCGTCAAAACTAAAAAAAATCAGAAAATCGCTTGCAGAATAAAAAAAAGTCACTACTTTTGTACTCGCAATTCAGCAAATGGTGGGTGTAGCTCAGTTGGTTAGAGTATCAGATTGTGGTCCTGAGGGTCGAGGGTTCGATCCCCTTCACCCACCCAGAAAAAAGAGATTGTTCTAATGAGCAATCTCTTTTTTTATATGCTAGGCCAAGCAGAAACAATGCCATCTCATTCTCTGTTTTATTAATTTAACATGGCACTGGAAGAGGCGACCAAGACTGATTATTCATCAACAAACCCAATTTTGGATTTTAGTTTTATTAAGATTTGACCAAATAAAAAATCCAAAAACATTTAGATTATTTTAAAACACAAACTATATTTGTAAGCATAAAAGGATTTTGGTTATTTCAGAGCCAACATTGGCAACGAGCCGAACAGATTTTGTTAAACAGCGAAAATTTTACGAATATGAAAACATTAATAAAAGCAGCCACAATTGCTATATTGGCATTCTTCTCAACCTCATGTGATTACGACCCTGATCGCGAAGACAGAGACGCATACTACATATTCAATGGAAAAACATGGTCAAGAATCGAAGAGTCAACTTACTATAGTTATTTCGTATGTTACGAATTCCACAACGACGGTTCTTACACATACTGGTTCTACGAAGACGATTCCAGATCACCGGCAGCTAAATACAGCATAGAATCCGGAGTTTGGGAAATCATCTCACGCGGCCACAAAGACGACATCAAACTATATTGTAGAGGAAGAGAAGACGTATATGATGTCGATGACTTTCTTGAGGGCTTGAGCGACCATAACTCATACAGTGCGATTGAAAGTTACAAAAGGGTAATTGACGATTTATATTACTATTAAAAAATGATGAAGACGGGACATTGTTCCGTCTTCATTATTCAAACCTGAACTTTTATATTTTCTTGGTTATATCTACTGGCTGCAGATGGTCGAAAAACAAACCGCCATCTATCATTAACATTAGAGAAATAGAAAAACAAAAAATAGAGTCCAAAACATTCAGCAATCGCAATTATGAATATCAAATCATAATATTACCAACAAAAAGTATAGTTTGTTTTCTCAAAATTTTGTCATCTCCATTTTTGTTTTTATTTTTGACAAATTTTAGGACATACATCACTTAAGTTTATGATAGGGAAAAACAATATGAAAAAATTATTTATAACATTTTTAGCAATGGTCAGTGCAGTGGGAAATGTATTCTCACAGAGCAAAACCATTACCGGAGGAAACGACCACGGATTAATCATCTGTGCGCAAGGTTATCTGTACACCTGGGGAAACAACTATAGTAAGACTGTCGGAGGCCCACTTCTCGGAATTGACCCGACAGACCCAAAAACAGGAGGAAATGCGACAAAAGATTACGTCACAGAACCAAGCCGAGTAAAATCAGGAAATCTCACATTCAGCCAAGTGACAGCCGGTTCGGGAGCATTTAATCTTGCTCTTGCATGTAACTCTGTTGTTTATGCATGGGGTGAAAACACGAATGGAGGATGCGGACAAGGTGACAATGGAGGAAATGTGATAGAATATCCAGTACCAGTTTTAAAAGGAGAAACATCTGGATACGACGAGAGTGGAAAAGAAGGTGGCGACTATCTTGGAGGCGTAACATATATCGCAGCTTCAACCAACTCTGGATTCGCCATCATGGATGACGGAAGAGTTGTCGGCTGGGGAGGAGGAACTTGGAACGGTTCGACAAACAAAACGACTCCTGTATACATCAAAGACAAAGACGGAAACGACATAACAAATGTAACACATATATCAGGAGGAGACGATAACTGTTTGATCCGTACGGCTGATGGGAAGCTATATGGTATCGGTCCATGGAATGGTAGTAAACAGGCCGCTGTAACTTATGCGACACCAGTCTTAAAAGAAGAAGACAAAGAAGAGTTGACAGACATCCGTATGTCTGCCGCAGGAGACGTATGTGGATTTGCCGTTACTGGTGATGGTTTCGTATGGTCATGGGGTAATGGCGGTTGGGGAGGTTCAACCGGAGTCGCACAAACAGGAGCGAACCACCCTATGGCACGTAAAGTATCATCAGGAGAATACAAGTCAATTTCCGGTGAAGAATATTTGACTGATGTCAAAGAGGTTATCGGAGGACGTGGACATGGAGCGGCCGTAACAAAAGAAGGATACTTAGTATATTGGGGCTGTGACGAAGGCAATGGAGGAATTGCTCCAGTTGACGCCGCTACAGCAAAGACATGGGCAAGTGGAGGACAAGGAGTAAAACCAGTGCTAGCCCGTTATTGTGACGCATCCGGTAAGCCAGGAGATGTTGTCAAAAATGCAGTAAGCATATCACGTGGTGATAATTTCGACTTCATGATGAACGATGAAGACAAATATTTTGTTTGGGGATTGAATGATTTAGGACAATGCGGAGTTGGAACAACAGTCTCTGAATATAACTGTTTGGTTGAGTTGAAAACAATTCCATGTGACATTCAGGATAACTGTCCAGAAGTTTTCATGACCAACCAAGTCAAATGTCCAGGAGAGGAGATTGAACTTGATTGTGGATTTGTCGTACCAAAAGGAAAGGAAGAAAGATACTTCATCGAATGGTCATATAATGGTAAAGTTCTCAACAGTTCTACAAAGAACAGCACAAAAGAAGAACGTGCGAAAGACGAATTCAATGTACAATCGATCTTTATTACAGAGCCAGGAACATACAGCGTATTAGTAGAATATATCGGCAACAACATTCCTTGTGACAAATGTAAACCAGCAGAGACTGAAATCACAGTGGAAGACATGCCAATGCCTATCGACACTGTATTAACAACGATGCAATGCGTAGCAGAGCCTCTTAAGCCAAGCAAAATAGACGACATCTGTTTCGAAGCTGTTGTAAACGACAAATTCTATTCTTCTAAGGACAAAGTGACATTTGCAGCATTCTCTACTGCAGACAGCAAGGACACTCTTGAAGTATTCCATACAACAGGAGCTGGAGGCGAGATCAAATTCTGTGTCAGTGGAGACAAAGTTCTTGACATTCACGACAACAAAGACGAGGAGAGCAAAGACACCATCTACAACATTTGGCTTGAGGATATATCAAAATTCGAGACAATGCTAAGAGAAGGGAAGCCTGCAGCTGGTGCAGAAGGCGGCTCATTCCAATCCTACGGAATGCTTTTGGACATGCGTGCATCAGCCGACCTTATCTCTTTTGATATTTATGCTAAAAGTTACTCTGGAGAAGCATCTGTTTCTGTCACACCTATGGTATATATGGCAGAAAAGAACGAAAATGACCTGTATGTTGTAGGTGAGGTTTACTGGACAGGGAAAGCTCAATCATTCACTATTGACGCTTCAGGTCCAAACAAATGTACAGTCAAGTGTGACGTAAGAATTCCAGGAAGCACAACAAGAGGAATCCGTTATATCCTTGGCATGAAGTTCACAGGCAATTGTACACTCTACAATGAGGCAGTAACCGTAAAGCAGAATTCAGCAGAATTTCCTACACCAATCATAGATTCAGAAGAATTCGGAATCTATGAAATGGGAGCCACAGCAAACTCATACACATCTATGAGTAATGGATCGGACAAGACTTGCTACTACAACGTGACTTTCGGAAAACTAACAGACTACGACTGCGGCCGTATCATGTTGTCGGCTCAATATGGTTGTCCTCCATGTAATCGTCCAAACGATTTGGAAATCACAGCCAGTGAGACAATCAAAGACGATGTCGATCCGAAGTACAAGAAAGTTGTTGAGCTATGTAAAGAAAGCGACGCATTGGTTCTTAACATAAAGGAATTGGAAGGCAAAGAAGCAACAGCCAAGTATGACATTCTTTGGTTTGATAAATTCACATCTTCAGAAGATGACGCACTAGATAAAGATGTCACAGGTTCAGCAAAGACCCTTGAATTCAAGACAGATTGGGCGACAGTAGCAGGAGCAACAGAGATAACTGATGACGTTGAAAAAGTTTATTATGTCATGGTTCGTGACAATGAAAAGCCAACATCAAAAGATTGCTATTTGTTCGACTCTATCAAGGTAATTGCACATCCAGCTCCAACAGACACACTTGATTGGATCGAGTTCTGTGAAGGAGAGTTGACAGAGGAGCCGACATTTGAGATCACAGGTAAAACAATCAACTGGGTTGATGAGCCTAAGGATATTGCTGCTTTGACTGGAACAACAGCTACTGGAACAAAAGAGTATACATACAAGTATACAGTGATAGACGACAAGACAGGTTGTAAGGGAGTAGAACACACTTTGACTATCTCTGTCAACAAGACAGGCAAACCAGATGTTCAAACTACAGTTCCACTGCTAAAGAATCCAACCAACAAATTCAAATTGTCTGCCGCAGTAAACAGCATCGACACTGACTGTGAAATCCGTTGGTATGAGTCGGAAACAGCGACGTCGGAAATGACTAACACTAGCATCGCATTGGATGAAGCCAAAACAATAGAAGTTTGGGCAGAACAATACAATACAAAAACCGGATGTACAAGCGAGCGTGTCAAAGTTGAGCTTGTCATCAACGATGCTCCAGTGCCAGAAGTCACTAACGAGTCTTTGTGTATAGACAATGAGATTCCAGACTTGTCTGAATACGTCAAGGCAAAAGATACAGACCACGTTCTCAACTGGTATGATGATCCGTCAGCAGAAAAGGGAACTGGTAGTTCAACTGCACCATCGTTCAAGGCTACAGCAGCAGGAACATACAAGTTCTATGTCAGCCAGACAAACACTCTTACAAACGCAGAGAGTGAGAAAGCAACATTGACAATCACCGTCCATGAGGTTGCCACACTTGATCTGTCTGCAAACAAGACAGAGTATTGTATCAACGAGACAGCTGAAGAATTGACATTCTCAGCCAATAACGACGGAGATTTCACCACTGCAAAATGGTCAAAGAAATCTGACATGTCAGATGCGGCTGCGACACTTACTCCAAAAACAGATGAGAAAGGAACTGTAACTTATTATGCTCAGGCTGAATATTCAAATGTCGACGCACAAAAGAGTTACGCTAGCACCGTATGCTACGGAAAGATACAGGATATCGATATCACGACAAACAAGACTGAGGTTCCTTCATCAGAGACAAACTACACAGTTCAGTATTTGAAAGCAGAAGGAGACAAGAACTCATCATACAAATCACTACTTGACCAAGACGGCACAGCAGTCAAAGTTGAGGCAGGACATACATTAAAGTGGTACGACGCAGATAAAAATCCGTTGGCATCAGAACCAACACCTGAATACATTGCGAACGAGACAGGAGAAAGAAAAGTGACATACTATGTTTCACAGGTCAACACAACAACAAACTGTGAGAGTGAGCTTAAGGAAGTCACTGCAATCATTTCTTCATTCCCTGCACCAGAAGTGACATCAATCACACTATGTCAGGAATCAGAAAAATTAGACTCTCCATACCCATTGACTGCGACAATCAGCACAAAGGGAGGATTCGCAGCATCAGACTACGAACTTATATGGTATAAGAAAGATCCAAAAGCAGATCCTTCGGCAGAAGAATTCAAGACTATCGATTTGAGTCTAGAGAATCTATCGTACGATGCAACTACAGAAACAGAAAAAGATTTCAAATATTGGGTTGTACAGAGATATACAGGTCCTGGTGGCGGACAAAGTCCGGCTGCGGAACTACTAGTCACTCTATATTCGAAACCTATTTTGAAGACAACAAAGCCAAAACCTATATGTTTGGGTGGAGAAGTCGACTTGAAAGATTTGTATACAATTTCGAACAGAATTTCAAATCAGAAATATGAACTTGAATATTTGAACTCAAGCGGCACTAATATTGATGGTTCAATTGCTACAATGCATGGTTTGTACGAAAGTAGAGCATGGTTTGAATTATCAAGTGGCGAAATATGCCGTTCTAAATTCGAGCAGGTATTTGTAACTGTCAATGAATTGGAAGTTGCAATTGAAGGCGATATCACAACATGTCCAGGAATAGGCGTTGATTTGAAAGCCGTATTGAAGACTAAAAATATGGATGAGAATGACACACCTAGTTATTCTTGGAACATATCGCCAACAGGCATCACAGGACAGATGGAAACGTTGAACACTTCAGGAGAAGGACTTGTCAAGAAGGGAGACAAGATAACAGTCAACCTAGAAGTTTCAATGGGAGCTTGTAAAGGCAAGAAGCCAGTCGACGCTCATATCATCACTGTTGATGATCCAGGTGTTGACGGAACGATCAAGTTCGACGAAATGTATAACGCAAACAGTGGTATAGGAACATACACATTGTCGAAAAACGGCATCGTTGAATTCGACGGATGTAACAGCAAGGTAGACGTGTTGTTCAATGTCAAGCAGACAGGAGACGAGTTCACTTACGAGAATCTTGAAACAGGAGTAAAGAAGACTGGCAAATTCAGCAATGGAGAAGGTCATTTTGACATCAAAGCCGGAATGTACGAAGTCTCTTATATCAACACTTGTGCGACATCATTCAAGTTTGATGTAAAAGACAAATCGCTAGACATTTCCGGAAGTCCATCGACATGGTCAGTATGTGAAGGAACACCGCTTACCATCAAGATCGTAAACAACGACAACACACCGTTTGTCTACGATCCTAGAAAATACAAAGTTGAGTGGCAGAAGGATGGAGAGACTCTTCCTGGCTATGATACAGAGGTACTGAACATTCCATCAACGACACCTGCCGACAACGGAGTATACAGTTATACAGTGACATCTTCAGGATGTGTTTACCACGACAAGATTGCAATGGGTGGAAGTTTCACATCAAAACCAAAAGTTAAGATTGACGAATCGCTTCTTGAAAACAAGGGTGTTTACGAAGCTGTCCGCACCACATCAAAAGACATCACAATTCCAATTGTCCAGTCTATAGGCATAGACATGACAACATTAAGCGATAAGATCATCTGGAAGGAAGAAGGTGTTGAGGTGAACAGAGGTGAGACACTAAGTCTAGCCAGTGTAGATGGTGACCACGAATACAATATTATCATTGCAAATGGAGAAAAAGGTTACGACACAGAATACTGTGGAACATCTTTGGACATCACACTAAAAGCAGACGCACTTCTGTCTATCGAAGCCATTCTTATTGGTGAAGATGGAAAGCAAAAGACAGACATGTGTCTAAACGAAGAAGGTGTCGGATTCCAAATCGATACTACAGGAACTGGCAAGATACTTCACCCAGACAAATTCACATTCAAGATTGTTGAGACTATAGATGGTGTCAAGAAAGAAGTCAAATGGGCAAAGAAGAACGAATACTTATTTGCAAGTATTTCACCTGATAAGTCGGCTACTTATGAGATAACATACAAATATAGTGTCGGCAACCAAGACAAGTCGCTCACTTCTGAGATAACAGTTCATCCTGCATACGTAGTAGAATGGGACCGCAATGTCCGTCTATGCGAGGGAGAGACTGGTTTCATCCAAATCACAAAAGCAGAGCCAGCATCCGAGCTAACACTAACTTGGGAACCTGACGAATGCTTAAGAAGTGGTTCTAGAACTGGAGCAAATGTAGAAGCAGTATTCTCAGGATATGGTTTGACTACACAAAAAGCATTGACATTGGTAGTGTCAAACGGCGGTATATGTTCAGACAAGAAATATTATCCTGAATTTACAATCGACAAGGCAATTGAAGGAAATATCATCGCTCCTGAATATATATGTGAAGGACATATAGCGACATTGGATGCATCTACATTCAAAGCCACTGAATATGTATGGAGTTCAGTTGACCAATTAGGAGAAGGAGTTACTATGACAGGACCTTCTATCAATGTTGTCTCAAAACCAGGTTACGCTTCATATACAGTCGAAATGCAACGTGGAGCATGTACAGAAAGTGCAGAGACTACAATAGAAGTAAGATACGCTCCTAGATTCGACAGAATTGACTCATTGTCTTTCCGTTCTGTAGAGATTGTATTGCAGTCGAACACAGGAACAGCTCCATTCCAATACATCGTAGATGAAAACTATGATGAAAATATTAATGAGCCAATAAAAGACAGTTTGGATTATGGAAACCACAGCATCAAAATAATCGATGCGGCAGGTTGTGTAATCGACTCATCTTTCGTGACAAATGCTCCTGGTTTAGAGATCCCTATCCACATTTCTCCTAATGGAGACGGAAGCAATGATGCATTCAGCATTCCTACTCTAAGAGAAGCTTACCCAGACGCTAACATCAGAATCTATGACCGATGGGGTAAGAAACTTGCAGACTATAAAGCAGGCAATGCAGAAATGGATTGGGACGGATCATACAACGGTGTCCAAATGCCGTCAACAGACTACTGGTATGAGATTGAAATCAAAGAGATTAAAAAGACCTACACCGGTCACTTCACTTTGATTCGTCAATAACAATAAAAAGGAGACGGCAACGTCTCCTTTTTTAATGCTAAATGCTAAATGCTAAATGCTAAATGCTAAATGCTAAATGCTAAATGCTAAATGCTAAATGCTAAATAAAAAAAATTAAAATAAATTTTGCATTTCGCATTTCTAATTCCTAATTTAAAGAAGTTGTGCAGATTCATTTAATAGAAAAAGAAAGTCTCGGCAGCACCAACAACACACTTGCAGAATTATTGAGAATGGTGCCGGATATGGAGGAAGGCACGGTGGTGAGAGCCATCGAACAGACTGCAGGCAAAGGTCAGCCAGGCAACCATTGGGAATCAGAGCCGAAAAAGAATATAACCATGAGTCTTCTTCTCCGACCAGATTTCCTTTCTATAGTAGACCATTTTTTCATATCCATCGCAGTGTCGCTCGGCATCACAGACTATCTTATAAACAAAGGTGTCAATGGAGTTTGCATAAAATGGCCGAATGACATTTACGTCGACAACAATAAAATTTGCGGAATACTGATTGAAAACACCATAATCGGTCATACAATCGACAGTTCCATTGTTGGTGTCGGATTGAACATCAACCAAGAAAAATTCTTGAGTGATGCGCCAAACCCAATTTCACTCACAAACATCACAAACGAAACATACGACTTGCCGACAGAAGTGAATCTGCTGTGCAATGCCCTACTCCGCCGATATGCGATGCTTGCAAACGGAAATCTTGAAGGATTAAGAGAAGAATATATCGCCCGTCTCTACCGTTTCAATCAAATGGCAGACTACAGACTTCCTACCACGGACACTATATTCAAAGCCAAAATCATCGACGTCGCTCCAGAGGGCAGACTGATTATGGAATGCGACAACGGAAAAATAATGAAGTTCGCATTCAAAGAGGTGGTGTTTGTCAATTCGTAATTCATAAATCGTGATGCATAATTGACAAGAAAATATTACTTTTGTTGTCATAATTGTATAAGATGGGAAGAATACTCGCAATTGACTATGGCCAGAAACGAATCGGCATCGCCGCCACAGATCCGGAGCAGATTATCGCTAATGGATTAGACACCGTTTCACCAAACGAAATATTCCAATTTTTGACAGACTATTTTGCAAAAGAAACAGTCGACAAAGTCATTATCGGCAAACCTCAAAACATGAACGGAGAGGCATCCGCGTCAATGAAATATATTGAGCCTTTCGTAAAAGGATTCAAAAAGAAGTTTCCTGATATGCCTATTGAATTCCACGACGAGAGATTCACATCTGTTCTTGCCAACCGTGCTATTTTGGAAAGCGGAGTGAAAAAGAAAGAACGTCGTGAAAACAAGAAGTTGGTCGACAAGGTCAGTGCAGTGATAATTCTGCAATCCTATCTTGAAAGTCAGAGAATGAAATTCCTATAAAAAAAAGATAAAACAAAATGATATATCCTATCACGGTGTACGGTCTGCCCGTACTTAAAAAAGTCGCTTCAGAAATCACTCCAGATTACCCTAATCTATCTACGGTAATCGAAAATATGTATAAGACATTGACCAACGCTGAGGGAGTCGGATTGGCAGCTCCACAGGTAAACTTGTCGATCAAACTTTTCATCGTCGACTTGACATGTTTGGCTGAAGAGAATCCTATATACAAGGATTTCAAGAAGACATTCATCAACCCAGAGATCACTTTCTACAGCGAAGAGGAAGAGAAAGGCGAAGAGGGATGTTTGAGTTTGCCTGGCATCTCAGAGCCTGTTAAGCGATCAAAGAAGATCCGCATCAAATATCAGGACGAGAATTTCGAATGGCACGACGAAGAGTATGAAAACTTCTTCGCACGCGTCATACAGCACGAATACGACCATTTGCAGGGCAAGGTGTTCATCGACAGAATCTCTCCGATCCGCCGACAGATGAACCGCAGCAAAATAAGCGCTATGCTTAAAGGCAAAGTGAGATGCAGATACAATGTCAAGACTGTATAACCATGGCAAATACAGAAGCTCAATTCGATAAAGCGATTCAGGTTTGCCGCGACGTCTACTCTAAAAAGCTGAAAGACTACGGCGCAGCATGGAGGATTATGCGTCCATGCTCAATAACCGACCAGATTTTCATCAAAGCCAACCGTATCCGCACTTTGGAGACGAAGGGGAATCATTGTGTAGACGAAGGAATCCAGCCAGAGTTGATCGGCATCGTCAACTATGCCATCATGGGTATGATCCAGTTGAGCAAAGGCTTTGCAGACGGTGATGACATCACTGTGGATGAAGCTCTTAGCCTATACGATGAATATATGCAGAAGACTCGCACACTGATGCTCGCCAAAAACCACGACTATGACGAAGCGTGGAGAAGCATGCGCACGACGTCGTACACAGACCTTATCCTAATGAAGATATACCGTACAAAGCAGATCGAGAGCAACGACGGTAAGACCATCATTTCTGAGGGTATTGAAGCAAACTATATGGACATGGTGAACTATGCCATTTTCGGTTTGATCAAAATCGACGAAGCTGAAGGCAAATAAATATAAGGAGACGGGATTTCTCCCGTCTCCTTCATTATTATCATACAGACAGGCATAAGACCTGTCATTACAGCCATACAACAAAATCGGATCTCACAAATGAGAAAAAAACTGTCAATCCTTATCAAAAAACTTAGAAACACGACGCTACGCAAAATATTGGTTTTTGTGTCACGTCTTATCGTAGGATTGCTGTGTCTCATTCCAGGATACGAATCCATCGTTGATCCAGTAGGTTCAAACATTTTGTGCGACAGATTTCTACACTGTCTGAAATTAGACGTATTACTGCCACTATCGTATATAATCTCCATCTCCATTTCATCTCTCCAGTTCGTCATCGGAGTCTGCATGACATTAGGAGCCAAGATCAAGTGGACATCGATAATGGCGACAATATTCCTTACGATTCAGATCATCACGTCCGCCACTACAATACACCAGTGTCCGGACATCTACGACGGAATCACACGCACCATCAGTGCCCACACATTCGGCAGTTCAATCGCCCACAACATAATGTTGCTTGGATTAGCGTCACTTGTGTTCCATTGGAGAAATTATAATTTAGCGTTATATACCAAACGTACAGAGTGGATCATATCAATCTACGGATTCGCATTTTCCGTCGTGATGGCTATCCACTGCTATTTTTCACTCCCTATCCTCGACCTCACCGTCTGCAAAGAGGGAGATTCAATAAAAAAAGTGCTCGATTATGCAGAGTCGCATAAAATAGATATGGATGAAAACACACGGGCAGCAATGTCGCATAACGGATATTCATTCATTCTTGTGAGCCCCGACATCACACAAGCGAGCACCACTTATAGAAAGCAACTCAATAAACTGTATTCATACTGCAAAAGCAACAATTATAATTTTGCTATGCTCACCACAGCCGACCCAGACAGTCGTGAAGTGGATGAATATATAATCGAAACTTCCGGGGCAGAATACCCATTCCTCCAAATCAGCCGTGAACTCACAGACGCATTCGTCCGCTCAAACCCAGAATTGTTTCTGATGAAAGACGGAATTGTGGAAGAGAAATTTTCTTGCTATCAGATACCTACTTACGACAAGCCATTGGAAGAATATGTATCTGAAGACAAAGATGTTTCAGAAGGATGGAACGACGTTGCTAAAAGCATCCTGTTCTTTGGTGTGCCATTGATAGCCATACTCATATATGACTATCTGATAGAATTGGCGAAACTTCTTTACAGGTTTTGGAAGACAAAGAGAAAGAAGAAAGAGACGGAAGAAACAAGTGAGCAACAATAAGCCGCAAAAATTCACGTCGGCACAAATACAAAATTTTTAACATGCTTTAGATAATCATCTAAATGTATTATCTTTGCATACGAATTGAATATTGAATAAACATAAATTAAATATCAACGAAAATGAGAAAGAAAATCGTAGCAGGAAACTGGAAGATGAATACAACTCTTCAGGAGGGTATCGCTTTGGCAAACGACTTGAAGAACGCATTGGCAGGTAAGACTCCAAAGTG